>NZ_JADIKL010000010.1:0-94859 GCF_044904705.1 Dyella agri
CCCGAACTGTACATGGCCATCGGCATCTCCGGCGCCATCCAGCACCTCACCGGGATCAAGGACGCAGGTACCATCGTGGCGATCAACAAGGATGGCGAGGCGCCGATCTTCGAGGTGGCCGACATCGGCCTGGTGGGTGATTTGTTCACGCTGCTGCCGCAACTGGAACAGGCGCTCGGCAGCTGAGCCGGTCCGCCGGCGGTGGGGTTCGCGGATTCGAGATCCGCGACCTGTCCGAGAGTATGAGCTCATCGTTGCGCGGAGCCGCCGCCGGCCCGCGCCATGGTCACAGATCTTCCAGCCGCCGCCGGGCCTGCTCCAGCGCGTCGAGGGGAACGACATCGCCCCGTTTGTCGACGCTATCGTCCCGGCCATAAAGCCATAGGTTGCCGATGCCTGCGGAGCGCCCGGCTTGCATGTCGGACATCTTGTCGCCAATGAATATCGAGGCAGCGAGATCGATCCCCTCGTCTTCGGCAGCCCTGAGAATCATGCCCGGCATAGGCTTGCGGCAATCGCAATCGACCCGGTATTGACCGATGCCTTCGGAAGGATGGTGCGGGCAATGGTAGACGCGCGACAGGCTCACTCCGCGCTTCGCGAACTCGGCGGACATCCACGCCATGTACGCATGGAACTCCTCCTCGGAGTAATAGCCCCTGGCGATGCCGGCCTGGTTCGTCACGATGACGATGATGAATCCGCGCGACTCGGCGGTGCGACAGAGATCAAAGATCCCGTCGATGAATACGGTGCGCTCGGCGCTGCAGACATAACCGTAGTCGACGTTAATCACACCGTCCCGATCGAGGAAAAGTGCCTTCTTGCTTGCGTCCGTCATATCCAGTCAGGCACTTTCCGCACCGAGGCACGACTGGGCCAGCCGATAATCTTCCGGCACCCCGATGTCGATGAAATCATGCGTTCCTGTAAAGGCCGCCATCCGGCTGGAGCCCGTCATGAGCGCGAGGACGTCCGTCTCGAATGAGAACTTCCGTGCCTGCGGAAATGCGCTCAGTGCCGTGCGCCGCACATAGTATGTTCCCGCGTTGATGAAGCCCGGACCCGAGCCGCCTTTCTCCGTGAAACGCTCGATGCGCGCTCCGTCCGTCTCGACGGTGCCATAGCGCCCGACATCGGGAACCTTGGCCAGAGCGACACCGATCTCGGCCGATTGCGCTGCCGAGAATCCGGCGAATGCCGCGTAGTCGAGGGAAAGAAAGGTGTCTCCGTTCGCCACGAAGAACGCGTCGCCCATGACCGACGCCGCCGCATGGACGATGGCCCCGCCGGTGCCGAGAGGCTCGCTCTCTTGCACGTAGACCAGTTCCATCCCACGCCAGGTGCGCCCCAGCGCTTCGGGCAGTATTTCACCCATGTAACCCGTCGCGAAGATCACGCGTCGCAGGTCCTGCTGGGCGAATACGTCCAGCAGGTATGCGAGGAACGGCCGCCCCCGCACGGGGGCCAACGGCTTGGGGACATCGCTGACCACGTCGCGCAGCCGGGTTCCGAATCCTCCGGCCAGGACCACGATTTCCTCAGGCACGGCCATGTTCGAACATCTCGCTCTCGATGAGTCCGCAGATCAGGTGTCCCAGGAATTCATGCCCTTCCTGGATCTTCGGAGTCTCGCCCGACGGCACGCGTATGCAGTGGTCGCACTCGTTCGCCATGTCGCCGCCGCCGGCGCCGGTAAAGCCGATCGAAACGACCCCGCGCTCCCGGGCGGCGTGCACGGCGCGCAGGATGTTCTTCGACTTGCCCGACGTGGAGATGGCGAACAGCACGTCCCCTTGCTGGCCAATCGCCTCGACCTGCCGAGCGAACACGTAGTCGTAGCCGTAATCGTTGCCGATGGCGGTAAGAATGCTGGTGTCAGTCGTCAGCGCGATGGCAGGAAGGCCCGGCCGATCGAAGTAAAAGCGGCTGACCAATTCGCCTGCCCAGTGCTGAGCATCCGCCGCGCTTCCCCCATTCCCGGCGAACATCAGCTTGCGCCCCTGCCTCAGCGCATTGACCGATATTCCCACCACCTCGGCGATCTGCGCGCGAAGAGCCAGGTCAATCGACATGGCCTTGAGCAGGTCTATCGATTTCGAGAACTCGGAGTCAACGTGGTCGTTTAGCTGATTCGCCATGATGTGGCTCCGTGTTGAGTGAAGTGGAAGTCCATGACGCTCCCGCCCTGGCTGGTCAGTGCGCGGACGAGCGGAATTCGGTGTTCTGGATCGCAGACGAACATGATGAAACCGCCGCCACCGGCACCGGACACCTTGGCAGCGCGGGCGCCGTTGGCGTACGCAAGTTGCTCGACCGACTCGATGAGCGGATTGGTGATGCAATCGGCTGTCTGCTTCTTAGCTTCCCACCCCGCCATCAGGGTCTTTCCGAAGGCCGTGAGGTCGCCCCTGAGCACGGACTCCTTCATTTGCACCGCCTCGGTCTTGAGCCGGTGCATCGCGTCAATCGACGACTGCTTCTGCTCGCCGATATTGCGCGACTGCTGGTCGATGATGTCCGCGGAAGCCCTGGAGACCCCGGTGAAGTAAAGCACCAGCGAGGCTTCGAGCTCCGCCCATACCCAGTCCTTCACTCGCAACGGATTCACGATCACCCGCTCTTCGGCGTAGAACTCCATGAAATTGAAGCCGCCGAATGCCGCCGCGTATTGATCCTGCTTGCCGCCCGCCAGCCCGAGGTCCTTGCGCTCGATTTCATACGCCAGGTGGGCAACCTCGTACTCCCCGAGCGGAAGCTGGAAGAACTCCGCGAACGCCTGCACCAGCGCCACCACCATGGTCGACGATGAGCCGAGACCGGACCCCGGCGGCGCATGAGAGAACGTCTTGACGTCTACTGGCCGTCCGCGCCCCCCCAGGAAGTCACGGACGATCCGTGCATAGACGCCTTTCGCCAAGCGCATGCCACCGTCGAGCTTCAGGTCGTCGCAGTGATGGGACTCCGAGATATCGACGTCGATACCCTGGAACGTCACCTGGTCCTTCTGCCCGTCCTTGACGACTGCGTAGGCATACTTGTCGATGGTCACGTTCATGACCTGTCCGCCGTACACGTCGCAGTACGGTGACACGTCCGTCCCGCCACCCGCCAAACCGAGCCTAAGCGGTGCTCTAGCCCTAACCAACACGCTCATCGATTCAATCTCCACACAGCTTCGGCAGTGGTTCCTGGCAATACGTCACCCACAGCCCAGGAGTCCAGCGAACGCTGACGACAAGGGATCACCGTGGCTTCCGCGCCACGAAGGCGAACTGCTCTCCTCCCAGGTAGGCGAGATCACGCGACCAGTAGCAGATCGCCTCGGCCTCTTCGAAGCCGACCCGCTTCAGTTGCTCCAGCATGTCCCAACCGAAGTAGCGGAAGCACAGGGCACCATTTTCAGGATCCACCGGATTTCCATGGTATTCCGGCTCCATCAGGTGCTCGATCGCGCCATCCTCGCGCAGGATCGCCCGCGTGATCTCCGTCGGGCTGATCGACGAGAAGGGTGCGGTAAACAGCAGGACACCGCCCGGCGCCAGGGTCCGGCAGCACTCGCGGAACGCCGCTTCGGCATCGGGCACATGCTCGAGCACGTCAAGCGAAACAATCAGATCGAACGAAGCGTCCGCAAAAGTCAGCGACGTCAGGTCCTCATGCCGAATGCCGTTGACCAAGCTTCCTCGGGCATGCTCAGGGCCAAAAAACTCGGTGCCGGTGACGTTGCTGAAGTTCTCTTCGAACCACTGGTACTGCCGGGTCGTCCGCTCCGTAAGGTAGATGCGCGAGGTCTGTGGCACATGCAGGACATGATTCACCAGCTGCATGATGCCGCGGGCCCGATTGATGAAACCGCACTTGACGCAATCGAGGTGTTCGCGCCAGTTGGGGATCGGTCTTCCGGTCGGCGTGGTCTGGCAGGAGTACATGAAGCTCACCCTGAACTGGCTCGCATCGTCGCAATTGATGCAGTGGCCATCGACAAGGAAGCTCTCCTCGTCGACAGGGATGAGGCCCAGCTCAAGTTCGGCGCGGCGTGCCCTTTCATTCTCTGTGCGCTGCAGGTGCCGCAGGTAGGCCGAATAGGACCCGATGCGCTCGAAGCCATAGTCGTTGGTGCGCAAGCCGGTCTGTTTGAGCAGGCGGCCGAGATGTTCCTTGCCGGCCTCCTCCGTGTACAGCATGTCGACCTTTTGCATGCCATTCACCGAAAGCCCGGACCAACACTGTCGATCTGAATAGGCCTGCACGACGAGATCGGCGAATTCGGACACAGCATCCGATACCAGCACCTCGGTGCCGGCTTCGAACCCCATGCCCTCGAAGGCGATGGTCGTACCTACCACAGGCACACCCGCGATCATCGCCGTGGCTACCTTGCCCTTCACGCCCGCGCCGAACCGGAGGGGAGCCACGGACAAGCGGACCTTCGCGAGCAGGCTATCGAGGTCTTCCACGAAGCCGACCACCCTGACGCCGGGGATATCCCCCAAGGCCACGACTTCCGGAGGCGGGAAGCTGCCGACGATAAGGAACTCGACGCCGGGCAACCGCGGGCTGACCAGCGGCCAGATTTCGCGGCAGAAGTATTCCATGGCGTCGACATTGGGAAGGTGGCGATACCCGCCCACAAACATGATGCCGCTGCGTTCATCAAAGCCAGCGATCTTCTCCGGCTTGCCGGAGGTGACGAGCGGTACCGGCAGGTATCTGATGTCGGCCCCTGGCGCATCCAGCGAAAGGATCTCCTTCTCCACCGGACTGACCACGATGGTCACATCGGCCGTATTGATGATGTTGAGCTCAAATTCCTTGGCCGCCAGCGCCTTTGCGCGAAGCTCATCCGAATCTTCGTGCTCGGCATGTCGGGTATCGCGGAGATAGTGGAGGTCCGCCGTCTCCAGAACAAACTTGGCGTAAGGTGCGTAGCGCTTGATGTCGGACATGTAGAGGGCCGCCACGGGAGCGCGGAACACCATCACCAAATCGTAATCACAACCGTACTGGCGCAGATGCGATGCCATGCTTCCCACGACCGAGCGGTCCAGGCAGCGAATGCCCAGCGCTTCAAGTCGATCACTGTATTTGCCCAAGTACTCCAGATCGCTAGGAACGAAAGTCACGTCATAACCGAGTTCGACAAAAATCTTCAGAAACCCGAACGTGGTCACCGAACCCGCATCCTGGTCGGGACGTGGCGTCGACCAATCCACAAACATCGCACGCTTGACAACATGAGAAGCGTGAGGCTTGGGAGTCCACTCCTCCTCGCGGGCGACGTTGTCCGAATACGTCATGGACAGCGTAGAAACCTTTTCACGCACGCCCTTCAGGCCACGCTCGCGGTAAATGCGCCAAGCTTTCCTGGCCACCTGAGCTGGCCCTCCGGCGTCGCGAATGACATCAGTCGCAAACCGGCGAGCCGTATAGCCTGACTCCAGGGCCTCCCCCGCCGCCACCGTCCCCGCGACCTGTACCGGTTCGTTGCCGACCTGCTGAGCCGTGAGCGTCGCGCCCTGTGGCGTGTGTTCGTTCCTGCCGCTCGCGCCATTCCAGCTGAACGAATAGGGGAACTTCGCGTATGCCAGATGATCGTTGCCGAAGACGCGGTTGCGGTACTCATCAAGCAGCAGCTTGAGGTCGCCGATGTTGTCTGTGTTCAGCTGCCAGCTGTGCCTCGAAAACACGGCCGTGTCCTCCAGCTTGTTGCCGGAGAAATGGACGAATCGCAGGCGCTGTCCATTCACCAGCCACGTATCGTCCCGCAGCGTCACCTCTCGTTGTGGCAGGTTCCAGTACGCCACGTTGTAGCCGGGATGATGGAGGATGTGCGTGTTCTCGATGAAAGACGGCAGAAGGTCCGCCCACTTTTGATCGACGAACAACCCCTCCTCGGGACGAATCACACATTCGAATTCCAGCCTGCGCTCCCACCATCTGACGATCTCGCGCACGCGGGCGGTGTTGCGCAGCGCCACAAAGCCCAGGTTGTAGATCCCGAGCTGAAGCATATGGATGTCCGTACGCTCGGTGTTCTCCGCTGGATGCAGGATATGCGGGGTGAGCACCGCCTCGGCCCCCTTTGAAAGGGCATCCGTCACTTCCTCCAGGGGGCTGACGACGAGGATGTCGGGGTCGAGGTAAACGACCTTCTCGAAGCCCCTTCTTTCGAACAGGTACGTGAATACGAAAGGCTTTATCGCGGTATTGAATTCCGTGATGTTGTACCGACGCCCCATTTCCTGATAGTCGACGATGTCCAGCTGGTCCAGCTCCACCAGCTCGAACGGCAGGCCGCTGACGTCATAGCCCTCGCCGCGCTCGTCGCACAGAGCGACAAACAAAGCTGCGTCCGGATGCTGGGCGCGTACCGAGTCCGCGAGCGTTCGCGCATAGGCCGTGAAATTCCGCGAGCAGATCGTGAAGAATGCCAGCCGCCCCGCACCGTCGAAAGGAACGGGCCGCACCGGAGGTCGGGGCCGAGGCTGGGGCGCTTTGGCGAGCGGATTGCTGGTTGTGTTGTTCTTTGCAGCTATGGGCCGGGCAGCCGGCTTGCGCTTGAAATTCTTCCATGACTTGTACGCGTTCGTGTTTCGCAGAACGGGCGAAAGCCCGCGAAATACCGCCCCCTTCACTGCCAGCTTCGCGTCCACCGAGAGAGGAAGACTGTTGTAGGTCGCCTTGACGCCACGACCCAGTGCCGCACGCACCTGATTGGGGAGCGTCTTCTTGCGGGCCCAGCGCAGCGGCGCAGTGATGCGCCAACTGGTCGAATTCAGCAACTCGTCGATGTACTTGTCACTCGCCAGTAGCGCCTTCTCGAGCGTCTCGCTGCGAATATCGGCCGAGTTGAGCAGCTCTTCCGCGCGGCGTTCACTGTCCAAGAGCTCGCTGTCAGCGCGTTCGACCAGCCTGCCGATCATCTCCCCCTGGGCGGCAAGCTGCGTGCTGGCCGTTTCGATCAGTGCAGTCAACTGTTTAAGCTTTTCGTCCTGGTTCACGATGAGCGTTTGTGCGGCACTTGCCGCCTCGCGTGCGGCATTGGCAGCTTCCACAGAATCTGCCACTTGACCGCGTATCGAGCTTGCAACCGTATCAACCGCATTGACGATCGATTCCGCGTGCTGCGCCCTCTCTTCGGCCTGAGCCTTACGGGAGACCAGATCGATGATGGGCTCGGCATATATCTGCGAGGCCGCTAGGTATTCAGCATACAGCTCATGTACCTCGCGCCACTCGCCCTCACCGCGCGAGATGCGGCTGCAGATTTCATATAGCTTCTCGACCAACCCTGGCAATTGCGGTCCATCAACCGCAGGGGAGCTACTGTCGGCAGCACTGAAATGCCGCTCGCTTGTTTCAAGGAAGTCGTCGATCTCCGCACCGGCTTCATCAAATCCACGCGGCCAATCAACCTGCAGCTCGCCGGCCACGCGCGCCATGGATCCACGCCAGTCTTCGAGCAACTGGTCATAAAGTAGAACGCTCCTAGGACGATCGCCGGTGGCGCACTCGGCTTCTAGCAAGTGCTGCATCCAAAGCAGGTACGAGTGTCCCGGTACCCAGCGATCGCGTACGCGCAGCGATTCCGCTACTTCGAGCGGATTGCGCACCACTAGCAATACCGAAACGTCGATATCGCACCGTTGGGCCGCTTCCAGCCAGAGCGGCGCAAGTCGGCACATCCGTGGATCCTTGATCGCCCAAACCGGACTATCGCCAAAGTCGCGCTCAATCAGGCTTGCAAACGTTGCCACGGCTTGTCGCGCAACCGGCGAGCTCTCCCAGCCGGAAGGCATCTCGCGAATGTCATGCCATGTGCGGCCAAGCTCGGTGAGCAAGAGATCATCGAGCTGATTGGCTTCGAAATGTTCCCAGAATCCCTTCCTGTTATCCGGCGCGGGATCAACCAAGGCCGGGCCTAGGTTCGCCCCGAGCAGATTGACGACGCGTGTCGTGGCAGAGGTGCCACTACGGTGCATGCCGAGTATAAAAATACCCTTTTTCCGGGAACGCGAATTTTCACTCATGGTGACTAATCTCATGCCTTCGCACTGCGGAACGACGGTTGAATGTCAAAATTGATCAAGCCGGTGGCGAGGCGCTCTGGGTCGTAAATGACACGAAACATCGCAACATCGATGCAGCGGCCCAGATACCCTTCCTCCTCACCAACTCGACCTACGACGCCCGCATTCAGGAAATAGGTGCCCGCGGCGAGATGCGCGCGGAAGCGAAAGCGCACCTCGAATTCCTGGCCACTCTCCACGACTACGATTGAGTCGGTCAAAGTGGAAGATGCCCCCCCGCCCAACTCAAGGCCGGTGACCGTCTTGATCATCATGCCGAAACGCACCGCCGAAGCCGACTGGCGAAACACAACATTGTAAATGTAAACGTATTCCCTATCCGCCTTGACTACGTTGACGCGCTTCCCGCCAGGCGTCTCCAGCCGAACGCCCGTAATTTCGGCGCCTAGCGACTCGTAGTGGAGCGTGCTTTGCGGCACCATGCTTTCGTCGAAGAACAACTCGTCCTGTTCTTCCAGCTCTCCGCTTGAGGCGGACGGAGCCATCTGCCGCACTTCCACGGACACCGGGTCCTGCTTGACTGGCGCACCGGATACTCCGCATTCCGCACGAATTTCCGCCCGAATGGCTTCGAGGCGATCGGCGGGTGCGTAAAGCATCTTCTGATAACGGGAGACGATAGCCTTGGGCGCACCGATGCCGAGCAGCTCGCCACGGTCGAGCAGGACAGCTCTGTTGCAGAGCTCCGTGACCACGCTAGCCGAATGGGAAACAAATAGAATCGTTGCCCCATTTTCGCGGATCGCATTGATGCGGGCAAAGCATTTGCGCTGGAAAGCCTCATCACCGACCGACAACGCCTCATCGACCACGAGAATATCCGGCATCACATTGATCGCTACCGCAAAGGCCAAGCGGACGTACATGCCGCTTGAATAGCTTTTAACCGGTTGATCGATGAAGTCGCCGATATCTGCGAAAGCAGCGATATCGTCAAACCTGTCCTCGATCTCTTGCCGGGTAAGCCCAAGCACCGTGCCATTCAAGAAGACATTTTCGCGCCCGGTAAAATCAGGATTGAATCCTGACCCCAGCTCAAGCAACGCAGCCACACGACCGCGTACATCTATGTCCCCACTCGACGGCGCAAGCGTTCCACAAATCATCTGAAGCAGCGTGGATTTACCAGATCCATTGCGACCAACAATACCGAGCGTTTCGCCGCGAGACACCGAGAAAGTTACATCCCTAACCGCCCAGAATTCGCGAAACCAGCGGCTTTTCTCACGACGAGACAGCATCTGGAATAGCCTATGATGCGGCCGATCATAGACTGGATATACCTTACTCGCCCGATTAATCTGAATGGCAACTTCGTTACAAGACATCCGCAAACCCTCGCCTCGTTGCGCGGAACCATCCATAGCCAGCATATGCAAATACCGTCGCCCCGCAGAAATAAATGAAAAGGCCAAACCAGTTCGGGCTTTCGTTCCAAAGCGTAACGAGTCGCGCCTCATTAATTATGAAGGTCAAAGGGTTTAGGTATAGGAGCTTTTGATACATAGGCGGCAAACTGGACAACGGAATCATTGCGGACGACATAAAGAGAGCTGCCATCGACATGACGCCGGTGACTTGCCCTATATCGCGAAAATAAACTCCAAGTGCCGCCAAAGACCAAGCCAATCCCGCCGTAAGCATCACAAGAGGCAAAACAACGACCGGCAAGAAAACTATGGTCCATGAGAATTCATGATCCATGACAAGCCTTAGAAGAACAAAGACAACAATATTCATGGCCATATGGAACAAAGCCGAAAGCATCATTGGCCACGGAAGTATCTCGAGCGGAAAAACCACCCTCTTCACGAAGTTAACATTCCCGGTAACTAGTTGCGGGGAACGATTCAGGCATTCGGCAAAATATCCATGCACAATCAATCCAATAAAAAGAATTATGGTATAACTGTCATGCTGCCCCGCCGTCTCCTGCCAGCGCCCTCTATAGATATTGCCAAAAGCGAACGTATAGACCATCAGCATCATAAAAGGGCTTATCAGGGACCACAGAAGCCCAAAGCTTGCTCCTCGATACCTTCCCAATACATCCCGCTTAGCCAGCTCCATCGTTAACGATCTATAGGTCGTTAAGAATGAGAATGGCGCCATGAGTCTGCTTGTTCCCGACACTCTCACATTGCCATTCAAATTTTCGGCCATAGTCGATTTACCCTTCCTGCCAATTGTCATTTTCAACTTCTTTCACGCAAGTGCTTCGGCAAGCTCGGAAAGTAAATCACTCACATCTTCCACCCCCACAGACAACCGCACCAATCCATCGCTAATGCCCAGCCGCTTGCGGTTGGCCGCAGGCACCGAAGCATGAGTCATGATGCCCGGATGCTCGATCAGGCTTTCCACTCCGCCCAGCGATTCGGCCAGCGCGAACAATTCGCAGCGCTCAAGCATGCGACGTGCCTTCTTCAGCCCGCCCTTCACCTCGATGGTGACGATGCCGCCGAAGCCGTGCATCTGTCGCTTCGCCAGCGCGTGCTGCGGGTGGCTCTTCAGGCCCGGGTAGATCACGCGTTCCACGGCCGGGTGTTTCTGCAGCCACGCCGCCAGTTCCAGAGCGCTGGCACAGTGCTGGCGCATGCGCAGATGCAGAGTCTTCAGGCCACGCATCGCGAGGAAGGCATCGAACGGACCGGCAACGGCACCCACAGAGTTCTGCAGGAAACCCATCTGCTCGGCCAGTTCCTTGCTGTTGGCGACGACGATGCCGCCGACCATGTCGGAATGGCCGTTAAGGTACTTGGTGGCGGAATGCAGGACCAGGTCGGCGCCGAACTCCAGCGGACGCTGCACCATCGGCGAACAGAAGGTGTTGTCGACCACCAGGATCAGGCCGTGCTTCTTCGCGAAGGCGGCGACCTTGGCGAGGTCGACCAGCTTCAGCATCGGGTTGGTAGGCGTTTCTGCCCAGATCATCCGGGTATTCGGCTTCAGCGCCGCTTTGAGCGCAGCCATGTCGTTCAGGTCTATGAAACTGAAATCCAGCCCCGCGGAGCGGCGGCGCACCCGCTCGAACAGACGGTAGCTGCCGCCGTAGAGATCGTCCATCGCGATCACGTGGCTGCCTGAATCCAGCAGGTCCAGCGTGGTGGCGGCAGCCGCCAGGCCGGAGGCGAACGCGAAGCCGGCCACACCGCCTTCCAGATCCGCCACGCAGCGCTCGTAGGCCATGCGTGTAGGATTTTGCGTGCGCGAATACTCGTAGCCCTTGTGCCTGCCGGGGCTCTCCTGCACGTAGGTGGAGGTGGCGTAGATCGGCGTCATGATCGCGCCGGTCGAGGGATCGGGATGCTGGCCGGCATGGATCGCGCGCGTTCCGAGTCCGTGGCTGGCGGCGTTCTTCTTGGGCATGGGCAGGCAACCGGGCTGGGCGGCAGCCGCCGGTGGCCGGCTGCCGCGTGAAAGGATCGTGCATTGTACCCGCGGGACCGACATTTGCCTTAACCAAGCCCCGAACGCCGCATGCTGGCGTATTTGAGTCACGGGGAGAGCATGCAAAAATGGAGCTTTGTCGCCACACGGATCGCGCGCCCCATGCAAACCCTCCTCGTCACCGGCGGCGCCGGCTTCATTGGTGCGAATTTCGTGCTGCAGGCGATGGCCGACGGCCTTACCGTGGTGAACCTCGACAAGCTCACCTACGCCGGAAACCTCGACACCCTCGCTACGTTGAATGGCAACCACCGTCACGTGTTCGTGCAGGGCGATATCGGTGACCGCGCTCTGGTGGCCAGGCTGCTGGCCGAACATCGGCCCGACGCAATCGTGAACTTCGCCGCCGAGTCTCACGTGGACCGCTCCATCGACGGCCCCGCCGAGTTCGTGCAGACCAATGTCGTGGGTACGCTTGGCCTGCTGGAATGCGCCCGCGACTACTGGCGCGGTCTGGACGATGCCGCACGCGAAGCTTTCCGCTTCCTGCATGTCTCCACCGACGAGGTCTACGGCTCGCTAGGCGAGACCGGCATGTTCACGGAGACCACACCGTACGCGCCGAACTCGCCCTACTCCGCGTCGAAGGCCGCGTCCGACCATCTGGTCCGCGCCTTCCACCACACCTATGGCCTGCCAGTACTCACCACCAACTGCTCGAACAATTACGGGCCGTTCCAGTTCCCCGAGAAGCTGATTCCGCTGGTCACCGCCAAGGCGCTGGCGGGCGAATCGCTGCCGGTATACGGCGATGGTCTGAACATCCGCGACTGGCTGTTCGTGGGCGACCACTGCAGCGCGATCCGCCGCGTGCTGGAAGCCGGCCGCGTTGGTGAGACCTACAATGTGGGCGGCAACGCCGAGCGCACCAACATCACCGTGGTGAAGACGATCTGCACGCTGCTGGACGAGCGTCGCCCGCTGGTGGATGGCCGCAAGCGCGAGTCGCTGATCACCTACGTGAAGGATCGCCCCGGCCACGACCGCCGCTATGCGATCGATTCTTCCAAGCTGCAGCGCGCGCTGGGCTGGAAGCCCGCGCAGACTTTCGAGAGCGGTATCGCCGCCACAGTCGATTGGTACCTCGCCAACCAACCGTGGGTGCAGCGCGTGCTCGATGGCAGCTATCGCATGGAGAGGCTGGGCGCATGACGACCAAGGGCATCATTCTCGCCGGCGGTTCCGGCACCCGCCTGCACCCGATCACCCGCGCGGTAAGCAAGCAGTTGCTGCCGGTCTACGACAAACCGATGATCTACTACCCGCTGGCCACCTTGATGCTGGCCGGCATCCGCGAAGTGCTGGTGATCAACACCCCGCACGAACAGGCGATGTTCCAGCGCCTGCTGGGCGATGGCTCGCAGTGGGGCCTGGACATCCACTACGCAGTGCAGCCGTCGCCCGACGGCCTGGCCCAGGCCTTCACCATCGGCCGCGATTTCGTCGCCGGCAAACCCAGTTGCCTGGTGCTGGGCGACAACATCTTCTACGGCCACGGCTTTACCAAGCGATTGCAGCGCGCCGCAACGCGGGAGCATGGCGCCACCGTGTTCGGCTACTGGGTGAAGGACCCGGAGCGCTACGGTGTGGCCGAGTTCGACGCCGCGGGCAAGGTCGTCGGACTGGAAGAAAAACCGACGCAACCGAAGTCGCACTACGCCGTTACCGGTTTGTACTTCTACGACAGCAGGGTCTGCGACTACGCCGCCTCGCTCAAACCCTCGCCACGCGGCGAGCTGGAAATCACCGATCTCAATCGCTGCTATCTCGACGACGGCTCGCTGCATTTGGAGCAGCTCGGCCGCGGCTTCGCCTGGCTGGATACCGGAACGCACGAGTCGCTGATGGAAGCGGGCAACTACATCGAGACCATCGAAAACCGCCAAGGTCTCAAGGTCTGCTGCCCCGAGGAGATCGCCTATCTCAACGGCTGGATCAACGCGCAACACCTTCTGGCGCTGGCCGCACCGATGGCCAAAACCGGCTACGGCCAATATCTGCAACAACTCGCAAAGGAGGGCGTGGCCCGATGAAGGTAATCGAGACACGCTTGCCCGGCGCCGTGGTGATCGAACCACAAGTCTTCGGCGACGCCCGCGGCTTCTTCTACGAGAGCTACAACGAGGCGAAGTACCGCGAGGCCGGCATCGACCGCCGCTTCGTGCAGTCCAACGTGTCGCGCTCGGCACGTGGCGTGCTGCGCGGCCTGCACTACCAGTGGCCGCACCCGCAGGGCAAGCTGGTCAGCGTGCTGGAAGGCGAGGTGTACGACGTGGCGGTGGATATCCGCCGCGGTTCGCCCACGTTCGGCCAGTCGGTGGGGGTGATGCTCACCGCCGACAACCATCGCCACTTCTGGGTGCCGGAAGGTTTCGCGCACGGTTTCTGTGTGCTGTCCGAATTCGCCACCTTCAGTTACCAGTGCACCGCGCTGTATGACCCGAAGGCCGATGCCGGCATCCGCTGGAACGATGCCGCGCTGGGTATCGACTGGCCGATCAGCGAGCCCCTGCTGTCGGACAAGGATGGCAAGACGCCGCTGCTCGCCGAGGTGCCTGCCGATCGCCTGCCGACATACGCCGCATGAAGATCCTGCTGATCGGTGCCAACGGCCAGCTCGGCCGCAGCTTTATCGAGGATGGCAACTTGGCCGCGCGCGGCGAACTCGTCACCGCCAGTCGCGATGGCCAGCGTTTCGACGGTGCCACCATCGAAATCGCCGATCTGGCCATGCCGGAATCCCTGCCCGCCCTGCTCGACCGGCTGCACCCCGACGTGATCGTCAACGCCGCCGCCTACACCGCGGTGGATCGCGCCGAACAGGAAGAGTCGCTGGCCACCCGCGTCAACGGCGAGGCCGTGGGCGTACTGGGTCGTTGGGCTGCCTCGCACGGCGCGCTGGTGGCGCACTACTCCACCGACTATGTGTTCGACGGCGCGGCCAACGCACCCTACCCCATCGACGCGCCCACCGCGCCGCTGGGCGCCTACGGCCGCAGCAAGCTAGCCGGCGAACAGGCGCTGCGCGACAGCGGAGCGGCTCATTTCATCTTCCGTACCGCCTGGGTGTACGCACCGCACGGCAACAACTTCATGCGCACCATGCTGCGCGTGGGCGCCGAGCGCGACGAACTGCGCGTGGTGGCCGACCAGATCGGCGCGCCTACCAGCACGGCGCTGATCGTCGCCGGCACACTGGCCGCGCTGGATGCCTGGAGGGCGGCCGACACAGCGCAACGCGACGCACTGATCGGCACCCATCACCTGGTCGCCAGCGGCCACACCAGCTGGCACGGTTTCGCCGCAGCGATCTTCGATGAAGCACACGCCCGCGGCTTGCTCCCGCGCGTGCCGCGCGTCACCGCGATCACCACGGCCGACTATCCCACGCCAGCCAGGCGTCCCGCCTGGTCGGTGCTGGACAATACGGGCTTCCAGCAACGCTTCGGCTATGCTCTGCCCGATTGGCAAGCCGGCTTGCACGGCGTGCTCGATGCGCTTACCCGTCAGGCACACTGAATCATGCTCATTCCCCTGATCCTCAGCGGCGGCAGTGGCACCCGCCTGTGGCCCGTCTCGCGCAGGAACCTGCCCAAGCAATTCCTCTCGCTGGCCGGCCACGGCACGCTGTTCCAGCAGACCGTTGCACGCACGCGGGAGCTTCCCGATGTGGCGGCGCCCATCGTGGTCGCCAGCGAGGATCACCGCTTCCTCGCCGCCGAACAGTTGCGCGAAGCCGGTATCGATGGCGGCGCCGTGGTGCTGGAGCCGTTGGCGCGCAATACCGCCCCGGCGATCGCGCTTGGCGCACTGGAAGCGCTGAAGCACGATCCCGACGCGCTGCTGCTGGTGCTGCCAGCCGACCATCTGATCGGCGACACCCATGGTTTCGTCGACGCGGTGCAGCGCGCTCTGCCGGCGGCTCGGCAAGGCTGGCTGGCGACCTTCGGCATCCGCCCGGACCGCGCCGAGACCGGCTTCGGCTACATCCGCCGCGGCGCAGCCCTCGATGAAGGCGCATTCCGCGTCGAGCGCTTCGTGGAGAAGCCCGACCTCGCCACCGCCGAGGGTTACCTTGCCGATGGCGGCTACGACTGGAACTCCGGCATGTTCCTGTTC
Source organism: Dyella agri (assembly GCF_044904705.1). NCBI lineage: Bacteria > Pseudomonadati > Pseudomonadota > Gammaproteobacteria > Lysobacterales > Rhodanobacteraceae > Dyella > Dyella agri. Next base: position 15,663 of record NZ_JADIKL010000010.1, read on the forward strand.
CGTGCCGACCGCTATCTGGAAGAGCTTGGCATGCACGCACCGGCCATGTTGGCCGCCGTGCGCGCTGCGCACGCCGCCGCGCACGCCGACCTCGACTTCGTGCGCGTGGACAAGGAGCTCTTCGCCAAGGTACCGGAAGATTCCATCGACTACGCGGTGATGGAAAAGACCGCACGCGCCGCGGTTATCCCGGTGAGCTGCAGCTGGAGCGACATCGGCTCCTGGTCGGCGCTGTGGCTGGCCGGCGAACGCGATGCCGAGGGCAACCTGCGCGAGGGCGACACGCTCGCCGTCGATACGCGCAACTCGCTGCTGCGCTCGCACGACCGCCACCTTATCGCCACCGTGGGCGTGAACGATCTCATCGTGGTCTCCACGCCCGATGCCACTCTGGTGGCGCACCGCGACGCGGCGCAGGACGTGAAAAAGGTCGTCGAACAACTCAAGTCCGCCAACCGCAGCGAACACTCTTTCCACCGGGTGGTGCATCGCCCCTGGGGCAGCTATGACTCGCTGGAAGCCGGCGAGCGCTTCCAGGTGAAGCGCATCGTGGTGAAGCCCGGCGCCAGCCTCAGCCTGCAGAAGCACCACCATCGCGCCGAGCACTGGATCGTGGTCTCCGGCACTGCCGAGGTCACCTGCGACGACCAGGTATTCCTGCTCGGCGAAAACCAGAGCACCTACATCCCGCTGGGCAGCAAGCACCGCCTGCGCAATCCCGGCAAGGTGGCGCTGGAGCTGATCGAGGTGCAGTCCGGCAGCTACCTCGGCGAGGACGACATCGTGCGCTACGACGACGTATACGGTCGCGCCTGAGCAAGCAGCTGCTAGAGGTTTCGTATCACGACGCCAGCCGCAACCGGCTGGCGTTTTTCATGGCGAACGGCGCCGGCGCTTGCGCAGCCGATACTCGTCCCGTGCCACGTAGACCCCCGCACCCAGCACCATCAGCGCCAGCAGGTACCAGGTGATCAGGTAGTTGAGATGGCTGTTCGGGAAATGGATCACCGTCATGCCGCCGCGCGGCCATTCGGATGCGGTCGCGCCTGACGCGGCATCGGCATCCACGAAATAAGGAGCCACGTCGACCAAGCCGCGCGCCTTAGCGATCGCCGCCACGTCGCGCGTATACCAAGTGTTGCCGGTGGGGTCGTTGTGGCGGAACAAACCGGAGGGTTCGCTGATCCGCAACAGGCCAGTCACCGTGACCTGGCCGTCTGGCGCAGCCGGACAATGCCCCTTGAGATCACACCAGCCGTCCGGCGCAAAGCCGCGGTTCACCAGCACGATGCTGCCGTCGTCGCGACGCAAGGGCGTGAGTATCCAGTAGCCACTGCCGGCATCGGTTGCCGTCCATACCCGCGTCTGGCTATCACTGAGCCAGGTGCCCGAGAGTTGCACATGGCGATATTCCGCGTCGGCCGCGGTGATGCTTGTCCAGTCCGCCTGGACGGGCGCCGGCACCGGCGGTGCATGCACGCGCTCGTTGACATGGGCGATCAGCGCTGCCTTCCACGCCAGTCGATGCACCTGCCAGGTGCCCAGCGCCACGAAGCCGGCAAACAGCACCAGCCCCAGCAAGGCCAGCAGGCCCAGCGCCAGCGGGCCACGCATATTGCGCTCATTCGGATCTGCTGGAATGTCTGTGTCTGGCATGGCCGCGCATGATCGCATCAAGCACAGAACGACGGAAGCCGCGCAGGCGCTGGCGCACGGCGAGTGCCTTTGCGTCTCCATCGAAAACGACAAGGCCCGCGCGATGCGGGCCTTGTCGTCTTGTCGCTACACGCGAATACGTCAGTCGTCGGGAAGGCCGCCGGAGCGCCGGCTGATCCACAAAGCGGCAAGCGTGCCGACCGCGCCCGAAAGCAGGTACAGGCCCACGTAGGGAACCCCGGCATATCGGGCGAGCGCCAAGGCTACCAGTGGCGCAAAGCCCGCGCCGATCAGCCAGCCCAGATCCGAAGTGATCATGGCGCCGCTGAAGCGGAACTCCGGCAGGAAGTTCGAACTCACCGCACCGGCCGCCTGCGCGTGGGTAAACCCAAGCAGGGCGTAGCCGAGGATGATGAACAGAAAACTGTTCACGCTACCGCCCGAGAGCAGCAGCGCGGTCCATCCGCTATAGACCGCGATCAACACGGCGCCCGCAGCCAGCGTGGTACGACGGCCAAAATGGTTCGCCACCACGCCGGACAAGAGCATGCAGGGCAAGGCCACGAAGGCGCCGACGATCTGCACCACGAGGAAGCTGACCACCGACTGCTGCGTGAAGAGCAAGGCCCACGACAGCGCAAAAATCGTCACCAGGTGGAACATCGCGTAGCTTGCCAGCGGGGCGAAGGCGCCCAGCGCGATGTTGTGGCCCTGCGAACGGGTCAGCTCGCGCATCGACGACGGCTCCAGGTCGCGCTCCTTGAGCTGCTCCGCGTAGCGCGGCGCCACCACCATGCGCAGGCTGGCAAACAGGGCCACCACGTTGATCGCAAATGCCGCAAAGAAGGGATAGCGCCAGCCCCAGTCGATGAACTCCTGGTGCGACAGGCTCGACCATATGTAGGCAAACAGCGCCGCCGCCATGATGAAGCCTATCGGGTCGCTCAACTGCGGCAACATGCCGTACCAACCGCGCCGGCTCTTGGGCGCCTTGAGCGCCATCAGCGAGGCCAGGCCGTTCCAGCTGCCGCCGAGCGCGAAACCCTGCCCGAAACGCAGCACCGCCAGCGCCAGGATGGCGGACCACCCCAGCGTCGCGTATCCAGGCAGGAACGCTGTGCCGGCAGTCGCCATACCGAGCAGGAACAGCGCGATGGTCAGCTTGGTGGGGAGGCCGAGATGGCGCTGCAGCACCAGGAAGAACATGGAACCCAGCGGCCGCGCGATGAAGGCCAGCGCGAAAATCGCAAACGAGTAAAAGATCCCGTCGATCTCGCTGGCGAAGGGAAAAAACACCGCGGGAAACGCCAGCACGCAGCCGATGCCGAACACGAAGAAATCGAAGGACTGGCAGGCGCGCCCGACCATCACACCGACGGCCAGGTCTCCCGGCGTCATCTGCTCCGCATGGGAGCTCGCGCCGTGCGCATCAAGGACCGAATCGGGGAGCGACTGGGTACTGCTGGTTGGCATGGCAATTCCCTGGCGACGATCGTGCGAGATTTGCTGGACAGACCGGCTGCGGTATCGCGCAACGGGGCAGCCGATTTCACAAAGCCACCACGAGATCCCATTGCAGCCCCGGCCAGGCTTGGACGCATCGAGCCGGCCGGGAAACACGTGTTGCGGGAGTAGTATAGACCCGCCCTTGGAGTGTAGTGTAGGCAACACCTCGTTGCCCGATGCACACATGCCCATGACAGTGAAACGTCTGCGCGGCCTGCTGCTGTCCCCGCTTGCACTGCTGGGCGGCTGCCATCTGGCGTTGCTTGATCCGTCCGGCGACATTGCCCGCCAGCAAAGCGACGTCATGATCGTCACCACGCTGATCATCGCGCTGATCGTCGTGCCGGTGCTCGTCGCGATCGGTGTCATCGCATGGCGCTACCGGGCCTCCAACAAAAAGGCCGTCTACGACGCCGAATGGGATCATTCGCCCCAACTGGAACTGGTGGTATGGGCCGCGCCGCTGCTCATCATCATCGCCATCGGCGCGATCAGCTGGATCGGCACCCACCAGCTCGACCCTTATCGCCCGCTCGACCGGGTGGCCAAGGGGCAGCCCGTCGCCGCAGACACCCAGCCGCTCGAGGTGGATGTCGTGTCGCTGCGCTGGAAATGGCTGTTCTTCTACCCGCAGTACGGCGTTGCCACGGTGAACCAGCTTGCTGCGCCGGTAGATGTGCCCATCCGGTTCAAGCTCACCTCCGACGCCATGATGGACGCCTTCTCCGTACCGGACCTGGCCGGCATGATCTACACCATGCCCGGCATGCAGACGGTGTTGCATGCGGTCATCAACAAGCCCGGCCAATACCAGGGCTTCTCGGCCAACTACAGCGGCTCGGGCTTCACCGACATGCGCTTCAGCTTCGACGGCATGAGCCAGCGGGATTTCGACGACTGGATCGCCAAGGTCCGGGCCGGGAGCGGCGACCTCGACCGCAAAGCCTACGACCAGCTGCGCCAGCCCGAGCGCAATGCGCCGGTGCAGTACTACGCGCGCTTCGAGCCCGACCTCTACACCCGCATCCTCAATCGCTGCGCCGATCCCGGCCAGGAGTGCGAGGACCACATGATGTCGGCCGGCGATGCCATGCAAGGCATGCACGATGCCTCGATGCACACCAGCCCCGGCGCGCTGGTGGATGCCGGAAAACCAGTCCCCGCGCAGGCTGCGGAGGCGCACTGATCTGCTTGCGGAGATTCAAGCCATGCCCGAACCCATGCCTCATCGCGCCGCCATCTGGGATTTCCTGTTCGGGAGGCTGACGCTCGATTCACTGCCTTTCCTGAAGCCCGATCTCGAAGGCCACATCGTCCTTGCCACCCTCGCCGTGGTCGCCATCGGTGGCCTGGCCATCCTCGGCCTCATCACCAAGAAGCGCCTGTGGGGCTACCTGTGGCATGAATGGTTCACCAGCGTGGACCACAAGAAGCTCGGCATCATGTACATGATCCTCGGCACGGTGATGCTGCTGCGCGGCTTCTCCGACGCCATCATGATGCGCGCGCAGCAGGCCTACGCCTTCGGCCCGCAGATGGGTTATCTGCCGCCGGAGCACTACGACCAGATCTTCACCGCGCACGGCGCGATCATGATCTTCTTCGTGGCGATGGCCTACATCGTCGGCCTCATGAACTACGTCATGCCGCTGCAGATCGGCGCGCGCGACGTGGCGTTCCCGTTCCTCAACAACCTGAGCTTCTGGTTCACGTTCTGGGGCGCGATCATGTTCATGGTGTCGCTGTTCATCGGCGACTTCTCGACGGCCGGATGGCTGGGCTATCCGCCGGTCTCGGAACTGCAGCAAGGCCCCGGCGTCGACTACTACATCTGGGGCCTGCAGCTCTCAGGCGTGGGTACCTTGCTGACCGGCGTCAACTTCGTGACCACCATCCTGAAGATGCGCGCGCCCGGCATGACGATGATGAAGATGCCGGTGTTCAGCTGGACCACGCTGTGCACCAGCGGCCTGATCATCGCGACGTTCCCGGTGCTCACCGCCACCTTGCTGCTGCTCTCGCTGGACCGTTACCTCGGCACCCACTTCTTCACCACCGACCTCGGTGGCAACGTGATGATGTACATCAACCTGATCTGGGTATGGGGCCACCCGGAGGTGTACATCCTGATCCTGCCGATCTTCGGTGTGTATTCGGAGATCGTGCCAACGTTCTCGGGCAAGCCGCTGTTCGGTTATTCGTCGATGGTCTACGCCACCGTCGCGATCATGATTCTGTCGTACCTGGTCTGGCTGCACCACTTCTTCACCATGGGCTCGGGCGCCGACGTCAACTCGTTCTTCTCGCTGACCACCATGATGATTTCCATCCCTACCGGGGTGAAGATCTTCAACTGGCTGTTCACCATGTACCGGGGGCGGGTGCATTTCACCGTGCCGATGCTGTGGACGATGGGCTTCCTGTTCACCTTCACCATCGGTGGCATGACCGGCGTGATGCTGTCGGTGGCGCCGGCCGACTTCCTGCTGCACAACAGCTTGTTCCTGATCGCGCACTTCCACAACGTGATCATCGGCGGCGTGGTGTTCGGCGTGTTCGCGGCGGTCAACTACTGGTTCCCCAAGGCGTTCGGCTTCAAGCTCGACGAGTTCTGGGGCAAGGCCAGCTTCTGGTTTTGGCTGATCGGTTTCTGGGTGGCCTTCACGCCGCTGTATGTCATGGGCCTGATGGGCGTGACCCGGCGCCTGAGCCATTTCGACAACGCCACCTTGCAGCCGTATTTCATCGTCGCCGCGTTCGGCGCCGCGCTGATCGCGCTCGGTATCCTGTCCTTCGTCATCCAGATCTACGTCAGTGTGGTGCGGCGCAAGGCTTACGCCGTGGGCGGCGACCCGTGGAACGGCCGCACCCTGGAGTGGTCCACCTCGTCGCCGCCGCCGGACTACAACTTCGCGTTCGTCCCCAACGTGCATGCGCGCGACGCCTGGACGGACATGAAGAAGCACGGCTTCCGCCGTCCGCTGGAAGGTTTCCACTCCATCCACATGCCTAAGAACACGGCCGCGGGCTTGGTCATCGGCACCTTGTCCTTTATCTGCTGCTTCGGCCTGGTCTGGTACATCTGGTGGCTGGCCGTGGTGTCGTTCGTCGGCATCGTCGCCGCATCCATCGTCCACACCTTCAATTACCACCGCGATTACCACATCCCCGCGGACGAAGTGCACACGTTCGAACACACCGGCAACTGGCAGCCTGAAGCCCAGGGGGCAAGCGCATGAACACCACGGTTGCCGATACTGCGCCGTCGCGGTTCCTCTGTCACGAAGAGCCGCACGCGCACAACGGAACTCTGCTCGGGTTCTGGATCTACCTGATGAGCGATTGCTTCATCTTCGCATCGCTCTTCGCCTGCTATGCCGTGCTCGGCACCAATACCGCCGGCGGTCCATCGGCTGCCGAGGTGCTCGACCTACCCGGGCTGGCGGTGAACACCGCTCTGCTGCTGGTGTCGTCGGTCACCTTCGGCTTCGCCATGCTGGAAATGGCACGGCGCAAACAGCGCGCCATGCTCGGCTGGCTGGCCATTTCCGGCCTGCTGGCCGTCGGCTTCGTGACGCTGGAGATCCACGAGTTCCTCGGCATGATCGCCGACGGCGCCGGTCCCGGCCGCAGCGCTTTCCTGTCTTCGTTCTTCACCCTGGTCGGCACGCACGGTCTGCATGTGTCCGTGGGCATCCTGTGGCTGATCGTGCTGATGGTGCAGCTGGGCAAGTTCGGCCTGAACGAGGCCAACATCCGGCGCCTGCAGTGCCTGAGCATGTTCTGGCACTTCCTGGACCTGGTGTGGGTCGGCGTCTTCAGCTTCGTCTATCTGGCGGGAGTGTTGCGATGAGCCATCCATCTTCATCCGGCCATGCCGACGACGGCCTGCATGTGCACCACGGCAGCCTCCGCGGCTATCTGACCGGCTTCGTGCTGGCGGCGGTCCTTACCATCATCCCGTTCTGGCTGGTGATGGGGCGCGTTTTCGAGAGCCACTGGCTGACCATCACCATCGTGCTGTTGCTGGCCGTGGTGCAGATCTTCGTGCACATCATCTACTTCCTGCACCTCGACACGCACTCTGAAGGCGGCTGGAACATGATGGCCTTCATCTTCACCATCGTGCTGGTCGTGATCGTGCTGGGCGCGTCCATCTGGGTCATGTACAACGAGAACGCCAACATGATGCCGATGTCGCCGCAGTACCAGCGCAGCGAGTAACGTTGCGGTCATGCCCGATCGCCATGATCGAACAGCCTGCCGCCATGGCGGCACATCCAAGAAAAAGCCGGCGACTGCCGGCTTTTTCGTTTCTTCGACTCTGATCTGCTGGTGATTACTAAAAGATGGCTCAAGTCTTTCGCCTATATATCTGAGACTTACAATCCAACCGGACCGGCATCTTGGCTGCAAATTAGTCCAAAAGAGGCCATCGAAAGTCGTTGGCATCCTCGATGCGTAGTAAGTAATAGTTGGTTCAACCGGCTTACTGTGAGATAGGCGGAGCTTCGGTTAGATCACAAAAGCTCCGCTGGATGAGCGGCTGCCGCTCCAATCGGCGGGGGTAGCAATCGCCAGTCTCCCGCCCTGCTCCTGGCGCTAGCCGGGCCCGCGCTTGCCGCGAATGCCGATGCCGCTCACGTGCCCACGCCTCAGTAGTGCCGCTGGATAAGGCCCTGCTCGCTGGTGCCGGCAGCAGCGTCAAGCGGTGTCAGCGGACATGCTATTTCCTCGTGCAGACCTCGACCGAATTCGCGCGCGTGAATTCGGCGGTCCAGTTTGTCTCCCAAGTACGGCCGTCAAAAGAGAACGCCTGTTCCCAGCGCGCATGGTCGTTGTCGACCTTGGTCCAGGCGTAGCGCACCTTTACCGGGCGTCCGTCATCCACGTCCTGCCCGTAGAACGTGCCACGATTTCCTGCAAAGCCTCCAACCAGGGGCGACCCCAGATTGCCGCTCTTGGGATCAATCCAGTACAGGGACCACTGGCGCTTCTGCAGATCGAACAGATAAAGAAAAAGCCCGGTGATCGATTTCGCCGGCGAGTAGCTTTCTTCCGCCGTCGTCAGACCATCCAGATACTGCCTTGCGCAGTGGACATTGGATGGCGCGTCGACCCATTCGGTACTGCCTTCGCCGCGTGTCTTGAGTCGACGCTGATGCGTGGTCCAGGCGCCAGCGAGGAAGTCGAAGTCCTGCCTGCCGCCAGTGCCAGCAAGCGAATAGCCCGGTGGCAATTGGTTCACTGTCGCATCTTTCGCAAGCGTTGAGCCCAACGCGCCGCATAGCAAGGCAAAGGTCAAGGCGCGAACACCAGTTTTGGCATTGCGATGCATATGGCAATCCTCACGCGTCGTTGCGTGGATGGGCTGAGATGCGTGGAATCTAGGTTACCCAGTGGTCAATCTGAATAACCACGTTGATGCAAAGTCACATGACCACTTCAAACCTGTACGAGCGCTCCGTTTACCTGGATGCATCCGTTCAGGAGATGAACGTGGTGCCCGTAGGCAGCCCGGGCACCTGCAACGGACGTTGGGCTGGAAGCCACTGCTCTTTGGTCATACGCCGGAAGATGCAGGTGCTAGCTTTCGGTTGATCGATCGCGTCGCTACGGGCGCGGTCGTAAGCCTTGTCTACGTATGGCTTCTCTGGCCATTCCCACGCCCGCCCAACGTCATGGCCAGCGCTAGCCCAGTCGAGATCTTCGTCGATCATCAAGCCCCGCCCGCCCCCCCCTTGCCTGCCCAAAGTAGAGTGCGTGATCGAGCGATCGTCTGCCTTCAAGGTGGTGACCTGGCACGCGACCGGACCCCGAGTGCCTCAAGGGGAGGCCGCTTCCGGCTGCTGCTGAGTGACGCAGTGGATCATGCCGCCGTTGGCGTAGAGATTTCGCACGTCGATGCCAACGACAGTGCGATCGGGAAAGAGCTGCTGAAGGATGGCCTTCGCAACGGCGTCGTTCGCGTCGTTGTACGTTGGCATCAGTACGACGTCATTGCCCACATAGAAATTCACATACGACCCCTGATATCCGAGATCCTTCCCGTAAGTGGTGACTACGTTCTTCGACGTAAGCGGGAGTTGTACGAGCTTGTACGGCACACTGTTGACGTCCGTGGCCGAGTAAAGACGCTGGATGTCCGGGGCAGAAAGACCCCAGTTAGCAAGATCGCCCTGGCTCATCGTGACAATGGTGTCGCTGGTTGCAAATCGCGCGAAGCCGTCGACATGCATGTCGGTGATGTCAGCATTCTTAACGCCATCCAGCCAGATGAAGTTTGAAACACCGAGATTGGCGGAAAGCGCAGCATCCATCTGATCTTCGGTCACGTCCGGATTTCGGTTTGGATTGAGGATGGAGCTGCGCGTCGCCAGGAAGGTGCCGCGCCCATCGGTTTCTACCGCGCCTCCTTCAACCACATAGTCACGGAGGTCGATCGTCGGCATCCTCAGTTCGCTGGCGACCACAGCGGGGACTTCCGCGCTCAACTGATACGGCTCCTTCTGCCCCCAGCCATTGAAGCCCCAGTTTTCCACGGCCAAAGCCTGATCCGGGCCGACAACGAAGATCGGGCCATTGTCGCGAACCCAGACATCGTCGGTGGGTTGAACGACGAAGGTCACCTTGTCGAGCGATACGCCGGCATCCATGAGCAAGCGCTCGATGCGGTCCTGCTCGCGTGCGTTGTAGGCAACGATATGAACCTTTTCGCCGCCTACGAGGGACCGTGTCATCTCGATCCAGGTCGACTCGATGCGGTTCCTGTAGGTGGTTCCATAGGTGTAGGAGTGTGGCCACTGCAGCCATGTACCTTCGTGCCGGACGTTCTCGTGCGGCATCCTGGTTTGAGCGTTCGCGCACGCGGTGCCCAGAAGTACCACGGCGGCCAGCAGCAGGACCGAGCGTCGGGCAGGTGTGCTTCTCGTAGTGTTATGTGACATGGCTGGACCTCGATGTGGGCGCCGAAAAGATGATGGGTTCGCCCGGCACCTTACGGAGCCAACCTGATATCGAGCTGACGCGCGCCATCCTTAAACCTGGCGCTGGCGGCATCCACTTTCATGCCCGGTGATCGACGCCCACCTGGGGATAATTGGCCCAATACCGGTTGCCGCGAATCGGCGGTCCGCTCGCCCTTCAGCCGATCCGGAGGCGCGCCTTGGCGCCATGGGGCACGAGGTTTTCCAGGGTCAGTTGCCCGCCATGAAGTTCGGCAATGTGCTGCACTATCGCCAGGCCAAGGCCATAACCAGGGCTTCCTGGAGACTTCTGGAACGGCTCCCTTACGGTCGCCCATTGATCCGCGGAAAAGCCCGTACCGCCATCCTCGATCGTGATGGTGCCTTGGCGCACCGTTATGCGTACCGACGCACCGGTGTCGTCGTGGGGGCTCCCATGTGTCAACGCGTTCTCGATCAGATTCCGCGCCGCGATCTGCAAGAGGCGCTTATCCGCGACGACAACGGACGCTTCCAGATCCGTGACGATGGCATGTTCTTCCGGAAGAGCCGCTTCCACCAACAGGTCGAGTCGGACTTTCTCCTTCGTGATTCCTGTGGCTGATGACTCCAGCTGTGCCAGCAACAGCAACTTGTCAGTCATGGCCGCGCTGGCTTTGGCGACATGGCGAACCTGCACAAAGCCGTCTTCTAGTGACGTGTCCCCGTAAGTCGTCGAATCGCAGATGGCGAGCAGATTGGCGACCGGTGCGCGAAGCTCGTGAGCGGCCGCCGCGATAAAGCGCTCACGCATATCCATGGTCTCGGCGACAGGCCGAAGGGCCTGGCGAGCCAGAAGGTTGCCAACCACGAGACCCAGCAAAGCAAGTCCGGTCATGGCAAGCAGCAGATTGCGCGTAAATACCGCCTGCGCCGCTTCGGTCGCCCGTGGGTCACCCAACACCAGGATAGTCGCCACAACGCGATCGGCGTCATCGTAGGTGGGCGTGGTCAAGAACAGGAAGGCAGCGCCCGAGTTGTCCCGCCCCTCGTGGATCACGCCATCCTCGCCGTCCACATTGGCATTCGCCAACTCTGCCGGAGAGCTGAAGTTGAAGATCGCCCGCTTGGGTCTTAGCAGGACTTGGTCGGAGGGAGGCTGTGAGATGACATATATATCCACGCCACCCGTGAGGATGCCTGGCTCCTTTCGAAGAAGCTCATCATGGAAACGTCCTTGCGCGTCGAACCAGGTCAACCCGTAGACAGCCATCGCCCGCAATCGCAGCATGTCTTCGAGTGCGGCCTGACCCAGCCGATGGTTCGTATGGATGGCCAGTACGCCGAGAGACGCAACGCCCACTATCCACGCCAGGGCCCAGCTCAGGGTGAGCTTCAAGTACAAGCGCTGGTAAACGGCGTTATAAGGTCGCTTTGCCATCGGCTGCATCGAGGATATATCCAGCGCCACGCACCGTGCGAAGCAGTGGAGGTACACCAAGTTTCCTACGCAACGAGGCGATGATCACCTCTTCGGCATTGGACGCCGGTTGATTCTCCTCGCCCCAGCATCCAGCGATCAACTCACCGCGCGAAACGACCGTACCCGCACGTTCCGCCAACAATTGAAGGGCAACAAATTCCTTGTTCCTCAGGGGAAGCGACATACCGGAACGTCGGACTTCGCGGCGACCGATATCAATCTCGAGGTCGGCAATGCGAATAATGCTTGGCCTGATGGTCGATCCGCGGCGCGCTATCGCCGCAATACGCGCCAGCAACTCATCCATGTCGAACGGCTTGATCAGATAGTCGTCCCCACCCACTTCGAAGCCGCTCAGTCGATCAGACACGCGGTCGAAGGCAGTCAGGAACAGCGCGGGTGTAGTCAGCCCTTGCTCGCGCCATGCCTTTAGACGGAGAAGCGCATCGCCGTCAGGCAGCTGCCGATCCAGGACCCATACATCATAGATATACGAACGAACAAAGGATTCGGCAGTCGCGCCATCGATGGCTTCGTCAACCGCGTGCCCTGAGGCGCGCAGACGTTTCGCGATGGCGTCCCTGACAAGGACCTGATCCTCGACAACTAGAGCGCGCATGACCCGGATGACTTCTGTGACGCTTGTTGATGCGGAGAAGCATAGCGCACGCCGATCCGGGCCCGCCCTAACGCCGCCAGGGGCGAGGGCACTACTGATTAGCCTTCGTCCAGGGAATGTCTGCTTTGGGTAGCGGACGCTACCGTTGCCACCGAGCGTACAAGGCCGCCCTTAAGCCAGTTGCGAACTGGTAGCGGCCGCCAGTTCGCAACTTTATTGTCCAAGATTCAACTTTATTGTCGGGGGGTCGAACTTTATTGTCGGTAAACATCTGCACACCGCGATGCCGGCGACTTACTCCACCGTCACCGACTTCGCGAGGTTGCGCGGCTGGTCCACGTCGGTGCCGCGCAGCACGGCCACGTGGTAGGCCAGGAGCTGCAGCGGCACGGTGAACACCGCCGGGGCGATGAACTCGCCACCGGCGTCGATACGCAGCAGGTGACCGCGCGCGGCATTGCCGTCCATCGGCGCCGCATTGTCGGCGAACACGATCAGCTCGCCGCCGCGGGCGCGCACTTCCTGCAGGTTGGACTTCAGCTTGTCCAGCAGTGGGCCGTTCGGCGCCACCGCCACCACCGGCATGTCCTCGTCCACCAACGCCAGCGGACCGTGCTTCAGCTCACCCGCCGGATAGGCCTCGGCATGGATGTAGGAGATCTCCTTGAGCTTGAGCGAACCCTCCAGCGCCACCGGGAATTGTGCGCCGCGGCCAAGGAACAACGCATGGTGGCGCGGGATGAAATGCTCGGCCAGTTCCACAATCTGCGGTTCCAGCGCCAACGCCCGTTCGATCGCGCCCGGCAGCGCCTGTAGTTGCGCACACAGGTCTGCGTAGCGCGCATCGTCCAGCCCGCGCTGCCGCGCCAACTGCAGGGACAGCAGCGCCAGCGCGGCCAGCTGGGTGGTAAAGGCCTTGGTGGAGGCCACGCCGATCTCGGGGCCAGCGCGGGTCATCAGCTTGAGGTCCGCCTCGCGCACCACCGACGACTCGGGCACGTTGCAGATCGCCAGCGTGCCGAGGTAGCCGCGGCGGCGCGATTCGCGCATCGCGGCCAGCGTGTCGGCGGTTTCGCCGGACTGCGAGATGGCCACGAACAACGTTCCTTCCGGCACCACGGCTTCGCGATAGCGGTACTCGCTGGCCACTTCCACCGCCACCGGCAGGTGCGCGTATTCCTCGATCCAGTATTTCGCCACCATGCCGGCGTGGTAGCTGGTGCCGCAGGCGATGATGTGCACGCCGCGCACCTTGGCCAGCAATTCGTCGCCACCTACGCCAAACACATTAGGCAACACGCCGTTCGCGCCCAGGCGCGACTCCAACGTGTCGGCCACCGCGCGCGGCTGCTCGAAGATCTCCTTCTGCATGTAGTGGCGGTATTCGCCGCGCTCCACTGCATCGGCGGATAGCTCGCTCTCGCGCACCGCACGCTCGACCGGGCGGCCGTCAAGACCGAACACCTGCGCGCGCTCGCGAGTGATCTCGACGACGTCACCCTCGTCGAGGTAGATCATCCGGTTGGTGACCTGGATCAGCGCCTGCGCGTCCGAGCCCAGGAAATGCTCGCCGATGCCCACGCCCACCAGCAGTGGCGCACCGCGCCGCGCACCCACCACGCGGCCAGGCTCGTCGCGGCTGACCACGGCGATCGCGTAAGCGCCTTCCAGCCCGTGCACCACGGCCAACACCGCCTCGCGCAGGCCCAGGCCACCGGCGATGCGTTCCTCGATCAACGCCGCGATCACCTCGGTATCGGTCTCGGAGGTGAACACGTGGCCGCGCGCCTTGAGCTCCTCGCGCAGGCTGGCGTAGTTCTCGATGATGCCGTTGTGCACGATGGCGACGCGACCGGCGACGTGCGGGTGCGCATTGGCTTCGTTCGGCACGCCGTGGGTGGCCCAGCGCGTGTGCGCGATGCCGGTACCACCGGGGAACGGCGCGGCCAGGTACTCCGCCTCCATCTCGCGCACTTTGCCCTTGGCGCGCACGCGGTGGATCTCGCCGTCCTGCAGCACGGCCAGGCCCGCCGAATCGTAACCGCGGTATTCCAGCGCCTTGAGACCTGCGATCAGCAGCGGAGCAACATCACGCTGGGCGGCAGCGGCGACGATTCCACACATGGCAAGGCTCCTGGTCGTTTGATACATGCCGGCCCGAATGGGCGCAGGCGGCGACTGTGCCGCCCGTGCATTTCAACCGGCTTTCGACCCCAGGCTCAGGTTCACCCCGGGCTCAGTTCACTTTGCGACGCAGCCAGTTCAGCAAGTCAATGCGGGTGATCAGGCCGAGGAACTGCTCGCCGTCCATCACGATCGCCACGCGGCCGCTCTCGAACACCGGCAGCAACGATTCGATCGGCGAACGCACGTCGAGCATCTGCAGGTCGCTGATCATCGCCACCGACACCGGGTCGCGGAAGCGCGACTCGTCGGCATGCACGTGCAGCAGCACGTCCGACTCGTCGACGATGCCCACCAGCTTGTTGCCGTCCATTACCGGTAGCTGCGAGACGTCGTACAGCTTCATGCGGGTGTAGGCAGTGATCAGCAGCTCGTTTGGACCGATCACCACGGTGTCGCGCTTGGCGAACGGACGCAGCAACAGGTCGCGCAAGTCGCCGTGCTGCTCGCGCTCGAGGAAGCCATTGTCCAGCATCCAGTAATCGTTATAGAGCTTGGACAGGTACTTGTTGCCGGTGTCGCAGACCAGGGTCACCACCCGCTTCGGACGGGTCTGCTCGCGGCAATACTTCAGCGCCGCGGCCAACAAGGTGCCGGTGGAGGAACCGCCCAGCACGCCCTCTTTCGCCAGCAGCTCGCGCGCGGCGAGGAAGCTCTCCTTGTCGGTGATCGCGTAGGCCTTCTTCACGCGGGAGAAATCGCTGATGCTCGGCAGGAAATCCTCGCCGATGCCTTCCACCAGCCAGCTGGCCGATTTGGTGGAGAGCGTGCCTTCATTGATGTATTGGGCGAGGATCGAGCCCACCGGATCGGCCAGCACGATCTCGGTGTGCGGCGAGGTCTTGGCGAAGTATTGCGACAGACCGGTCATGGTGCCGGACGAACCGCAGCCCACCACCACCGCGTCGATCCGGCCATCCATCTGCTCGAGGATTTCCGGCCCGGTGCTCTCGATGTGCGCGCGGGGGTTGTCCGGATTGCCGAACTGGTTGATGAAGTAGGCCCCTGGCGTCTCGCGGGCGATGCGCTCGGCCATGTCCTGGTAGTACTCGGGATGACCCTTGGCCACATCCGAACGGGTGAGCACCACCTCGGCGCCCATCGCCTTGAGGTTGAAGATCTTCTCGCGGCTCATCTTGTCCGGCACCACGAGGATCAGCCGGTAGCCCTTGGCCTGCGCCACCAGCGCCAGTCCCAGGCCTGTGTTGCCGGCAGTGCCTTCGACCAGGATCGCGCCGGGTTTGATCTTGCCGGCCTTCTCCGCGCCCTCGATCATCGACAAGCCGATGCGGTCCTTGATCGAGCCGCCCGGATTCGCGCTCTCCAGCTTCAGGAACAGCTCGCACGGGCCGGTGTCGAGGCGCTGCGCGCGCAGCATCGGGGTATGTCCGATCAGATCGAGGACATTCTGCTGAACTGTCATGGGGGCTCCGTCGCGTGGCAGGCCGGTGGCGCGCCAGCACCACCGGAAAGGGGCTCATGATAGCCGAGCGCCGCAAACGGGCCGCGCAGAAACGTCTCGGCCCCGGCCACCTTCCAGGATGGAAGCTGCCGGGGCCGTCGTGGTTGCGGGGTTCAGCGGGCGCTCAACTGGAAAGCTGGCGGCGCCCCTCCCACATGCGCTCCAGGCGCGTCTTGGCGTGCAATTTTTCTTTCTTCATGCTGGCGAGGGTGATGTCGTCGAGCGGGAGCACGCCGATCTCGGCGTCGTGCACTTTGCTGTCGAGTTCCCGGTGGTGCTGATAAAGGCGGCGGAACTCTGCATCGGCCTTCATCAATGCCTCGACGTCATCACGCTGCTGGTTTTCGAACATGATCCAACCTCCTCGTGAGTGAGCATGCGGGCGCACGGGCGCGCCCGCGCCGCCCGGACACACGCGCACACTCTCGCCCGCCCGCGCCGGCAAACCGGTTGGCGGGCGAAAAACTGGCGGGGAAGTGGTGCATGGTTCGGGCCGGCGGTCATGGAGCGAAACGGCTCCATTGGGGTTGACCCTACTCCGCCCGGAAAAGTGCCGCAAGCCTTCGCGACGACGATCGCGGCGGGCTGCCGAAGCGTTGTGAAATCCGTATAAAAGCTGTCGAAACAGTTTGTTGTGCCGCCCCGAAAAATCGGCTGGAGCACCACGACACTGCACCGGTAATGGCCTCGAAGCAGACACCGGGATAGTGGTCGCGAAACAGCACGGCGCCGCTCCCGCGACGCCGTGCTTAAAGTGGTTCGGTAGCAGCCTCTGAATGAAATGGGCAGCCATTCATGGCTGCCCATTTCATTCTCACGATCGGTGGCGACCGCAAAGGCTACGGCTTGCCGCCGCTGTCCTGCTGCTGCATCTGCGCGCGCATCGCCTTGGCGGCCTTGGCCGCCAGTTCAGCCTCGCGCTTGGCGGAGCGGGCCACCCGGCTCTGCGCCTCGGCCAGCTTCTTCGCCTTGGCCGCTTCGGCCTGGGCCTGCTCGGCGGCCTGCGAATAGGCTTCGCCCTGTGCCTGCAGGCGTTGCGCTTCTTCCTGGGCCATCTGGTACTGCAGGCGCTGGCGTTCCAGCTCGCGACGGGCCGTCTCGGCCTCGCGCTGGGTATTTTCCAGCTGGATCTGGTCGTGCTCGCGATCGAGCTGGGCCAGTTTCACCTGGGCGTCCTGCAGCTGTGCGGAAGCCCTGGCCACGTCTACCCGCCGCTCCGCGACGTACAGCGCATGCGGCCGCTCGTGCGAACTGGCCTGCGCCAGCTGGGCGATCGCGTTACGCGCCAGCGATTGCTCCGCCTGGGCGTAATTGCCCAGCACCGGGTCGCTGGCAAGCTGGTCAAGATTGCCGGTCAGCCGGCTGACATCGATGTCGTCGCGCTTCGCCTGGGCGGTAACGGCAACGCCCAGCGCCATCGCGATGGCCGCAACCACGGTGACAACGCGCTTCATGGCTGGCCTCCCGCAGGCTGGAAGCCCTGCGTTTCATTCGAATTCTGGCCACCGTTGTTCGACGGCGGGTTTTGCGCAGGCACCGTCTCGAAGCCCTGCCCCGACGACGGCGGCGCCAGCACCGTGGCCGACGGCGCCGGCATGTCCTCCACCGGCGCGGCGGGCGGCAGCGCTCCCGAGCCGGCCGGAGTCGGGGCCGACCCTGCCGTGGCCGGCATCGGCAACGGCTTGGCGAACTCCGCCGCAGCCGCGGCGGCGGCCTGCGCCCCCTGTTCGCGCAGATCAGCGTTGGCGTTCATCTTGGACTGGATCTTGGCCCGCGCCGCGCCAAGGTTGGCCTTGACCCGCGCCAGCTCGGCGTCGGCCCGCGACTCCTCCGCCAGATCGGCCGCCAGGTCGTACTTGCGGTCGGCCATCGCAGCCTGCGCCTGCTGGAACTTCTCCTGGGCAAAACCCAGATCCACCGGGTCGTAGTCGGCCGCCCCGGCGTCGCGTGCGGCTTGCAGCTGCGATTGCGCCAGGTTCATCGCGCCGTTCGGCGGCGGCACGCTGGCGCAGCCGGCCAAAATCAACGCGCCAGCCAGCAAACCGGCCAGCGCAGGCTGCCGCACCGACCTGCGGGGAGGCGCAGGACGACGGGGCGACGAAGATGAGATGTGCACCATCACGCATTCCTGATTAAGCTTCTGCGCGTATTGTGGGCGTGCACAATCGCTCATTGCAATGAGCACAATCAGGGGATTTGGCGTGGATATCGGTTACTTCCTCAAGCTGATGGTCGACAAGGGTGCCTCGGACATGTTCCTGTCCACTGGCGCTCCCGTGAACATCAAGGTCGAGGGCAAGCTCTACCCGCTGGGCAATACCGGACTGCCCGGCGGCATGGTGAAAAAGATCGCCTACTCGCTCATGGACGAGGGCCAGGTACCGCAATTCGAGCGCGACCTGGAGCTGAACATGGCGCTGGCGGTGAAGGAAGCCGGACGCTTCCGCATCAACGTGTTCAAGCAACGCGGCGAAGTGGGCATGGTGATCCGCGCGATCAAGAGCGAGATCCCCAACGTCGAGCAGCTGCAGCTGCCGTCGATCTTCCGTGATCTGATCATGGAGCCGCGCGGACTGATCCTGGTGGTTGGTGCCACCGGCTCGGGCAAGTCGACCACGCTGGCCTCGATGATCGACCACCGCAACACCCATTCGGCCGGCCACATCCTCACCATCGAGGACCCGATCGAGTACCTGCACCGGCACAAGCGGTCGATCGTCAACCAGCGCGAGGTGGGGCTGGACACCCACACCTACCACGAGGCGCTGAAGAATGCGATGCGCGAGGCGCCGGACGTGATCATGATCGGCGAGATCCGCGACACCGACACGATGGAAGCGGCGATCTCGTTCTCCGAGACCGGCCACCTCTGCCTGGCCACCTTGCACTCCAACAACGCCGACCAGACGCTGGAGCGCATCCTCAACTTCTTCCCTGAGTCGGCGCACAAGAATGTGCTGATGAACCTCGCGCTCAATCTGCGTGCGGTGATCAGCCAGCGCCTGGTGGTGGGCAAGGACGGCCGTCGTCTACCCGCGGTGGAGGTGCTGCTGAACACGCCGCTGATCCGCGACATGATCCGCCGCGGCCAGATCCACGAGGTGAAAGAGGCGATGGACCGCAGCCTGCAGGACGGCATGCAGACCTTCGACCAGTCGTTGTACCGGCTCTACAAGGAAGGCCGCATCGAACTGGAGGAAGCGCTCAACAAGGCTGACTCCCGCGACGGCCTGGCGCTGAAAATCCGCCTCTCCGAAGGCGGCGGCAATTCGGACAGCAACGTGCTGATGGGCGGTAGCAACGACCCTTACGGCATGGGGTTCTGACAGGCTGCCGCTGGCAGCCTGTCAGAAGCGGGCCATGGACGGCCCGCACACCCGCCAATCGCTGGCGATTGGCGGGTGGAGCAGGCTTCGGCTATCCGCCGAAGCCTGCGAGTCGAGAGCGTGCAAGATTGCACGCTCTCGACATCAGCTGAGCCGCTTTGCTCTGCTACCCACCGACACGGCAGCCAGTCACGGCGCAGGCGCATCCGCCTGCGCCTCAGGCGCCGCCACACGAAACGCCTCCAGCTCAGCGCAGGCCGCATCGATCCGCCGAATCGTCGGATAGTCGTCCATTGGCAGTTTCCAGCGCCGCGCGTTGTACACCTGCGGCACCAGGCAGGCATCAGCCAGCCCCGGCGCATCACCGTGGCAGTAGCGGCCGGTGGCCGCATCGCCGGCCAGCATCGTCTCCAGCGCCGCGAAGCCGGTGGCGATCCAGTGCCGCGACCAGGCGCCGCGGTGCGCCTCGCCGACGCCGAGCTCGCGCTCCAGGTACTGCAGCACGCGCAGGTTGCCCAGCGGGTGAATATCGCAGGCGACCAGCTGCGCCAAAGCCCTTACCCGAGCGCGGCCATGCGTATCGGCCGGCAGCAGCGGCGGTTCGGGGCGGGTTTCCTCCAGGTACTCCACGATCGCCAGCGACTGCGTCAGCACCTGTTCGCCGTCGCGCAGGCTGGGCACCAGCTGCTGCGGATTCATCGCCACGTAGTCCGCCGCATGCTGCTGCCCGCCATCCTTCACCAGGTGCACGGGATGGTTCTCCCAGGCCAGGCCCTTCAGGTTCAGCGCGATGCGCACGCGATAGGCGGCGCTGGAGCGCCAGTAGCCGTACAGCACGAGACTGGAAGACATGCGCCCGCTCCTGGGATACGAAACCTGCAGTGTAATTTGCATCGCCCCCGGGCGGGCCGGACAATATGGGGTTCCTGCCATGCCGGCAGCCCTTTTCGAACCCCGGGAGTTCCCACGTGTCCGTCACCCGCATGAGCGACCTCGACCTGCACGGCCAGCGCGTGCTGATCCGCGAAGACCTGAACGTGCCGATCGACGACCACGGCCGGATCACCTCCACCCAGCGCCTCGACGCGGCCCTGCCGACCATCAAGGCGGCGCGCGACGCCGGCGCGAAGGTGATGGTGCTATCGCACCTGGGCCGGCCCAAGGAAGGCCAGTTCGACGAAGCCTCCTCGCTGGCGCCGGTGGCCGCGTGGCTGGGCGACAAGCTCGGCAAGCCGGTGCGCCTGGTGCGCGATTATCTCGATGGCGTGGACGTCGCCGACGGCGAGGTGGTGGTGCTGGAAAACTGCCGCATGAACGTCGGCGAGGGCAAGGACGACGAGGTGCTGTCGAAGAAGTACGCCGCACTGTGCGACATCTTCGTGATGGACGCCTTCGGCACCGCGCACCGCGCCCAGGCCTCAACCCACGGCGTGATCCGCTACGCACCGGTCGCCGCCGCGGGCCCGCTGCTTTCGGCCGAGCTGGACGCGCTGGGCAAGGCGCTGGAGAACCCGGCGCATCCGCTGCTGGCGATCGTGGCCGGCTCCAAAGTCTCCAGCAAGCTCACCTTGCTGGAAAACCTGATCGGCAAGGTGGACCAGCTGATCGTGGGCGGCGGCATCGCCAACACGTTCATCGCCGCACTCGGCTACTCGGTGGGCAACTCGCTGGTCGAACCCGACCTGGTCGACGCCGCGAAGAAGGTGCTCGCCGACGCCAAGCGCCGCGGCGCCGAAGTGCCGCTGCCGGTCGACGTGGTGGTGGCGCCGGAGTTTTCCGCCAACGCGCCGGCCACGGTGAAGCCGGTGGACCAGGTGCGCGACGGCGAGATGATCCTCGACATCGGCCCCGAGACCGCGCAGCGCTACGCCGCCCTGATCGCCAAGGCCGGCACCGTGGTGTGGAACGGCCCGGTCGGCGTGTTCGAGTTCGACGCCTTCGGCAGGGGCACCGAGACGCTGGCGCGGGCGATCGCCGCCTCGCCCGCATTCTCCATCGCCGGCGGTGGCGACACCCTGGCCGCGGTGGACAAGTACGGCATCGAGCACGATGTTTCCTACATCTCCACCGGCGGCGGCGCCTTCCTCGAGTTCCTCGAAGGCAAGGAGCTTCCCGCGGTGGCAGCGCTCAAGGCGCGGACCGCGAAGTAATGCTCTGCCTGTTCGATCTCGACGGCACGCTGATCGATTCCGAGCCGGGCATCACCGCCTGTATCCGGTACGCCTTCGACAAACTGGGCGTGCCGGCGCCGACGGAGCTGCGTCCATGGATTGGCCCGCCGCTGCGGCATAGCTTCGCGCCGCTGCTCGACCATGACGCCGAGCGCGTCGAGGCAGCGGTGGACTACTACCACGAGCGCTTCGCCACGTTGGGCTGGCGCGAACACCTGGTCTATCCCGGTATCGCGACGGCCATCGAACGACTGCAGGCGGGCGGCCACACCCTGGCCGTGGTCACCAGCAAACCCGAGCGCCACGCGCGGCCGATCATCGAGCACCTGCCGTTCGGCGAGGCGTTCACGCGCCTCTACGGCCCGGATCCGTCCAGCCCGCACAGCGAGAAAGCCTCGATGATCGCCGCCGCACTGGCCGATTTCGCCGCTTCGCCCGGGCAGACCGCCATGATCGGCGACCGCTGTTTCGACATCGAAGGTGCGGTGGCCAACCGCGTGCGCGGCATCGGCGTGCTGTGGGGCTTCGGCAGCCGCGAGGAACTGGAGCGGGCCGGCGCGCATGAACTGGCGCGCGATCCCGAGCATCTCGCAGACCTGCTGGCGGCCTGACACTTGCGCCACAAACAAAAACGCCGCGGGGTTTCCGCGGCGTTTTTGTTCGGGGACGCGGCAATCAGCCGGTGACGCGCTTCACTGCATCGACCACGTTCGTCACGGTGAAGCCGAAGTACTCGAACAACTGCTCGGCCGGTGCCGAAGCACCGAAGGTGGTCATGCCGATCACCTCGCCATCCAGGCCCACGTACTTGCGCCAGAAGTCGCTGATGCCGGCTTCCACCGCCACGCGCGCTCGGCACCAGCCGGGCAGCACGCCTTCGCGGTATTCCAGCGGCTGGGCGTCGAAGGTTTCGGTGCACGGCATCGACACCACGCGCACCGGCAGACCTTGCTGGGCCAGCGTGCGCGCTGCCTCCATCGCCAGCTCCACCTCGGAGCCGGTGGCGATCAGGATGGCCTTGAACTTGGTATCCGCCGGGTCGGACAACACATAGGCGCCGCGCGCGATGTCGGCCAGCTGCTGCGCATCGCGCTGCTGGTGCTTCAGCGTCTGGCGCGAGAACACCAGGCAGGAGGGGCCGTCCTTGCGCTCGATCGCCACCTTCCACGACACCGCCGACTCCACCGCATCGCAGGGGCGCCACACGCGGTTGTTCGGGATGTAGCGCAGGCTGGCCAGGTGCTCCACCGGCTGGTGGGTCGGGCCGTCCTCGCCCAGACCGATCGAATCGTGGGTGTAGACGTGGATGGAGTGCGCGGGGATCAGCGCACTCATGCGCACCGCGTTGCGCGCGTAATCGGAGAACACCAGGAAGGTGGCGTCATAGGGGATGAAACCACCATGCAGCGCCAGGCCGGTGCCGATCGCGGTCATACCGAACTCGCGCACGCCGGAGTGGATGTAGTTGGCGTTCGGGCTGGCCTCGGTGACGCTGACCGAGCCCTTCCAGATCGTGAGGTTAGAGCCGGCGAGGTCGGCCGAACCGCCGATCAGCTCCGGCAGCAGCGGACCGTAGGCATCCAGCGTCATCTGCGAGGCCTTGCGGCTGGCCACGTCCGGACCGTCGGCCTGCAGTTTCTCGACCCAGGCCTGCGATGCAGCGGCCCAGTTCTCCGGCAGTTTCGCGGCAAGGCGGCGCTGCAGTTCGGCGGCCTGCTCCGGATGCGCCTTGGCGTAATCGGCGAACAGCGCATTCCACTCGGCCTCGCGCTTCGCGCCAGCCGGCTTCGCATCCCAGCCGGCGTAGATCTCGGCGGGAATCTCGAACGGAGCGTAGCGCCAATCCAGCATGTCACGCGCGGCGGCGACCTCGTCCTTGCCCAGCGGTGCGCCGTGGCTGGATTCCTTGCCTTCCTTGTGCGGCGCGCCGAAGCCGATGATGGTCTTGCACATCACCAGCGAAGGCTTGCCGGTTTCGGCCTTGGCGGCCGCCAGCGCGACCTTGACCTTCTCCGCGTCATGACCGTCCACGTCGCGGACCACATGCCAGCCGCAGGCCTCGAAGCGGGCGGCGGTGTCATCGGTGAACCAGCCCGGCACCTCGCCGTCGATGGAGATGTTGTTGTCGTCGTAGATCAGGGTGAGCTTGCCCAGCTTCCAGGTACCGGCCAGCGAGATCGCTTCCTGCGAGATGCCTTCCATCAGGCAGCCATCGCCGCAGAACACCCAGGTGTGGTGGTCGACCACGTCGAAACCGGGGCGGTTGAAACGCTCGGCCAGCACCTTCTCGGCCAGCGCGAAGCCCACGCCGTTGGCGATGCCCTGGCCCAGCGGGCCGGTGGTGGTTTCCACGCCCACCGTCTCGTGTGCCTCGGGATGACCCGGGGTCTTGGAGTGCAACTGGCGGAAACGCTCCAGCTCGCTCATCGGCAGGTCGTAGCCGGTGAGGTGCAGCAGCGCGTACTGCAGCATCGAACCGTGGCCGTTGGAGAGCAGGAAGCGGTCGCGGTTGAACCAGTGGGGGTTGGCCGGGTTGTGGCGGTGGAAGTCGTTCCACAGCACCTCGGCGATGTCGGCCATGCCCATCGGCATGCCCGGATGGCCGGAATTGGCCTTCTGCACAGCGTCCATGGCGAGGGCGCGCACGGCGTTGGCGAGTTGGCGGCGGGTGGTCATGACGTTCTCCGGGGCTGGCGACGGCGAAAAACGCGCATTGTCGCCGATCCGGCCGGGGCTGTCGCGCCGACAGCACGAACGACCCGTCATGCGCCTTGACATTAACCTTCACTTAATTCTGAACTTACCGGTATTGAATTCCTTCAGCTGGGTCGCCATCTAATGGTCCGGCACCGCCCACGAGCGGATGCCGAGCCGCGGCGGAGCCTTTCCCCAAGGTGCCGCGGACTGACCAGAACAAGAGGAATTCCCCATGAAGAAGACTTTGCTCGCTCTCACCATCGCCGCCGCCGGCTTCGTCGCCGTCCCGGCCGCCTTCGCCCAGGACCAGGCTCCCTCCGCCACCCAGCAGGGTTGGTACGTCAGCGCCGACGCCGGCTATGCCAACGTCAGCAAAGGCCCGTACGACGACGGCAAGTTTGCCGGCGGCGTGAAGGGTGGCTACCGCTTCGCGATCAATCCGGAGACGGCGCTGGGCGTGGAAGTGGGCTACCAGTACCTGGGCCGCCTGTCCGCCCAGAGCCAGTATGCCGACCAGATCGCCGGCAACAGCAAGTCCAAGCTGCGCGGCAGCACCGCCGGCCTGGATCTGCGCTACAGCTTCGCTCCCAATTGGTACGGCGAAGTGCGCGGCGGCCTGTTCTACGCCCAGGGCGAAGGCATCACCAACGGGCCGAACCCAGAGTTCCGCCAGTACGAGCGCACCAAGTACTACGCCGGTGCCGGCGTGGGCTACAACCTCAGCCAGAACTGGAGCCTGGGTCTGAACTACGACTACTACGCCGGTTCCGACAACGGCGATCAGCGCGTGCAGCTGGCCACCAGCAAGTACTCACTGAGCGCGGAATACCGCTTCTAAGTCGTCAGACCACGACGCGTAACCAGAGAACGGGCGCCAACGGCGCCCGTTCTTTTTTCTGAACGATTCCCACCGGAAAAATTAATCGCTACTTAATACTGAACTAACCGGTATTGAATCTTTCCGGCCCGGCAACCATCCAAGTGACGTGCCCGGCGAATTCCCCAAGCGTCAGGCATGCGGCGCCGCCCTTTTCCCCGATGGCCGGCGACCGCTTCCTCATAACAGGAGACTCTCCATGAAAAAGACCTTGCTCGCCTTTGCCCTCGCCTCCGCTGGCATGCTGGCCATCCCCGCCGCCTTCGCGCAGAGCGCGCCGACCGACAACGGCGGCTGGTTCATCAACGGCAACGTGGGTCGCACCGCGATCGACCATGGCCCCTACAACAACGGCCACGACACCGGTTACGCGTTGAACGGTGGCTATCGCTGGTCGTTCACGCCGAACTTCTCGCTGGGCGCCGAAGTGGGCTACAACGACTTGGGCAACATCCGCGCGAAGAACATCTTCAACAGCTCCCCGGTGATCGCTCCGGGCAAGTCCCAGCTGCACGGCTGGACCGCGGGCGCGAACGCCCATGTCGACCTGAGCCCGAGCTGGTACCTCAGCGGCCGCGCCGGCCTCTATAGCTGGACCGGCCACGGCATGAGCAACGACGTGAACCCGATCAACAAGGGCCTGAGCGACAACAGCTGGTACGCCGGTGCCGGCGTGGGCTACAACATCACGCAGAACGTGAGCGTCGGCCTGAACTACGACTACTTCGACGCCAAGAAGCACAGCGTCGACCTCAGCACCGACATGATTTCGGCCAGCGCAGAATT
Organism: Dyella agri; assembly: GCF_044904705.1. NCBI lineage: Bacteria > Pseudomonadati > Pseudomonadota > Gammaproteobacteria > Lysobacterales > Rhodanobacteraceae > Dyella > Dyella agri. Next base: position 41,374 of record NZ_JADIKL010000010.1, read on the forward strand.
CCGCTTCTGACCAGATCGTTGATCACGGTGAAAAACGAAACGGGCGCCGCGAGGCGCCCGTTTCTTTGCGCGGTGCCGCCAGATGGCAGCCCGCCGGTTCCCGCGATCAGGAATATCCGCAGGAACGCGGCCCTCAGCCGTTCCAGCGACCCAGCGCGGCCAGGCCGTTGTCCTTGGCGCGGGCGTGCACGGTCTTCTGCGCATCGGCGTAGTTGGCCTTCATGTCCTTGGCCCACAGCTTCAGCGCGGCCTGCTGCATGGCGCGACCATAGGAGAACGACAGCGGCCACGGGTGCGGGCCGATGCGGTTCATCGCGTTGAGGTGCGCGGTCGACTGCTCGTCAGTCTGGCCGCCGGAGAGGAACACGATGCCCGGCAGCGAAGCCGGCACGCAGGTCTTGAGCACGCGCACGGTGGCTTCGGCGACGTCCTCGACGTCGGCCTGCTCGGACGAATCCTTGCCCGGGATCACCATGCTGACCTTCAGGATGGTGCCTTCCAGCATCACGTTCTGCTCGTACAGCGCGTTGAACAGGCTGCGCAGCACGGCTTCGTGCACTTCGTAGCTCACCTCGATGCTGTGATCGCCGTCCATGATCACTTCCGGCTCGACCATCGGCACCAGGCCAGCTTCCTGGCACAGCGCGGCATAGCGGGCCAGCGCATGGCAGTTCGCCTCGATCGCGGTCGAGCTGGGATTGTCCTCGGAGATGTTGATCACCGCACGCCACTTGGCGAACTGGGCGCCCAGCTTCACGTATTCGGCGAGGCGCTCACGCAGCCCGTCCAGACCCTCGGTGACCACGTCGCCGGGGAAGCCGGCCAGCGGCACCGGGCCCTTGTCCACCTTGATGCCGGGGATGATGCCGGCCTTCTTCATCACCTGAGTGAACGGCACGCCGTCCTTGGTCGACTGGCGGATCGTCTCGTCGTACAGGATCGCGCCGGAGATGTGCTCGCTGAGGCCCGGCGTGGTGAGCAGCAGCTCACGGTAGGCACGGCGGTTCTCTTCGGTGTTTTCGATGCCGACGGCCTCGAAACGCTTCTTGATGGTGTTGGTCGACTCGTCGATGGCAATGATGCCCTTGCCCGGGGCGACCATGGCCAAGGCGACGCTTTCGAGATCTTCAATACTCATGACGGCTCCGTACAGCGAGGTGATACCAGCCCGCTCAAGGGTGGACACCGCCCCGGACCGGGACGGCGTGATTAAAGCCGCAGATTATAACGGAACCGCCCCGCCCCGCAGGACCTGGGTCCGGCGGGGCTCCGGCGAGCCCCCGGCTCAGCCGCCGTAGCCGGCCAGTTTGCAGGGCGCCATCACCTTCTGCATGCCGTCGGCGCCTTCCGGCGCGTTGAACGGCACGATGTAGTAGGTGTCGATGGGCTGGCCGACGCGATTGGTCAGCGAGGGGCCGTAGCGGAAGTTCTTCACCGCGGTCACCGCGGTATTGCCCAGATCGCTCTTGGGCACCAGTTTGACCAGTTGCACGTTCATCGGCACGCCGTCGGAGCCGATGGTATAGGTCACCGCCGCGCAGCCTGGCTTGCTCAGGTTGAGGCCCGAATTGGGCAGGTCGGTGTTCACCTTGGTATTGAGGCGGATCCAGTAGTGGTACAGGTTCTGCGGATCGATCCGGTGGGACGACTGCGCCCACGCCGTGGCGGCACAAACCAGCGCCGGTACCAGCAGCAGGGAACGCATCAGGCGAGGGGCACGCGAATTCATGGCGGACGCTCCGGTGGGGTTGGGGACGGTCTCAGTCTAGCCGCGTGGCACGATCTCGTCGTCAGTATCCGCCAGGACCTGCGGTTGACGACCGCGTACATGCTGCAGGACGTTCGCCAACCCGCGCGAGCCCAACATCAAAGCCACGCCGGCACCCGTCTGCACGATGTAGTAAATCACCCAGTGCCACTCCGACACCGGCAATTGCCCGGTCGTTGCATCCGCCATGCGGCTCTGGAAAAGAAACATGGTGAGCACGTGTCCAAGACAGCCCGCCAGACCCGACACACTGAGCAGGGCGCCGGTCACGGTCAGCGCCACGCGCATCAGGCCATCGGCATCCAGCTGGGTTTCAAGCGTTTCGTGCCCACGCCGGCCAATCGTCCAACCCGCAAGTATGCCCGGCCAAAGCCATAGCGCGCCCGCGACGAGCAGACCGAATACAGCCAGCAGCACGGCATCCAGAGCGAAGCCGCCGGATGGCGACTCCCAAAGAAACACGGGCAATCGCTCAAACAGCCCCACCGCCATCAAGACCGCACCAAGCCTGATCGCAACGCAAAGCACGGTATAGAGCGTGGTCTTCATCTCCCTTCCTGGAACACCATGCCCGTGATGGTCAAAGGTCGCGCAAACTGTCCACCATACCGTCCGCGCCCACCTGCAGCAGTTTGAGCGTATTGGTGCCGCCGACATGGCCCACGCGGTCGCCGTAGGTGATGACCACGCTGTCGCCCTCGGCCAGCTTGCCCTGTGCGAACAGCAGATTCACCGCAGCACGGGTAGAGGCGGCCATGCTCTGGTTCTCGCCATGGCTGAATTCCACCGGCCGCACGTCGCGCAGCACCTGCATGCGACGCCGAGACGCCGCGAACGGCGACAGGCCGTAGATCGGCACCGCGCTGCGGTAACGCGACAGCCACTGCGCGGTGGCGCCGGACTCGGTGAGCGACACGATCGCGCGCACGCCGAGCTGGCCGGCCAGCACCATCGCGGCCAGCGCGATCGCCTGGTCGGCGCGATTGAGCCGGTGGCCGGCGTTGGCCAGATCTTCCTTCGGCTCGAACTGGCGCTCGGCGCCGAGGCAGATGCGCGCCATCGCAGCCACCGCCTTGTCCGGGTGCGCGCCCGCGGCGGTCTCCTCCGACAGCATCACCGCGTCGGTACCGTCGATCACCGCGTTCGCCACGTCCAGCACTTCGGCGCGGGTGGGGATCGGCGAGCGCACCATCGATTGCAGCATCTGCGTGGCGGTGATCACCGCGCGGTTGCGCTGCACGGTCTCGCGGATGATCTTCTTCTGCAGGCCCGGCAGCTCGGCGTCGCCGATCTCCACGCCGAGATCGCCGCGCGCCACCATCACCACGTCGGAGGCGTCGATGATCTCGCCCAGCACGGGGATCGCGTCGGCGCGCTCGATCTTGGAGACCAGCGCGGCGTTGCCACCGGCTTCGTGCAGCAAGCGGCGCGCCAGGTGCATGTCTTCGGCCGAGCGCACAAAGGAAACCGCGAGGAAATCCGCGCCGATCTCGGCAGCGAGCTTGATGTCGGCCTTGTCCTTGTCCGACAGCGCGGAGACGGAAAGTCCGCCACCCTGGCGATTGAGGCCCTTGCGGTCGGAAAGCTTGCCGCCCACCAGCACGGTGCAGCGGATCTCGGTGCCGGCCACCTCGTTCACGGTGAGCGCCACCAGGCCGTCGTCCAGCAGAAGCACGTCACCGGGATGCACATCGCGCGGCAAGCCGAGATAACTCACGCCCACGCGGCTGATGTCGCCGGGCGGCGCATCGGCGCGGCAATCCAGCACGAAAGGCTGGCCGACTTCGAGCTGGATCGGACCGTTCGCGAATTTTTCCACGCGAATCTTCGGGCCCTGCAGATCGGCGAGCACGCCCACCTCGCGGCCCGCCGCCGTCGCTGCGGCTTTTACTGCAGCGGCGCGGGCGCGGTGGTCGTCCGGCTGGCCGTGCGAAAGGTTGAGGCGAACGACATCGACGCCATTGGCGATGATCTGTTCGAGCATGCCCGGCGCGTCGGTGGCGGGGCCCAGGGTGGCAACGATCTTGGTGCGGCGCAGAGGAGTGTCAGTCATGCTGCCGAGGCTAACAGATGCGCGGCTCCGTGCCAGCCTGCATTCGTATGCAACGCGTCACGCAGGCGACGCTCACTGCGGGGTCAGCGCGAGGTTCAGTACTTCGGCCAGCCGGCGCCCGGCGATGCGCAACTGGTTTTCGGCCACCGGCAACTCGGCGTCGACATAGTCCTGGCCGACCTTGTGGCCGTCCGGATAGAAAGCGGGCGCGGCGGTGATGCGGCAGGATTCCTCCGCCCACTGCGCGTAGGGATCGTCCAGCGGCGCCACCGGCAGCGGCAGCGCCGCCGGGCCTTCGGCGTCGAGCTTCTGCGTATAGGCCTGCCAGTCGAGGCCGCGCGTCTTCAACATGCCCGAGTCCCACACCTTGTGCAGGTTGCTGCCCTTGCCGTCGAACTGCACCTGGTACTTGTTGCCGCCGAGATCGTCGCGGTAACCGTCGTGCAGCGGCTGGTGGAGGTCACCCATGAAATGCACCACGAAAACCAGCGCATCGCGACGCGCGCTGTCCGGCTGCGAACGGTCGCCGAGGATCGCCACGTAATGCTGCAGACCCGCCACGATGCACTCGCCATCGCGACAGTCGCGCGGCGGTACGTAATCGCAGGCCGGACCACCGCGGAAATTGATGTAGTGCAGCTTGCGCGTCTGCTGCCACAACGTCGCCTGCGCGGGGTTGTCCTGGATCTGGTCAGGCCAGCTGGCGACATCGGCCAGTCGGGTCGTGTGGTCCGCTGCCAGCAGGTGTTCCACCTCAGCCTCGGCAGCAGGACTCAAGTGGCGCTGCGCCAGCGCGGCAACGACGCTGTGGCCCAGCGGCCCCCAGGCCTGCGCGACGGGAATGGCGACGAGCATGGCCAGCGAAGCGGCAAGCAGACGGCGGGCAGACGGCATGGCTGGGGATCGCGAGCGGCAGATGGCCCGGCAGTGTGCCATAGCGCGCCGGGATCCTCATTCGCGCCGGACGCGCCCTGCCAGCCACCAGCCCAACAGCAGCGCCGGCAGCAGCCAGACAAGATCGGTGTTGCCCAGGCCCATGCCAGCCAATGCCGGGCCGGGGCAGTAGCCAGCCAAGCCCCAGCCGATGCCGAACACGGCAGCACCCGCCAGCAAGCGAGCATCGATGCGGCGCTTCGCAGGCAGGTGGAAACGATCGTCCAGCCACGGCCGCGCCTTTCGCGTCACCAGGCGCTGGCCGAACGCATAAGTCAGTGTCGCGCCGGCCATCACCAGCAGCAGGCTTGGATCCCACACACCGGCGATGTCGAGGAAGCCCAGCACCTTGTGCGGATTCGCCATGCCCGACCATGCCAGGCCTGCGCCGAACAGCAAGCCCGCCAGATACGCCATCCACGATTTCATCCCTGCCACCCCGGCAGCAGGTGGCGCCATGTGTAGACGCACAGCATCGCGGTCAGCATGAAGGTGAGTACCGCCGCCAGCGAGCGCAGCGAGAAACGCCCCAGCCCGCATACACCGTGGCCGCTGGTGCAGCCCGAGCCGATGCGCGTACCCACGCCCACCAGCAGGCCGGCCAGCGCGAGCTGCCATGGCGGCGCATGACTGGCCAGCGGCGCTCCACCCTCGCCCAGCATCCACAACGCCGCACCCGAAGGCAGGCCGAGCACGAAGGCGAGCCGCCATGCGATGTCGCCGCGACGCGGCGGCAACAGTGCGGCGGCGATGCCGCTGATGCCGGCGATGCGCCCCAGCGCAGCCAGCAGCAGCAGCGACGCCAAGCCGATCAGGACGCCTCCGCCCAGCGCGCTCCACGGCGTGAACACGGTGCTCATCGCGGCGCCTCGAGTGCGACCGCATCCAGCGGCAGCTTCAGGAAGCGCCGTCCTTCCCCATCGGCCGGCGGCAGTCCGCCAGCGCGGATGTTGACCTGCAGCGCCGGCCAGAACAGCCGCGGCGTCGCCAGCGTGGCATCCCGACGCTGGCGCAGTGCCACGAAATCCGCTTCGCTGGTGGCGGCAACGAGATGCACGTTGTGCTCACGCTGCTCGGGCAGCGGCACCATGCTGCGCGGCGCGGCGCCTTCGGCGGGATAGTCGTGGCACAGATACAGCCGCACCTCGTCCGGCAAGGCATACAGCCGGCGCACCGAGGCATGCAGCGCTGCAGCGCTTCCGCCGGGGAAATCGCAACGCGCGCTGCCCGCGGACGGCGAGAACAGCGTGTCGCCGATGAACACCGCATCGCCGATCCGGTAGCTCACGCTGTCGGCGGTATGGCCCGGAGTGGCCAGCACCTCCAGCGCCAGCTCTCCCAGCGGCAGCACGTCGCCATCGTGCAACAAGCGATCGAATGCCGAGCCATCGGCCGCAAACGAAGCATCCAGGTCCAAGCGCTGCTTGAATGCCGCTTGCACCTCGACGATGCCGGCGCCCGCTGCTACCGCAGCGCCCGTCTGCCCGCGCAGCCAGTCGGCAGCGGTGAGATGGTCGGCATGCGCGTGGGTTTCCAGGATCCACTTGAGGTCCAGCCCATGCGCATGAAGATGATCGAGCACGCCGCGCGCCGCCTGGGTACCGAGGCGGCCACTGACCGGATCGAAGTCCAGCACTGGGTCGATGACCGCCGCCGCCCTGGTCGCCGGATCGCCGACCACATGCGTCCAGGTGGAGGTTGGCGCGTGGAAGAAGGAAGCAATCTCGGCAGGCATCGGGCGGTTCTCCCAGGGTCGAATCCGACGCATAATATTAGATATTGCTAATTTAGCAAGTCATGACACAATGCCGCCATGAAGACCGCCACCGATCCGGCCCGCATGCGCGCGCATGCCGGCGACGCCAGTGAACTGCTGAAAGCACTGGCGAACGAACAGCGCCTGCTGATCCTGTGCCATCTGGCCGAGGGCGAGCTGACGGTGGGCGAATTGCTGGAGCGGCTGGAACTGGGGCAATCGGCACTGTCGCAGCATCTGGCCAGGCTGCGTGAGGCCGCGCTGGTGCAGACTCGCCGCGAAGCGCAGGCGGTGCATTACCGCCTTGCTGCCGGACCGGTGCAGGCACTGATGACCACCTTGCACGACATCTATTGCAGCAAACCGGCGCACGGCTCCCGCTAAGCAGGCAGCCGCGGCCCATTCCCGCTAAAATCGCGGTTTCCGGCCGCCGCGCGCGGCTATCTTTCCCGTCGTATTGGAGGACGCTGTCCCATGACCATCAAGGTCGGCATCAACGGCTTCGGCCGCATCGGTCGCAACGTGCTGCGTGCAGCGGTGCAGAACTTCGGCAAGGACATCCAGATCGTGGCGATCAACGATCTGCTGGAGCCGGACTATCTCGCCTACATGCTGAGCTACGACTCGGTGCACGGCCGTTTCAAGGGCGAAGTGTCGATCGAGAACGGCCAGCTGGTGGTCAACGGCAGCACGATCCGCCTCACCCAGGAGCGCGACCCCGCCAACCTGAAGTGGGACGCAGTGGGCGCCGACGTGGTGATCGAATCCACCGGCCTGTTCCTCGACAAGGCCAGCGCGCAGAAGCACCTCGATGCCGGCGCGAAAAAGGTGATCCTGTCCGCCCCGTCCAAGGACGACACGCCGATGTTCGTCTACGGCGTCAACGACAAGAGCTACAAGGGCGAGGCGATCATCTCCAACGCCAGCTGCACCACCAACTGCCTGGCGCCCATCGCCAAGGTGATGAACGACAAGTGGGGCATCAAGCGCGGCCTGATGACCACCGTGCACGCCGCCACCGCCACCCAGAAGACCGTGGACGGTCCGTCGAACAAGGACTGGCGCGGCGGTCGCGGCATCCTGGAAAACATCATCCCGTCGAGCACCGGCGCCGCGAAGGCAGTCGGCGTGGTGATCCCCGAGCTCAACAAGAAGCTCACCGGCATGAGCTTCCGCGTGCCGACCTCGGACGTCTCGGTGGTCGACCTCACCTGCGAGCTGGAGAAGCCCGCCACCTACGCCGAAATCTGCGCCGAGATGAAGGCACAGAGCGAGGGTGCGCTGAAGGGCGTGCTGGGCTATACCGAGGACAAGGTGGTCGCCACCGATTTCCGCGGCGAGACCTGCACCTCGGTGTTCGATGCCGAAGCCGGCATCGCGCTGGACAGCACCTTCGTGAAGCTGGTGAGCTGGTACGACAACGAGTGGGGCTATTCCAACAAGTGCCTGGAAATGGTGCGCGTGGTAGCCAAGTAAGGCGGCGATCCCTGGCCGCGCTGCTCAAACAAAAAAGCCCGCGCAAGCGGGCTTTTTTGTCCCCCCGTCTCCCCTAGCGTTTCAGCAGCGCCAGCTTGCCTGGCACACCATCCCACTTGCCGGCGTCTTCCATGGCCGGCCTCTTGCGCACCAGCACCGGCCACTCCCGCGCGAGCTCAGCATTGAGCGCGAGGAAACCTTCCTGCCCCGCCGGCACGTCGAGCTCGGGGAAGATCGCGCCCACCGGGCACTCCTCCACGCACAGCGTGCAGTCGATGCATTCGTCCGGGTCGATCACCAGGAAATTCGGCCCTTCGTGGAAGCAGTCCACCGGGCACACCTCGACGCAATCGGTGTGCTTGCAGTTGATGCAGTTCTCGGTGACGACGTGCGCCATCGGATATCGGCCTAGTCGGATTCTTCACGCCCGACCAGCATCATGCTTCGCGACGGCGACGGCCATGACCTGGATCAGGCTGCCGCCGCCAGGGGACAGATTGCCGCAGCCATCTGACCGCGGTCATCGCAGCGCATGCGCGCGCCCGCGAAAATGCCAGCACCAAACCTGGGGACGCCCATGCCCGCCACCGAGTACTACAACGACAAGGTCGTCCGCCAGTTCCTGCTGGCTGCTGCGGTCTGGGGCATCATCGGCATGTCGGTCGGCGTGTACATCGCCGCCGAGCTGATGTGGCCCGCGCTCAACTTCGACCTGCCCTGGATCACCTTCAGCCGCTTGCGTCCCGACCACACCTTCGGGGTGATCTTCGCCTTCGGCGGTTCGGCCCTGATGGGCACCTGCTACTACGTGGTACAGCGCACCGGCCATGCGCGGCTGGCCTTCAACCGGCTGGCCGGCTTCACCTTCTGGGGCTGGCAGATCGTCTGCGTGGCGGCCATGGTGTCGATGCCGCTGGGCCTTACCACCAGCAAGGAGTACGCCGAGCCGGAATGGTGGGTCGCGCTGTTCACCGCGGTAGTGTGGGTGAGCTTCGGCGTGGTGTTCTTCGGCTCGCTGGCGCGCCGGCGCATCAAGCACATCTACGTGGCGAATTGGTACTACGGCGCCTTCATCATCGCGGTGGGACTGCTGCACGTGGTCAACCACCTGTCGCTGCCGGTGTCCTGGACCAAGTCCTACCCGATCTATTCGGGCACGGTCGACGCGATGGTGGAGTGGTGGTACGGCCACAACGCAGTGGCGTTCTTCCTCACCGCCGGCTTCCTCGGGATGATGTATTACTTCGTGCCGCGCCAGGCGCAGCAGCCGCTGTGGAGCTATCGCTTCTCCATCGTCAATTTCTGGGCGCTGATCTCGGTCTACATGTGGGCCGGCTCGCACCACCTGATGTACACCGCCCTGCCCGACTGGGTGCAGTCGGTGGGCATGGCGTTCTCGCTGGTGCTGCTGATGCCGAGCTGGGGCTCGGCGGCGAACGGCCTGCTGACCTTCAACGGTTCCTGGCAGAAGGTGAAGAGCGACCCGGCGGTGAAATTCATGGTGATGGCGCTGGTGTTCTACGCCGCCGCCACCTTCGAAGGCTCGATGATGGCGATCAAGACGGTGAACTCGCTGTCGCATTACACCGACTGGACGATCGCCCACGTGCATTCCGGCTCGCTGGGCTGGGTGGCGATGATCACCATCGGCTCGCTGTACGCGATGGCGCCGCGCGCGCTGGGCCGCCCGGCGATGTACTCCGTGCGCGGCATGGACGTGCACTTCTGGCTGCATATGACCGGCACCTTGCTGTACATCGGCGCGATGTGGACCGCCGGCGTGACCGAGGGCGAGATGTGGCGCGCCACCCTGCCCGACGGCTCGCTGAAGTACGGCTTCCTGGACAGCCTGATTGCGATCAAGCCGATGTACCTGATCCGCTGGCTGGGCGGCGTGCTGATCCTGGCCGGCATGTGGGTGATGGCGTGGAATCTGTGGCACACCGCCGCCGACGCCCGCGCCCGCCTCATCAAGCCGATCCCGGTGCCGGTCCCGGAGCCCGAGCCTCACCAGATCCCGGCGCCGCTGCCGGTGGGGGGCTGACCATGACCTACAGGCATTTCGAAGCGATCGAGAAGCACGCCGGCCTGCTCGGCATCGGCATCGCGATCATGGTCTCGCTGGGCGGGCTCGCCGAGATCACCCCGCTGTTCGTCGAGGCGCATTCGCTCAAGGCGCCACCGAACGTGCATCCCTACGACCCGCTGCGGCTGGCCGGCAAAGACGTCTATGTGCGTGAGGGCTGCTACCTCTGCCACTCGCAGATGATCCGCGCGCTGCGCTTCGAGACCCAGCGCTACGGCCACTACTCCACCACCGAGGAGTCGGTCTACGACCGGCCGTTCCAGTGGGGTTCCAAGCGCACCGGCCCCGACCTCGCCCGCGTCGGCGGCAAGTATTCCGACGACTGGCAGCGCATGCACCTGATGAACCCGCGCAGCGTGGTGCCGCAGTCCAACATGCCCGGCTACCCGTGGCTGGCGAAGGCCGGCATCGACGGCGCCGACATCCAGGCGCGCATGCGCGTGCTGCGCAAGCTGGGCGACCCGTACAGCGATACCGATATCGCCGCCGCGCCCGACGCGGTAAAGGGCAAGACCGAGCTGGACGCGCTGATCGCCTACCTGCAGGGCCTGGGCATCAGGAACGAGCCCGTCGGCAGCGCCGACGCGGCGCCAGCCGGCGATGGAGGTGCGCCATGAGTCCGTTCTGGGGTCACCTCGCCGGCGTGATGATCGTGCTGATGATGCTGAGCTTCATCGGCATCTGGATCTGGGCCTGGCGCAAATACCACAAGCCGGCGTTCGACCGGATGGCGCAGTTGCCGATGCAGGATGAAGACCTGCCCACCGACGGCGCGACAGGGGAGAAGGCGCGATGAGCACCGGCTGGTCGTTGTGGGTGATGTTCCTGGTGGTGCTGAATCTCGGCATCACCTTCTTCCTGTTCCTGTGGGGACCGCGCGCGAAGATCCCTACCCAGCCCGACGGCACCAGCGGCCACGTGTGGGCGCATGGCGTGCTGCGCGAAGGTGTACGCAAGCTGCCGCTGTGGTGGGTGTTGCTCTCCGGTGCGATGTTCCTGAGCGGCTTCGTCTACCTGGCGCTGTTCCCCGGCTTCGGCAGCTTCAAGGGTGTGCTGGGCTGGACCTCGCACGGCCAGCTGGCCAACGAGCAGGCCGCCAACACGGCGAAGCTGGAGCCGCTGATGCAGCGTTTCGCGCTGTACCCGCCCGAACAGCTGGCCGGCGATCCCGCCGCGCAGCAGCTCGGCAAGGTACTGTTCGAGGACAACTGCGCGGCCTGCCACCAGCGCAGCGGCAAGGGCAACCAGCAGCTCGGCGCACCCGACCTCACCGACCAGGACTGGCTGTACGGCGGCAGCGGCAAGGACATCGCCACCTCGATCCACGACGGCCGCGCTGGCGTGATGCCGCCCTGGGCGAGCCTCGGCGAGCAGAACGTGAAGAACCTCGCCCAGTACGTCCTGAGCCTGTCCGGCTCGCCGCACGACGCGAAGATGGCGGCCGCCGCCGAACCGATCTTCAAGACCACCTGCGCGGCTTGCCACGGCCCCGACGGCAAGGGCAACCAGGCGCTGGGCGCCCCCAACCTCACCGACCACATCTGGCTGCACGGCGGCACGCTGGCCGATATCGAGACCAGCATCCACGATGGTCGCCAAGGCCACATGCCGGAGTGGGACAAGCGCCTCAGCGAGCAGCAGATCCACGTGCTGACAGCCTATGTCTACCATCTGTCGCATCCTGATGCCGGCGCCGCGGACTGAACCATCGCGGATCGAGGCCGACGGCCGCTGGTACCAGCAGCCGATCCTGTGGCTGGGCGTCGTCGTGTTCGTCGCCTCGCTGGCCGGCTGCGCGTGGATTATCGTGGCCAGCGCGCGCAGCGCCGACACGCCACTGGAAACTGCGCACACGGTGTTCGGCGTACCCGCCAGCGCGCACAGCAGCCACGCCGCCAGCGCGCCATGAACGCCGATGCCGTCTGGGGCCACCCGCTGCTGCTCGCCCAGGTGCTGCGGCCACGCCGCGACGGCCGCAGCGAAGTGGCGCTGCGCGTCGACGCGCTGGGCGAACCGCGCCGCGCGCTCGCGCTGGAACAGGCGATCCGCGCCCTGCCCGGCGTCGAGCGCGTAGCCATCCTCCCCGCCGCCCGCCGCCTGCGCGTGGTGTGGGATGGGCGCCGGCTCTCGCTGGATACCCTGGTCGAGCGCTGCGCCGCGCTGCAATGCCCGGCCCAGCCACTACCGCACGACGATGCCGACGACACGCGTGCCGCCGAACTGCACGATGTGCTGAAACGCCTGCTCGTCGCCGGCATGTGCATGATGCAGGTGATGGCCTATGCGCTGGTGATCTACATCGGCGCGGTCGATTTCGTGGATTTCACCACCCGCGGCCTGTTCCGCTGGCTGGGCTTCCTCACCACGATCCCGCTGGTGGCCTATTCCGCGCGGCCGTTCTTCGTCGGCGCCATGCGCGAGCTGCGCGAACGCCGGCTCGGCATCCATTTGCCGGTGGCGCTGGCGGTGGCGCTGGTGTTCATCGCCAGCGCTTGCAACACGCTGCGCGGCAGCGGCGAGATCTACTTCGATTCGGTGAGCATGTTCGTGTTCCTGCTGTTGGCCGCGCGCTACGTTGAGCTGCGCGCGCGCCAGCACGGCAATGCGCTGGGCGACGCCGTGCTCGACGCGGCCCCGCTACTCGCACAGCGACTCGGCGACGGCGGCGCGCTGGAAACCGTGCCCGCGCTGGCGCTGCGCGTCGGCGACCGCGTGCACATCGCCGAAGGTGCCAGCGTGCCCGCCGACGGCGTGCTGGAGGTCGATGCGGCGCGGCTGGACGAAGCCCTGCTCACCGGCGAATCGCGCCCGGTGCAACGCTACCGCGGCGAACGCCTGGTGGCCGGCAGCGTGTTGCTGGACGGCCCGGCCACGCTACGCGTGGAATGCAGCGGTGAAGCCACCGCCATGGCACGCATCGGGTCGCTGGCCGCCCGGGCACGCCAGGCACGCAGCTTCGCGACGGCCAGCGACCGCGATATCGCCCGCTTCGTGGCGCGCGTGTTGCTGCTCACCACGCTCACCGCACTCGGCTGGCTGCTGGTCGATCCCGCGCGCGCCTTCGATGCCGCGCTCGCCGTGCTGGTGGTGGCCTGCCCCTGCGCCTTCGCGCTCACCGCACCGGCGGCCTTCACCCGTGCCTTGGCCGTGCTGGCGCGCCACGGTGTGCTGGTCACCGACAGTGCCGCGCTGGACCGGCTGGCGCGTGTCGATACTGCACTGTTCGACAAGACCGGCACGCTTGGCGTGCCGCGGCTGGAACTCGCCGGCATCGAACCGCTGCGCGGCGATACCCGCGAGGAAGTCCTGGCGCTGGCTGCCGCGCTGGCTCGCGAAAGCTCGCATCCATTGGCCCGGGCACTCGCCGATGCCGCCAACCAGCATGTCCCGATGCGGCAGGCCGAACAGGTGCAAGCCGTCGCCGGCGCCGGCCTGCGCGGCACGGTCGCCGGACACGCGCTGCGACTCGGTCGCGCCGATTTCGCGCTGGACCGCGCACCGGCTCCCGAACAGCAGCACGACGCCTTGCTGCTGGCCGACGCCGATGGTGTCATCGCCGCCTTTCGCCTCACCGAGCGACCGCGCCACGACGCGCAAGCCACCCTAGAGGCGCTGCGCCGCGACGGCATCGCGCTGAGCATCGCCAGCGGCGACGCGGCCGGACGCGTAGCGGCACTGGCCAGTACGCTCGGCATCGCCGACTGGCGCGCGCGCCAGAGTCCGGATGACAAGCTGACCCGGCTGCACCAACTGCACGCCGAGGGCCGCGTGGTGCTCGCGGTGGGTGACGGCAGCAACGACGCCCCTATCCTCGCCGCCGCCGATGTTTCCGCCGCGCTGGCCGGTGGCGCCGGCCTGGCCCAGGCGCAGGCCGACCTGCTGCTTCTGCACGATCGCCTGGGCGGACTCGCCCGCGCCCGCGCCGTCGCGATCGAGCTGCGGCGCATCGTGGCGCAGGGCCGGCACGGGTCGCTGGTCTACAATCTATGCGCAGTACCGTTCGCCGCCCTCGGCTTCGTGCCGCCATGGCTGGCCGGCATCGGCATGTCGCTCAGTTCGCTGGCCGTGGTACTGAACGCGCTGCGCGCCGGTCGCGACGACGGCGGACCGCGACAGGAGCTGCGCGCATGAACATCCTGCTGGTGCTTATCCCGGTCACCGCCCTGGTCGTGGCGGTGGGCGTGGCGCTGTTCTTCTGGGCAGTGAACCACCAGCAGTTCGACGACCTCGACACCCCCGGCGTCCTGCCGCTGCTGGACGAACCCGCACCGGATGCGACGCCGGACCCGGCCGAAGACAAGACAAGCAAGCCATGAGTACGCTCGACGAAACCCGCATCGCCACCCTGGTCGAACGCTTCTACGACAAAGTACGCGCAGACGCCTCCATCGGCCCGATCTTCAATGCCGCCGTGCATGACTGGCCGGAACACAAGGACTTGCTCACACGCTTCTGGTGCTCGGTGGCGCTGGGCGCGCAAAGCTATCGCGGCAACCCGATGGCCGTGCACCGCGGCCAGCCTTCGATCCGCGCCGTGCACTTCGCGCGCTGGCTGGAGCTGTGGCACGAAACCACGAACGAGGTGCTGGACGAAGACGATGCCGCACGGATGCAGGACTACGCCGACCGTATCGGCCGCAGCTTGCGCATGGGCATGGGGCTGCCCGAACGGCTGGACGTGCGGCCGCTGGGCATCCCCATAGTCGGCGTCGGTCGCTGCTAAGTCGCGCGCCTGGCAGCGCCAGACACAACAAAGCCCGCCGGGCAGCCGGCGGGCTTTGTTGTGTCAGATGGCTCGCGTGGCTAGCCGATCAGCCCAGCGCCTTCAGCGCCGCGTCGTAGTTCGGCTCGTGGGTGATCTCGTCCACCAGCTCGGCATGGATCACTTTGTCGTGCGCATCCAGCACCACCACGGAGCGGGCGGCCAGTCCGGCCAGCGGACCGTCGGCGATCGCCACGCCGTAGTCGCGCAGGAACTCGCGTCCGCGCATCAGCGACAGCATCTGCACGTTCTGGATGCCCTCGGCGCCGCAGAAGCGGCCCTGCGCGAACGGCAGGTCGGCCGAGATGCACAGCACCACGGTGTTGTCGAGCGTCGACGCCAGCTCGTTGAAGCGGCGCACCGAGGTGGCGCACACGCCGGTGTCCACGCTGGGGAAGATGTTCAGCACCTTGCGCTTGCCGGCATGGTTGGCCAGCGTGGCTTCGGACAGGTCACCGCCGACCAGGCGGAACGCCGGCGCCTGGCTGCCGGGCGCCGGGAAGCTGCCGTCGACGCGTACCGGTTGACCCTTGAAATGGACTGTGGACATGGCGCACCTCGCGATGGGGGAAAGACAGGGCCTACAAGTAGAACATGGTCTTGGCCAGAAAGACGATGGCTGCCATCAGCACCAGCACGATGCGGTGCGTATGGCGGAAGCGGCAGGCATTCATGCGCCCGCGCGCGCCAACCCACACCGCATTGACGAACACCCCCAGCACGCCGAACGCCAGGATCGCCTTGGCCAGCAGGAACCCGCCGAAGCGCGTACCGCCGATGCAGCGGATGCCGTCGCAACGCAGGTCGAACAGCAGACCGCCGCTGAGGAACAGCAGCAGCACCACGAACGGCATGTAGCGACGCACCCGCGTCATCACCGTAGCCTCGATCTGTTGCATCGTGGCGACATCGAAGCGCCGGTGCAGCGCCTCCAGCGCGAACACCTCGAATGCCACCGCCCCCACGAACACGATGGCGCAGGCCAGATGCAGCAGCACGATCCACGGGTAATACTGCGCGATCAGGTCCTGCACGGGTGGGTGCTCAGCCCGGCCTGCCGTCTGCGCGTGGCGTGAGATAGATCCACGCCGAACGCAGCACCCACGGCAGGAAAGCCAGCAGCCAGGCCGCGCCCGCGATCACCAGCCACAGGTAGCGGTCGCCGCCCAGTTCGGCGCGGATGCGCAGCAGCGCCACCCCTTGCAACAGCACGAAGCACAGCCACGGTACCGGATGCATCTGCAACGGTCGTCCGGAATGACCATGGGTGACGCGCGTCACCATCGCCACCAGCATCGAGCCGAAGAAGCCGATCGCCAACGCGTGCAGCGGCGCCAGCCCCAGCACCTGTTTGCCGCGGATGACGAGCGCGAGGTCCTGCACGGAGAACAGCACGAAGGCCATCGGCAACCAGGCGAACGCGATATGCAGCACGGCGAGCAGGCCTGGCTGCAGGCAACGCCACGGCTTCCACATCAGCACATGCAGACCGAATAGCACGGCCAGCGGCAGGTCGCACAGCCACAGCCATTGCGGCAGGCCGGTCCAGTCCAGCCACAGATGCGCCAGCAGCAGCGACCACGCCACCGGCAGGCTCCACGCCGGCCGCCACATCGCGTAACCGGCCACCCTGTTCTTGCTGAAGAACGGCAGCATGCGATGGCACACCGTGAAGTACACCGGCAGCAGGAAGCCGAAGGTACCCAGCTTCACCGCCAGCCAGCCCAACGCCACCGGTAGCCCGGGGGCGAACAGCCAGGCAGTGAAGACCGCCAGCCCAAGC
Organism: Dyella agri; assembly: GCF_044904705.1. Classification (NCBI taxonomy): domain Bacteria; kingdom Pseudomonadati; phylum Pseudomonadota; class Gammaproteobacteria; order Lysobacterales; family Rhodanobacteraceae; genus Dyella; species Dyella agri. The sequence goes on from NZ_JADIKL010000010.1 coordinate 57,991, forward strand.
GTGCCCATGCAGAGCGCCGCCAGACAGGACCAGCCATGCCAGTTGCGGTCCGTCGCTGTGCGGAGCACCCCGGCCAATGTGCCTGTGCCCAGCAAATGACCGGCCAGCATCGCCACCAGGCCGAGCTTGAGTAGCGCCGGCATGCCGAGCAGGCCCAGCGTGCCCAGCACGTAGCCGCCCAGCACACCGCCGGCCACCGGCAGGTAGCGCCGTGGCGACACTTCCGGCCCGTTCATCCAGCGCGGAAAGGTGGTCATCAGGAAGCCGAACATGAAGAGCGGGAACAGCCCGTACTGGATCAGCACGGCATGTCCCCATACCGGCGGCACCGTGGGTTGCGGCCAGCGCACCCAGCCGAAGCGCAGCGAGGCCAGTTCCAGCGTCCACCAGGCCATGGCGAGCAGCACCGCCACGGTGCCGGCGAGGAACAGCGGCCGATGCGGCGCCGCCGCCAGCAGGGCGGCGGGATCGTCGGCGATGGCGGGTGAAGTCGACGCGGTGGACATAAGCACCTGGCACGGTATCCGTCCGCCATGCTGGCAGGGCGATGCCGCGAGGGCCCTGATCTGGATCAGTTCCCGGCTTACTCCGGCAGCAGACTGGCGCCGAGTTTGCGCAGCCCATCCATGTCGAGCAGTACCAGTTCGCGCCCTTCCAGCGCGATCAGTCCCTGCCCGCGGAAACGCCCCAACACGCGGCTCACGGTCTCAGCGGCCAGCCGCAGGTAGTTCGCGATATCGGCGCGCGACATGCTGAGGTGGAAGCGCGCGGCGGGCAGACCGCGCACCGCGTAGCGCGTGGAGAGGTCGACCAGGAACGCGGCCATGCGTTCGTCCGCGCTGTGATCCCCGGCCAGCAGCGACACCGCGCCGAGCTCCTTGCTGATCAGCCGGAACAGATGCTGCTGCACCGCCGGCTGGCGCGCAGCGAGCGCGCTCATCGCGGGGAACGAGAAGCGGCAGAACTGGGTGTCTTCCAGCGCCACCGCATCGCAGGGGAAATGCTCGGGATAGATCGCGTTGAGCCCCACCACCTCGCCTGGCAGGTAGAAACCCAATACCTGCTCGTTGCCGTCGCGATCGAACAGCCGCGTCTTCACCGAGCCGTTGCGCACCGCGTAGATCGCACGGAACGGATCGCCGGTGCGGAACACGTGCTCGCCCGCGCGGAACGTTCCCACGTGCTCGACCAGGCAGTGCAGCTCCATCAGCTCCGGCTTGCCGTAGCCGACCGCGATGCAGGCCTCGGCGAACGCGCAACTGGAACAGAAGCGTGTGGTGTCGCCGTCATCGGCGACCGGGCGGGCGACCAGATGCAAACGTCCTGTCGGATGGCTGGATGGCATGGCGTGTCGCACCGCGGATATTCGGCCTGTAGCGAATGTCCGCATGATACGCGCCGCTCCGGCTGGCCGCGGGTTTCTGCGACGATGCGTCGCTGCCGCCGCCAGCGGGCTGCCGGCTATTTCTCCACGAAAGCCCGCTCGATCACGTAGTCGCCTGGTTCGCGGGTGCGCGGCGAGGCGTGGAAGCCGCGGCCGTCGAGCAGGGCGCAGAGGTCGTCCAGCATCGCCGGGCTGCCGCACAGCATCACGCGGTCGGTTTCCGGATTGAGCGGCGGCAGGCCAGTGACCTCGCTCATCGCGCCATCGGCGATCGCATCCGTGATGCGGCCGCGGTTGCGGAACGGTTCGCGCGTCACCGTGGGGTAGTAAATCAGCTTCTCGCGCACCAGCTCGCCCAGATACTCGTGCTGCGGCAGTTCGTGTTCGAGGTAATGCGCGTAGGCAAGGTCGTCGACGTGGCGCACGCCGTGGGCCAGCACGATCTTCTCGTAGCGCTCGTAGGTGTCCGGGTCGCGGATGATGCTCATGAACGGCGCCAGGCCGGTGCCGGTGCCGGTGCCGAGCAGGTAGAGATGCTTGCCGGGCTTGAGGTCGGCGAGCACCAGGGTGCCAGTGGGCTTGCGCGTGACGATCAGCGGGTCGCCCGGCTTGAGGTGCTGCAGGCGCGAGGTGAGCGGGCCGTTCGCCACCTTGATCGAGAAGAATTCCAGGTGCTCCTCCCAGCTTGCGCTGGCGATCGAGTAGGCGCGCATCAGCGGCCGGCCCTCGCTCTCCAGCCCGATCATCACGAACTGCCCGCTGTCGAAGCGGAAGCCGGGATCGCGCGTAGTGCGGAAGGAGAACAGCGTGTCGTTCCAGTGCTGCACGTCGATCACGTGCTCGGTCGCCATGGCTACCATCGATGTCGTCTCGCATGCCGGTCGGGGAAGCGCGCCGCCTGGCGCGGCGGCGCGGGACTCGCGTGGGACGGCAAGAGGCCGGTGAACCTGGCGAGTGGCCACGCGTGGGGTCGCAGCCGTGGCGGTCATTTTACGCGATCCCGGCCATCGCTGCCCACGGCGTTCTCCGGCATCATGCATGCAGTCCTGAGGAGGGGAGCGAAGATGGAACCGAACGCCGCACCAGCCGTGCGCGAGCACCATGTCCACCAGCGTCATTTCGACCGGCTGGTGATGCTGTCCGACGGCGTGTTCGCCATCGCGATGACCTTGTCGGCGGTGGAACTGCGCCCGGAGGCGAAGCCGGGCCAGACCCTGCTGCAGGTCTGGGGCATGCCCTTGACGACCTATTTCCTCACCTTCTTCATCATCGGCATGGTGTGGCTGCAGCACCGCCGCGCGCTGGCGCAGCTGCGGCGCGCCGACAATACGCTGACCCTGATCACCATGGTCTTGCTGAGCATGATCGCGTTGATGCCCGTGGTGATCCGCACCATGGTCACCGGCGAAAGTGGCGTGGATTCGACCAGCGGCTTCGTGATCTATGCGCTTTCGCTGCTGGTGGTCAATCTCTGCCTTGCGGCGGGCTGGGGTTACGCGGCCTTCATCGGCCACCTGGTGCCGGATATGCCGAGACCGAAGGCCTGGAGCTGGCTGATGCACAACCTGTTCGTCGCGCTGGTGTGGGCGGCCATCGCCTGCTGGTTCCTGCATCTCATGTGGATGGTGGTGCTGGCGGCGGCACTGGCGCTGGCCGCGCGCATCGCCTCTGCCCGCCTGGGCCGCCGCGAGCCCGTTCCGGGCTGAAACTCCACAGAGGCGCCGCGATCCGGGACAATGGCGGCCTGATGAACACCGTTGCCCCCCTTGCCTCCGCCGAATCCTGGCGCCTGTCCGTCGCCCCGATGATGGACTGGACCGACCGGCATTGCCGCTACTTCCATCGCCTGTTGTCGCCGCACGCGAGGCTGTACACCGAAATGGTGACCAGCGCGGCGCTGGTGCGCGGGCGCCAGCTGCGCCTGCTCGAACACAGCCACGAGGAACACCCGGTGGCACTGCAGCTGGGCGGCAGCGAGCCCACCGAGCTGGCCGAGGCGGCGCGGCTGGGCGCAGTGGCAGGCTACGACGAGATCAACCTCAACGTGGGCTGCCCTTCCGATCGCGTGCAATCCGGCCGCTTCGGCGCCTGCCTGATGTACGAGCCGGCACTGGTGGCCGATTGCGTGAAGGCGATGCGCGACGCGGTGACCGTGCCGGTGACCGTGAAATGCCGCATCGGCGTGGACGAGCAGGACGAATACGCCGACCTGCAGCGCTTCACCGAGATCATGCTGGAAGCCGGCGTCGAAGTGCTGGTGGTGCACGCGCGCAAGGCCTGGCTCAAGGGCCTGTCGCCGAAGGAAAACCGCGAGATCCCGCCGCTGGACTACCCGCGCGTGCACCGGCTGAAGCGCGAATTCCCGCAGCTGGTGGTCGCCATCAACGGCGGCATCACCACGGTGGAACAAGTGCAGGCCCAACTGGCCGAACTGGACGGCGTGATGCTGGGCCGCGCCGCTTACCACGACCCGTACATCCTCGCCCGGCTTGAACACGCGCTCTACGGCACGCCCCTGCCCGGCCGCAGGGAGGTGCTGCTGCGCCTGCGCCCCTACATCGAAGCCGAGCTGAAACGCGGCACCGCGCTCAAGCACATCACCCGGCATCTGCTGGGCCTGTACCAGGGCGAGCCGGGCGCGCGCGGCTTCCGCCGCGTGCTCAGCGAGGGCGCGCACCTGCCGGGCGCGGGCTGGGCGCTGATCGAGCAGGCGATGGCGCCGCTGGCGGCGGCCGCGTGACAGCGGCGGTCCGTCCGGTCACTATTCAGCCCTGCTTGCCCAAACTGAACGACCAGAGACATACCGTGGTCGAAGCATTCCGATGAAAGCCTGCCGAATCCTCCCGTTGCTCGCGTCGCTGACGCTGGCGCTGGGCGCGAGCCCCGCGGCGTCGGCGCAGGCCAAATCGACCGATCTCAGCCTCGGCGAGGCGGTGACCCGGGCCCAGCAGGAAACCAATGGCCAGGTACTGTCGGCCGAATCGCGGCATTTTGACCGCCGCACCGAGTACCGCATCAAGGTGCTCACGCCGCAAGGCCACGTGCGGGTGATGACGATACGCGCCACCGGCAACGACACTATGCGGCAACCTTCCCCGTCACCCAGAAACCCGCCCGGCCGGCGCGCCGGAGGCAAGGAGAGACACTGATGCGCATCCTCTTGGTGGAAGACGAGGCCCCGCTGCGCGAGACGCTCGCGGCGCGGCTGAAGCGCGACGGCTTCGCCGTCGACGCGGCACAAGACGGCGAGGAGGCGCTTTACCTCGGCCGCGAAGTGCCATTCGACCTCGCCATCATCGACCTGGGCCTGCCCAAGATGTCCGGCATGGATCTGATCAAGGCACTGCGCGAGCACGGCCAGCGCTATCCGGTGCTGATCCTCACCGCGCGCGGCGGCTGGCAGGACAAGGTCGAGGGCCTCAAGCAAGGCGCCGACGACTACCTGGTCAAGCCGTTTCACGTCGAGGAGCTGCTGGCCCGCATCAACGCGCTGGTGCGCCGCGCCAGCGGCTGGTCCAAGCCGGTGCTGGCCTGCGGCCCGATCAAGCTGGACACCACCGCGCAGACCGTGACGGTGGAAGACAAGATCGTCGACCTCACCAGCTACGAGTACAAAGTGCTGGAATACCTGATGCTGCATGCCGGCGAGCTGGTCTCCAAGGCCGACCTCACCGAGCACATCTACCAGCAGGACTTCGACCGCGACTCCAACGTGCTGGAAGTCTTCATCGGCCGCCTGCGCCGCAAGCTGGACCCGGAAGGCGCCCTCAAGCCCATCGAGACCGTGCGTGGACGTGGATACCGCTTTGCCATCCCCCGCACCGACGGCGACGACGAGTGAACCCGCGCCGCGCCGCCCGCTATCGCTGGCGGCGCGCTCGGCGGTCACCACCGGCTTCGTACTGGCCGCCTTCCTCGGCCTGGTCGGCGTGGTCATGTCCGTGGCCAAGCAACAGACCGCGCTGAACACCCTTCAGGACCAGCTGCGCGACGCCGCCGTCACCGACATCGTCACCCACATCGACATCAACCGCGACGGCCGCCTGCTGCCGCCCGATTCGCCGCCGCAGAAGTTCTCGCAGCCCGGCTCCGGACTCTACGCGGTGATCCTCGGGCCGGGCGGCTACCACTGGGAATCCACCTCGGCGGTCGGCCACGATTTCAGTTTTCTCAAGCCGTTGCCGGTGGGCAAGGACCAGTTCGCCGGTCCGGTCGACACCCGCATGGGCCGGCTCTACTACTACGCCAGGGGCGTGAGCTTCGACTCGCTGGACGGCAGAAAGTCGACGCCCGCCACCATCATGGTGGCGCAGACCGAGCAGCAGCTCGAAGGTGAGAACGCGGTCTACCGGCGCACTCTGGCAGTGTGGCTGTCGGTGCTGGGCGTGATGCTGATCGTGCTGCAGCTGCTGTTGCTGCGCTGGAGCCTCACCCCGCTGCGCAAGGTAGCCAGCGACATGAGCCGGGTCGAACGCGGCGACAGCGACCACCTGGACAGCCAGTATCCGCTGGAACTGACCGGCCTCACCGAGCGCATCAACGCCTTCATCAACAGCGAGCGCGAGCAACGCACGCGCTACCGCCACACCCTGGCCGACCTCGCGCACAGCCTGAAGACACCGCTGGCGGTGATCCGCTCGCAGCTGGAGTCGGCCAGCGACGAACCTACCCGGCGCGGCGTGCTCGACCAGGTGCGCCGCATGGACGAACTGGTCGCCTACCAGCTGGCGCGCGCCGCCACCTCGGGTCGCCAGACCTTCGCTGCCGCCGTCCCGATCGCCAGCCATGCCGAGGACCTGGTGCAGGGCCTGGAGAAGGTCTACGCCGCCAAGAACGTGCTGTGCGAGTTCGACATCGAAGACGGCGCCTCCTTCCACGGCGAGCTCAACGACCTGCTCGAACTGATGGGCAACCTGCTGGAGAACGCGTTCAAGTGGACGCGCCACCACGTGCTGCTGGTGGTGCAGAAGCAGCCCCAGGTGGGCCGCGCCCGCCCCGGCCTGCTGCTCAGCGTGGAAGACGACGGCCCCGGCATCGCCGCGGACAAGATCGAGAAGGTGCTGCAGCGCGGCGTGCGCGGCGACGAACGCGTGCAAGGCCACGGCATCGGCTTGTCCATCGTGCAGGACATCGTGCGCGCCTACCGCGGCGAACTGTCGGTGGATCGCTCGCCCGACCTGGGCGGCGCGCGTTTCAGCGTCAAGCTGCCGCCGGAATGAGAAGCCGCGACGCGGCAGGCAGGCTTGTGTCGGGCGAGCTCGTCCTACCGGCGAACCGCAGGGCGATGCGCACCTGATCGGCGGAAACGGACACGCGGACGCGACCGCCGGAACGACGGTCGCTCAAGGCAACACTTGCGGTTACTGGATGGAGCCTGGCAGCAGCGACTGCCAGCCCAGGGTCGCCGGGCGTGCGCTGGTGGGCGCGGAAATGCGGCCGCCGTGTTCGCTGCCGCCACCGGCGCCGCTGCCATGGCTTTCGGAATCGCTGCTGTCGGTGTCGGCGCTGTGCCGCGACGGCGGGCAGTCGCGATTGAGGCTCAACGTGTCCCCGTTGCTGCTGCCAGCATCATGCGCGCTGGTGTCGGCCGTGCTGCTGTGGCTGCTCGTGGTGACGTCGCGGGTATCCATGTCCGCTGCCATGGCGCTGCCCATGCCGGCCAAGCCGATCAGGCAACCGATCATCCAATGTCTGGCACTCATGGCATGCAACCCCTTGATCCACAAGCGAGGTTCCCGATCGTCGCAGAAATGCGCGCACGATGCCAGTGCCGCAGCCGAGATATCGTGCCCCGACGCGCCTTGCCCGGCTAGAATCCGCCGGATGCCTGCGACTCTCCTCCTCCCCTGCCGCCGCACTGCCTCGGCAAGTCTCCCGGCGGCCCGCTGATGCAGCCAGCCGATCTGCTGGCCGAGCTGGCCGCGGGCTCCCCGCTTTCCGGCGTCGAACTGGCCGCCAGGGCCGGCGTGACCCGCGCCGCCGTGTGGAAACAGATCGAGGCGCTGCGCGCCCGCGGCGTACCGATCGAGGCCGGCGGCACACGCGGCTACCGGCTACCGTGGCCATTGCAGCTGCTGGACGCGGCACGCATCCGCGCCGCGCTGCCCGCCGCGGCCGCCAGACAGCTAGGTGCGCTGGAAGTGCACTGGGAGCTCGACTCCACCTCCAGCGAACTGCAGCGCCGCGGCAGCGCGGCACCCGATTTAAGTGTGGTGCTGGCCGAGACACAGAGCGCCGGACGCGGCCGGCGCGGACGCCAATGGCTGTCGCCGCCGGGGCTGAATCTCTACCTGTCCTGCCTGAAGCGCTTCGATGGGGGCTTTGCCACGCTGTCGGGGCTGTCGCTGGCGATCGGCGTGATCGTGCTGCGCACGCTGGCATCGCTGGGCATCGCCGGCGCAGGCCTGAAATGGCCGAACGACGTGCTGGCCGCCGCCCCCGGCCAGGCGCCCGGCAAGCTGGCCGGCATCCTGGTCGAGCTCAGCGGCGAATACCAGGGACCGTGCGCCGCCGTGATCGGCATCGGCCTCAACCTGCGGCTCACCGATGCGCTGCGCGAACAGGCTGGCCAGCCCGCCTGCGATCTCGCCACGCTGGCCGGCGGCACAGCGCCGGACCGCAACCGCGTGGCCGCCGCGCTGATCGCCGCGCTGGCCGAGGGTCTGCGCCAATTCGAGCGCGAGGGCTTCGTTGCTTTCACCGACGACTATGCCCGACACGACCTGCTGCGCGACCAGCCGCTGCGGCTCAGCGGCGCCGGCGGCGAGCGCGACGGCATCGGCGCCGGCGTGGACAGCCGCGGCGCCCTGCTGCTGCATCTGCCGGACGGGGAACTGCAACGCATCGACAGCGCCGACGTCACGGTGCGCCGCGCATGAGCAGACTCTTGCTCGACCTGGGCAACACCCGGCTGAAGTGGGCGCTGAGCCACGATGGCGGCCACCGCGCCAACGGTGCGGTGGCGTGGAGCGAAGGCGTGGCGGACGCACTGGCCGGCGCCTGGTCGGCGCTGCCGCCGCCGGAGGCCGTCTTCGGCGCCTCGGTCGTCGACGCCCCGCGTGAACAGCTCATCGCCCGCAGCGTCGCCACTGCATTCGGGCGCGAGGTAGCCTGGTTGCGCACGCCCGCCGAAGCCTGCGGCGTGCGCAACGCCTACGCCGAACCGCAGCGCTTGGGCGTGGACCGCTTCCTTGCCATGGTCGCCGCCCGTGCCGACGGCCTCGCACCCTGCGTGCTGGCCGGCGTGGGCACCGCGCTCACGCTGGACGCACTGGCCGCCGACGGCCGCCATCTCGGCGGACTGATCGCGCCGGGGCCGCGACTGATGCAGCAGTCCCTGCTTGGCGCCACCGCGCAGGTGCGGCCCGCGCAGGCAGGCACGATCGTCGAGGCGGCGGACAACACTGCCGATGCGGTGGCCTCCGGCTGCTGGCTGTCGGCGACGGCGCTGATCGAACGCTTCGTCACGCACATGGCACCCGCGCTGGGCGGCACGCCCACGCTGCGCCTCGGCGGTGGCGACGCAGAGGCGCTACTGCCCCTGCTCGGCCTGCCGGCGCAGTTCGCGCACGACAGCGTGCTGCACGGACTGGCGGTGTGGGCCGCGGCACAATAGACACAAGCGCGGCGCGACATGTCGTCGGCCGCGGACGTGGATGACGGGGGATCGATGTTCCTGCGATTGCTGTTCGTGCTGCTGGTCATGCTCAACATCGTGGCCGCCGCCTGGCTGCTGCTCGGCCAGCCCTACGCCCACGTGCCGCCGGCCACCGACCCCGGCGTGCCGGAGCTGCGCCTGCTCTCCGAGTTGCCGGCGCAGGCAACCACGGCGACACCTGCAGCCAGCGTCGCTCCACCCGCCTCTGCCCCTTCGCCCTCGCCCGCGACGGCGGACACGCCCGCCGACTACCGCTGTCTCACGCTCGGCCCATTCGCCACGCCGCACGACCTGCAGCAGGCCCGCAGTGCCTTGACGCCGGTGACCCTGCGCATGCGCTCGCGCCAGGAACAGGTTTCCCAGTCGCGCAGCTGGTGGGTCTACCTGCCCGCGCCCGGCAGCCGCGCGCAGGCGCTGGCGCTGACGCGCCAGCTCGCCGCCCGCGGCATCAAGGACTACTTCGTGGTCGGCGGCGGTGACCAGCCCAACACGATCTCGCTAGGTCTGTTCAAGGACCAGGACAACGCGCGCAAGCGCCGCGCCGACGTGACCGCAGCCGGCTTCCCCGCCCACGTCACCGAACGCACCGAGAGCGTGCCGCAATACTGGCTCGACCTGGTGGCCGACCGCGCCGGCTTCGACTGGCGCAGCCGCGTCCACGGCGGCGACGTGGGCTCGCATACCACCAGCTGTTTTTGAGGCTGCCCCTGCTAGAATCCCGCCCCACGCCGGCATAGCTCAGTTGGTAGAGCAACTGATTTGTAATCAGTAGGTCGCGGGTTCGATTCCTGCTGCCGGCACCACCTCCCCGCCGCCCGCCGCGATCCCCATGGTCGCGGCCTGCCCGTTGCGGCCACGTTGCAGCCGACCCGCTACACTTGAAAGCTGCCGGAATCGACGTGGACACCAGCAACATGAGCAAGCAGACGATCGCCCTGGTGGGCGTGCCCACCGACATTGGCGCCGGGCATCGCGGCGCCTCGATGGGACCGGAGGCGCTGCGCGTGGCGCAGATCGCCGAGAAACTGCGCGCGCGCGGGCTCGACGTGATCGACCGCGGCAACCTGCACGGCCCGCACAACCCGTGGCTGCCCCCGGTGAATGGCTACCGCCACCTCGGCGAGGTGGTGGCGTGGAATACCGCGGTGCACGGCGCGATCCATCATGAGCTGCAAGCCGGCCGCCTGCCGATCATGCTGGGCGGCGACCACTGCCTGGCGATCGGCTCGATCAGCGCGGTGGCGCGGCACTGCCGCGAACGGAACAAAAAGCTGCGTGTGCTGTGGCTGGACGCGCACGCCGACTTCAACACCGCGGCGATCACCCCCTCGGGCAACATCCACGGCATGCCGGTGGCCTGCCTGTGCGGCAATGGCCCGGCCGAGCTGGTGGAGATCGGCGAGACCACTCCGGCGACCACGCCCGACGTGTTCCGCCAGATCGGCATCCGCTCGGTGGACGAGGGCGAGAAGCAGCTGGTGCGCGAGGCGAAGATGGCCGTCCATGACATGCGCCACATCGACGAGGTGGGCATGCGCCGGGCCATGGAGGAGGCGCTGGCCGACATGGACGACGACACCCACCTGCACGTGAGCTTCGACGTGGACTTCCTCGACCCCGCCATCGCGCCCGGCGTGGGCACCACGGTGCGCGGCGGCCCGAACTACCGCGAAGCGCAGCTGTGCATGGAAATGATCGCTGACAGCGGCCGGCTCGGCTCGCTCGACATCGTCGAGCTGAACCCCGCGTTCGACAAGCGCAACCAGACCGCGAAACTGGCGGTGGACCTGGTCGAAAGCCTGTTCGGCAAGTCCACTCTGCTGCGCTGATCCGCGCGCCCACGACACAAGCACACCCGACATGCAGACCCGAGTCCTCACCGGCATCACCACCAGCGGCACCCCGCACCTGGGCAACTACGTGGGCGCGATCCGCCCGGCGATAGGGGCCAGCCGGCGCGCCGACGTGGATGCGTTCTTCTTCCTTGCCGACTACCACGCGCTGATCAAGTGCGGCGATGCCGCGCGGGTGGAGCGCTCGCGGCTGGAGATCGCGGCGACCTGGCTGGCCGCGGGGCTCGATCCCGCGCGCGTCACCTTCTACCGGCAGTCGGACATCCCGGAGATTCCTGAGCTGACCTGGTTCCTCACCTGCGTCACCGCCAAAGGCCTGCTCAACCGCGCACACGCCTACAAGGCCGCGGTCGACCGCAACAACGAGACCGGTGAAGACCCGGACGCCGGCGTCACCGCGGGCCTGTACATGTACCCGGTGCTGATGGCCGCGGACATCCTCGCCTTCGACGCGCACAAGGTGCCGGTGGGGCGCGACCAGATCCAGCACATCGAGATGGCGCGCGACATCGGGCAGCGCTTCAGCCACCTGTACGGCCAGGATTTCTTCGTGCTGCCCGAGGTGGCCATCGAAGAGGACGTAGCTACCTTGCCGGGGCTGGATGGCCGCAAGATGTCGAAGAGCTACGACAACACCATTCCGTTGTTCGAGGGCGGCGCGAAGGGGCTGCGCGAGGCGATCATGCGCATCGTCACCGATTCGCGCGCGCCGGGCGAACCGAAAGACCCGGACAGCTCCGCGCTGTACACGATCTTCCGCGCCTTCGCCGACGACGCTGAAAGCGCCGCCTACCGCCAGGCGCTGGTCGACGGCATCGGCTGGGGTGAGGCCAAGCAGCGGCTGTTCGAGCGCATCGAGGCCGAGCTGGCGCCGATGCGCGAGCGTTACGACGCACTGATCGCCAAGCCCGCCGCCATCGAGGAAATCCTGCGCGCGGGCGCGGCGAAAGCCCGTGCGGTCGCCACGCCCAAGCTCGCCACGATCCGCGAGGCGATCGGCCTGCGCGCGATGGGCGTGGCACCGGCGGCGAAGGCGGACAAGCCGGCTGCCGCAAAGGCAGGCAAGGCGCCGCGTTTCGCCAGCTTCCGCGACGGCGATGCCGGTTTCCGTTTCCGCCTGTTCGCTGCGGATGGCGAGGAGCTGCTGCTGTCGATGCCGTTCGCCGATCCCAAGGCCGCCGGCACGCTGCAGCAGCGCATCCGCCAGCTGGGTCAGGCTGCCGTATTGCGCGAGGACGGCGATGTGCTGGTGCTTGAGCTGGACGGCGAGGCCGTCGCCCGCACCCCGCAGTCCGACGACGAACTGCTGGCCCGCCTGCGCGACGCGCTGGAACAGCTGGCCGCGCAGGACTGAGCGGCCACGCGCCGGAGCCGCCGATGCGCTACCTCGCCCTGCTGCTGCTCGCGCCCTGGCTGCTGATCCTCGGCTGGGCCTATGCGTGCTACCCGAAGTCGCTGCCGCGCACGCCGGCGCGCCGGCTGTTCGACGTGCTGGCGCTGCTGCTCGCGTTTGCCGCCGCGGTGTATGCCGGGCTGCTCGGCTTCGACATGGTGCAACTGCCCATGCCGGACGAAACCGGCCGGCGCGCCAGTGGCGCGATCTGGCAGCAGGTGCTGCCGGCGCTGTGCGGCTACGGCGCCTTCGCTGGGGTGCTGGTGCTGGCCCTGCCGCTGCGGGCGTGGCTGTGGCGCCGCCCGCCGCCGGCATAACAGCCGGGAACATGACTTCCGGCTGTCGCGGACGTCCAAACCCCTGGCGCAAGCTGCGCATCTGATCGCCGGGCGAATCCCTTGCCCGGCGCACGCATTCCCCGGCGTGCCCCGACCGATGCGGACTCCCCCCGACATGCGCCTGGCATGCCTGCTGCTGATCGTCCTCGCCATGCTGTCGCCGCCGGTTTTCGCGGTGACGATGGATGGCCGTATCCACCCGGAAGAGTGGCAAGGTGCGCTGCACGTCAGCGACTTCCGCCAGGTCCAGCCGCTCAACGGCAAGCCGGCCACGCTGCCCACCGAGGCCTGGGTGCTGGCTACGCCACAGGGGCTGGCGGTGGCGTTCCGCTGCACCCAGCCGCCGGGCGTGCCGCGCAGCACCCAGCAGGTGCAGCGCGATTTCGAGGATCAGGTGGACCGGGTGAACCTGATCGTCGACTTCAACGGCGACGGCCGTACCGGCTACAACTTCACGGTGAGCTACAGCGGCGGTGTCTACGACGCGGTGGTCACCAACGAGAGCAACTTCAACAAGGACTGGGACGGCATCTGGCAGTCCGCGGTAAGCCACGACGCGCAGGGCTGGACGGTGGAGATCCTGGTGCCCTGGTACACCGCGCCGATGCATCGCGCCGACGGCGGCAAGCGCATCATCGGCCTCTACCTGGACCGCGTGGTGGCCGCCAGCGGCGAGCGCGACTCCTGGCCGTTGGCCAGCTTCCAGCAAGCCCGCTTCCTCTCCGATTTCCGGCGCATCGAGGTGCCGCAGTACAGCCAGGCGCTGCTTGCCGTCACACCCTACGTGTCGGGCCTGTACGACAACGTGCGCGGCCGCAGCCACCTCAGCGAAGGCGCCGACATCTTCTGGAAGCCGAACGGCCAGTTCCAGCTCACCGCGGCGCTGAACCCCGACTTCGGCCAGGTGGAGAGCGACGACCTGGTCGTGAACTTCAGCGCCACCGAAACCTATATCAGCGACAAGCGACCGTTCTTCACCGAAAACCAGGGCATCTTCGACTTCAGCCTGCTCGACGACAACAGCCAGCTGGTCTACACGCGCCGCGTAGGCGGCCCAGCCGATGACGGCCATGGCGCCAGCCCGATCGACGCAGCGGTGAAACTCAACGGCAGCGTCGGCAACACCAGCTACGGCGTGCTCGCCGCCGACGAGGGCGGCGAAGCCGGCCGCTTCTTCGGCGCCGCGCGCATCGTGCATGACTTTGGCACGCAGAGCCTGGGCCTGATGCTGACCCGCGTGGACCGCCCGTGGCTGGACCGCGACGCCACTGTGTTCGGCGTCGACCATCACTGGCATCCGACGCCGCAGTTGACCATCGCGACCAACGTGCTGGGCAGCGACATCCTGCAGCACGGCACACGCAGCCAGGGCGAGGGCGCGACCACTCTGGTCGATTACGACATGGACGACGGCTGGCGCCAGGAATGGGCGGGCATGCACTTCGGCGGCCGGCTGCAGGTGAACGACTTCGGCTACCTGGAGCGCAACGACCTGAACTACGCGCACTGGGAGGTGCGCAAGCGCAACGCCGACCTGCCCGACGACTCGCTCTACAGCTCGCACGACTGGCGCGTGCGCGTCGACGCTCTGGACAACACGCATGGTCTGGAACTGCGCCGCCAGCTGCGCATCGAGCGGATCAGCACCTTGCACAACGGCGCCACCGAGGATGTGGAACTCAACATCAACAGCGCCGCTTGGGACGACCTGCTGACCCGCGGCCATGGCGCACTGTACCTGCCGCCCACCTTCGACCTCATGTTCGAGCACGACAGCCCGCGCCACGGCGACTGGTCGTACAAGCTGCCGGTCGAGGTCGTCAGTGGCGGCCTCGGCGGCAACCGCAGTGTGGGCTGGGACATCAAGTTCCTGCCCACCTACTACGTCAGCGACCGCTTCAGCGTGTACGCCGGCCCGTACATCCAGCGCGTGCCGGACTGGCTGGTGTGGCAGCACGACAACCTGGTCGGACGTTACAACCAGCGCACGCTGGAACTGGACAGCGGCTTCGACTGGAGCATCGACGGACGCCAGGAGTTGCGCCTGAAGCTGCAGGCGATCGGGCTCGACGCACACCTGCGCAGCGGCTACGTGGTGGCCGCCAACGGCCGCGCAGTGGCCAGCGACGAGCCGATCAGCAGTTTCGGCGTACGCAATCTCGGCCTGCAGATCCGCTACCGCTACGAGCTGGCGCCGCTGTCCTACCTGTACGTGGTGTACGGCCGTGGCGGCTACGCGCTGGACGATTTCCGCCGCGACGTGACCTCGCAGTTCGACAACAGCTTCGCACTGCGCGACGAAGAGCAGCTGCTGGTGAAGCTGGATTACCGTTTCGGGATCTGAGCCTGCTCAGTCCCAACGATTGAGGTGCGGGCCGAAGGCGTCGCGCTGCTTGCGCACGACGCAGAAGCGCTGGCCGCTGGGCGCCTCCATCACCCACCAGCGCTGCCGCACGAAGGCGATGCGCTTCGCACCCAGGCGTTCCAGCCGCGCAGCCTCCGCTTCGAGGTCGTCGGTCTCGATATCCAGATGCACGCGGCTCTCGTGCTCGACTTTCTGCAGCAGGATCAGCGGTTCGTCGTCGGCCGTGCGCAGTTCGGCGTAGCGGCCGTCGCCATCCTGGTCGAGCGCGGCGATCGGCTTGCCCAGCGCCGCGCTCCAGAACCTCGCGGCATCGCCCAGATCGTCGACCTTGCAGTCCAATACCAAGGCACACAGGCGGCTGTGATGCATGGAGCACCTCGCGGCGGGGCGGAGTGTCCAGTGTGCGCCGGCATGCGAGCCAGCGCACCTGTCGCTGCGATCAGCGCGCCAGCGGTGCGATGCGCTGCTCGATCGCGCCGAAGATCGAGGCGCCGGCGGCGTCGGTGATCTCGATGCGCAGCGTGTCGCCGTACTTCAGGAACGGCGTGCTGGGCGCGCCGTCGCGCAGCGTCTCCACCGTGCGCTGCTCGGCGAGGCAGGAGGCACCCTTGGAGGTGTCCTGGTTGGCGATGGTGCCGGAGCCGACGATGGTGCCGGCGGCAAGCGGGCGCGTCTTCGCCGCGTGCGCCACCAGCTGGGCGAAGCTGAACTGCATGTCCACGCCGCATTCGGCCTCGCCGAACCACTGGCCATTGAGCCAGGTACGCATCGGCAGATGGAGCTTCTCGTCCTGCCAGGCCCCGCCCAGCTCGTCGGGCGTCACCAGCACCGGCGACAGCGCGGAACGCGGCTTGCTCTGCAGGAAGCCGAAGCCTTTGGCTAGTTCGCCGGGGATCAGCCCGCGCAGCGAAACGTCGTTGACCAGGCCGACCAGCTGGATGTGTCCGGCCGCATCGGCCGGTGAGGCGGCCATCGGCACATCGTCGGTGACCACCACGACTTCGGCTTCCAGATCGATGCCGTAGTCCTCGCTGGGCACCACCACCGCGTCGCGCGGGCCCAGGAAACCGGCGCTGGTGGCCTGATACATGAGTGGATCGGTGTAGAACGAGGCCGGCACTTCGGCGCCACGCGCTTTGCGCACGCGCTCCACGTGCGGCAGGTAGGCGCTGCCGTCGACGAATTCATACGCGCGCGGCAGGGGCGAAGCCAACGCCGTCATGTCCAGCGCGAACGCGCCGGCGGCCTTGCCCGCATTCAACGCGTCGGACAAGGCGTTGAGGCGTGGCGCCACGTTCGACCAGTCGTCCAGCGCAGCCTGCATGGTGGCGGCGATGCCGGTGGCCTTCACCGCGATGCCGAGGTCTCGGCTGACCACGATCAGCGTGCCGTCACGGCCGCCTTCCTTCAGGGAACCCAGTTTCATGTTTCGCTCCACGGACCCGGACGATAGCGCCGGTCCCTTCGTTCTCGGTTGATGCGATGCCCGGCGCCTAGGAGCCTGTCGGGCTTTGATGGTCAAGGCGAGAATCAGGCTGTGTGAGGACAGATTTTCGACAATTCGCCGCCCCATAGTGGTTCTATGGGGCAAGAAATGGCGGAAATATGGGCCACACAGCCGGATTCGCAGACCGGCCAATCAAAGTCCGACAGGCTCCTTGTTGCCGGCGAAATGCTTCCGGATGCCCTGCCAGCACTCGTGGTAATTGCCCTGCAGCTCCTTCGACTCCAGCGCCTGCCGGGTCGGATGGAGCACGCGGCGCGCTTCGAACATGAAGGCCATGGTGCCGGTGATCACGTCGGGCTGCGACAGGTCGCGCGTCGAAGCCTTCTCGTAGGTCGCCGCGTCCGGACCGTGGCCGCTCATGCAATTGTGCAACGAGGCACCGCCCGGCACGAAGCCCTCGGCCTTGGCGTCATAGGCGCCGGTGACCAGGCCCATGAACTCGCTGGCGATATTGCGGTGGAACCACGGCGGACGGAAGGTGTGCTGCGCCACCAGCCAGCGCGGCGGGAAGATCACGAAATCCATGTTGCTCACGCCCGCGGTGTCGCTGGGCGAGTGCAGCACCAGGAAGATGCTCGGGTCCGGGTGGTCGTAACTGATCGAGCCGATCGTGTTGAAGCGGCGCAGGTCGTACTTGTACGGCGCATAGTTGCCGTGCCAGCCGACCACGTCCAACGGCGAATGGTCGATACCCGCGCGCCACAGGTTGCCTTGGAACTTGGCCACCAGCTCGAAGTCGCCCTCGACGTCTTCGTAGGCCGCCACCGGGGTAAGGAAATCGCGCGGATTGGCCAGGCCGTTGCTGCCGATCGGGCCAAGGTCCGGCAAGCGCAGCAGCGCACCGAAGTTCTCAGCGATATAGCCGCGGGCGACGTCGTCCAGCAGCTCCACCCGGAAGCGCACGCCGCGCGGGATCACCGCGATCTCCAGCGGCTCCAGCTCGATCACGCCGAACTCGGTGGCCAGGCGCAGACACCCCTGCTGCGGCACGATCAGCAACTCGCCATCGGCATCATAGAAAAAGCGACCCTGCATCGAGCGATTGGCCGCATACACGTGGATGCCAATGCCCGACTGCTCTGCCGCACCGCCGTTGCCGGCCATGGTGACGATGCCATCGACGAAATCGGTGGGCGCCGTCGGCAGCGGCAGCGGATCCCAGCGCAGCTGGTTGGGGCTGGCCGGCACCTCGTCGAAGCGATTGTGGAAACGACCGGGCGCCATCGCCTCGAACGGCTGGTGCATCGCCGCCGGGCGGATGCGGTACAACCAGCTGCGCCGGTTGCTGTGGCGTGGCGCGGTGAACGCGGTGCCCGACAGCTGCTCGGCGTACAGGCCGTGCGCCGCCCGCTGCGGCGAGTTCTGCCCTTCCGGCAGCACGCCGGGGACGGCCTCGGTGGCGAATTCGTTGGCGAAGCCGGATTGGTAGTTGGTGCCGACAGACATGTGCATGCCTTCCGCTTTCAGAGCCCCTCTCCCTCCGGGAGAGGGGTTGGGGTGAGGGTTCGGTTTTCCGCGGCGTGAAGGATCGCTTCGAGCACCGCCTCCATCTGTTGCAGAACTTCGTTGTCCCAGTATCGCAAGACCTTCAATCTGCGGGACTCCAGAAACTTCGTGCGTGCCTGGTCGACGGCTTCATCATGCTGTGAACCGTCCAGCTCCACGACCAGTTTCTTCGCTTCGCAATAGAAATCCACAATGTAGGGCGGCACGGGATGTTGGCGACGGAACTTGAGGCCATTTAATCGGCCGGCACGCAGGTGGAACCAGAGCTTTTGTTCCGCATCCGTACCCGACTTGCGCAACCCACGCGACTGCTCGCGAGTTCGTGTCGGCAGTGGCGGATTGATGCGTTCCGGCATTTCCGTACCCTCTCCCCAACCCCTCCCCCGAAGGGGGAGGGGCTTCAAAGCCTCAAAGCACGCCGCGCTTCATCTGGTCGCGCTCGATCGACTCGAACAGCGCCTGGAAGTTGCCTTCGCCGAAACCCTCGTTGCCCTTGCGCTGGATGATCTCGAAGAAAATCGGGCCGATGTTGTTCTGCGTGAAGATCTGCAGCAGCAGGCGCTGCTTGGTCTCGGCGTCGGCGTCGATCAGGATCTTGTTCTTCGCCAGGCGCGGCACGTCTTCGCCGTGGTTCGGGATGCGCAGGTCGATCACTTCGAAATACGTAGCCGGCGTATCGAGGAACTCCACGCCTTGCGCACGCATCGCCTCTACCGTGTCGTAGATGTTGTCGGTGAACATCGCGATGTGCTGGATGCCCTCGCCATGATAGGCGTCGAGATACTCGTTGATCTGCGACTTCGGATCGCTCGATTCGTTGAGCGGAATGCGCACGATGCCGTCCGGCGCGGTCATCGCCTTCGACACCAGGCCGGTCTTGGCGCCCTTGATGTCGAAGTAGCGGATCTCGCGGAAGTTGAACAGGCGCTCGTAGTAGTCCGACCACTTCTGCATGTTGCCGAAGTAGAGATTGTGGGTGAGGTGGTCGATGAAGGTGAGGCCGAAACCCTTCGGATGCTGGTCGGCGCCCGGGATCGGCGCATAGTCGTCGCCGTAGATGCTGCCCTTGTCGCCATAGCGGTCGACTAGGTACAGCGTGCAGTCGCCGATGCCCTTCACCGCCGGCGCGTCGACCGCTTTGGAGCGCTCGGCCAGTTCGCTCACCGCCTCGCCGCCATTGCCGAGCACGGTGGTGCGCACTTCACCGGCGGGCTTGCGGAAGCGGATGGCGAAGCCGGCGGCGCAGGGGCCGTGTGTCTGGGCGAACTCGGCGGCGTACGAGTCCGGATCCTCGTTGACCAGCAGGTTCACCTCGCCCTGGCGGTACACGGTGATCGGACGGCTCTTGTGCTTGAGCACGGCGCTGAAGCCCATGCTCTTGAACAGCGCGTGCAGCTCGCCGGCACGGCCGGCCGGTGCGGCGAATTCGACGAATTCGAAGCCGTTGATCCCCATCGGGTTCTCGAAGGTGGTGACCTGCATGCCGAGGTTGGGCTGGGCGTTCATGGGATCTCTCCGACGGGCTACGATGGTGGCAAACCGCGCTGCCATGCTTGCTTTCGCATACCGCGCGCTAAATTGATGCCTGCTCTTGGTGAAAAGTGCGGCCATGGATGGCCGCCCGTTTGATTCTCGCGGTCACGGATGACCGCACAAACCAAGCCGCACTAATCATGGTTTCATCTGAAACCATTTGCAAGGAACACCGCAGCATGCCCGCTGGACGCCATCCCCCCGACCACGCCCCGCTGGAACTGGAGCGCTTCCTGCCCTACCAGTTATCGATCGTGTCGAACACGGTCAGCCAGGCGATCGCCGACGACTATCAGGCGCGCCACGACCTGGGCGTCACCGAATGGCGCGTAATGGCGGTGCTGGCCCGTTTCGACGGCCTCTCCGCGCGCGAGGTGGCCGAACGCACCGCGATGGACAAGGTGGCGGTAAGCCGTGCATTGGCGCGCCTGGTCGCCGCCGGCCGCGTGCGCCGCCACACCCATGCCAGCGACAAGCGCCGCTCGGTGCTGGGCCTTACCGCGGCCGGTTGGAAGATCCACGACGAAGTGGCGCCGATGGCGCGGCAGCGGGAAAGGGAGTTGCTGGCGCGGTTGGGGCCGGATGAGCAGGCGTGGCTGCGGCGGATACTGGACAAGCTGATGCCGCAGGACGGGCACGAGAGCTGAGAGCCTGTTCCAGGCTCTGAGAGCCGTTATCGATGTCCCGAACGGGGCTCTCGCCCGCCGGGACTCGCCCCGACCAGGCACAGCCTGATCGGGGCTCCGTCGGGCGCACGCGCCCGACGACGGACCAGCCACGGCCGGTTTATTTCACGCCGTGCATCAGGCGGTTGATCAGCGGCGCGATCAGCAACAGCACGGCGCCGGAGATGGCCAGCAGCCAGAAACCAAAGGTGAAGCCGGACAGCGCCGAGGCGGCGGTCATGCCGTGCTCGCCCGCGATGTAGCTGGCCAGCAGGCCCGACAGGTTGCCGCCGGCAGCCGTGGAGAGGAACCAGCCGCCCATCGCCAGGCCGACCAGGCGCGGCGGCGCCAGCTTGGTCACCATCGACAAGCCGATCGGCGACAGGCACAGCTCGCCCAGGGTCTGCAGCGCGTAGCAGGCCGCCAGCGGCCAGAACGGGATCAGGCCCTGCGGATCGATCAGGTGGCGCAGCGCGTACATCAGCACCAGGAAGCCCAGGCCGTTGAAGATCAGGCCGAAACCGAACTTGCGCGGAATCGAAGGCTCCATCCGCCGCTTGCCCAGCAAGCCCCAGGCCAGGCTGACCACCGGCGCCAGCACGATGATGGTGAGCGGACTGACCGACTGGAACCAGCTCACCGGGAACACCCAGTCAAACATCTTGCGGTCGACCAGGTTTTCGGCGAGGAAGTTGAACGAGCTGCCGAGCTGGTAATAGAACATCCAGAACAGCACGTTGAAGCCAAAGATGATCAGCATCGCCCACACGCGGTCCAGCTGGACGCGGTCGTGGCGCATCGCTTCGTTGATCAGCAGCGCCGACACCCCCACCGCCAGCAGGCCGATCAGCCACTGCAGGCCGATGGTGCCGACGCGCGACAGCAGCAGGTACACCAGCGGTACCGCCACCAGCGCCCCCACCAGCACCAGCAGCGAGCGCCCACGCCCTTCCATGCCGGGCAACGGCCGGCCCACGCCGCGCAGCTGGCGGCGGCCGAACCAGAACCAGAGGAAGCTCAGCACCATGCCCACGCCGGCGGCGATGAACACCAGTTTGTAGTTCTGCTGCAGCGGCGTATCGGTGAAGGTCGCCGCCAGCCAGCCGGTCAGCAGCGGCGCCACGAAGGCACCCGCGTTGATGCCCATGTAGAACAGCGTGAAGCCGCGATCTCGGCGCGGATCGTCGCGGCCGTAGAGCTGGCCCACCATGGAAGAGATGTTTGGCTTGAACAAACCGTCGCCCACGATGACCATCGACAAGCCCAGCAGGAAGACCGTCTTGCTGGCTACGATCAGGGTGAACAAGCCCGCCGCCATCACCAGCGCGCCGATCAGGATCGCGCGCTGGTAGCCGATCAGCTTGTCGGCCACGTAGCCGCCGAAGATGCCGGTACCGAAGATCAGCGCCGTGTAGGTGCCGAAGATCGCCCCGGCCCAGCCCTGCCCCGACGGATCGCCGTGGTAGAACTGCGCCACCACGTACAGCGCCACTGCCCAGCTCACGCTGTAGAACGCGAAGCGCTCCCAGAACTCGGTCATGAACAGCATCCACAGCGGACGCGGATGGCCGAGCAGCTGTGGATAGTCCGGCGCGGCGCCGGTGCCGGCCTCGATGGTCTGGCTCATGACGTTCCCCAGTGGTCAGTGGCGCGTGAGTGGATGAAATGAAAAGTGCGGCCATGGATGGCCGCCCGTTTGATCTTCGCGATCAGGAATGATCGCAAAAGCTTAAGCTGTGCGGCCGTGGAGGCCGCCCGTTTGATCTTCGTGATCAGGGATGATCGCAAAAGCTTAAGCTGTGCGGCCGTGGAGGCCGCCCGTTTGATCTTCGTGATCAGGGATGATCGCAAAAGCTTAAGCTGTGCGGCCGTGGAGGCCGCCCGTTTGATCCTCGCGATCAGGGATGATCGCAAAGGTCGAGCCCTCACGTGCCCAGCACCGTGCGCACGTCGAGCAGTTCGGGGAAGAAGGTCAGGTCCAGCGCTTTCTTGAGGAAGCCCACGCCGGAGGAGCCGCCGGTGCCGCGGCGGTGGCCGATGATGCGCTCCACCGCCTTCATGTGGCGGAAACGCCAGAGCTGGAAGCTCTCCTCGATGTCCACCAGCGTCTCGCACAGGTGGAACTCGGTCCAGAAGTTCTCCGGCGCCTCGTAGATGCGCCGGAACACCGGCAGCAAGGCCTCGGAGAACTGCCACGGCTGCGTCACGTCGCGCTCGAGCAATGCCTGCGGCACCGCGTGGCCATGCCGCGCCAGCCAGCGCAACGCCTCGTCGTACAGGCCCGGCGCCTCCAGCGTGGCGCGCAGGCCTGCCTGTATCGCCGCGTCGTGCGCAAACACCGCCAACATGTCGGCGTTCTTGTTGCCGAGCAGGAACTCCACCGTGCGGTACTGCGCCGACTGGAAGCCGGACGAAGGCCCCAGCGCATCGCGGAAGGCCAGGTATTCGTGTGGCGTCATCGTCTCCAGCACCGCCCACTGCTCGAACAGCTGGCGCTGGATCTGCTTCACCCGCGCCAGCACCTTGAGCGCGGGGCCCATGCGCTCGCCACGGATGAGCTCCATCGCAGCGTGCAGCTCATGGATCATCAGCTTCAGCCACAGCTCGGACACGTGGTGCTGCACGATGAACAGCATCTCGTCGTGGTACGGCGGGTCGGACACGGGCCGCTGCGCGGACAGCAAGGTATCCAGGCGCAGGTAGCCCGCGTAGGTCATGCGTCCGGAAAGGTCGCGCTCGATGCCCGCCTCGAGCTCGCGCTGGTTGTCCGTCATGGTCGATCGCGGCTGCCGAAAGCGAGCATGTTAACCGCTGATGACGTTCGGCCTACAGGAGGCGCCATAGCGTCATTTTTTGCGGCGCGCCGTACCCGCCCGCATGCTGCGGCGTACCTTGCGACGCAACATGCCCGCCTGCTATCTATGTACGGCTTTCCCCAGCCGTTTTGATCGCCTCGGCGGTCGCCCGG
Source organism: Dyella agri (assembly GCF_044904705.1). Lineage (NCBI taxonomy): Bacteria > Pseudomonadati > Pseudomonadota > Gammaproteobacteria > Lysobacterales > Rhodanobacteraceae > Dyella > Dyella agri. The sequence continues at coordinate 81,160 of NZ_JADIKL010000010.1, forward strand.
CCAGGGATCTCCAGCGCGTCAGGCCCCACTGGATGGGCCGCCGCCCCCACTTCCCCATTCGTCCAAACGGGAGCGAGTCGTGTCCATCGCCGCCAAGTTCGAAATCGAATACCTGCAATACCTCGATGCCGAGGGCAAACAGGTTCGCAAGGATCTGCCCGCCTTCGCCAAGGACCTCGACCACATGGTCGAGCTGTACAAGCTGATGTTGTCGACCCGCGTGTTCGACGCCAAGTCGGTGGCGCTGCAGCGTACCGGCAAGCTCGGCACCTACGCCAGCTGCCTCGGCCACGAGGCCGCCCACGTCGGCATCGGCAGCGCGATGAAGCCCGAGGACGTGTTCGCCCCCAGCTACCGCGAATACGGCGCGCAGCTGTACCGCGGCGTGCAGCCGCGCGAGGTGTACATGTACTGGGGCGGCGACGAGCGCGGCAACGACTACCAGAAAGAGCCGGCGCGCCACGACTTCGCGTGGTCGGTGCCGATCGCCACGCAGTGCCTGCACGCAGCCGGTTCCGCGCTGGCGTTCAAGATCCGCGGCGAGAAGCGCGTGGCCGTGTGCACGATCGGCGACGGCGGTTCGTCCAAGGGCGACTTCTACGGCGCCATCAACATCGCCGGCGCGCAGAACCTGCCGCTGGTGGCGGTGATCGTGAACAACCAGTGGGCCATCTCGGTGCCGCGCAAGATCCAGTCCGGCGCGCCCACGCTGGCGCAGAAGGGCATCGCCGCGGGCCTGTACTGCATCCAGGTCGACGGCAACGACATCATCGCCGTACGCAAGGCGATGGAAGACGCGCTGGAGCGTGCCCGCAACGGCGAGGGCGGCAGCGTGCTGGAGCTGGTCACCTACCGCCTCGGCGACCACACCACCGCCGACGACGCCCGCCGCTACCGCGGCGAGCAGGAAGTGAAGGACGCCTGGGCGAAGGAGCCGATGAAGCGCCTGCGCAACTGGCTGGTGGACAAGGGTGTGTGGGACGACGCCAAGGAAGAAGCCTGGAAGGCCGAGTGCGACGAGTGGATGGACAACGAGGTGAACGCCTACCTCGAGACCAAGACGCAGCCGGTGACGGCGATGTTCGACTACACCTTCGCCGAAGTCCCCGCCGATCTCGCCAAGCAGCGTGATTACGTCCTTTCGCTCGAAACCAAGGGTCACTGAGTCATGGCACAGATCACACTCATCGAAGCCGTCACCCAGGCGCTCGCCTACGAGATGAAGCATGACGACAGCGTCGTGGTGCTGGGCGAGGACGTCGGCGTCAACGGCGGCGTGTTCCGCGCTACCCAGGGTCTGCAGGAAAAGTTCGGCGAACTGCGCGTGCTCGACACGCCGCTGGACGAAACCACCATCGCCGGCGTCACCGTGGGCCTGGCCGTGCAAGGCATGAAGCCGGTGGCCGAGGCGCAGTTCGAAGGCTTTATCTACCCGATGATGGAGCAGATCGCCTGCCACGCCGCGCGCATGCGCAACCGCACCCGCGGCCGCCTCACCGTGCCGGCCGTGTGGCGTGCGCCCTGGGGCGGCGGTATCCGCGCGCCGGAGCACCACTCCGAAGCGAACGAGCACCTGTTCACCAACATCCCGGGCCTGCGCGTGGTGCTGCCCTCCTCGCCCGCGCGCGCCTACGGCCTGCTGCTGGCCGCGATCCGCGATCCCGATCCGGTGATCTTCCTCGAACCCAAGCGCATCTACCGCCAGTACAAGGAAGAAGTGCCGGACGACGGCGAAGCGCTGCCGCTGGACGTGTGCTTCGTGCTGCGCGACGGCACCGACGTGACCCTGGTGACCTGGGGCGCACAGGTGAAGGAATCGCTGGAAGCCGCCGACGAGCTCGCCAAGCAAGGCATCAGCGCCGAAGTCATCGACGTCGCCACGCTCACCCCGCTGGACTTCGACACCATCGCCGAGTCGGTGCAGAAGACCGGCCGCTGCGTGATCGTGCACGAAGCCCCGAAGACCGCCGGCTTCGGCGCCGAGATCGCCGCACGCGTGGCCGAGGAGTGCCTGTACGACCTGCTCGCCCCGGTCGAGCGCGTCACCGGCCCCGACACGCACATTCCGCTGTTCCGCCTGGAAATGAAGTACCTGCCCAGCGTGGAACGCATCGTCGACGCCGCCAAGCGCACGCTTGCCGCCAGCTAACCCTTGCACGGAAACCGACCCATGGCCGACATCAAGACATTCCACCTGCCCGACCTCGGCGAAGGCCTGCCCGACGCCACCATCGTCGAGTGGCACGTGAAGGAAGGCGACTACATCAAGCTCGACGCACCGCTGTGCTCGATGGAAACCGCCAAGGCGGTGGTCGATGTGCCCTCGCCCTACACCGGCACCGTGAAGAAGCTCCACGGCGCCCCCGGCGACATCATCGAGACCGGCGCCGCGCTGGCCGACTTCGAGCCCGATCCCAACGCCAAACAGCGTGCCGAGGCCGAGGCCACCGGCCACCACCACGGCCCGAAGAAGGCCGAGGCGCCCGCTCCGGCACCGGCCCCCGCACCTGCGGCCAAGGCCGCCACCGCCGACCGCGAAGACGAAGGCACCGTGGTAGGCGCGATGGTCAGCGGCAGCCACGTGCACGTGGAGCAGGCCTCCAGCGTGGGCGGCGTCAAGGCCGTGCCCGCCGTGCGCGCGCTCGCCAAGAAGCTCAAGGTGGACATCACGCGCGTGCGCGGCACCGGCACCGACGGCGTGGTCACCATGCAGGACGTGAAGGACGCTGCCGCCAATGGCAGCGCCGCGCTGGGCGCCGCCCCGGCCCGCGCCGTGCCGGCCTCCGCCGGCCGCCACCTCGCCCCCGAACTGCCCGAACCCGGTGCGGCGCCTTCGCGCACGCCGGTGTCGCAGGCCGGCAAGGCGGTGCGCACTGCGCCGCCGTCGGTGCAGGCCAGCGGCCAGCCCGAGCAGCTCAAGGGCGTGCGCCGCAACATGGCGCGCGTCATGGCCGAAGCCCACGCCAACGTGGTGCCGACCACCCTGGTGGACGACGCCGACCTGCACGCCTGGATCGGCAAGCAGGACATCACCGCCCGCCTGATCCGCTCCATCGTCGCCGCCTGCAAGGCCGTGCCGGCGCTCAACGCCTGGTTCGACGGCAAGAACCTCACCCGCACCCTGCATCCGCACGTGGACATCGGCATTGCCGTGGATACCGAGGACGGCTTGTTCGTGCCGGCTCTGCGCAACGCCGACGTACTCGACGGCGCCGGCATCCGCGCCGCGATCAAGCGCCTGCGCACCTCGGTGGAAGACCGTTCCATCCCGGCGTCGGAGCTCTCGGGCTACACCATCAGCCTGTCCAACTTCGGCATGTTCGCCGGCCGCTACGCCACGCCGGTGGTGGTGCCGCCGACCGTCGCCATCATTGGCGCCGGCAAGCTGTGCCACGACGTGGTGGCGGTGATGGGCGGCATCGAGGTGCATCGCCGCATGCCGATCTCGCTGACCTTCGACCACCGCGCCGCCACCGGTGGCGAGGCCGCACGCTTCCTCAAGGCGCTGCTGGACGATCTGGCGATGCCGAACTGAGTCGCGTCACAGCGGCATGAAAACGGAGCGCCCGTAGGCGCTCCGTTTTTTTTTGCGCGACCGTTGATGAGTGCCTCTGGCCTTCCGTTTTTTTGCTTGTGTGCTTTCACAGGGGCAGAGTGGTTTCGGACGCCTGCCGGCGCCCGAGTCACTTCTCTTTGCTGGCCACGCCGCCGCAGGAGCGACGGCGAACAGCGAAGCTGGCCCGAAGGGCGGAGGGCAGGATGCCCGGAGTGAAGAGAAGTAACCAAGAGAAATGGCCGGGTTCAATACGCCGGGATTACAAGCAGGGATGTTTCGAGGACTGGGGAGCCACTCCCGCCTACGCGATACACGGTACGGCCATGCCGCACCGTATCCGGGAGTCGAGGAAAAAGCCTTGCGGCGCCCCGCTTTGCTCTGGCCGTTGCTTCTGCGCGCAGGAGCGCGCTGCTTTTCCGGGGCCCCTGGGCGGCGGTGAGGCGGGGACGAGAAGGCCGCGCAGCGGGCGAGGCCATGGATGGACTCGCCTTTTCGCGCGGGCAGGAGCCCGCTCGAAAAGCCCGGCCACGCCTCACGGACTTGCCGGGCAGGACGCCCGGCAAGCGCCAACCGGGGTGGCCTTCTCTTTTGGTTACTTTTCTCTTGGCCACGCAAGAGAAAAGTAACTCGGCCGCCGACAGGTGGACGAAACCGCTTTGAATCTTGCGAACACGTAGAAGCAAAAGCCCCTCCGCCGCCAGCGCGTGGAGGAGCAAGGATCGTCACTTGACGCAAACGGTGCCCACAGCCACCCGATAGAATGCCCGCATGATCAACAACGACGTACTGCGCAGCGTGCGCTACATGCTGGACCTGCCCGACGGCAGGCTTCCGTCCATCGTGGCGCTGGCCGGGCTGGAGGTGGCGCCTGCCGATATCGACGCGTTCCTGAAGAAGGACGACGAGGCCTGCTACCGCGACTGCCCCGACAAGGTGATGGCGCATTTCCTCGACGGCCTGGTGTTGCACCTGCGCGGGCGCGACGAGAGCCGACCGATGCCGCCGGTGGCGAAACGCGTCAGCAACAACCTGGTGCTGAAAAAGCTGCGCGTCGCCTTCGAGCTGCGCGACGACGATCTGCACGCGATCCTCGCCGCCGCCGGTTTCCCGTTGTCCAAATCGGAACTCACCGCGCTATTCCGCAAGCCCGAGCACCCCAACTACCGCCCCTGCGGCGACCAGTTGCTGCGGCATTTCCTGCGCGGCCTCACCCAACGCCTGCGCGGCTGAGGCCAGTACCATGTGGTTCGATATCGTGTTCTGCACCTTGGGCGCCGTGCTGATCGTGGGCGGCCTGGTCGGCGCGATCCTGCCCAACCTGCCCGGCATCCCGATGATCTTCGGTGGTATCTGGCTGGTCGCCGCGGTGGACAACTACCGCCACCTCGGCCTGTGGTGGCTGCTGCTGATCGGTGTACTCGGCGCGCTGGGCGTGATCGTGGATTTCGTCGCCGGCACGCTGGGCGCGAAGCGCGTGGGCGCCAGCAAGCGTGCACTGTGGGGAGCGTCGCTGGGTACTCTCATCGGCATGTTCTTCAGCATCCCCGGCATCCTGCTCGGCCCGTTCGTGGGGGCATTGATCGGCGAACTGTCGTCCGGCACCAGCGTGCTGCGATCGGCCCACGTGGGCATCGGCACCTGGCTAGGCCTGCTGTTCGGCACGCTGGTGAAGCTGGTGATCTCGCTGGTGATGGTCGGCCTGTTTGGCCTGGCGATGCTGCTCGGCTGACTTCAGGTCAGGTAGCACCATTGTGCTACAGTGAAGGCACGCACTCTTGCAGGACCCGCCATGAGCACCACTACCATCCGCCTGCCCGACGCACTCAAGAACCGCGTCGCCGCCGCAGCGAAGCGCGCCGGCACGACGGCACATGGCTTCATCCTTGAGGCGATTGCCGAAAAAGCCGAATTGGCCGAACGCCGTACCGAATTCGATACCGTGGCCGAGCAGCGCTACGCCCGAATTGTCGAAACGGGCGAGACCATTCCGTGGGAAAAGATGCGCAGCTATCTGGAAGACCGGATCGCCGGCAGGACTGCGCGGCGCCCTGCGCCGCGCAAGCTGGCAAAGCCGCGGTGAGCCGGATCGAACTGGCACCCGAAGTCGGCGAAGACTTCGAACGCATCCTCGACCACCTCGCATCGCACGAAGTCGCTCATGCCGCCGACCGGCTGATGGAGATCATCGAAGCGATTGGCGTGCTCGCCTCCAACCCGCTGATCGGGCGTCCGGCCATCAATGACAAGCGTGAGCTTGTGATCGGTCGCGGCTCGCATGGCTACATCGCGCTGTACCGCTACGTGGAACGCATCGATACCGTGTTCGTGCTGGCGTTGCGTGCCCAGCGCGAAGCGGGTTTTGTGCGCTGACGCTGCCTGCCTTATCGGGCCACGGGCAATACGTACAGCAGCACCGCGAAGTAGTGCAGCACGCTGCCGGCGAGTACGAAGGCGTGCCACAGCGTGTGCTGGTACGGCAGCTTGCGCCACAGGTAGAACGGCACGCCCAGCGTGTAAGCCACGCCACCGCCGATCAGCAGCGCCATGCCGCCTGCCTGCAAGTGCGCGGCCAGCGGTTTGAAGGCGAGCATGCCGATCCAGCCCATGCCCACGTACAGCAGCACGGCGAGCTTGCGGTAGCGGCGGAACCAACCCAGCTCCAGCACGCTGCCCAGCAACGCCAGCGCCCACACCGCGCCAAACAGGCTCCAACCCCAGCTGCCCGGCAGCGCGATCAGGGTGAACGGCGTATAGGTGCCCGCGATCAGCAAATAGATCGCGATGTGGTCCAGCGTGCGCAACAGCGGCTTGGCCGCAGGCGCGGGCACCGCGTGATACAGCGTGGACGCGGTGTACAGCAGGATCAAGGTAACGCCATATACCGCGCTCGCCGTCACCGCGCGCGCATCGCCCCGCTGGGCCGCGAACGCCACCAGGATGGCGAGGCCGCCGATGCTCAGCACGATGCCGACACCGTGCAACAGGCAGCTGGCGAACTCGTCGCCGCGGCGGTAGCGCGGCAAGGCAACGGTGACGGCGGTCATGACGGCTCCGGCAAGCGGGGGAACACCGACTACGCACCATAGCGGTCGCGCCGGCGCTTGCCTACCGCAGCACGCAGGCGCGATCCGCCCATGGCGGACCGGCGCGGCGTGAATCCGCCCTTCACCGAGCCTGCACGCCGCCTCCATGCCGATACGCCGAGACTGCACGGGCGGATGCCTCCCATCCCCCTGTCATCCGCGTTCCGCCCCGCCTCCCCGCGGGGCTTTTTTTATGATCGCCTTCCCGGCAGTCGCCTCCCCGACCACCGCGCCACCGGCCCCGGGCCGCGCAAATAGACGTCCAACCACCCCACTTGCGCAGGCGAAGAGGCAGGCATACGCTGCAGTCGCGTCCGCGGCGGTCCCCACTGCACCGCGTGCAGCGTCGCCGGCGCCACAACCTGAAAACCGTCAGCAGGAGGTCGCTCATGTCGTCCGCTAGCCTGGCTGTTGCTGCTCGTCCCCACCCCGATGCCGCGCGCGTCGCCGCGCTCAGTGCGGCCATCGCGCTCAACCTCGCGGCCCTGCTCATACTCACCCGTCCCCTGGCGCCACAGGCATTGGCGCTGGTGGAGAAGCTGGACACGTCCACGCACGTGGTGTTCATCGAACCGCCGCCGCCCGTGCCGCAGCCACCGCCCATCAACCTGAAACCGCTGCCGCATCCGCCACCCGCACCAGTGCACGTGCATCCCCGACCCGACGTCGTACTGCCGCCGGCGACGCCCAGCATCGAAGGCACCCAGCCCATGCCGCCGCAGGCGCCGCCCACTGCGGCACCTAGCGACGCCGATACCTCAGCACCGGTCGAAGCCACCCTCGCCTATCGCTCGGCGCCGCTGCAGTTTCCCATGCAGGCAATGCGCCAACACTTGCAGGGCACCGTGCTGCTGCGCGTGCTGGTGGACGAGACCGGCAAGCCGGTGCAGGTGGACATCGAGCAAGGCAGCGGCCACGTGGTGCTCGACCGCAGCGCGCGCGAGCAGGTACTCGCACATTGGCGCTTCCAGCCCGCGATGGTGAATGGTCACGCAGTGCGCGCGTGGGCACGGGTACCGGTGAATTTCGTGCTGCAGAACCTGTAACGAAAGGCCTGGTGCGGTGCGGAAGGCCCGGCGACACAGGTGTCGACCGGGCCCTTCCACGGCAAACGTGCGCAGCATGGCGAGTCCACAGCTTCGCAAGTACAGGCATGGCACGCATGGTGCGGAAGTCATGCCAAAACCTTACGGACGTTTAACGGTGTGCATGCTCCACTTGGCCGCCGTTCCAAACGCCGAGCTACGCATGGGCAAGTACGCGCACAGCTTGAAGACCCTGCGCGACATCGCACTCGAATACGGTCGCGTCGAGCATCCCGACCTGGCTTCGATGGCGCGCGAACTCGGCCGCGTGGTGCATCAGGACGCATCCGCGCTGCCCGCCCGGCTGGCCTCGATGCACCGCCGCCGGCGCCATGGCGAGCGCTGGCTGCTGGCCGAGCGCCGGCAGCCAGCGCTGCACGTGCTGGTGCGGGCGTGGCCGCCCGGTCAGCGCATGCCGCTGCTCGACCACACCGACCGCTGGGGGCTGGAGCTGCCCCTGCAAGGCGCGCTGGAATGGCAGTCCTACCGCCGCGATCCGCACAACGGCGAACTGGATGCGCTGGGCCGCAACTGGCTGGGGCCGGGCGACGCCAGCTGGTTCGAGCGCGACGCGAACCTGGCGCACCGTTGCCGCAACCTGTCGCGGCACGACATCGCTTACACGCTGCACGTCTATGGCGGCGAACTGCCGCAGCACCGCGCCAGCGAACCATGCGAGGATGAGTCCGCCTGGGTCGCGCAGACGCGGCGCCTCGCATTCGCCGGCCAGCTGACGCCCTGATTCCGTTTCGGAGCAACGCATGCATCGACGTGTCGCCATCATCGGCGGCGGCGCCGCGGCCGCCGCGCTGCTCGGCGAATTGCTGGAACGCCAGCCGCCGCAGGCCTTGCACCTGGACTGGTACACCGGTGGCACCGCGCCCGCGCGGGGCGTCGCCTACGCCACCCGCTCCGACCGCCACCTGCTTAACGTGCGCGCGGCCTCGATGGGCATGTTCGCCGGCAAGCCGCAGGGTTTCCTCGATTTCGTGCAACGCCAGGACCCCACCGTCGCCGGTACCGATTTCCTACCGCGCCGCCGCTATGGCGACTACCTCGAGGCCGAGGTCTCGCGCGCGCTGGCGCTGGGCAAAGCCCAGGGCCACGACGTGCAGGTCGTGCCGTTCGCCGCGGATGCCGTGGTGCCCGAAGCCGGCGGCGTCACCGTGTTCCGCGGCGAGGAAACCCGCCGGGTAGACGCCGCGGTACTGGCGATTGGCGCCTTGCCGCCGCAGCCGATGGCCGGAATCAGCGCGGCCGCGCTGGCCAGCGGCCGCTACGTGGTCGATCCCTGGCCGCTGCTGGCCACGCCGCCCACCACGACACCCGAGCATGTGGCCGTGATCGGCCTGGGCCTCACCGCCGCCGACGTACTGCTGGAGCTGGCCGCACGCTGGCCCGACGCCCGCTTCACCGCGATCTCGCGCCACGGCCTGCTGCCCGAACCGCATCTGCACGCCGCGGCGCTGCCCAACGGCGACAGCGCGGAACTGATCGAGGCGATGCAGGACGCACCCGAAATACGCCGCTGGCTGCACCTGCTGCGCGAGGCGATCGCGCAGGAAGACGACTGGCGCAGCGTGATCGACAGCTTGCGTCCGCACACCCCGGCGCTATGGGCTGCGCTGTCCATCGAGCAGCGCGCACGCTTCCATCGCCATGCACGCTGGGCCTGGGAACGCGCGCGCCACCGCATGCCGCCGCCGGTGCACGAAGGCCTTGCCGCGCTGGAACGCGAAGGCCGTCTGCATCGCCTGCGAGGCCACCTGCAAGGCGTCGACGTCGATGCAGGCGGCCTGCGCCTCGAACTGCGCCCGCACGGCGGCGGCGCGCCGCAGCGGCTGCAGGCCGGGCTGGTGGTGCAGTCGGTCGGCATGGACTTCGACGTGGCGCGCACGCCGCATCCGCTGATGCGCCAGCTGGTGGTCAACCGGCACGTGCTGCCCGATCCGCTGGGCCTGGGTTGCCAGGCCACCCCGCAAGGGCGGTTGCTGCACGGGGGCGGCACCTGGTCGCGGCTGTTCGCCATCGGCAGCCTGTTGCGCGGTACGCTGTGGGAATCCACCGCGATGCCGGAAATCCGCCAGCAGGCGCGCGTCGTGGCCGACCAGTTGCTGGCGGAATAAGCGCGCACAACGGGCCTTCATGACCCTCAGCCTGATCGGCTCCGTCATCCTGCTGCTGCACGTGCTCGGCGTCCTCGCCGCCGCGCACGCGCTGATGCACACACGCACACCACAAGGCACGATCGCCTGGGTGCTGGGCCTGCTGATGCTGCCCGAGCTCACCTTGCTGCCTTATCTGTTCCTCGGCGCCAGCCGCTTTCGCGGCTACCTCCACATCCGCCATCGGGCGCCGCCGCGCCAGCATCCCGCATCGGCGAACACGGGCGAAGAGCGCTACGCCGCACTGGTGGCGATGCAGGGCCGGCCGTTCCGCGCCGGTCACCGGCTGCGCCTGCTGATCAACGGCGACGCCACCTTCGAGGCCATCTTCGCCGCGATCGCCGAAGCGCGGCACACCTTGCTGGTGCAGTTCTTCATCTTCAAGGACGACGGCCTCGGCCGGCGCATGCAGCAGGCCTTGCTGGAACGCGCGGCGGCCGGCGTGCGCGTATGCGTGCTGTACGACGGCGTGGGCAGCCACGACTTGCCGCGCCACTACGTGGAGACGCTGCGCGCGGGCGGCGTGGCGATTCACCCCTTCGCCACCCATCGCTGGCGCAACCGCTTCCAGCTCAACTTCCGCAACCACCGCAAAATCATGGTGGTGGACGGCGAGCGCGCCTATATCGGCGGCCTCAACGTGGGCGACGAATACCTGGGCCTGAAACCGCCGCTGGCGCCATGGCGCGATACCCACCTGGAAATCCGCGGCCCCGCGGTGGCCGACCTGCAACAGCTGTTCGCCAACGACTGGCAATGGATCACCGGCGCGCCGCCGCCGCTGCATCCGGCGCCCGCCGCCGACGGCGAGGCCCACGTGCTGGCCATCGCCAGCGGCCCGGCCGATGCGCAGGAAACCGGCTCGCTGTTCTTCGTGACCGCGATCAACGCGGCGCGCCGGCGCATCTGGCTCACCACGCCGTATTTCGTGCCCGACAGCGCGGTACGCGCTGCGCTGCGCCTGGCCGTGCTGCGTGGCGTGGACGTGCGCGTATTGATCCCGTCGCGGCCGGACCATCACACCGTGTTCCTCGCCTCCACGCTGCACGCCTACCACGCCCTGCGCGCCGGCGTGCGCCTATTCCGCTACCAGCCCGGCTTCGTGCACCAGAAGGTGGTGCTGGTCGACGACGACTGCGCCGCGGTGGGCAGCATCAACCTCGACAGCCGGTCGTTCCGGCTCAACTTCGAGGCCAGCGCGCTGGTGCTGGACCGCGGCTTCGCCGCCGAGGTGGACGCCATGTTGCAAAACGACTTCGGCCGCGCCCGCGAAGTGGACGAACGCGAATACCTCGACGCACCCTACCTGCGCCGCGTGGCGATGCACGTGGCGCGCCTGTTCGACCCCTTGCTGTAAGCGCCACCCATCGGCGCCACCGCATACCATCCCGCCAACCGTCCCATGCCTGCCCTGCCCGCCACCTGGTCACGCCCGATTGCCTGCGCGTTGCTGGCGGCGCTGCTGTTCGGCGCCAGCACGCCGGTCGCCAAGCAACTGCTGGGCGGCAGCGCGCCGGTCATGCTGGCGGGCCTGCTGTATCTGGGCAGCGGACTGGGCCTGGGCCTGCTGCGCCTGGCACGCGACCGCGGCTGGCGCGTGCCCGCCATGACGCGCGCCGAATGGGGCTGGTACCTGCTCGCCATCGCCTGCGGCGGCGTGCTCGCGCCGGTGCTGCTGATGCTGGGCCTGGCGCATGCGACGGCCGCCTCGGCCTCTCTGCTGCTGAACCTCGAAGCCGTGCTGACCGCGTTGCTGGCATGGCTGGTGTTCCGCGAGAACGCGGACCACCGCGTGGTGCTGGGCATGGCGCTGATCGTGGCCGGCGCGGCGCTGCTGGCCTGGCCGGGCGGCGCCACCGGCGGGTTGGGCTGGGGTGCCGCCCTGATCGCGCTCGCCTGCCTGTGCTGGGCGCTGGACAACAACTTCACCCGCAAGGTGTCGGCCTCGGATGCGCTGTTCGTCGCGGGGCTCAAGGGCATCGTGGCCGGCATCGTCAACACCGGCATCGCGCTGCTGCTGGGCATGCGCCTGCCGGCCGCCGGCATCGTGGCAGGTGCGATGACGGTGGGTCTGCTCGGCTACGGACTCAGCCTGGTGCTGTTCGTCGTCGCCCTGCGCGGTCTGGGCTCGGCGCGCACCGGCGCGTATTTCTCGACGGCGCCGTTCATGGGCGCGGCGATCGCGATACTCGCGCTAGGCGAACATGCCGGCCCGGTGTTCTGGCTGGCGGCGCTCCTGATGGGCGCGGGCGTGTGGCTGCACCTCACCGAGCGCCACGACCACCTGCATACGCACGAGGCGATCACTCACACGCACCGGCACGTGCATGACGCGCACCACCAGCACACGCACGATTTCGACTGGGACGGCAGCGAGCCGCACACGCACGAGCACACACACGAACCGTTGACCCACAGCCACCCGCACTTTCCCGACATTCACCACCGGCACCGGCACGACCGCAAGTGAACGGCCGCACGGCGCGCCGCCGGTTCAATCCCTGCGCCAATGCACGCCGCACAGCAGCCAGGCCAGGAACACGCCGACCGCCGCGCCAAGCAGCTCGCACATCACGCGGGTGCCGATGCCGTCGGGATCGTGCACCTCGGCCAGCTTGGCCTGCAGCAGCTGCAACGACTGCAGCTGCGCGTAGTTGAAATAGAACAGGTTCCCGACGTCGACACGCCCGGTCAGCACCAGCGCGAGGAAGTACGCCCAACCCATCTGCCGTGCGTCGCTCCAGCCGTTGCGGCGGCCCAGCCGGTGGAACAGCAGGTACAGCACGAAGCCGACCGCAAGACTGATCGCACCGGCCTCCAAGCCGCCGATCCAGCCATAGCCCATCCACGATTGGTCGTAGTTCATCGCACCCTGTTCCACGCGTACCCACCTGCATTATGCCCCCACGCTAGACTTCTGCCCTCCCATCGCGCGCAGGCCCGCCATGTCTTCCGCCATCAGTGAACGCACGGCCCTGATCGTGGTCGACGTGCAACCGGATTTCATGCCCGGCGGCGCGCTGGCCTGCCACGAGGGCGACGCCATCGTGCCCGGTATCGACCGCCTGCTGCGCATGCGCCGTTTCCGCCACGTGGTCGCCACCCAGGACTGGCATCCGCCAGGCCACGCCTCCTTCGCCAGCGCGCATCCCGGTACGCAGCCGTTCCAGCAGATCACGCTGCACGGCCAGCCGCAGACACTGTGGCCGGACCACTGCGTGCAGGGCACGCCGGGCGCGGCGCTGCATCCCGGCATCGACTGGTCGGCGGCCGACCTGATCCTGCGCAAGGGCAGCGATCCGCAGGTGGACTCCTACAGCGGCTTCCGCGAGAACCACGGCCCGCGCGGTACCCGTCCTGCCACCGGCCTCGCCGGCTGGCTGCGTGAACGCGGGGTGGAGGACGTGCTGGTATGCGGCCTGGCACGCAACGTCTGCGTGCTGTGGACCGCGCAGGATGCCGTGGTCGCGGGCTTCAAAGCCGGCCTGCTGTGGGAGCTGAGCCGCCCGGTGACACCGGCCGGCGACGACCCCACCCGCGCCGCGCTGGCGGCGCAAGGCATCGCCCTGGCCCGCCTCGACGACTGAACCCGCTTCAGACGTCATCCTCGCGCGCCGCCTGCACCCGCGGCACGCCGTCCCCATCGAACGCCACCGCCAGCGCGATGGGCTGGGGTAATCCCCCCGTAAATTAGCAGACGCTGAAAGTGGAATTTTCTCGTAATCTTTCCCGAGGAGGTTCCATGAAGAAGTCCCGATTCAGCGATAGCCAGATCATCGCCGTGCTCAAGCAAGCCGAGGACGGTACGCCC
>NZ_JADIKL010000011.1:0-92675 GCF_044904705.1 Dyella agri
AAGCATCGGCGACCCACTGGCTATGGACATACAACCACGAGCGTCCGAACATGGCTCTCGGCGGCATCACACCCATGCAGAAATTGGCCTTGCCCGCTTAGCTCCACTTTTGGCGAGCGCTAAAAGCGGGGGGATTACCCATCGATCCGGGCTGGCATCGTCATTTCCAGCCAGTGGACAGCGCAGGATTCCCTCCAATAGGCCTTACATGACCGGCGACGAGCTTCGATTCATCGGGAAGGCCCATGCCAACAAACAGCTCTCTGGTGACGGCCTGTTAACGAGGCGTCGCCATGTTTGGCTTGAGCAGCGTATCGGATGCAAGAAGGCCTTGCTGACCCACTTGTGTACCGGGGCGCCCGAGATGGCGGCATGGCTGCTCGATCTGCAGCCCGACAATGAAGTGATCATGCCGTCCTTCACGTTCGTGCCCACATCCAATGACTTCGCTCTTCGTGGCGCCACTCCTGTCTTCGTGGACATTCGGCTCGGCACGCTGAACATCGACGAGACGCTCTTCGAGGCGGCCATCACGCCACGCACCAAGGCCATTTCCGTCGTGCACACGTACTGAGGCTGGGCCGCCGATCTTGCTTCAAAGCGCCATGGTGCGCGATCAAGGCATGGCGGCTCGGTCGAACACCACCCACTGTCCGACCAGGGCCACTTGACGATAGTGAGCTGAAGCAAGATAAGGCGCGGCGACTACACGAGCAGCGCTGGCGGTGATGACAGTATCCGGCTTTTCCCGTTGCAACACATCGGCAAAGTCCTGTGCGAAATCGCCCTCTCCCGTGACGAATTTCGCTGCACGGTCGCGTCGGTTGAACTCGTCCGGGTCCTTGAAGAAGGCGTTCTTCATGAAGTCGGGGCGCGTCATCACCAGCGTATGGTCCGCCGAAAAGAGGGCCATATCCTGGGCCAACGAGATAGGTGCCAATATCGCCCCGGGCCTTGCGAACCTCAGGCAAGCGCGAGCGTCCGCCGCATAGGCATCAAGTGTCAGGCCGGGCGGTGCAATGCGGACACCGTTGCCGTGGCGCGTGACGGATGTTGGCACAACAGTCACCGCGGCTCCCAGAGCCAGCAACGCCACCCAGGGCAGGAGGCGGCCAGCCTTTGAATCGGTCCCGATGCGGGCAATGCCGTATCCCATCACCATGCCTATCGTGAGGGGTATCGGAAGCAGGTAGAAGAGTCGCCAGTAGATATTTTCCGTAGTGACAAACCTAATGATGCCTGATGCCGACCACGGATTTAGATACAGCGCCATGGTTATGGCCGTCCACAGCAATAAAAATGCGTGTTGACGAGTGCGCCACGCGTATAGGCAGACACCGAGTGCCAAAGCGAAGGCTGCAAATGTGGGTGGAAAACTCAATCCGCCTGTAACCAGCTCGATTTGATCCATGAATGTGCTGGGGAAGCCGGCGTTGAGATCCGATCCGAAACCCGCGCGTTCCAAGGCATAACGACGATAGTCGAGAGCGAATGCGGCAACCGGTAGCAAGGCCAGGCCGTAGGCAATACTCGCGGTCGTGACGCGATGATGTGACTCCGTGCACCACCACGATACAAAAAGCGGTATGGCGAGCATAGGGATCATCACAAGCGCAGAGGTCGTCACACCGGCTATCGCCAAGACCACCACCAATAGCGCGACCCAGCGGGATGACCCCGGCTCTTTGAAGAAAAGCAGCGAAGCGGCGATAAACGCCTGGATACCAGTGAAGATAAATGCGCACTTGGACTGATAGATGCGTACGAGTGTGAAATTGCCAAAGCTGCGATGGCTTTCGCCCATGAGTAAGAACAAGGGGATCAGCAGCGCAGCACAGATGGCTGCAGTACGCGCAGACTGGCCAAGCAGCCTCAGGTTAAGAATGATCAACAAGACCCCGAAAATGGCAGCGGCACAAGGGGCAAGTACATAGTAGATCGTCAGGAAATTCGTTCGGGTCGCATGGGCGAATACTGCCTGGATGAATTCGTACGACGTCGGGTAGTACGTCGCCGCGGCTTTGGGAAATGACAGCATCGGATTGCCCGCCAGCGCGGGGATCAGGCCGTCCATTCGGGTTTCCGGGTGCGCCAGCAAGTAGAGCACCTTAGGGACATAGATCACGTCATCCGCATCGGAGCGATGAAGACAAGTGGCAGCCAGCGCTCCGAGTGTGCACGCCACCAGCACCCAAATCACTGCCCCTCTGTCCGTGGTTCTCGCCAACAAGTACAGGTTGTGCCGACGGTTCACAGCAAACGCGAGTGTGCCCATCGCGAGCATGAGCGTTAGGCCGCTCTGCAGTAACGCTGCCGTATGAAACGAGAGACCGCCATAGACGGCGAGGCGAATCACCAGCGTCGCCGATGCCAACGGCGACAGCAGGAGAGCTAGAGTCAGCGCAACAAGATCAACGCAACCATCGGAATGTGGAACCCGCTGCTCCGGCATTACCCTGCGCCCAGACAAAGGACCCATCGAGTTCAGCCAATCTGGTCAGGAGAGGAACCACTGAAACCGATGCAGGAAGCTATCGACGAGTTCCCTGGTCGTATCCCGCGCGTGATGTTGCAGGATCCTTGCGATGGGATTCCTGCAGCATTGACAGCAACGCCCCTGGCCATTTGTCTCCAATCTCTCTCTTTCAGTACTGCCTAGCCTAGCGCTTGCGTTGAATGAATCGAAGACTGTAAATGTCTCCAAGAGGCTTCAGAGACGATGGACGGGTCTAACTATCTTGTGGCCGGCCCGCCCGGCGCGTACGGCCTAAATGAACCTGTCCCTGTAGACCGGGCGAGGACACAAAAATTGCGGGGACGGTGGCCTTCGCACCCAAGGGATTTTCCGTGGGCCAAATTGCGGGACTGAAAACTGCACAGGCATGCGATGTCCGCGCTGGTGCCGTTCCAAATAGGACACTCACACCCCTCACGGCCTGCCCTTGGCGGCCATCAACACGGTGTCTGCACAAGCACGGCGCAGTGTTTCAAGATTGTCGATTGTGTGCCGAAGGCGCGTTTCTTCAAGTCTTTGATTAAAAGCTAAAATGTCGAAAATTTGCCTAACTTGCAGCTTGTTGGCGCCATAGGCCAACGTTTGTGGGGCCGGCACAAACGATGGCTTTTTGAACACCGGCTCTTTCGAGGCAGGGCATAATCACGCCACATGTCGAAGCCCCCTGACTCATGAGCGATGCCGAAACCCTGGAACGGCTGCGGCGCATTGGCTGGCGCGGAGCGGTCCTGCAGACCGCCGATCGCCGGCTGGCGCGGGTGGTGGCGCAGCACCGCACTGGCTACGAGCTGCACGACGGCGAACACAGCTTCGGCGCGCAGCCGGCCGGCCAATTCCTGAAGCGCGGCATCGATCCGGCTCTGCGGCCGGCGGTGGGCGATTTCGTGGAGATCGAGCACGGCCAGCCGCCGCACATTGTCGCCGTGCTGCCGCGGCGAACCGTGCTGTCGCGGGCCGCTGCTGGCGAACGCTACGCGCGGCAGATCATCGCCACCAACATCGACTACGTGCTGGTGCTCACGGGACTCGACGGTGACTACAACCCCGCGCGCATCGAACGCTACCTCTCGCTGATCGAGGATTCCGGCGCACGGCCAGTGGTGCTGCTGAGCAAGCCGGACCTGCACGAGGATGTCCAGGCGCGCATAGACGAGCTGCGCCAGCGGCTGGCGCCCGGCACGGCCATCCACACGATCAACGGCAAGGACCCGGCCAGCGCGGAACAGCTCGCGCCCTACCTGCAGCCCGGCGACAGTGCGGTGCTGGTGGGGTCTTCCGGCGCGGGCAAGTCCACGCTCACCAATACTTTGCTCGGCATCGACAAGATGGCGACCAGTGCGGTGCGCAGCCACGATAGTCGCGGCCGCCACACCACTACGCACCGGGCGCTGCTGCAACTGCCCACCGGTGGCTGCCTGATCGACACCCCGGGCATGCGCGAGCTGAAACTCACCGGCGAGGAAAACCTCGACTTGTTCGCCGACATCGAGGAGCTGGCCGAAGCCTGCCGCTTCGCCGATTGCGGCCACGGCAGCGAGCCCGGTTGCGCGGTACAGGCCGCGCTGGACAGTGGTGAACTGTTGCCCGAACGCTGGCGCAATTACCTCAAGCTGCGCGACGAACGCGAGGAGCAGGCCACCACGCTGGAGGCGAAGCTGCGCCGCCAGCGCGGAGGGCGACCGTCCGAGCGGCCGCATGCGCCGCGTGGCCGGCGTGAGAGGGAGTGAGAGTGCGCATGAATAGCTTGAATCCCGAGCTGCAGCATTGCGCCGCGCTCGACCAGCGCCTGCTGGCCGCGGTGAAGGGCATCCAGATCCTGCCCACGGTGGCGTGGCCGGCCTCGCTGGAGAACAGGATGATCGCGGACTATGCCGCGGGCCGCTTCGCCTTGCCCGAGGTGAACTACAAGCGGCCCGATCTCGCGGCCGCGCGTGTCGAGCTGGCCGCGATCGAGCGCGAGACGGCGGCGCTGGGCGGTGACCCGCTGGGTGACTACCTGGCGCGCACCGCCGAATCCTGGCGGATCGCGGCGGAGATGCTGGAGGCGGTGGGCAGCGACGGGGTCAGCGCGCCATCGATCACGCTGTATGGCCGGCCGGGCGACGCGATTCCCGGCAGCCAGCGCAGCAACCTCGATGCGGCGCGCTACTTCGTGGAACTGTCGGACGAGCTTGGCGCTGACCTGCTGGCCGACGACACCCGCGAAGGCATCACCGCCGAAGTGCTGCGCGATGAGATGGCGCGCACGCTGGACGATTTCTTCGGCGCGGGCACGGTGAAGGTGGAGGTCGATCCCGAGCTCACCGCCAAGGCTGCCGCTGGCGCTGCCCGCATCCGCCTGCGCGGCGGCGCCATGTTCAGCGATTACGACCGCCACCAGTTGCTGGCGCACGAGGCGCTGGTGCACACGCTTACCGCGCTGAACGGACGCGCGCAGCCGCTGCTGGCCTCGCTGGGGCGCACCTCGCCGCGCGTCACCGCCACGCAGGAAGGCCTGGCAGTGTTCGCCGAGCTGATGTCGGGCGCGATCGACATCGCGCGGCTGAAACGTATCAGCCTGCGCATCCTGGCGATCGACATGGCGCTCTCCGGCGCTGATTTCGTGGAGGTGTACAAGTTCTTCGTCGGGTGCGGACAGAGCCCGGCGGACAGCTTCCATTCCGCCCAGCGTGTATTCCGCGGGGTGCCGGTGACCGGCGGCGCAGCATTCGCCAAGGACAATGTGTACCTGTCCGGTCTGCTCACCGTGCACACCTTCTTCCGCTGGGCGCTGAAGGAGCGGCGCCTGGACATGCTGCGCTGCCTGTTCGCCGGCAAGCTCACCTTGCACGACGTGGTGGCGTTGCAGCCGCATTTCGAATCCGGAGCGATCGCGCCGCCGCGCTGGCTGCCGCCGTGGATGCAGCACGTGCACGGCCTGGCCGGCAAGCTGGCGTTCTCGGTGTTCGTCAACGGCATCCGCATGGGCAAGGTGCATGCCGACGAGCTGTCGCTGAGCGTTTAGAGCCTGTTCCCTATCTCCGCGTAGCTCGCGTTGCCTTGCCGAGGCAACCCGCAGGGCCGGGTCTGTTTGCCCGCATACCGGCGTCATCACTCGGTCGTGGACGGACGTCCACTCTCTCCCTCTTCCTTGGCCTGCGCGCAAACAGCTCCCGGCGCGGGCCATGCGGAGATAGGGGGCAGGCACTATAGCCGCGGCCCGGGCGATGCCCGGTGTTACCATGTCGCCACCGCCCCGCGGCCCCCCTGAATCCCACGAAAAGCCCCCTCCATGGCCCACTCTGAAGACTTGCGCCGTGCCGCGCTCGAATACCACCGCCTCCCGCGCCCGGGCAAGATCAAGGTCAGCCCGACCACCCCGCTGCTGACCCAGCGCGACCTGTCGTTGGCCTATTCGCCTGGCGTGGCCTACGCCTGCGAGGCTATCGTCGAGGATCCGAACGCGGCCAGCGAGATGACCGCGCGCGGCAACCTGGTCGCGGTGATCACCAACGGCACCGCGGTGTTGGGCCTGGGCGATATCGGGCCGCTCGCCGGCAAACCGGTGATGGAAGGCAAGGGCGTGCTGTTCCAGAAGTTCGCCGGCATCGACGTGTTCGATATCGAGCTTGCCGAGCGCGACCCGGACAAGCTGGTCGAGATCATCGCCGCGATGGAGCCCACCTTCGGCGGCATCAACCTGGAAGACATCAAGGCGCCGGAGTGCTTCATCGTCGAGCGCAAGCTGCGCGAGCGGATGAAGATCCCGGTATTCCACGACGACCAGCACGGCACCGCGATCATCGTCGGCGCCGCCATCGTCAACGCGCTGGAAGTGGTGGGCAAGAAGATCGAGGACGTGCGGATCGCCACCACCGGCGCCGGCGCGGCCGGCATCGCCTGCCTCGACATGCTGGTGGCGTTGGGCGCGAAGCCGGAACACATCCTCGCCTTCGATCGCGAGGGTGTGATCTACCAGGGCCGCGACCACCTCGATCCGGACAAGGCGCGCTATGCGCGCGATACCGACAAGCGCACGCTGGCTGAAATCGTGGCTGGCGCCGACGTGTTCCTGGGCCTGTCCGCCGGCGGCATCCTGAAGCCGGAGATGGTGGCCACCATGGCCGACAAGCCGGTGATCCTGGCGCTGGCCAACCCGAACCCGGAGATCCTGCCGGAAGACGCCAAGAAGGTGCGCCCGGACTGCATCATCGCCACCGGCCGTTCGGATTATCCGAACCAGGTCAACAACGCGCTGTGTTTCCCGTACATCTTCCGCGGCGCGCTGGATGTGGGCGCCACCGGCATCAACGAGGCGATGAAGACCGCCTGCGTGCGCGCCATCGCGGAACTGGCGCGGATGGAAGCCTCGGACCTTGGCAGCGCCTACGGCGGCGAGGTGCCTTCGTTCGGCCCCGAATACCTGATCCCGCGCCCGTTCGATCCGCGCTTGCTGGTGATGCTGGCGCCCGCGGTGGCGCAGGCGGCGATGGATTCGGGCGTGGCCACGCGGCCGATCGCCGACATGGATGCGTACAAGGAGAAGCTCGGCCAGTTCATCTACCGCACCGGCCTGATCATGAAGCCGGTGTACGACCGCGCCCGCTCCGACCTGAAGCGCGTGGTCTACGCCGAGGGCGAGGAAGAGACCGTGTTGCGCGCGGTGCAATCGGTGGTCGACTACAAGCTGGCCTATCCGATCCTGATCGGCCGCCCCGAAGTGATCGAGATGCGCATCCAGCGCCTCGGCCTGCGCCTGCGCGCAGGCGTGGATTTCGAGCTCACCAACATCAACGACGATCCGCGCTTCAACGAGTACTGGCAGCAGTACCACACGATGACCGAGCGCCGCGGCGTGACGCCGGACGCGGCGAAGAACCTGATGCGCTCGCGGCCCACCCTGATCGCCGCGATGATGGTCGAGCGCGGCGAGGCCGACGCGATGATCTGTGGCCTGGTCGGCCGCTACCACAAGAAGCTGGGCTATCTGCGCAGCGTGTTCGGGCTAGACCCGGGCGTGCAGTGCACCTCGGCGATGACCGGCGTGATCAACGACAAGGGCGCGTGGTTCTTCCTCGACACCCACGTGCAGCTCGATCCTGGCGCGGAGCAGATCGCCGAGGCCACGCTGCAGGCCATCTATCGACTGAAGCTGTTCGGCATCGAGCCCAAGGTGGCGCTGCTGTCGCACTCCAACTTCGGCAGCCACGACAACCCCAGCGCGGCGAAGATGCGCAAGGTACGGGAGATCCTCAAGGCGCGTGCACCCAAGCTGGACATGGACGGCGAGATGCAGGCCGACACCGCGTGGGACGAGGTGCTGCGCCGGCGTATCTTCCCCGGCACCACGCTGAGCGGGCGCGCCAATCTGTTCGTGCTGCCCAATCTCGACGCCGCCAACATCGTCTACAACATGGTGCGGGTGATGACTGACGGCGTGGCGATCGGGCCGATCCTGATGGGCGTCGACAAGCCGGCACACATCCTCACCACCTCGTCCAGCGTGCGCCGCGTGGTCAACATGACCGCGGTCGCCGCGGTGGATGCGCAGATCCGGGCCCGCAGCTAGCAGGCTGTCGAAGACAGCCTGCTAGCTGCGGGTATCAAGTTGGGAGCTGGTGCCGAAGCCTGACGCTGTCGTATTCCGCAACGCTCGGCAGGCGAACCCGCCCACTGCCTTCGCCTCCTCTCCCCTATGGGGAGAGGATTGAGGTGAGGGGCAGGTGCTCGCGACGGCGCATCATCGAGGCACGCTTCGCAGCCCCCACGTGGCCAGCGTGTCCGCTCACCCCAGCCCGTTGCCAGGCTCGTTCCTCGCCAGGCAGCCCCCGGCCCTCGCGCCAGCGCTAGTGCGCTCAGCCATGCACGAGCCGGTGGCTCGCAAGCAGCATGGCTTCGTCCCCGGAGGGGAGAGGGAGTATTCGGCCTTGCGCTTGCTCTCGGACGACCGCCATGCGCCCCCGCATGGCCTCCCATCGACGGACGTCCAACTGGCAGCGATGTGCCGCGAAGGCTAGACTTGGGCGTCGGCCTGCCGCTTCCCCCGGCAACGGCTCCCCTACAGGCACCTGCGCCGCGCGGCGCTGCGGAGAATCTCCCCATGGATCAGCTCGACGACGTCCTCAACCAGGATCTCGATCCCACCGAAACCCGCGAGTGGATCGACTCGCTCAATGCAGTCATCAGCCATGACGGCACCGAGCGCGCGCATTACCTGCTGGAGCAGATGGTCGATTCGACGCGCCGTGCCGGCGGCTACCTGCCGTTCGATCCCACCACCGCCTACGTCAACACCATCGCCCCGGCCAGCGAGGCCAAGAGTCCGGGCGACGCGGCGATGGAGTGGCGCATCCGCTCGCTGGTCCGCTGGAACGCCATGGCGATGGTGGTGCGCGCGAACCGCAAGCCGGGCGAACTGGGCGGCCACATCGCCAGCTTCGCCTCCTCGGCCACGCTGTACGACGTGGGCTTCAATCACTTCTGGCGCGCGCCCAGCGCCGACCATCCGGGCGACCTGGTGTTCCACCAGGGCCACTCCAGCCCGGGTATCTACGCGCGCTCCTTCCTGGAAGGCCGTCTCGCCGAGGACCAGCTCGACCTGTTCCGCATGGAAGTGGTGGGCAAGGGCCGCGCGCTGTCGTCCTACCCCCACCCGTGGCTGATGCCGGACTACTGGCAGGTGCCCACGGTGTCGATGGGCCTGGGCCCGATCCAGGCGATCTACCAAGCGCAGTTCTGGAAGTACCTCGAGCACCGCGGTCTGATTCCGAAGTCCGACCGCAAGATCTGGTGCTTCATGGGCGACGGCGAAACCGACGAGCCCGAGTCGCTGGGCGCGATCGCGCTGGCCGGACGCGAGGGCCTGGACAACCTGGTGTTCGTGATCAACTGCAATCTGCAGCGCCTGGACGGCCCGGTGCGCGGCAATGGCAAGATCATCCAGGAGCTGGAGGGTGTGTTCCGCGGCGCCGGCTGGAACGCGATCAAGGTGATCTGGGGCAGCTACTGGGATCCGCTCCTCGCGCGCGACAAGGACGGCGTGCTGCGCAAGCTGATGATGGAAACCGTCGACGGCGAGTACCAGGCCTGCAAGGCCTTCGGCGGCGCCTATACGCGCGAGCATTTCTTCGGCAAGTACCCGCAGACCCGCGAGATGGTCGCCAACCTCAGCGACGATGACATCTGGCGCCTCAACCGCGGCGGCCACGACCCGCACAAGGTCTATGCGGCCTACCACGCGGCTTCGCAGACCAAGGGCATGCCCACGGTGATCCTCGCCAAGACGGTGAAGGGTTACGGCATGGGTATCGGTACCGGCGAGTCGCAGAACCCCACGCACCAGCAGAAGAAGCTGGACGACGAGGCGGTACGGCATTTCCGCGACCGTTTCCAGATTCCGGTGCCGGACGACAAGCTGCACGAGGTGCCGTACTACCACCCCGGCAAGAACTCGCCGGAAGTGGAATACATGATGGAGCGCCGTCGCGCGCTGGGTGGTTTCCTGCCGCAGCGCCGCCGCAAGGCCGACGCCAAGCTGAAGGCGCCCGAGCTCGCTGCGTTCGAGCAGATCACCAAGGGCACCGGCGACCGCGAGATCAGCACCACGATGGCGCTGGTGCGCGGCATGAACCTGTTGCTGCGCGACAAGCAGCTGGGCGAGCGCGTGGTGCCGATCGTGGCCGACGAGGCGCGTACCTTCGGCATGGAAGGCATGTTCCGCCAGATCGGTATCTATGCGCCGTTCGGCCAGAAGTACCGCCCGCAGGATTCCGACCAGCTGCTGTACTACCGCGAAGACCAGAAGGGGCAGGTACTGCAGCAGGGCATCAGCGAGGCCGGCGGCATGGCTTCCTGGCTGGCCGCGGCCACCAGCTACAGCATCAGCAACCAGGCGATGCTGCCGTTCTTCATCTACTACTCGATGTTCGGCTTCCAGCGCATCGGCGACCTGTGCTGGGCCGCCGGCGACATGCGTGCGCGCGGCTTCCTGGTCGGCGGCACCTCGGGCCGCACCACGCTCAATGGCGAGGGCTTGCAGCACGAGGATGGCCATTCGCACCTGATGGCCGGCACCATCCCGAACGTGAAGGCCTACGACCCCACCTTCTCCTACGAAGTGGCGGTGATCCTGCAGGACGGCGTGCGCAGCATGATGCAGGAGCAGGAGGACCACTACTACTACCTCACCGTGATGAACGAAAACTACGTTCATCCGGACATGCCCGAAGGCAGCGCCGAAGGCATCATCAAGGGCATGTACCTGTTCAAGGACGGCGGCAAGCCGAAGAAGGGCGAGCCGCGCGTGCAGCTGCTGGGTTCCGGCACCATCCTGCGCGAGGTGATCGCGGCGGCCGAACTGCTGGAGAAGGATTTCGGCGTGAAGTCCGACATCTGGTCCTGCCCCAGCTTCATCGAGCTGCGCCGCGACGGCTTTGACGCCGAGCGCTGGAACCGACTGCATCCCGAGGACAAGCAGCGCGTGCCCTACGTCACCGGCCTGCTGGAAGGCCGTAGCGGCCCGGCGATCGCCGCCACCGACTACGTGCGCGAATACGCCGACCAGATCCGTGCCTTCCTGCCCGACGGTATGCGCTACACCGTGCTCGGCACCGACGGCTACGGCCGCTCGGACACCCGCGCGCACCTGCGCGATTTCTTCGAGGTGGATCGCTACTGGGTCGCTCACGCCGCGCTGGCCGCGCTGGCGAAGGACGGCAAGGTCAACGCCAAGGACGTGGCCCGCGCGATCAAGGAATACAAGCTCGATCCGGAAAAGCCCAATCCGCTCACCGTCTGAGCCGATGGCTGCAAGCAAAAAGAAACCCGCCAGCGGCGGGTTTCTTTTTGTCCGGGCGAACCCTGCGGGGGGGCGGCTCAGTCGTCTTCTTCGCCGTTGCGGAACACGCGACGCAGCAGCAGGAACGCCCCGATGGTGCCGGCCACGATCGCGACGGTGGCGACCGGATGACGGTTCACCTGGCGCTTCAGCCGCCGGTAGTGATAGTTCGTCTCGTCGACGAGATCCTCGGCGGCGCGCGCCAGCCGGCGACGGTAGCCGTCGCCGTCGAAACGCGCTGCGGCATGGCGGCCACGAGCGATCCAGCCGCGCGCGGTGTCGCCGGCGCCGTCGGCGTAGCGACGCACGCGGTCGCCGAGTTCGTCCATGCCTTGTTCGATGTCGCGACGGGTACTCATGATGGACTCCTGCAGTATCGACGCCACGCTGCCAGCGTCCACGTGAGCAGTGCGTAAAGGTTGCGTCGAGGCGTTCACCTCAACGGACGGAATTCGTCGCGTACCGGCGTGCTGCGCAGGCGGCGGATGATCCAGCCGAACAGCACGCAGAAGGCCAGCGCCATCAGCGTGGCGAACACCTGCATGGCGCGGATGAAGCCAAGCATGACTGTGTCCATCTCCGCAGGCGCGCCAGAGGCTTGCATGAGACCCGGCATCGACCCCATGAACCACCATTGCCACACCAACCCAAGCAACTGGTAGGCGATGGCGAAACCCATCAAGCCGATGAACAGGCGGCGCGCCCACTCGTGCCGGCGCAGCAGGCCGATGGCGGCGACCAGGGTGACGGTCGAGACCAGCAGGAAGGCGCGAAAAAACCAGGCGAAGTGCCCGAAGATCCAGTGTGTCGGCGCGGGCAGCCCAGGCGGCAGCGGCGGTTGCGCCTGCTGCATCATCGGCAGGAACAGCCATTGCAGCATCAGGTTCTGCAGCGCGGAGATCAGCGTGGCGAATCCGGCCATGCCGATGAACACCCAGGCCAGCACGGTCACGAAGGTGGAGCGCAAGGGCGGCGGTGCAGACATGCGTCTTTCCAAGGGACATGACAGTGCCAGCATCGCGGGTTTGCGCATGCCGGGCAATGCGGGTTATCAGGGAGGCGTAGACAGGTCCTTAATACCGCCAGCTCTTGAGATCCGCGTTCGCGGGTGCGTGGCCATCGATGTAGGTGGTGATGGTCTCGATCAGTTCCTTGCCGCGCGGCCCCCAGCAGTGCGGAGCCATCGGCTGATAGGTGACGCTGCCGCCGAAGGCGGGATCGCGTGCGCCGCGCAGGAAGGCGTCCATCTCGCGTACGCCCATGTTGAGGTTGTAGGTGTCCATGTCGCCGACGTAAATGTGCAGCTTGTCGGCCAGTTTCGGACCCAACGTGTGCCACTGCGTTTCCAACAGATGGCGCAGGTCGAAATGCTGCTTCCAGTACGCCGCCACCGCGTGATCGACGGCCCCGCTGCGCTTGTCCCACAGCCGCTGCGGATAGCCGTCCGCGCCGACCGGGCCGAAGGCGGCCTCCCAGATATCCCACTGGCCGCCCGAGCGGTCGTGGTCGCCCACCGCCAGCTCGTACCAGTTCTCGTCCTTCATCATCGCCTTGATGTTGCCGTCCGGCTGGCGCATGTCCACCCGATCGACCTTCACCCAGCCCTTGTCGATCCAGTAAGCGTTGGCGTCGTCGTAGATGTTCACCACCTGGTGGTAGCGAAAATCCAGCGCATCCGGGCAGGAGGCGAACGCGCTGCCGTAGAAGTCCGGGTGGAACACGGTCTGCGCCACGGTGATCCAGCCGCCGGTGGAGCCGCCTTCGAGAATGCGCGCCCAGGGCTGCTCGATGGTGCGGAAGCGCCGCGCGATCTCCGGCAGCAGCTCCTGGTGGATGGCGTCGTCGTAGGGGCCTTCGTTGGCCGAGTTCACCGCGTAGGAATCGTCATAGTACGGCGAGGGATGCTGCAGGCTCACCATGATGTAGCGTGGCGTGCCGTCGGCCAGCCAGTAGTCGCGGAAACCGCTTTTCGGGCGGTCGAAGCCGCCCGGCGCAGCCGTGGAGAAGTGGCTTTGCTCGTAGATCACCGGGTAACGCATGCCGGAATGCTTGTCGTAGTCCTTCGGCAGCAGCACGGTCGCGCCCAGGTAGATCGGGTGGCCCCACCATGCGCTGAGCAGCTTGCTCTGGATACGAAAGCGCTTGACCTGGGGCGTGTCCCTCGGGAACGGGATCGGCGCGATCGCCTGGTCCGCAACCAGATGCAGCGGTTCGCGCGAAGCCGGGTCGTAATGCACCTTGACCGGCTTGCCGTAGAGATTGCCGGGTGAGCGTTTCCAGTCCTGGCCTTCCCACTGGTCCATATGCAGCCATATCGTGTGGCCGTCGGCGCGCTTGAACTCGGTGTAGACGTTGACGAAGGGCTGCATCCAGTAATCGCCGGCGGGCAATTGGCGCAGGCTGGCCAGCGGCGCACCGAAGTCGTTGGCGTCGATAGTCGCAGCCTGGCCTGGTGCCAGCGCGACCACGTCGTGGCCGAACAGCGGCACGCCGGTAACGTCGGCTTCCTCGATCGGTGGCTTGCCGGCATCGCGGCTGACCGCCACATAGACCCGGCCGGTCACCGGCTGCATGCGCGCCTGTGGGCTGAAGCTGACCAGGATGCGCGGGCCGTCGTCGGCGGCGCGGGCCGCGGGCGCGAGGAGGCACAAGGCGAGAACGATACCGGCGGTGCGGAGGATCGGGTGCGGATTCATCTGCCGATCCTAGCCGGCGCCAGCAACGGCGCCCAGTGCGGCGCGCTACACCGATTCGGGGGTGCCCAACGCTTCCTTGGCGGGCTCTTCCAGCTGCAGGCGCTGGCGCCGCCGCAGGCTTGGAAACATGGCCATCCACAGGCCCACCACCAGCAGCGTGCCGAGGCCGCCAACCACGGCGGAACCCACCGCGCCCAGCCAGGCGGCGAGCATGCCCGATTCGAATTCGCCGAGCTGGTTGGAGGTATTGATGAAGATGGAGTTCACCGCATTGACCCGGCCGCGCATCGCGTCGGGCGTGTCCAGTTGCACCAGCGAGCCGCGGATCACCATGCTCACCATGTCGAACGCGCCCAGTGCAAACAGCGCGGCCAGCGACAGCCACAGCACGGTGGAGACCGCGAACACCAGCGTCGCCACGCCGAAGCCAGCCACTGCGGCGAACATGGTCATGCCTACGCGCCGTTGCAGATCGTGCTTCGCCAACCACAGCGACATCAGCAGGGCGCCCACCGCAGGCGCGGCGCGCAACAGACCCAGGCCCCACGGTCCGGTGTGCAAGATGTCGCGCGCGAAGATCGGCAGCAGCGAGGTGACGCCGCCTAGCAGCACCGCGAACAGGTCCAGCGAGATCACGCCAAGCACGTCTTTGCGTTCGCGGATGAAGTGCACCCCGGCGAACAGCGTCTTCAGCGTGGCCGGCTCGCGCTTCGGCGGCGCCTGTTCGTAGCGCAGCGTCGCCATCATGCCGGCGGCGACCAGGTATAGCGCGGCGGCGCTCAGGTACACCACGCCCGGACCCGCCACGTAGAGCAGACCGCCCACCGCGGGACCGAGGATCATCGCCATCTGGAAGGCCGAACCGCTCACCGCTACCGCGCGCGGCAGGATCGCCGGGGGCACCAGCGCCGGCAGCAGCGATTGCATCGACGGCGATTCGAATGCCTTGGCCACGCCGATCACGAACACCAGCAGCAGGATGCCGGTCTCGTGGATGCGGCCGAGCAAGGTCAGTACAGCCAGCAGCACGATGGCCGTCCATTCCACGATCTGCCCGATCAGCACCACGCGCCGCCGCTCGAACTGGTCGGCCACGTGCCCGGCCGGCAGCGCCAGCAGCACCGAGGGAATGAACTGCACCAGGCCGATCAGGCCAAGGTCGAAGGCGCGCCCGGTGATCGCGTAGATCTGCCAACCTACCGCCACCGACAGCATCTGGAAGCCGAAGCCGGAGGCGATGCGCGCGCACCAGAACTGCACGAAGGCGCGATGGCGCAGGGGCGAATCCGTTGCAGCGGATGGGGGAGTCGGGTTCGACATGGAAATCCTTGCCAGAGAGTGCGCATTGTAGTCGCGCCGCATGCGGCGGCAGACGGCGCGACTTGACGCCATCGTGCGGAGGATTTGATCCGGGCTTCCTCTGTGCGTGATTCCCGTGGGGCAGCTTTCCCCGAGGAGATACCTGTCGAAGAGCCAATCCGCCAAACATGTCTAGTCCGACCCGGATGCTGTGCAGGCGCTCGAAACGCTTGCCGCCGAACTCCCTGCCAACGGGCATGTGCGCCTGATGCTGAAAGATGGCGGCACCTGCGAGGGCGTGGTCGCGGAACGCGCCACCGTGCAGGTTTATTACGACCCCGCCGGGCAACGCCAGGGCATCCATGGCGAGCTGCGGTTGCAGCGCCCGGACCGGCCTGACTGGCACCCTGGATGCGGCTGGACGAGATCGCTGGCGTGGAGCATCTCGACTCCACGCTGGGTAGCGAAAACGGAGTGGGTTCGCGTTTTACGCCCGCAGTCGGGTGAAGCCGTCCGCGCTCCAGTCCTCGCTGCCGACGCCGTGGTGCACGAAGAACAAGCCATCGGGATCGTACCTGCGCTTCGCCGCGGCGAGTCGCGGGTAGTTTCCGCCCCAGAAGCCCTGCTGCCAGTCGCGCAGGAAGTAGTCGCTTTCCGACACGTAGGAGCCGGCGTTTGGCGCCACGGCGCGGATGGTGTCCATCGCTTGGTCGATGGCGGCCGCTTCGTGCCGCGCCTTGGCCAGATCGGGCTTCGCGCCCGGCAGGCCGGGGTAGGCCGGCGGACCGCCATTGGCGCAGATCAGCAAGGCGAATGCGTCGAGTACCTGTGGATGGGTGGCAGTGTCGCGAGCGCGGGCGATGGTGTCGGCCGGTGCGCCGGCCAGCCCCTTGTTGAAGTGCAGGGCGAAGCCCCAGTGCTGCGAAGCAGCGATCAAGGCCTGCACCAGCTGGGCCTGCCGCCCTGGTTCCAACAGCGAAGCCGGCAGCCAGGCCGACTGGTAGGCGTGGATGAACCAGCCGACCTGGTCATGATCGCCGGCCCAGAGCATGTGATGGCGGGGTGCGCCCGGCCGGTCGTCGGGCACGATGGCGCCCGGCAGGTGCTTGCGCAGGAATTCGGCATCCCAGAGATATCGGGCGGGTGCCACCAGCGCCTGGAACGGTCGGGTGACGTGGCAGTCCTTGCGCGCGTGCACCCAGTCGAGGAAGGGGGCCCAGGTCTGTTCGACCTGTCCCTGGGTGAGGCCCTGGATCGACATGGAAATCTCGAGGGTATCGCCACCGTAGAATTTCATCTGCTCGCCCCAGTGCGGGTTGAACAGTGCGCGCTGGTAGAAGCTCACCGCCTCGGCGATCAGGGCGCGATAGGCCGCGTCCGAATCGGCCTTGACGGTGAGGTTCACCCCGCCGAAAAACTCGGGCAGTTCGAAAGTGCGCAGGGTCAGCCGCGTGACCACGCCGAGGCTGCCGCCACCGCCGCCCTTGAGGCCCCAGAACAGCTCCGGATTCGTGCGGGCGTTGGCGATGCGTACCTTGCCGTCTGCGGTAACGACCTCCGCCTCCAGCAGGTTGGACGCCGCCGTGCCCCAACGCTTCGAGAAACTGCCGAAGCCGCCGCTCTGCACCAGCCCGGCCACGCCCACGGTGGTGCAACCGCCGCCCTGCACATAGCGGCCGCCACGGGTGGTCACGGCGTCGTAGGCGTCGATCCACATGGCGCCGGCCTGCACGCTTACCGCCGCCTGCGGTGTCATGTGGCCGGCGCAGCCTTGCGGCACGAAGGCATCATGCAAGGCCACCTGGTTCATGTGGCGCGTCCACACCAGCAGCGAATCCGGCGCGTCCGAGGTGCCCTGGTAGCTGTGGCCGCCGCCTTTCACCACTAGCCGCAGGTGATGCTTGCGCGCGAAGTCGATGGCGGCGACTACATCGGCGGTGTTTTCCGCCGCCACCGCCCAGGCGCTGGGTTGCGACGCCCAGGCATCGGCCCAGCCGCTGGTCTGGGTCAGTGCGGGGTTGTCGCCCACTGCGAACGGGTTGCCCAATTGCTTCAGCGCCAACGAGGCGTCGCCTTGGGCAAACGGCGGTTCCAGCTTCAGCAGCCGGCCGCCGACCTGCCGTTTCAACTGTGCCCATTCCGTGGCCGCAGGCCAGCCCGGTTGGCCCGGGCGCGGTCGCAGGATCGTCGCGAGCGTGCCGGCACCGCGCGCCAAGGCCGCACTGCTGCGCATCAGCAAGGGCAGCAGGGGCAGTGTGACGGCAGCCTTCAGCAAGTCGCGCCTTTTCATCGTGCCGCTCCAGGGTGGATGGGTGGCGACCAGCATGAGCCTGTGGCGCCGCCATTCCCAGCATGGGGTGACGGATTGCGGGCAGTCAGGGACGAATCGACCCCGGTGCGGGACGGAGCGCAGGGGAATTTCGCCGCAGCCACGTAGAATCGCCGGCATGAGCGAGCAGGCTGATGTCGGATACAGGGATTTCCAGCGTTGGCGCCCCTCGGTCGAGGTTGCCTTCTGGGTGGTTCTGTACACCCTCAACACGGTGTTCAACGGGATCGTCGCGCGGATCGACCATGCCCGTACGGCGGCCTGGGAACCGTGGGTGTGGGAATCGAGCAGTTCGCTGCTGATCCTGCTGCTGATCCCCTTCGTGAAGGCGATGGAGCGACGCTGGCCGTTCCGCTTCGATACGTGGCGGCACAGCCTGCCGTGGCATCTGTTGGCCACCGTGGTGTTCAGCCTGGTGCACGTGGCGGGAATGGTCGAGGTGCGCAGGCTGGCTTATGCAGCGGTTGGCCAGCACTACCGTTTCGGCGCCTGGTGGCCGAACTTCGGTTACGAATACCTGAAGGACATCCGCAGCTATTTCGTCATCATCGCGATGATCTGCTTGTCGCGGTTGTGGCTGCTGCGCCAGCAGGGCGAGGCGAAGCTGCTGGCCGAGCCGGACGACGGCCCGCCGGTGGAACCGGTGGAGCGGCCCGAACGCTTCCTGGTGCGCAAGCTGGGCAAGGAATTCCTGGTCAATGCCAGCGAAATCGAGTGGCTGCAGGCCGCGGGCAACTACGTGAACCTGCACGTGCGCGGCCGTGACTACCCGCTGCGCAGCACGATGGCGGCCATCGAGACGCGGCTAGACCCGGCGCGTTTCCTGCGCGTGCACCGCGGCTATGTCATCAACCTCGACTACCTCGCCGAGATCGAGCCGCTGGACACCGGTGATGCACGACTGCACCTGCGCGACGGCACCGGGATTCCCTGCAGCCGCCGCTATCGCGCCGCGTTGCGCGAGCGCTACGGCCAGCCGGTCACAATGGAGTAAGCCTTGCATCGCGGCGAGGGATCGTTCCAAGCTAACCGCTGGTTCCGCCCCGGATGCTCCGCCGATGATGACCTTGCCATCGCCCCGCCTCGCCGTCGCTGCCCTTGCCGGCGCCCTGGTTCTCGCCGGCTGCTCGCAGAGCAGCGCGCCCGCAGCCAATGCCGCGCAGCAACAGGCCCAGGCCCAGGATGCCGAAGCGGCGCGCAACCTCGACACGTATCGCCAGCTGTTGCGCATCCACAACGACCAGATGGCGGTGTCGATGGGCGAGGACATCGTGCAGCGCTTCCCCGGCAGCGCGGCGGCGAAGGAGGTGCAGCAGACCCTGCCCGAAATCGAGAAACGCTGGAAGGAAAACAGCGAGAAGGCGCGCCTCGCCGCGTTGTGGCAATACCAGGTGGCGCCGATGGCCGGCGGCACGCAGTCCACCGCGGCGACCTACGATAGCCAGCCGGCGAGTGTGCGTGTGCGGCTGGTGCTGCGGCGGCATACCAGCTGGGGCCAGAGCGCCTTCCTGTTCAACGACGGCCACGGCGGCTTCGTCTGCAAGGGCGAGTGCACGATCGCGGCGAAAGTCGACGACAAGACGCGCGCGATCAAGGCTTATACGCCTCCCACCGGCGAACCGGCGCTGATGATCCGCGACGACAAGGGCTTCATCGCGCTGTTGGAGAAGGCGAAGAAAATCAGTCTTCCCGTTACCTTGCAGGATGGCGACAAGAAGGTGGAACTGGTCTACGAGGTCGGTGGCTTCGCACCGGACCGGTGGCAGGCATTGCCGAAGAAGAGCGGCAGGAAATAGCACACCGGCGGTACACGCGCCGGCTGTTCGCGCGTTTCGGCGTCTATCGACGAATGGAGGATGCAGCCATGTCTCGCAAGGGTTTGTGGGTGACTGTCGCCTTGGCGGTGGCGCTGGGGGCTTGTTCCAGCGTGCCGTACGCACAGCGGACGGCCCAGCGACAAGCTGCCTACGCGGCGGCGGCCGGCGAGCCGGTGCGCAGCTTCCATTTCTTCAACCTGTACTCGTGGGAGCCGCTGGGTGATAACCAGGTGGCCATCTACACCCAGATCAATCGCGCCTGGCTGCTGGACCTCGGGCCCTGTCAGAACCTGGGGTTCACCAACGCGATCGGTCTCACCTCGTTCGGTGGCGAGGTGTCGATGAACTTCGACAAGGTGCTCGTCGGCCGCGGCTATCCGCCATGCTTCATCTCGAAGATCCGCCCGGTCGACGTAGCGAAGCTGAAGCTGGAGCAGCAGGCGCAGCGCAAGATCGATGCCGAGCCGCGGCAGCCGGCGGTGCCGGCCGAGCACTGAGGCCGTTCAACGCACCACGGTCACCGGCACGTGGGCGCGGGCCAGCACGTTGGTGGATACCGAGCCGAGCAGCCAGCGCGCCAATGCACCACGCTCGGTGTGGCCGATCACGATGTGGTCGATCCCGTGATGGCCGACCTGGCTGAGCAGCACGTCGCCGGGGCTGCCGTGGATCAGTTCGACATCGACGAGGCTGGCCGCGTCCGGCGCCATGGTGGCCAGTTCGTCCTTCAGTTCCTGCACGCGCTCGGTGCCGGTGTCGGTCATCATCAGCGCGCAGGTGTCGCCGCCTTCGGCCACTTGCAGTACCGACACTACGCGCACCCGGCCGCCGCAGGCGCGGGCCAGTTCCATCGCGAACGCGAACGCGCGGCGCGCGGCATCCGAACCGTCGTAACCGACCAGTGAGTACTTGGGCATGCCTGCTCCTGTCGAAACGAACGCATCGTCGTTTGGTGAAGAAGTCTGAACGGCTGGGTGTTAGCGAAACATCAAGATGAATGGTGCCAAGCGCGGCTCACATGCCCGTCACGGTGGGCTGCCGATGCTGGATCGCGCCTTCCTCCGGATGGCCGGATGGAAACGGGTTCCGTACCAGATGGCGCCATTGAAAAAGGAGAAGCCGATGAGCAAGCACACACTCGCCCTGACCGCCGCCCTGCTGCTGGGTACCGGCGTCCTGACGGCCTTGCCGATCGCACCCGCGCATGCCGCGAAAGCCGACGTGAAATGCCATCTCGACTTCACCTTGTCGGGCTGGTCGATCATCTACAAGCACGCCGAAGGCAGCGGCACCGTGCGCTGCGGCAACGGCCAGGAGGCCGCGGTGAAGATCTCGGTGATAGGTGGCGGCCTCACCGCAGGCAAGTACCGCATCGACCATGGCACCGGCGACATCACCCACGTGCGCGGCATCGATGACGTGTTCGGCGACTACGCGCAGGCGGGCGCCGAAGCCGGCGTGGTGAAGAGCGGCACCGCCCAGGTGCTGACCAAGGGCACCACATCGCTGGCCTTGGCCGGCCACGGCGAGGGCATCAACCTCGGCGTGTCGATCGGCAAGTTCACTATCAGCCGTCGCTGAGCATCGCCGGCTTGCCGGTGCGAAGGGCGCCCTCGCGGCGCCCTTCGCGTACCTGTGCGGCGTACACTGGGCGGCGTCGTCCCCTTCCAGAGAGCCGCCATGCGCCGCCTGTCGCTGCTGTTCGTGCTGACCTTGTTGTGCGGTCTGTCCGCCGCGCCCGTGTTCGCCGCCGATACGATGCCGAAGGCCGGCACCATCGCTCCCGCCTTCCGGTTGCAGGACCAGGACGGCCACTGGCGCAGCCCCGCCGACTACCACGGACACTGGCTGGTGCTGTACTTCTATCCCAAGGATTTCACCCCCGGCTGCACCACCGAGGTCTGTACCTTCCGCGACGACGTCGCGAAGCTGCGTCAGGCGGGCGCCTCCGTGGTGGGCGTGAGCCTGGACGACGTGAAGTCGCACGCCGACTTTGCCGCCAAGTACCACGTGCCGTTCCCGCTGCTGGCCGATACCGAACACCAGGCGGCTGCTGGATACGGCGTGCTCGGCAGCATGGTGGGCATGCACTACGCCAAGCGCACCACCTTCCTGATCGACCCGCAGGGCCGGATCGCCAAGATCTATGTCGACGTCGATCCCAAGGCGAACTCGGGCCAGGTGCTGGCCGACCTCGCCGCCATGAAGAAGGCGGCGCCCTGATGGCGGTGATGGCCCGGGCCGAACCCGGTTCCACCGCGCGCGGTTTTGCGGCCTGGCGCGTGGCGGTGTGGTTGCTGCTGCTTCTGGCGGCGTTCG
This sequence comes from Dyella agri, assembly GCF_044904705.1. NCBI lineage: Bacteria > Pseudomonadati > Pseudomonadota > Gammaproteobacteria > Lysobacterales > Rhodanobacteraceae > Dyella > Dyella agri. The sequence goes on from NZ_JADIKL010000011.1 coordinate 21,791, forward strand.
GCTGCGTGCAGTACCTCGGCCATGCACAACTGCTGTGGGCGCAGCGCGCCGGCTTGTCGCCGACCGACAGCGCCGCGATGCACCGCATGCTGGCCTGGGACATCGGTTACCTGCTCGCCGCGTTCGCGTTGATCGTGCTGTGCGCCGGCTGCATCCTGCGCCAGGGCTGGGCGCGTGTACCGCTGCGCGTGGCTGCGGGCGTGCTGGCGCTGTGGGCGCTGGTCGGCGGCGGCATGATGCTGGCGCAGTGGCCGCAATACGACCGCGCCAGCGCCGACGCGCTGGTTCAGTTCGGCAACGATGCCACCTTGCGCGCCGCGGTGGTGCACGCCCGGCGCGTCTACCGCCTCACGCTTGCGCTGAAGGCGGTCGCGATGCCCGTGCTGCTGTGGCTGGCCTGGCGGCTGGGCACGCCGGCGGTGCGCGCGCAATTTCGCTAGCGGCGCTGAGCGGCAGCACCCACTGCCGCAGCGCATGTTCAGCATGGGTTGCTCCGGACGCAGGTATCGCTGCGCCATCTCGCCTGCGGAATCCCCTCGATGCGCTTCTGCCGTTTGCCGTTGTTCTTGTTGCCGCTGTTGGCCGTACTGCCGCTGCACGCACAGGATCTGGCCACCACCTGTCATGCCACCAGCAGCTACGACGTGACGCTGCGGTCGGGCAGCGTGCTGTTCGACCGTTCCGCGCCCACACCCACGCGGGTGGAGCTGAGCCAGGGCGCGCTGCGCGTCGACGGCGCGGCCGTGCCGCTGAATGCCGAGGATCAGGACCGCCTGAGCCTGTTTGAACGCGACCTGCGCGCGCTGGCGCCGCAGGTTCGCACGGTAGCGCAGCACGGTGTGGATATCGCGGTGCGTGGGTTGCGCGAGGAAGCGGCGGGCATGGGCCTGGACGCCGACACCCGTGTCCAGCTGGATCAGCGGCTGGCGGCGAATGCGGCGAGCCTGAAGCGGCGCATCGCGGCCAGCAACAGCACCCACGACTGGCAGGGCGGCGCGATGGACCAGACCATCAACCAGATCGAAAGCGACCTGCTGCCGCTGATCGCCGGCGACCTCGGTCAGCAGGCACTGAACGCCGCCATGGGTGGCGATCTGCAGACGGCCGGGGATCTGCGCGACCGCGCGGCGAACCTGGCCACGCAACTGGAGCCGCGCATGCGCCAGCGGATGCAGGCGCTGCGGCCGCAGATTGCGGCGTTGTGCCCGGCCATCCGGCAGCTGGCGACGCTGCAGCAGGGCGTGCGCGACAACCGCGGCCGGCCGCTGGATCTGCTGCAGATCGGCCAATAACCGGCCCATTCAGGGTGGCGGCGAGCCGGCCGCGGTGCTCGCCACCGGTCGGCAGGCGGTGGCAATTCTGCCGCGGATTAATCTCCGGCTAAGTAGCCATGGCCGAGGATAGCGCCACCATCCTTCATGCTCGTCCGGGGGCGACCGTGACAGCGCGCGTCACTCGTACCATCTGCAATCAGTTGATCCGCCGTGGCATTGACCTGTGCCATCTGTACCGTCATGCCGCCCTGGCAGTGAGCGAACCGGGCCTGCGCACGGTGCTGGGCGAGGAGGCGCAGACGCTCGCCGTGCTGGTCGCCGAGTTGCAGCGCGAAGTGGTGCGAACCGGCGGCGAACCGCGCACGCGCGGCAGCTGGCGGGCTGCGCTGCGCTGCCGGCTGGTAGACAGCATGGCGCGCGCTACCGCACGGCGCGACCACACCTGGATCCGTGCCCTGGTGCAGGACGAAGGCGCTCTGCTGCATGCCTACGAGCGCGCGATCGCCGATTTGCCGGAGGAATCCGCGCAAGGCCTGCGCCGGCAGCTGCCGCGCTTGCGCGGCATCCATCTGGACATGCACAGCCTGGCGGGTGCCGCGCATTCCTGAGCCTGGCGCGGCAGGCGACTACACGGACGCGTGCGCCGCACCCACCTGACCCCAGGCATCCAGCCATGACAGGCGCCGCCATGGGCGGGCTAGCCTGCGTGACCGGGTGCAGTCGCGCCCGTCACCTGGGGAGCGCACCATGCGCCATCGACGACTCGCCGGCCTGTTGGCCTGCATCCTGTTCACCGGCAGCGCCGGTGTGTCCGCTTCCGACAGCCTGCGCGTGGGAAACCGTGTGCTGGTGGTAGGCGACAGTGCTGCCACGGTAACGGCGCTACTCGGCAAACCCACGCACAAATCGCACAGTAGCGCGGCTCGCGGCAGCGGTCGTGGCAGCAAGCGCGGCCGCACGGCCCGCGGCAACACGGCGCATGGCGAGCAATGGCAGTACCGACGCCGTGGCCGGGTGATTGTGGTCACCCTGGTCGCCGGCCGCGTCAGCGACATCGACGATCGCAGCAGCTGACGGTCCCGGGGCGTCAGCCCGTGACTGATGGCAGGGTATGACGCATGGCGCATGCCGCCGCCGGCTACATGGTCAAACCTTTCGGGCGGGTCGGCACATCCAGACCGGCATTGGGCCAAGAGGCCCGCGTCACGGGAGGTTTCCATGTCCAGACACGGCACAACGGCGGCGCTCGTCTTCGCGATCGGCCTCGCCTTCGGCCTGCAGGCGCAGGCCGGCGAAGTCCATGTGAACGGCGACCAGTGTGGCTACAACAGCAACTACGACGTACAGGTGACACCCGCGGGCATCGGATTCAGTCGCGGCGGCACGCGGCCGAACGCGGTCTTCATGCACGACGGCACGTTGCGCGTCGATGGGCAGCCGGTCGCGGTGTCGGCGGACGATGCGGTGCGGCTGCGGAGCTACGAAGCGGACATGCGCGGCCTGCTGCCCGAGATGGCAGGCATCGCGCACGACGCCGTGGATATCGCGTTTGACGCGCTGGACACAGTGGCCGCCACCTTGGGCGGCAGCCAGCACCGCCGTGACGCCCTGGTACATCAGCTCAACCAGTCGCGGATGGAAGCGTTGCGCGGGCTGGAGGCCAACATCAACGCCGATCACTGGAGCCAGCAGGATTTCTCCGACGCGATCGAGCAACCGGTCAGCGCGGCCAGTGATCAATTGGCCGGCGCGCTGACGCGCAGCGTGATGTGGTCGCTGTTCACCGGGCGCGCCAGCGAGCTCGAGGCCCGTGCCGACTCGGTCGACCAGTCGATGGAAAAGGAAATGAAGGCGCGTTCGGGGCAACTCGAGGCGCGCGCCAAGGCGATCTGTCCGCGCCTGGCGGAGATGAACGATCTGCAGCGGCAGTTCCACTTTCGTCTCGCCGACGGCCAGCCGCTGCAACTGCTGACGGACAATCGGGATCGCAAAGGCAGGGACAGCCAGAGCGGCGCAGACGGTGACGAAGTCGCCGGGCGCTGATACCCCCAAGATCCGTGCGCTCCCCGCACGGTGACATGCCGCGCCCGGCGTGATGCCGCCCGCGGCATTTTTTTTGCGGCCACCATCCTCGGCGATCGTTCTTCGGGTCATCGCTGCGCGACATAAAAAACCGCTACTGCGGGGGTTTGTGCGGCGCAGGCAAAGGTAGGGACGCGGCGAACACGATCCTGCTGCTAGGCTCGCTGCCAGTCTTTCCGGGTGACCGCCATGCACGAACTGTTGAGCCGCCTTGCCTCCGTGGACCTTTCCACCATCGCGGCCAACATCGGTCCGCGTCTGCTCGGCGCGCTGCTGATCCTGTTGATCGGCACGTGGCTGGCCGCACGACTGGCGAATTTCACCCAGCGTGCGCTGCATCGGGCGAAAGTGGACGACACCCTCGTCGGCTTCCTGCGCAACCTGGTCTATGGCGTGCTGATCGCGGTGCTGGTGGCGATGGCGCTGGCCGCGCTGGGCGTATCGCCGGCACCGATGGTGGCCGCGCTGGGCACGGCGGGACTCGCCATCGGCCTGGCCTTGCAGGGCTCGCTCTCCAATCTTGCCTGGGGCGTGCTGCTGATCATGTTCCGGCCGTTCCGGGTGGGCGATTACGTTACCGCCGGCGGCATCGACGGCACGGTGCAGAGCATCAACCTCATGCACACCTTGCTGGTGTTGCCGGACAATCGCGAGGCGATCGTGCCGAACGCCAAGGTAGGCAGCGACGCCATCCTCAACTTCAACCGCCGCGGCACGCGCCGGGTCGACCTGAAGATCGGCCTGGGCTGGCGCGACGACCTTACGCAAGCGATGGCCACCTTGCAGCAGGTGCTGGTGGACGAGCCACTGGTGCTGGCCGAGCCTGCGCCGGGCGTATGGGTAGACGGCATCGCCGGCCAGACCGTGACCCTGGTGCTGCGCGGCTGGGTGAACAGCCCGGATGTGTGGTCAACGCAGACAGCGTTGTTGCGCGCGGTGAAGCGGCGCATCGATGCCGGCGAGCTCAGCTTGCCGGCAGCTGCGCATGAGGTGAGTGTGGTGCAGGTGCCGGCGAAGGGTGGCTGAGGGGGCGTTTGACTGCCTGCAGGATGGCGATAACGGACCGGTGACTGTTTGCGCCGATGAAGTTTCGCGCCGCTGATGCGGCGCGATCTGCCTCAAGGTCCGGGTGCCGCCATCTCCAGCCGCCAGCCATCGCCCCTCTACTGCAGCGTCACCGCCTTGCGGTTGTCGTCGGGCACGCGGTCGATCAGCTCGTTGTAGGGGTCGATGCCGGCCATCGCCGGTTTGCCGTCCACGGTTACCGTGATGGTGCTGTCGCCCTCGGGCAGCAAGCGCTTTTCCAGGTACAGCGGCTTGCCGTCCTTGCCGTCGCCGGGCGAGGCGGCGAACACGCCGATCTCGATCGGGATATTTGGTGCCGCCGGGGTTTCCTTGCCCTTGCCGTCGGCGTAGGCCATGCCGGCGTGTACCTTCATGGTCACCTCGTACCTGCCGTCGGGCAGCTTTTTCGCGGTGGCGTCCTGCAGGCGGTTGTCGAACAGGGCGATCTTCCAGAAGAAGCTGTCGAGCAGCGGCTGCGATTTCGGTCCCAGCGCGGCCGACAGCGCATCCATGAATTCCTTCGAGGTGGCGTAGGGCGGCTGCTGGAAACCCTTGTCGACGAGGAACTGCTTCAACATCGCATCGAGCTTGTCTTCGCCTACGTAATCCTGCAGTGCGTAGAAGACCAGCGAACCCTTGTTGTAGTGGATGTACTGCTCGTCCTCCACCTTCGCGAGCGGCTCCTCGGCCACCTTGTCGGTGGCCCGTCCGGCCAGGTACCTGTCCAGCTCGTACTTCAGGAACCGGCGCATCTGGTCGGCGCCGTATTTGTGCTTCATCACCATCATCGCGCTGTACTGCGCCAGCGATTCGCTGAGCATGGTGGAGCCCTGCATGTTCGCGCCGATCACGCGGTGCGCCCACCACTGGTGCGCCACTTCGTGGGCGGTGACGTAGTAGACGTAATCGATCTGGCCAGGGTCGCGCAGGTCGGCGATGAAGCCGATCGATTCGGAGTAGGGAATGGTGTTGGCGAAGGACTGCGCGAACGAGGCGTAGCCAGGAAACTCCAGGATGCGTAGCTGCTTGAACTGGTATGGCGTGAAGTGGCTGTCGTAATAGTCCAGCGAATCCTTCGCGCCCTCGATCATGCGGTCCACGTTCCAGGCGTGCGCCGGGTTGTAGTAGACCGAGATCTTCACGCCCTTCCAGTCCACGCTCTTCACCGCATAGCGCGCGGAAAGATAGGAATAGAAGTTCAGCATCGGCTGCTGCATCACGTAGTGGAAGTAACGGCGGTCGCCCTCCGTCCACTCCTTCTCCAGCGTGCCCGGCGCCAGCGCGATCTGGTCGGCGGCGGTGGAGACGGTGGTATCGAAGCTGATCCAGTCCGCGTCGTTGGACAGATAGGTGTCGGCGCGCGCCTTCTCGTCGTCCAGTGGCGGCATGCGCGGCACATCGGGCTTCAGGCCGTACTTGCGGCGGTCGTTGCGGTCGGTGAGCTGGCGGCTGGCCTGGTAGCCGAACTGCGGCAGCATCTGGCTGTTGAAGAACGTGCCGTTGTGCACCAGGAAGGTTTCGCCGGTGCCGTTGGTGAAGCCCTTGGGCGCGTAGTCGATGTCGAAGTCGAACGGCATCGATGCGCCGGGCGCCAACGGCGTCTTCAAGGTGTAGACGGCCACGCCGAGGCGCCGGTCGAAGCTCGCCGTGTCGTGTGGCGCGAACGCGAGCGCCTTCGGCGCGAAATCGTCGGCGTAGTTCACCAACAGCTCGGTCACCGGCACGTCGCGCTTGTTGACCAGAGTGTAGTGCGCATGGATGCGCAGCCGGCGCTGGTACGGGTAGATATCCACGTCGGCCTTCACCGCGGTGATGCGCGGCTGCGGCAGGTCGGCATACTTCGCGTACTGCTTCTCGTAGTCGGCCTGTTCGCGCTGCTGCGCCGCGCCGTCCTGGTAATGATTGAGCACGTTGGTGTTGTAGAAGATCCACACGCCAAGGCCGGCGAAGCCCAGCAACGCGGCGGCCAGCACCGCCGCCGACGCGGGGTGCAGCCGCGCCCGCGCTTTGCGCATGCGTTCGCGCCAGCCCTGGCCGGTGCCGCGCACCCACAGCAGCGCGGTCAGCACCAGCAGCGCCAGCGCGAGGCAGGCCCAGTACGCGTCGAACCACAGCGCGCCGACGATGAAGTGGCCGAAGCCGTTCATGTCCGAATACGGCACGTCCGGCGCGCCGGCGTAGTTGTACAGGTTGTGGTCCCAGTGCAGCCAGGGAAAGGCCAGCTGGCTGATGAACCACAGGACCACCAGCAGGTAGCCGAGATAGCGATTGTTGGTGGCCACCTGCAGGAACAGCGCCAGTACCGCTAGCAGCACGAACGGGATCGCCTGCAGCGCCAACGTGCCGAGATAAAGTCCGGGCTCGATGTGCGTGTAGCCATGGCCCAGCTGCCAGCCGATGCCCAGCACGGCGCCTGCGCCGAGGAACACCGTGATCACCGCCAGCAACGCGCCCAGCTTGGCGGCCAGCGCGATCCAGTCGGGCAGCGGGAAGGCGTCGCTGACTTCGGCGGTGTGCTGATTGCGCTCGCGCCACACCAGCTCGCCGGCGTAGAACATCACAATGACGTAGAGCAGCCACTGCATGCCGGAGCGCTGCATCTCCAGCAAGTTGTGCGTCACCGGCCAGGTGGGCGTGACGTAGATGCGCGCCACCAGGGCGTAGGCGAACAGCGTATTGACCAGACCGAAGGCCAGCATCACCAGGAACGGCACGCCGCGCAGCACGCTCCAGGTCTCGAACGCCAGCAGGTGCCGCAGCTGGACCAGGCGCGCGCGCCAATCGGTGGACCGCCGTACCGTCGGCAGGCTCAGCGTGGCAGCCATGGCGGCCGGGCGCAGCAGCGGCGGTTCGGTGCGCCGCACGCGCCGGCGCAGTTTCAGACCCTCGCGGTCGGTGCGGAACAGGGCGAACGCAGTGCCGGCCAGCAGCAGCGCGACGCCGATCCACAGCAGCCGGTTGAACAGCAGCAGGCCACCGAGCGGCGGCAGCTGGCGGTTGATCTGGTCCGGCGTCCAGTAGCGCGTGACGATCTGCAGCGTCCGGCTGCCGAACGGGTCGAGGATCGCCGCCAGCGCGTGGTGGCTCACGTCCTGGGTCAGCAGTTTGGCGATCGACAGCAGCACGATGAAGGCGATCACGCCAATCAAGGTGGCCAGCAGCGAGCGCGTGGCGGTAGCGAGCAGGAACAGCACCGCGGCGATGAACAGCAGGTTCGGCAACGCCATCACGCCGAGCGCCCAGGCGTAGCCGTGCCAGTCCGACGGGCCCAGCCGCGCCGCATCGACCCACGACATGCTGCCGCCCAGCGCCAGCCCCAGCGCGCACAGCAGCATGATCGCCACCATCACCAGGTAGCCCGCGGCGAAGCGCCCGCCCAGGTAGGCGCGCTTGCGCAGCGGCGTGGCGAACACCAGCTCCGAGGTGCCGTAGTCGAAGTCGCGCAGCGCGGCGCCGGCCACGAAGGCCGCCGCCAGTAGCAGGCACAGCGGCGTGAGGTTGTCGAGCAATCGCACGATCACCAGCGGCGCGTTGCGCAGCACGTTGCCGCTGGCGCCGCCCAGCATCACCGCATCGGTGCTGGCGGATATGAAGGCCAGCGCCCCGAACACGAAGGCGATGATCCAGAACAACGGCGCCTTCAGTTGTTGGCGCAGCTCGAAGCGGAGGATCTCGAAGAGCATGGTTTCCTTCCCGGCGGGCGTGGCGTCAGGCGGCGCGCGTAGCGACCTGCGCGCGCAGGCGGCCGAAATACACGTCTTCCAGGTCGGGGGCGACCGGCTCGAAGCCCGCCTCGGGCAGGCTGTCGGCCAGCACGTGCAGCAAGGTGCGGCCGCCGGCAAGGCGGGTGGACAAGATGTTCATGCGGGCGCGGTAGCCGTCCAGCTCTGCCTTGTCGATCATGCGCCGCCAGACCCGGCCTTCCAGCGCCCGAATCGCTTCGTACGGTTCGCCGGCCAGCAGCAGCTGGCCCTGGCCGATGATCGCCATGCGCTGGCAGAGATCGGTGACGTCCTCCACGATGTGGGTGGAGAGGATCACCACCACCCGCTCGCCGATCTCGGCCAGCAGGTTCAGGAAGCGGTTGCGCTCCTCGGGGTCCAGGCCGGCGGTGGGTTCGTCCACGATCACCAGCCGCGGGTCGCCGATCAGCGCCTGGGCGATGCCGAAACGCTGGCGCATGCCGCCGGAGAAGCTGCCCAGCTTGCGTTTGCGCACGTCCCACAGGTTCACCTGGCGCAGCAGCGCCTCCACCAGCTCGCGCCGCTCGCCTTTCGCGACGACGCCCTTCAGCACCGCGAAGTGGTCCAGCATCGCCTCGGCCGAAACTTTCGGGTACACGCCGAATTCCTGCGGCAGGTAGCCGAGCAGGCGTCGGGTGGCCTGTTTGTCGGCCAGCAAGTCCATGTCGTCGAGCCGGATGGAGCCTTCGTCCGGGTCCTGCAGCGTGGCGATGGTGCGCATCAGCGAGGACTTGCCCGCGCCGTTGGGTCCCAGCAGGCCGAACATGCCGTTGGGGATGTCCAACGAAATGTCGCGCAGCGCACGCACGCCGTTGGCGTAGGTCTTGGACAGGTGGCGGATGCTGAGCATGGCTTCCTTGGTGCCGTGGGCGGTGACGGGCCGGTGGGCACAGTGTGGCCGAGCGGGTCGGCGCGCCGCATGGGCCTCACGTCACGGGACTTTCGTCACGGCCAGGATTCGTCACGCCGTGCATACGTATGCGCATGCGCGCCAAGTGCGGCGAAAGCTGCCGCTGGAGCGCCCCGTTCGCTATGATGGAAGCCTTGCGGCCGCCCCCTGTCCCCCCGCGCGGTCTGCCCTCGCCATTCGCAGGAGACACCATGGCCGACATCCAAGAAGCCCGCGTACCCGACATCGGCGGTCACGACAACGTGCCGGTGATCGAGGTGATGATCAAGCCCGGCGACCGGGTGGAAAAGGAACAGAGCCTGATCACGCTGGAGTCGGACAAAGCGACCATGGAAGTGCCCGCGCCGTTCGCTGGCACCGTAAAGGAAGTGAAGCTGAAGGTGGGCGACGAAGTCTCCGAAGGCGCGCTGATCGCGCTGATCGAAGCCGACGGCGCCGCCGCAAAGCCGGCCGCGGCACCTGCACCTGCGCCGGCGGAAGCCCCGAAGCAGGCTGCCCCTGCCAAGGCCGCGGAACCCGCGCGCAGCGAGGCGCCGAAGCCCGCAGCCGGTGGCGTGCGCGAGGCCCGCGTACCCGACATCGGCGGCCACGATGGCGTGCCGGTGATCGAGGTGCTGGTGAAGGCCGGCGACACCGTGACCAAGGACCAGAGCCTGGTCACGCTGGAATCGGACAAGGCCACGATGGAAGTGCCCGCGCCGTTCGCCGGCGTGGTGAAGGAAGTGAAGCTGAAGGTGGGTGACGAGGTCTCCGAAGGCGCGCTGATCGCACTGATCGAGAGTGCCGACGGCGGCGCTGCCGCGCCGGCTCCCGCTGCAGCACCTGCGCCGGCCAAGGTCGAGGCGCCGACGGCGGAGGCGCCAGCCCCGGCCAGCCGTCGCCCCGAGCCGGGCCATGCGCCGGAAGGTGATGTGCCGCCGCAGGCGCGCCCGCCGTTCGACGCCAACATCGTGATGCCGGGCGACGCGCCCTACGCCAGCCCGGCGGTGCGTGCCTTCGCGCGCGAGCTGGGCGTGGACATCCACCAGGTCAAGGGCAGCTCACGCGGCGGCCGCATCGTGCGCGAGGACGTCAGCGCCTACGTCAAGCACGCGCTCGCCTCGGGCGCGCGGCCGGTGAGCGGCGGTACCGTGGCGGCAGGCGGCGGGCTCAACCTGCTGCCGTGGCCGAAGGTGGACTTCAGCAAGTTCGGCGCGATCGAGGAAAAACCGCTCTCGCGCATCCAGAAGATCTCCGGCGCCAACCTCGCGCGCAACTGGGCGATGATCCCTCACGTCACCCAGCACGAGGAAGCTGACATCACCGAGCTGGAGGCTTTCCGCAAGAAGCTCGGCGAGGAGAACAAGGACCTCAAGATCACCCCGCTGGTGTTCCAGATGAAGGCAGTGGTGGCGGCGCTGAAGGAATACCCGCAGTTCAACGCCTCGCTGGACGAGACCGGCGAGAAGCTGATCCTCAAGAAGTACTTCCACATCGGCATCGCGGTGGATACGCCCGACGGCCTGGTGGTGCCGGTGATCCGCGACGTGGACAAGAAGGGCTTGCTCGACCTCGCCCGCGAACTTGGCGAGATCTCGAAGAAGGCGCGCGACAAGAAGCTCGGTCCCGCCGACATGTCCGGCGGCTGCTTCTCGATCAGCTCGCTGGGCGGCATCGGCGGCACCGCGTTCACGCCCATCGTCAACGCGCCGGAGGTGGCCATCCTCGGCGTCTCCAAGGCCTCGATGAAGCCGGTGTGGAACGGCAAGGAATTCGAGCCGCGCCTGATGCTGCCGCTGTCGCTGTCCTACGACCACCGCGTGATCGATGGCGCGCTGGCCGCCCGCTTCGCCGTGTTCGTGGCCAAGCAGCTCGGCGACATCCGCCGCATGTTGCTCTGACCTCCGGCTCCCTCTCCCCCTGCGGGGAGAGGGCTGGGGGTGAGGGGCTGGGCTTGCGCCGCCGCCCCATCGAGCGAAAAGAATGACGAAGGATTCCCCATGGCGAACACGATCGAAGTGAAGGTCCCCGACATCGGTGGCCACGACAACGTGCCGGTGATCGAGGTGCTGGTGAAGGCCGGCGACACCGTGACGAAAGAACAGAGCCTGATCACGCTGGAGTCGGACAAGGCGACGATGGAAGTGCCGTCGAGCGCCGCCGGCACGGTGAAGGAACTCAAGGTGAAGGTGGGCGACGAGGTCTCCGAGGGCGCCGTGATCCTGGTGCTTGAGGCGGAGGGCGCCGGTTCTCCCGCTGGAAACGCCGGCGCTCCGCTCTCCGCTCCCTCCGGAAGAGGGGCTGGGGGAGAGGGTTCGGCCTCGCCGGGCGCTCCCGCAAGCCCCGCCCCCTCACCTCAATCCTCTCCCCAAAAGGGAGGGGAGGCGAAGGCGCCGCAGGCGGCGGCGGTTACTGGGAAAAACCCGGACATCACCTGCCAGCTCGTCGTCCTCGGCTCCGGCCCCGGCGGCTACTCCGGTGCGTTCCGGGCTGCCGACCTCGGCCTCGACACCGTGCTGGTGGAACGCTACGACACCTTGGGCGGCGTCTGCCTCAACGTGGGCTGCATTCCCTCCAAGGCGCTGCTGCACGCCGCCGCGGTGATCGACGAAGCCGAGGCGATGGCCGCGCACGGCGTCACCTTCGGCAAGCCCAAGCTCGACATCGACAAGCTGCGCGACTTCAAGGCCAGCGTGGTGGGTCAGCTCACCAAGGGCCTCGCCGGCATGGCGAAGCAGCGCAAGGTGCGCACCGTGATCGGCACCGGCAGCTTCGTGTCGCCGCATGAAATGGAAGTCCATACCGCCGAAGGCGTGAAGCTCATCCGCTTCGAGCAGGCCATCATTGCCGCCGGTTCGCAATCGGTGAAGCTGCCCGCGTTCCCGTGGGACGATGAGCGCGTGATGGATTCCACCGGCGCGCTGGAAATGAAGGACGTGCCGGGCAAGCTGCTGGTCGTCGGCGGCGGCATCATCGGCCTGGAAATGGCCACGGTGTATGCCGCGCTGGGCAGCGAGGTGACCGTGGTCGAGTTCATGGACCAGATCATCCCCGGCGCCGACGCCGACCTGGTGAAGCCGCTGGCCAAGCGCCTCGGCGGCAAGGTCAAGGGCATCCATCTCAAGACCAAGGTGACCGAGGCCAAGGCCGGCAAGAAGGGCATCGAGGTCAAGTACGAAGGGGAGAGCATCCCCGAAACCGCCGTGTTCGATCGCGTGCTGGTCGCCGTGGGCCGTTCGCCCAACGGCAAGAAGATCGGCGCCGAGAAGGCCGGTGTGGCGGTGACCGATCGCGGCTTCATCAACGTCGACACGCAGCTGCGCACCAACGTGCCGCACATCTTCGCCATCGGCGACATCGTCGGCCAGCCCATGCTGGCACACAAGGCAGTGCACGAGGCGCACGTGGCGGCGGAGGTCGCGGCGGGCCACAAGGCGCACTTCGACGCGCGCGTCATCCCGTCCGTCGCCTTCACCAACCCCGAAGTGGCCTGGGTGGGCGTCACCGAGCGCGAAGCCAAGGAGAAGGGCCTCAAGGTCGGCGTGGGCAAGTTCCCGTGGGCGGCCTCCGGCCGCGCCATCGGCATCGCGCGCACCGAGGGCTTCACCAAGCTGATCTTCGACGAAGAGACGCATCGCATCGTCGGCGGCGCCGTGGTCGGCGTGAATGCGGGCGACCTGATCTCCGAGCTGGCGTTGGCGGTGGAGATGGGTGCCGAGGCGGCCGACATCGCGCTCACCGTGCACCCGCACCCGACGCTGGGCGAATCGGTGGGCATGGCGGCCGAGGTCTACGAAGGCACCATCACCGACCTCTACATTCCGAAGAAGAAGTGATTGCCGCACTGTGCTGCAACGTGGTGCGCAAGCCCGCGAGGTGAGTATGTCGCTGAAGGTATGTCTTGCCGGTGCCACCGGCTGGGCCGGTTCGGAACTGGCGCGCGGTATCGCCGCCAGTGCGGACCTGGAACTGGTTGCCGCGGTGTCGCGCCGGCATGCGGGTCAGCTGCTGGGCGCGGCACTGGGCGATACCGCCATCACGGCGCCGGTGTTCGCCAGCGCAGCCGAGGCGCTGGCTACGCCTTGCGACGTCTTCGTTGAATACACCCACCCCGATGCCGCACGGGCGAACATCCTTGCGGCGCTGGAACATGGCGCCCACGTGGTGGTGGGCACCTCGGGCCTCACCGACGAGGACTATGCGCGGATCGACACGGTGGCGCGCGAGCGTGGCCGCGGCGTGCTTGCCTGCGGCAATTTCGCGTTGACCGCGGTGCTGCTGATCAAGTTCTCCGAGATGGCGGCGAAGATCCTGCCGCAGTGGGAAATCATCGACTACGCCTACGCCGGCAAGCCCGACGCACCCAGCGGCACCGTGCGCGAGCTGGCCACGCGCATGGGCAAGGTGCGCCAGCCTCGGCTGGAAGTGCCGCTGGAGGAAACCCGCGGTCTGCGCGAGGCGCGCGGCGGCACCTTGGCGGGCAGCCAGGTGCATGCGGTGCGCCTGCCGGGTTTCGTGCTCGGTGCCGAGACCATCTTCGGTCTGCCGGACCAGACCCTCAGCATCCGCCACAACGCAGGTGGCAGCGCCACGCCCTACGTGGACGGCGCGCTGCTGGCGATCCGCAAGGTGTCCACGCTGGCCGGCTTGCACCGTGGCCTGGATGCGGTGCTGGAGCTTTGATCGATCTGGCGCGGGTTACGCGGTGCGGTCGGTGGCGATGCCGGCGCAGGCCGGCGCGAATCACGTGCTGGCGGGCTTGCTGACTGCGCTGCCGTCGACTGCCGGCGCGATGCGTTTGGCGGCGTAGTCCAGGTGCGAGACCATCGAACTGAGCATCATCTCCATCTGCTTCAACGAGCGCAGGAAGTCGTAGGGATCGACGGGGTGGACGGTTTGCAGGTCCGTGAGGGTATCCACCAGATGCGGGGCGTTGAGCACGAGCGTGGAGTCGTGCTGCAGCCAGGTGCCCAGTTCCTGTTCGGCGGTATAGGCGGTTGAATAACGCTGCAGGGCGTTGGCATCGAGCCAGCCGGCCGACTGGTCGGCGAGGGCGGTATCCCATGCGACGCTGGACATCGTCGGCCAGTTGGAATTGAGCAGGAAGTTGTCGCGGTTGGCCTGGATCTTCCGGTTGATCGTCGCGTTGTCGAGGTTCGCCTTCAAATCGGCGGACACCTGCGTATCGAGTGCAAGCAGCATCGCCAGGTTTTTCTTGTTCATCGCGGTGGATTGCTTGATGTTGTCGAGCACCTTGTGCAGCTCGCTGTTCATGCGCTGGCTAGCTTCCGCCGCCGCATGCGCATGATGCGTGTGCTCGATCCACGCCTCCAGCCCCAGCGCGGTGAGGATGCTGAGCACGATCATCAGGTAGTGCCTGGCGAAATCCTTGAGGGACGCCAGCCGGGTGTTCGGCAGTTCGAGGTGCATAGGGGCTCCGACGGAAGCGGGATCGGTTGCGAAGCGTAACGGATCGTCCGGCCCGTGTTCGGAGGACGTTCGGGGGATGCGCCGGTGCGGTGGCTCAGGCGACCCGCCCCGGGGTGTGCCGCTGCCACAGCCCGAGCAGCCAGGACGCGCCGAGGCAACCGCCCAGCGCCAGCAGCCAGCCGGTTGCCGGTGCACCAGATGCCGGCAGCAGATCGCGAAAGGCGGGTAGCCAGGCGCTGCCGTAATCCGCGAGCATCACGCAGCCGGCCACCAGCAGCGCGACAGCGAGCACGCCGGCCAGGGTGGATTCGAAGCGTGGGTCGGTGGCCTGCCGCCCGGCCGGTGCAACGGCGACCCGGTCGGCCATCTGCCGCGCGAAATCCGCCGGCAAGGCTTCGGGCATGGGCTGGCGCAAGCTGCGCGCCAGCAGGCGGTAGCGGCGCACCAGTGCATCGCCGTCGGCTGGGTCAAGGCCTTGGCGTTCGGCCTGCAAGGCGCGCTCCTGTGCCTGCCATTCGCGCTCGTGCGCGGGGTCGGCGAAGGGGGGGAGGTCGTGTTCGTGGTTCATGCTGCAACTCCCGTCCGGGCTTCCAGCGCCTCGCGCAGGCGCAGGCGCGACCGGAACAAGTGGCTCTTGATGGTACCGCTGGCGAGCCCGGTGATGTGGGCGATCTCGGGGATGGAGTTTTCCTCGAGGTAGTACAAGGTCAATACCGTGCGTTGCAGCGGCGGCAGCGCCTCGATGGCCTCATGCAGGTGCGCGGCGGTTTCCGCATCCACGCAGGCGGCCTCGAGGTCGAAATCGTCGGCCACGCATTCGGTCGGCGAGCAGCCGTCGTCGTCGTAGGCTTCGACCAGCGGGATGCGCTTGTGCTGTAGGTGGCGCAGGGCGATGTTGTACGCCACGCGGCCGATCCAGGATTTCAGCGCGCTCTCGCCGCGGTACTGGTGCAGGCACTGGTGCACGCGCAGGAAGGTGTCCTGGCACAACTCGCGCGTGTCCTCCGGGTTGCGCACCATGCGCTGGATGATGTGCCAGCACAGCCCCTGGTGCGCGCGCACGAGGCGTTCGAACGCGCCGGGCCGGTTGGCCAGCGCGGCGTCGACCAGGGCGCGGTCGGAGGCGTGTGAGTCATCCATGGCGCAAGAGATACGCGCAGGCGCGCGACGGTTGCAGCGCGTCGACTGCAACCGTTGGCCGGTGACCGGTATCCATGTTTCCGAAACCCGTCATCACCCTTTCCCCTCAAGGAGGTAGCCATGAATCACGGCATCTTGGTCCCGATTTCGCTGTTTGTCTGCATTACCTACGCCATCAAAATCTGCGTGGACGCGGTGACGCGCCGTCGCATGCTGGATGCTGGCGGCTCGGCCGACCTGGTCGCTTCGGTGCTGCACGACGAGGAGGTGCGCCGTCGTTATTCCTCGTTGCGTTGGGGCATCGTGCTGCTGTCGGTGGCGCTGGGCTTTGGCCTGATCCAGTGGTTCGGCTGGGAGGACGTCACCCCCGGCATGATCGCCGTGCTGGCGGGCGCCACCGGCCTCGGCAATCTGGTGTTCTTCGCCATTTCGCGCAAGCTGAGCTGAAGCTGGTTCAATGGCGGGCATCGCCGCAGTGTCGGCATGCCCGCCTGAGCCAGCCACATGAACGAGCAACTGTTGTTCAACCTGCTGGACCTGGCTGGCACCTTCGCGTTTGCGATCAGCGGCGCCACTGCGGCGCGGCGCCGCGACCTCGATCTCTTCGGCATTCTCGCGATCGCCTACATCACCGCCTGTGGCGGGGGCATCGCACGCGACGTGTGCATCGGCGCGATCCCCCCGGCCGGCCTGGCGGATTGGCGCTATCTGTTCACCGCGGTGGTCGCCGCACTCGCCACGGTCGTGGCCTACCGCCAGGTGGAACGGCTGACGTATCCGGTGCGGCTGTTCGATGCCATGGGCCTGGGCTTGTTCGCGGTATACGGCGCGCACAAAGCTTTGTTGTCCGGCGCCAATGCGGAAGTGGCGATCCTGCTCGGCATGGTCACCGCGATCGGCGGAGGGCTTGCCCGCGACGTGTTGCTGGCCCGCGTGCCGATCGTGCTGCAGCGGGAGATCTACGCCAGCGCGGCCTGCGCCGCCGCTGCGCTGGCGGTGCTGGGCGAGCGGCTCGGTTGGTCCGTGCTGTGGGCCACCTGGCTGCCGATTCTGCTGTGCTTCGCGCTGCGCTTCGTGTCGTTGCGCTACCGCTGGAATCTGCCGCGTTTCGGAAGCGAGCGCGGGGCGGACTGAATCGATCCCGGCCGACGCCGGCGGCTAAGCAGGCTGATCGGGGCTGGCCGGTCGCCGAGCCTCACCCGGCTGGTCGCCGGCGCGGCATGAGGCCGGCCTTCACGCGGCCTGCGCCGTCGGCGCCTCCCAGTCGACTTGCCGTATTCGTGCATGCGCTTGCCGGATACGCCCCCTGCGTTGCCGGATACGCATAACGCACTGCCGGATTGGCTCATGGCGGGCGTTGGCCGCGCGCTTGAATGATCCCGCAGCACCTCTGCCGCAAGTTGCAGCGCACTCGTGCTGTCGTCGCCCAGCGCAAGACCGGGCGCCGGGGGTTCACTCATCGGCAAGGGGGCATCATCATGAATCGCATCTATCGCCTGGTCTGGTGCCGTGCGCGCGGCGCGCTGGTGGCCGTTTCCGAGCTGGCTCATTCCCCGCGCGTGGAAGTTGGTCATGGCCAAGCGGGGCGCCTGCCGCTGCTGCTGTCCGCCATCGCGCTCGGCATCGCCGGCATCCTGCATGGTCCTGCTGCGCATGCGCAAAGCGTAAGCGACGCCAAACTGGCCGACCTGCAGTCCCTGGTGGACAAATACAGCCCTGCGCCTGCGGCAGGCGGACTTTCCGCCGCCGCGCGAGTACAGCTGCCCCCGGTGGTATCGCAGGCGCAGGCAGATGCATCGGTACTTCCGGCAGCGGCGCTGCACGCAGACGCGGCTGCCTCGACGCCGGTGGCTACCGTGCGCGCCAAGCTGCGCGCTGACCGGCGCGGCGCGACGATTCATGCCGGACTGGACACGCGCGGGCTGGCAAGCGGGTTATCGACAGTCACGCAGGCGGCCTCCCCGCTGCCGGTGGCAGGGAAGGCACTTTCGGCGGTCGATGGATTGGCCGGCGCGATAGTCGCCGCGGTGCCCCCGGCGCACGTGGGCGTGGGCGCGACGGTGGGTGCGCCGACGGTGGTCGAGCCGCTGGCTGCCGATCGTCGCCGCGTGCTTGTTTCCGGCCAGGTGCATGCGTCCGGTACGGCGGCCGAGGGCCATGTCTCCGGCGTGGTGACGGGCGGCGCAGGCGGCGTGGTGGGCGGTGTGGCCGATGTGGTGACGGATACGGCGTCGAAGCTGCCGGTGGCGGGCCCGGTGGTGGCGCAGCTGGGCCAGGCGCTGGGCACGGCGACCTCGGCTGGCGGCCATCCCGTTGGCGTGGTGGGTGGTGCGGTCGATGCGGTGACGGACACCGCATCGAAGCTGCCCGTAGCCGGCCCGGTGGTGGCGCAGGTGGGCCAGGCACTGGGCACGGTGACCTCGGGTGGTGGCCACCCCTCCGGTGTGGTGGGCGGTGTGGTCGATGCGGTGACTGACACCGCATCGAAGCTGCCCGCGGTTGGCCCCGTCGTCGGACAGCTAAGTGGCGATCTTGCTTCGGTCACTTCCGGCCATGGCGATCCGGGCACGGTGCTCGGCACCGTGGTGGGTGGTGGGGTGAATACCGCCGCTGGTTTGCCGGTGGTCGGCTCCACGGTGGCGAGCACCGGTCAGGCGCTGAAGACAGCGACTTCGGGCGGCAGCCTCGGTGGTGGTCTGGAAGGCCAGCTCGGCGTGGTGGCGGGCGATACGCTGAACACGTTGGCGCACACGCCGGGTGCCGGACCGGTGGTGGCCAAGGTCGGCCAGACCCTGGGGGAGACGACGGCACCGATCGGCAATGGCACGGCGGTGGCCCCTGGCCTCACCGCTGCGGTGGGCAAGGTGGTCGACGGCGTCACGGGTACGGCTTCGGAACTTCCTGTGCTCGGTTCGACCGCGGGCAAGCTGGGCGACGCATTGAAGCCGGTCACTTCGGGAGACGGCAACGCGGCGGGCGCGCTGGGCACGGTGATCGGTGACGTGACCGATCCACTGGCGAAGCTGCCGGTGGCCGGTCCTTTGGCCGGCCAGATCGGTGGCACGCTCGCCTCGGTAGCTTCGGGCAATGGGAGCGCGACGGGCCTCGTCGGCCAGGCGGTCGAGGATGTGACCGATACCGCGTCGCAACTGCCGGTAGCGGGGCCGGTCGTGGGGCAGCTGGGGCAGACGCTGGGTGCGGCGATGAACACTGCCGGAGCAGGCAATGCCGGTTTGTTCGGCCCGGTAAACAATCTGCTGTCGCTGGCTAGCCCAGGCACGGCCAGCATCACGCCTGCGGCGGTCCCTGTGGTACCGCCGCCCAGTGCGACGCCCTCGGGTTTGATCATCGGCAACGGCGGCGTGGTGGGCACCTCCACGCAATTGCTCGGTTCCAGCGAGAGCTCGCTGTTCACCAACTCCAATCCGAACGGCTACATCACCAACGGCAGCCTGCAGGTAAGCAACGCGAACTTCAGCCAGGGGTATTCGACGCTGAACCTTCTGGGCCTGCCGGTGCTGAACTCGACCCCGGTGGGTACCGTGCTCACCACAACAGGTGGCACCACGCTGGGCGCCACCGGCGCCAACTCGCACCTCACCTTGATCGGTGGCGTCACTTCGGGCAACTACATCTCCGACATCAACAATGGTGCGGACGGCGGCACGCTAGGCCTGGTGCTGCCGACCGGGGCACCTGCCTGGGCCTCCACCTGCCTCAATGTGCTGGGTGTGCTGAGGGAGTCGTGCTGGGCCGTGAACGCGGCACAGGACTACCAGGTGCTGATGGGCGATGGCGCTTCGGCCAATGGTTCGGAAGAGGTGGTGATCGGCACCAATGCCAGCCACACCTTGCCGACGGTGAATGCGAATACCGCGTTCCCCGGCAACGGGGCCAACGACCCGAACAATCCGAGCGGCGTGCCGACTGCCGACTATGCGACGCGTCTCGGCCACTCGGTGGTGATCGGCGACAGCGCGTCCGGCACGGCGAATGCGCAGACCATTCTGGGCGCGGGCGCCACTTCCAGCGTGGCGAACAGCGTGGCGCTGGGTTTCGATTCCATCGCCAGCCGCGGCGCGCTTGCGAACTACAGCGCGTTTGGCCTCACGGCGCTGCAGAACTCGGCCGGGGAGGTGTCCATCGGTTCGCCCGGGCAGGAGCGGCAGATCACCAATCTTGCAGCGGGCTCCTCCGCCACCGACGCCGTGAACCTGGCCCAGCTGCAGGCGGTGGCCAACATCGTCCAGGGGACCGACAAGCTTGCGGTGAAATACAACGCTGATGGCGCGGGCAACGCCACCGACACGATCGGTCTGGTCGGCGCAGGCAGTGGGGCGGTGCTCATCACCAACCTGGCGTCGGGCGCGGTGAGCGCCACCAGCACGGACGCCGTTAACGGCTCGCAGTTGTGGGGGTGGACCCAGGACACCGCCAATCAGTACAGCAACTACAGCCTCTACAACGACATCCAGAACATCAAGCCGGGTGGTAGCGGCAGCGGTAGCGTGAAGTACTTCAACGTGAACTCGACGCTCGGCGATTCCACGGCCAGCGGCAGCAACAGCATCGCAATCGGTCCGCAGGCCACGTCCAGCGGCGCCGGCAGTGTGGCGATGGGCAACGGCGCCAACGCCAGCGCCAACAACTCGGTAGCGATCGGTGCCGGCTCGGTGGCCAATCGCGCCAACACGGTGTCGGTGGGCAGCGCCGGCAACGAGCGGCAGATCACCAATGTGGCTGCAGGCACCGCGGCGACCGATGCGGTGAATGTGGGCCAGCTCGACTCGGCCGTGCAGTCCTCCACCGCTGGCACGGTGCGTTACGACACCAACAGCAACGGCAGCGTCGACTACGGCAACATCACCCTGGGCAATGGCAACGCCGGCACCGTCATCCACAACGTGGGCGCCGGCACGGCGCAAATGGATGCGGTGAACGTCGGCCAATTGCAGAGCGGCATGCAGCAGGCGGTGAACTGGGCGAATGCCTATACCGACCATCAAGTGCAAGAGCTGGGCAATCGCGCCAACGCGGGCGTGGCGGCCGCGCTGGCCGCCGCCGGCCTGCCGCAGGCCTACGAGCCGGGCAAGAGCATGGCGGCCATGGCGGGCGGCAGTTTCCGCGGCGAATCCAGCATAGCCATCGGCATATCGACGATTTCGGAGGGCGGCCGCTGGGTCTACAAGCTGACCGGCTCCGCCGACAGCCGCGGCGACGCGGGCGTATCCATCGGCGCCGGTATTCAGTGGTGAGCGGTCGTGCACGGGTGGCAGCACAACAGGGGGGAAGGGCCATGCTGACGATGAAGCGGCGCGCAGGCGTCTGTGCGGTGGCATTGATGGCGGCGTTACTGGTGGATGGCTGCGGCATGGTGCAGCGGCATGCAGCTGCCGATGACGCTGCGTCCACCGAAGTGGGTTTTCCCGATCCTTCCCGCGCAAGCCTGCCCGAAGGCAGCTACGTCAACTTGGAGAACCTGCGCAAAGTCGGGCCGGGGATGAGCAAGGCGCAACTGTACGCGCTGCTCGGTGCGCCGCATTTCAACGAAGGCGTATTCGGCGTGCGGGAGTGGAACTACATTTTCGATTTCCGCAAGGCCGACGGCAGCGGCGAACATTTCAGCTGCCAGTACCAGGTCGACTTCGACAAGCATCATCTGGCCGCCGGCTTCCACTGGAAGCCGGCATCCTGCGAATCCGTGCTGGAGCCGCCGCGGCCTGCCCCCACCCCCGCGCCGGTGGCCATGCCCAGCCAGCCGATCAGGCTCTCCTCCGATGCCTTGTTCGCATTCGATCGCTCCACGCTGACCCCGCAGGGACGCGGGAAGCTGTCGGACCTGCTGGCGCAGGTGCAATCCGCCAGCCAGATCGAGGACATCATGATCGTGGGCTACACCGACCGGATCGGCAGCGACCGCTACAACCTGGCGTTGTCGCAGCGCCGGGCGGAAGCCGTGCGCGACTATCTGGCGGCCCAGGGCGTGCCGGCCAACGCCATGCGCACCGAAGGGCGCGGGAAGAGCGATCCGCTGGCGCGTTGCTCCAACCGGAACCGCGCCGCGCTGATTGCCTGCCTCGCGCCCAATCGCCGCGTGGAGCTGTCTGGCGTGGTGCGCCGGTCTTGAACTCGCTCGAGTCCGCCGCGATCGGCACCGTGGGCGTCTGTCCAGGCCAGGCAGGCCTGCAGTGGGAGCTACCCCCTTCGCTCTCGCCCACGGTGCCGATCGCGGCGGATTTGTGCCGGGCCGCTGGTCGGCGAAGCGGGCGGGCAGCGCGGAATGCTTCAGGGCGTCGTATGGGTGGTGTCGCCGGGCGGCGAGCGCATCAAGGTATCGCTCGGCAATTCGCCGAACACGCGTCGATAGCTGTCGGCGAAGCGGGAGAGATCCCACAGGCCGCAACTCAGCGCCACCGATTTCACCGAGCGGCGACTGGCGTCGGACAATGCCAGGCTGCGGCATGCGGTGCACAGACGGAGCATCGACAGGTAGCGGTTCGGGGAAATGCCGAGCAGGTCCTCGAATGCGTAGCGCAGCGCCCGCTCGCTGACGCCGGCCGCGTTGCACATCTCGTTGACGTAGATGTCGTTGCGCAAGTTGGCGCGCATGAACTGGTCGACGCGCTGCATGATCACGTAGTGCTTGCGGCGACCGCGCGAGCAACTGGGCAGGTGTTCGGCGGTAACGCTCAGGCCGGCGTCGAGATGGGCGTCCAGCACGGCCGCCAGATCGATAGAGGGAGGCTGGGCGGGAGTACTGTCGCCAGTTGGAGGGCCGTGGATAAGGTTCTGCCGGAGGTGCTGGTACATCGCCTGCAGCACCTGTGCCGTCGCATTGCCTTCGGTCCGGAACATCGACGGCAGGTGGATCGAGGTGCCGCCCTGCAGCGGGTCGCGGCGGGCCAGCCGCTCGTGCAAACGTCCAAGCGGCAGCAGCAGCAAGGTGAGCCGCGTGTCCGCGCTGAACATGAATTCGCTGCTGCCCTCGGGCATCACCGCAAAGGCGGTGTCGCGGGCGAACGGGATGCCATGGCACCAGCTGGTTTCGAGCGTGCGATGGACGTAGCCGAGCAGGCACCAGTCGGTAGGCAAGGTGAAGCGCGCCCGGAAGGGAAACGATGCTTCGGTGCTGCACAGCAAGGCGTCGTCCACGGTACGGCTGTCGACGATCGCGCGTGGCCCCTGATCGCCGAGCAATACCATTTCCATCTTGCAGACCTTGAGCATGCCGCTCAGGGAAATGAGGTCGCAAGGCAACAGTGTGTCGACGCCCTCAGTCGTCATAATCCGCGAGCTGCCCCCTGTTGCCAGAATCCTTGCCAACATTCGCGGAGGAAATTATCCGCCGCGCGGTCGCGTCTTAACATTTAACCCGAATGGCGCTTCGAATGCATGCACGTATTCGGCATCTTCCCTGATCGCCGACACGCCGTCGCCGGGTAATGCGATTTACATCACGTGGGCGGCAGTCGATACGTGCCGTTTTTGTGCATTTCCGGATGGTGTGTCGTAAAAGAATGTGCTACGCCTTGGCCGAAAACGGGTTTTGAAATTCGGCTGTGCGAACAAGGGGGACATAGGGATGTCGTGGGCCATCGTGCACGGTGCGCTGCAACGCGTCACCGCTCCACCGCTGCGCAATGTGCGTGCATCGGCCCGCGCCCGTCGGGCTGATGTTGATCACGGCCGGAAACCCACCCCAGCCACTCCCCCCGGTAATTCAAAGTGCGGCCCTCGGCAAAGGGCCGTACCCCACGCAGACGGCCCGGGCGGGCCAACCGCGGCCGCGGCCGCGGGTAGTCGGATGGCGGGCCTTGGCTATCGCACCGCGCCATTCGTGAAAACGGGTCGGCCATTGCGCCACAGGAGGGGACATGAAAACCTCAATTCGTAATTTCATTCGTGAAGAAGACGGAATCACTGCGCTGGAATATGGGGTTTTGGCGGCGATTGTGGCCGCAGCCATCGTTGCCGTTTTTTCAGGGCCTCTTCAAACCTTGCTTACCAACCTTCTCAACATGATTGCCAAAGCGGCGGGCACAACAGCGTAGCGCCGAACTTTATCGTTGCTGCAAGTGCACGCATGTATGGAGACAGGGTTTGTCTTATCTGCCGCACGCATCAGCCATTGCGTTATGTGTCCTGACGATCGCTAGCGATCTGTACGCGCACCGCGTGCGAAACGTCTGGTTGCTGGCGGCGTTGCTGCTGGGGGCGGTGGGGGTGATCTGGACGTGGCTGGGCGGTACGGGGCCGACGCCCTGGACAGCGTTGGCAGGACTGGTCATCGGTCTGCTGGCGCTGCTGCCTTTCCATGTGCTCGGCTGGATGGGGGCAGGCGACGTGAAACTGTTCGCGGTGCTTGGTTTTCTTCTGGGGGGCAAGGCCTTGCTGCCGATATGGATCGTCGCCAGCTTGTTCGGCGGCGCGCACGCCCTTTGCATGCTGCTGATGCGCCGTACCGGCGCGGGCATGCAACGGTTGCGAATGAAGATGGCCGGCACGCGTGCGTGGCAATACGTACTGGCCGCGCGACAGGGGCGCAAGGGTTTGCCGTTTGCCGCGTATATGGCAATGGGGGCGCTGCTGACAGTGGCGGCACCGCAGTTGACGCGATGGTGAACGGCATGCGCATTCGTTCCCGCCGAACTTGTCGTGGCGTCGCTACCCGGATGGCGACGCGCTGCGGTGGCGGAACACGCCACCAGGCGCAGCGCGGCGTGGTGGCGGTGGAATTCGCGCTGGTATTCCTGTTCGGTGTGCTGCCGCTTCTGTTGCTTACCCTGTCGGGGGTGCTGATTTTCGCTGCCAAGCAGTCGTTGGCGCTGGCGGCGGCCAATGGCGCGCGCGCGGCCTTGCGCTACGGCAGCGACGGCTCGCTGGCCGGGCGCGAGGCAGCGGCCTGCACGACAGCGGCGCAGTCGATGAACTGGCTGCTGAGTTTTTCCGGCGCATCGCAGGCGTGCCCCACGCCGCTGATCGCCGTCACCGCGGTCCCCTGCCCATCGGCTGCAAGCGTGCAGTGCGTGCAGGTGACCACGACCTTCGATTACGACGCGCACCCCTTCATACCGGGCACCGCCACGGTGTACGGCTGGGTGCTGGGCAAGGATTTGAGCAGCACGGCCTTGGTTCAACTGGATACCACCGGCGATTGAAGTTCGGTCGCCACGGATGGGGGGTGCGATGCAGAAGATCACGCGCATGGTTGCGTTGCTGCTGGTGCTGCTGGCCGTGGTACTCGCCGTGCTGGCGATCATGCTGGGTCGTCATACGACCGGGGCGTCGCGGAACGTGGCGGGCGTCGCCACGGCAGCAGCGGAAACGGCCCGTGCCGCGCAGGCGCAGGGCATGGCCGTGGCGGTGGCGGCTACCACCTTGCCGCCCGGCGTGCCGATTGCCCCGGACGCGTTGCAATTGGCGCAGTGGCCGCAGCATCCGGCCGGCGCATTTGCCGATGTAGCTTCGGCGGCCGGTGGCATTCCGTTGGTCAGGATTCCCGCGGGCACGCCGGTGGTGGCAAGCCTGCTCGCCCACGACTTGGCGATGGCACTGCGCCCGGGCGAGCGTGCGATCGCGGTGCCGGTCGACGAACAAGCCGGTGCCGGCAATCGAATCCGGCCTGGCGACTATGTGGATGTCTTCCTCAGCCTGAAGGCAGCGCCCGGTACCGACAACGGCAAGGCATCGACGGATCCCACGCAGACGCGATTACTGCTGTCGCGCCTGCGCGTGCTGGCCTACGGTGACGAGGATCTGCCCGTGCCGCCGCACGCCGATGACGCGAAACCGGCGGATACCGGCAAATCGTCCGCGGCCTCGCGCGATGGCGATGCCCAGCGCGCCGCGCCGCACACCGCCGTGCTGGCGGTGCCGGTCCAGGATGCCGACCACCTGCTGCTTGGCGCGCAGAACGGCAAGCTGTCGCTGGCGTTGCGGCGTCCGGATGACGAGGGCGGTCCCGATCATGCGCTGTTCCCGCCGCCTCGCGGCGTGCTGGTCGCACGCAGCGATCTCGGTGCGGAGCAGAAGCAGTCGCTGGCGTCGCCCGAGAACCGCGCCTATGCCGGCATCGATGGGGTGGATCTTGCCGGCAGGGCATCGGCCAGGCCGATGCCCTTCGCCGCCGGGCATCGCGCAGTTGCCTCGCAGGGCGTGGAGGTGATCCGCGGTACGGGCAGCGAGGCGCACGGCAACCGGAGCAATTCACCGTGAGGTCGATGATGCGGCAAGCGATGTCACGAACGCATTCCCTTGCGGCCACCGGCCTCGTTGCGGCTATCGCGGTGTTGTCGCTGGCGCCCGCAGTCATGGCGGCGGCGCCGGAAGCCTCGGTGGTGTTGCAAGTGCATGAGCAGCGGCCATGGACCTTGCCACGCAGCCTGGAGCGCGTGGCGATCGCCGATCCCGCGGTGGCGGACCTGGTGATGCTGAAGGGGCGGCGCGAGGCCTTGCTGGTCGGCAAGCAGGCGGGACAGACCACCTTGCTGATCTGGCAGCGTGGCGAAGCGGCACCGCAGCGTCTGGCCGTGCAGGTACGCGGCGCGGTGCAGGAACAGTTGCAGGACGGCAGCGGCACCGGCCTCACGGTGCAGGATGGCACGGCGTTGCTGCGGGGTAGTGTCCCCAGCCTGCTCGACCACGAGCGCAGCCGCGAAGCCGCGGCGGCGGCGGTCGGCGACAAGGGACGGGTGGCTGATACCTCCACGGTGGACAGCGGCGGCGTGGTGCAGGTGGACGTGAAGGTGGTCGAGTTCGACAAGACCGCGATGAGCCAGATCGGTCTGAACTTCCAGGCCGGCAACAACGGCTTCAGCTACGGCTTCGGCAAGACCGCCGCCGCCTCCGGCAACGGTTCCGGCAGTGGTGGCGCGCTGTCGTCCGCCTTCAGCCTGGTGGCGGGACACAAGAGTGCCGACGGACATCATTTCTGGAACGCCGACATCGACCTGCTGCAGTCCGATGGCATGGCCCGGGTGCTGGCCGAACCCTCGCTGGTCGCGCTGTCCGGGCAAAGCGCCAGCTTCCTCGCTGGTGGCGAGCTGCCTATCCCCGAGCCGCAGGGGCTGGGCACCACCACCATCATCTACAAGCAGTTCGGCATCGGCCTCACGGTGACGCCGACCGTACTGTCGGCCGACCGCATCGCGCTCAAGGTGGCGCCGGAGGCAAGCGATCTCGACTACACCAATGCGGTTACCCTCGACGGCATCTCGGTGCCGGCGATCACCACCCGCCGCGCCGACACCACGGTGGAACTGGGTGATGGCGAGACGTTCGTGATCGGCGGGCTGGTCAGCCAGTCGATCAGCTCCCAGGTGGACAAGATCCCGCTGCTGGGCGACATTCCGGTCATCGGGGTGTTCTTTCGCGATTTGAGCTACAGCCGGCAGGACAAGGAACTCGTCATCGCCGTCACGCCGCACCTGATAAAACCGTTCGCGCGCGGCAGCAAGCTGCCGATGCCCGGACAGCGTGAGGCGCAGCCGAACCAGCCGGTGTGGGGCTCGTTTCTGCTCAACCCGGCGGGTTCGGATCAGTTGCCGGGATTTTCGCGCTAGGTGAGGTGACCCATGTCCGCTCAGCCTGTCCTGCGACCCGTCGATCAGCCGGAACCCGGCATGAAACTGCGGTTCTGTTCGCCCGATCCCTATCGCGCGGAACAACTCGCCGCCAGGTTGAAACAATTGGCGATGGTGCGCTGGGAGAACCTGCCTGCGGCATTGGTAGCCATGCCATCGTCGCTGACGGATGGGCAGCACGTGATCCTGCTGGACTTCGCGCCGGATGCCGTCGCCGACTCCGCGGAGCTGGCGAGGCGCCTGCTGACGCGGTCGCCTGAATTGCCCCTGGTCGGCGTGGGTAGTACGGAGGGTGCGGAAGCTGCCGGCGTGCTGGCGGCGCTGCGTGCCGGCGTGCTCGATTTCATCGATCCGAACATGCCGGACGAGGAGATCCGCTCGTTGCTGGCGCGGATGCGCGAAGCGGCCGCGCAAGGGCGGCTCCGCGCACCGGTGCAAGCGCCTGCGCCGGTAGCGCGCGGGCGCATCGTGCTGCTGTTGGGTGTGCGCCCGGGAATCGGCACCAGCACGCTTGCCGCGCACCTGGGCGTATCGGCGATGGGCGGCAACGAACCGGACACGCAACGCCAGGTGCTGCTGCTGGAACTGGGGCGCCCCGCCGGGGATGCGGCGCTGTACCTGGGCGTCGAAGGCGAGTTCCAGTACAGCGACGCCCTGCGTGGCGCGCACCGCATCGACGCCACCCTGATCCGTACCGCGCTGGGGCGCCACACCAGCCAGTTGGCCGTGCTCTCGCAACGCAGCGACCTGGC
This sequence comes from Dyella agri, assembly GCF_044904705.1. Lineage (NCBI taxonomy): Bacteria > Pseudomonadati > Pseudomonadota > Gammaproteobacteria > Lysobacterales > Rhodanobacteraceae > Dyella > Dyella agri. The sequence goes on from NZ_JADIKL010000011.1 coordinate 49,748, forward strand.
TGAGCCGCCGCGCAGCGAAGACGATAGCGGCACGCTGATGGAGCGCCTGCGCAACCATTTCGAGCTGCTGCTGTGCGACCTGGGTGGCCTGCCGCTGCCGCAGGTTCCGCTGCCCTTGCTGCAGCTCGCCGACGAGATCTGGCTGGTCGCCGACCAGAGCATCGGCAGCATGGTGTCGCTGGACGCCGCGCTGCGCGAACTCGGGCAGCGGGGGTTGCGCGATGAGCGCCTGTCGCTGGTGATCAACCGCTACGACCGGGAAGGCGGCATGGAGCCGGAGCAGGTCGCTCGCCGCTTCGGGTTGCCTTTGCTGGCGGTGTTGCCCGAGCGCTCGCGCGTGCTGCGCGCCAGCGCCAACCAGGGCTTGCTGCTGCAACAGATCGCGCCACGCGACTCCTATTTGCGTGCCATGCGCCCGCTGCTCGAGCGACTGCAGCCGGCAACCGCCGCCACGGCGCAGGCGCCGCGGCCGCGTTGGCTCGCCCGTTTGGGAGGCTTCCGATGGAAGAATCAGTGATTCCCTACGAACAAACCCAGCAGTTCCACGACGTGATGTCGGCGGCGCACGAGTTCCTGCTGAATCGCATCGAGGACAACCATCTCGACATCGCGGCCTGGTCGCGTGACACCACCGTCAAGTACGTCGACGCGGAAACCTCGTGCTTCGTGCAGGAATGGCGCATCCCGATCAACGAAGAGGAGATGCGCAAGGTATCGACGGCGCTGGTCAAGGAATTGGCCGGTTACGGTCCGTTGGACGACCTGCTTGCCGATGCCGAGGTAGAGGACATCCTGGTCAACGGCTACCAGGATGTCTATGTCTCGCGCCGCGGCGTGCTGGAGCGGGCGCCGGTGCGCTTCATCGACAATCGCCATGTGCTGCGCATCGTGCGCCGCATCCTGGCGCCGCTGGGCCGGCGACTGGACGAGAGCACGCCGATGGTGGATGCGCGGCTGCCCAACGGCGGCCGCCTCAACGCGGTGATCGAGCCGTTGTCGGTGGGTGGTCCCAGCGTCTCGATCCGCAAGTTCCGCCGCGACCCGTTCACGCCGGATGACTTGCTCGCGAATGGCACGTTCGACCGCCAGATCGGCGCGCTGCTGCAGGCGGCCGTGGAAGCGCGCTGCAACATCTTGATCTCCGGCGGCACCAGCTCCGGCAAGACCTCGCTGCTGAATGCGCTGGCATTCCATATCCCGAGGCAGGAGCGCGTGGTGACCATCGAGGACACCGCCGAGCTCTCGCTCAACCATCCGCACGTGGTGCGGCTGGAAAGCCGGCTAGGTGGCTTCGACGGCGGCGGCGCGGTGAGCATCCGAGAGCTGGTGCGCAACAGCTTGCGCATGCGCCCGGACCGCATTGTGGTGGGCGAGGTGCGCGGCGCCGAGGTGTTGGAAATGCTGCAGGCGATGAACACCGGCCACGACGGTTCGATGTCCACCATCCACGCCAACTCGCCGCGCGACGGTCTGTACCGGCTGGAGATGCTGGCCGGCTTCGCCGACTTCCAGGGCAGCGAGGACAGCCTGCGTCGGCAGATCGCCAGCGCCATCGACTTCGTGGTGCAGATCGCGCGGCTGGGCAACGGCCGCCGCGTGATCTCCTCGGTCACCGAGGTCACCGGGGTCAGCGACCGCATCATCACCACCCAGGAGATGTATCGCTACGAAACCCAGGTCGACGCCAACGGCAACGAGCGCGAGTCCTGGCCCGGGCTGGGCTTCCAGCCGCATTCGCGCAAGCTGGAGCCGTTCCGGCAGTTCCTGCTGGATGCCGCACGCGAGGTCTGGACGTGATCTCTGCGCTGGCGCTGCTCAGCGTGGTTTCGTTGCTGCTGGCCGCGGCGGTGGAACTGTGGTGGGGCAGCCCGTTGCGGCAGCAACACCGGCGCAGCATGGCGCGCCTGGAGAAGAGCCTGGGTGAGCCGGTGCGCGCGCCGGCCGCCGCCACCCCTGCCGCCGCGCCGCCGTCAGAGCCGGTGCCGGGGCAGGGCATCGCCCAGTGGGTCGACGCGCTGTGCTTGCGCGCCGACTTGCCGGTTGGCTGGCGCACGCTGCTGTCATTGCTGTTGCCCGGCGTGCTGCTGGCGATGCTTGGTGCGTGGCGCATCGGTACCGCATGGGCGTTTCCGCTGCTGATCGTCGTCTATGCCATCGGCCTCGGCTTGTGGCTCCGTGCGCGCATCGAACGCCAGCGCAAGCGGCTGGCGCGCCAGCTGCCGGACTTCCTCGACGCGATGGTGCGCCTGGCCAGCATCGGCAACAGTTTGCCGATGGCGTTCCAATCGTCGGCGGCCACGGTGCAGATGCCCTTGCGCGCCGTGCTCGACCGCGCCATCCAGTCCGCGCGCAGCGGCATGGAACTGGATCGCGCGCTGCAACTGGCAGCGCAGCCTTACCGCCTGAACGAGCTGGACCTGTTGCACGTGGTGCTGGGTACCGGCATGCGCATGGGCGGCCGGGCCGATCACATCCTGCAGCGCATGAGCGACTTCATGCGCGATCTGGACCAGGCGCAGCTCGAATTGCGCGCGATCACTTCCGAGACCCGCATGTCGGCCTGGGTGCTCGGATTGCTTCCCGTGGTCGTGGCGATCTTCATGACGCTGGTCAATCCCGCGTTCTTCCATCCCATGTTCACCGAGCCGATGGGCCACCGCCTCTTGCTGATGGCGCTGGGCCTGGAATTGCTGGGTGGCTTCCTGTTGTATCGGTTGGCGAGGTCGCTGTGAGCGCCGGCCTGTTGCTGGCCCTTGCACTGCTGGCGTTGGCGCTTGGCCTTGCGCTGCTGGGCGTGAGCCTGCTGCAGCGCGTGCGCCAGACCGAGCAGCGCACCCAGGTGATCGACCAGGCGTTGTCGCGCATGGCGCGCGAGAGCCCACGGCGCGAGGCGGGCGGGGCGCGCTGGCGCGTCGTGCTGGAATGGCTGGAATCTATCGGTAGGCACTTCGGCGAAGGTCATCTGGGCAAGGCTTTGCTGGCGCCCGAGGATCGGTTGCTGCTCGACCAGATCAATCGCAACGACCGTTCCGGCCGAGCGATCTTCCTCGGCCTGCGCCTGGCCCTCGCCCTCGTCTTGCCGGTGCTGCTGGCGCTGCTGCTGCGTCCCGAGGGCCTGCGCTTCGTGGCCGTGCTGGTATTGGGGCTGGCGCTCGGCGTGTGGTTGCCGAAGCTGGTGTTGCGCAGCTGGGCCGAACGCCTGCGCAGGCGCGTGGAAGACGAACTACCGCTGCTGATCGACCTGCTGCGCCTGCTGCAGGGCGTGGGTTTCAGCATGGATCAGAGCCTGCAGCTGATTGCCGAGCGCTTCCATCCCGTGTTGCCGGTGCTTGGCCGGGAAATCCGCGACGCCAACATCGCCTACATGCGTGGGCGGCCGCGCGACCAGTCGCTGCGGCGGCTGGCCGAGTCGTTCGGCAACGATGACCTGAAGAGCCTGGTGCAGATCATCCTGCAGGTGCACCAGCACGGCGGCGCCGTACAAGAGCCGCTGCGCCAGTTTGCCGAACGCCTGCGCGAGCAGCGGCGCATGAGCATGAAGGAAAAGACCGGCAAGCTTTCGGTGAAGATGACCATGGTGATGATGCTCACTCTGTTGCCCGCGCTGATGCTGGTGCTGGCCGGTCCGGCAGTGGTGTCGCTGATCGGCACCGTGGTGAAGTTGAGGGGCCATTGACCATGACACACCACTGCGTGCCGCGTGCACTGGCGCTTTTGTTCGCAGCGGCCGGATGCTTGTTGCTCGATGCCTGCGCGGCGCGCGGCGGCTATCTGAATCATGTGCAGCCCAGCTTGACGCCGCCGACGCAGGCTTCGGCCACGAGTAGTCGCGCGATGTACCTCGACCTGATCCGCCAGATGCAGCAGAAGGGCGCCTACTACGCCTCGCTGGCGCACATCGACGCGTTTCGCCAACTCTATGGCGATCCGCCCGAGCTGCGCCGCCTGCAGGCCGATGCGCTGCGCGAAGTCGGGCAGCCCGCACGGGCCGAAGTCGTATACCGCGGTCTGCTCGGCACCGACCAGGCCGCGGCTGCCTGGCATGGGCTGGGCTTGATCGATGCGGCTGCCGGCGATCATGCGCAAGCGGAACAGGCGCTGGAGCGGTCGGTCGGCATGGAGCCGATCAACGTGAATTACCTGGGCGATCTTGGTTACGAGCGATTGCAGTCTGGTCGCATCGCCGCCGCGCGCGAGCCGCTGGCCAAGGCCGCCGAACTGGCGCCGGACAGCGTCAAGGCGATCTCCAATCTCGCGTTGTGGATGCTGTTGAGCGACAGGGATGCGCAGGCCGACGCCTTGATGAGCCGCGCCGCGCTGCCGCAAGCCACGCGCGATGCCGTGCTGCAACTCGCGGCCCATCTGCGCGCGGCCGCGCCGGCCGCGGATGCGGCGCCGGTCGCCGACAACGCAGCGATGCCGCCGGCGACATCCGCGCCGCAGGGCATGCGCTCGCAGCCGCCAGCGCGGATCGCCGGCATACCCGGTTCGATGCTCGATCGTTTCGGCCCATCGTCCACGACCACTGAGGCCCATCCATGAAGACCCAGTTCACGCGCATACAGCACGGACCCATGGTCGTTGCGCTGATGGCGGCTTGCCTGCTCACCGCGTCGCCACGAGGCATGGCCCAGCAGCAGCCGCTGACCGGGCGGATGATGGGCCATGGGGCCGCTGCGCCGTCGCCCGCGCCGTCGGCAGCTGCCGCGCCGTCCGCCACGCCGTCGCAGCAAGCCGATGCGAATCCCGCATCCGCGCCGGCGTTCCGCGCGAACGAAGTCGGCGACACCACACGCTACCTGCTCGGCCTGCAGGCCGACGACGACCGGCCCGGTACACGCCTGCCCATGCTGGGCAACCAGGCCAGCGCCGGTTACGACCGCTACATGAAGAGCTTCAACCACGGCATTCCGGAGTTCTACGAATCGAGCGTGGGCAAGAACGGCAGCGGCGGGAGATAGCTGCCATGGCCAGGGGGATGCTCCATAGTTGCCCGGGTACGGCGAATGCGTCGACGCACCACCTGTCCGCGCGCCAGCAAGGCTCGATGGTGGTGGCCATGCTGCTGTTGCTGCTCGGCCTGGTCAGCATCCTGGGCGCGGTCGAGGTGGGTTACCTGTACTGGGCCAAGCGCGATTCCCAGAAAGCTGCCGACCTCGCCGCGCTGGCCGGTGCCCAGCGCCTTTCGACCTGCAGTGCCGACAATACGGACAACGCGGCGGCGCGCGGCAATGCCGCCACCGACAATCAGTTCGGCGGCACGCTGGCGATCCAGTGCGGACACTGGGACCCCACGAAAGCCGGCGACGATCCTGCCCATCCCGATCAGCATTTCGTAGCCGGCGCCGGCCCGGCGAATGCGGTACGGGTTGCGGCCACGATGCCGCTGGTGCCGATCTTCGGCATCACCAACTACAACGGCACAGGTTCCACGGCCGTCGCTGCAAATGCCGATCCCATCGCCGCCTTCTCGGTGGGTTCGCAGCTGGCCGGAATCAATGCCTCCAGTCCCTTGAATCAGGTGCTCACCAGTGCGCTGGGTACCCAGCTGGGTCTGAGCCTGCTGAGTTACCAGGGCATCGCGAACGCGGATATTTCGCTGCTCGACCTGGTCCAGCAACTGCCGATCAGCGCCGGCACCGTCAACGGCGTGCTGAATGCGCCGATCACCGTCGGCGACTTCCTCAACGCCTACGTGAGCGCCTTGTCGCGCAGTCCGCAGGCAGCCAACATCGACCTGACATTCGTGCAGCAGCAGGTGGCGACCATCGCGGCGCAAATGGGCAACGTGCCCATCGACCTCGGCACGATACTCAACGTCGATGCCAACACGATCGACCCGACGGCTGCACTGAACACCAACGTCAATGCGCTGGACATATTGAACGCCACGCTGCTGGCTGCCGACAGCCGGAACGCGGTAGCGCTGCCTGCCGCCACCGTCAGCTTGCCGGGAGTGGCACAGGTCGGCGTGCAACTGAGTGTCGTGGAGCCGCCGCAGATCGCCGTCGGCGGTGTGGGTGCGACGGCGCATACAGCGCAGATCCGGCTGGCGCTCAGCGTGTCCGTTCCGAGCAATCCGCTGACCGGGAACGAGTCGCTGGCGCAGGTGCCGCTTTACCTGGAGGTGGCGCCGACGGACGCCACCATCACCGCTATCCAGTGCGGTGTGCAGGGAAGCAACGGATCGATGGCGAACGAAGTGACCATCAAGACTTCGCCCGGGTTGTTGAATGCTTTTCTTGGCAGCCTGCCGCAAGGGGCCATCGGGAACACCAGCCAGTCATGGTCCTTGATCGTTGCCACCGGAAAGCCGGCGCCGCTGGTCAACGTCAACCTGCTGGGATTGCCCGTAGCGACGTTGAACGCCTCCTCCAGCGTCTCGCTGACGGCCATCCCGGCGTGGACGCATACCTTCAGCGTCGATCCCACCGTGCCGATGACGCAGCAATCCGGCATGACCTGGCCGCCGCCAACGACCAGCCAGCCGCCTGAACTCGGCAACGTCATCAGCAGCCTGCTGACGTCGAGCAACCTGCAAACCAGCACGACCGTGCTGGGCGGTTTGGGTGGACTCAATCTCGGGCCGTTGCTGTCCGGGCTGACCGGCGTCCTGCAGCCGGTGCTGCAACCGCTGTTTTCCACCCTGGATACCGCGCTGGTCAGTCCGTTGCTGCAGGTGCTCGGCGTCCAGTTGGGCACGGCCGAAGTGAACCTGCGCGCGGTGCAGTGCAACGCCGCCGGCCCGCAGCTGGTGTACTGATCGTGCCTTCCACGCTCCGACACTTGACCCGCGGTGGCGCGGCCTTAGACTTCGTCGGATCGGGTATTCGATGGGTCGCCCGGGACGCAGACCATCATGGGGAGCAGGGGATGAATCGAGCGATTCGCAGTGCGTGCGCGCGGCGGGTGTTGGCTGCGCTTATCACGCTGGCCTTGACCGGCTGCTCGGCAACAGTGCTGGCTACTCAGCCCAAGCCTGTGCCTGCCTCGACCCCCACCCCGACGGCACAGGTGGTCGCCGCCCAGCAGGCAGCCCCGGGCAGCACCGTGGCCTACCTGCAGCAGCTGATGGACAGCCATCAGCTGACCGAGCTGCGCACCACTTACAACGGTACCTATGGCGCCAGCCTGTTGTTCCAGGCCGATACGCTCACCTATTTCGCGGTGTTGTTCCACGACAAGGCGATCTGGCGCGTGATCAAGACCGAGTCGGACAAGAGCGCCGAGGGTCTCTACCGCTCCTTTGCCGAGCAGACCGAACAGCTGGCCCAGGCCGACATCGATGCGTTGCGCCTGCAGGCCGGCAAGACCTATGCCGCGAAAATGGTCGCGGCCAACCAGCAGCGCCTGCAGGCCTTGCAGGAAGACATCTCGCATCAGCAGCAGCAGGCCAAGCAGGTGGCCTTGCAGCAGGAGCAGGCGCGCCAACAGGCAGTGACGCTGAGCAGCGACCTGCGCTCGACCAGCAGCGAGCTGAGTGCGATCGAACAGCGCATCCAGCAGCTGAAGGCGCAGCAGGACAATCCCGAGCTGCGCTTGCCGGCGGCGGCTGCAAGCACCGCCCCGGTAGCCGGCACGCCGGACGCCGCGCCCGCTGGCAGCACCGTCGATGCGAGCGCCAGCTCGCACTGATCGCGTGCTGCAAGGCCTGTCAGTCGGTCAGGTGCCTGCGAGCAGGTTGCGCCACGCCAGGTAGCAGCCGGCATCGACGAAGCGGCGGCTGTGTTGTGGCGACGTCGGGAAAGGCGCGCCCCGGAATGCAAACAGGGCCGGATCACCTGATCCGGCCCTGTTGCGCGTGAAGCACAGGAAGCTCAGTGCTGATGATGGGTCTTGGCGTGGCCCTTGGCCCCGTGCTTGCCCTTGTTCTTGCTGTTGGCGACCGGACTGACGGCCTTGCCGACATGGGTGTCGTCCATCTTTGCCATGTGCGCGGTACCAGACACCGCATCGCCATGTGCATCGTGGTTCATGGGCATGGACGATTGGCCGGGCGGGGTGTGGCCGCCGCCGTTGTGCTGCGGGGCAGCCAGGGCGTACGAGGCTGGCAGCGCGAAAGCGGTGGCGATCAGGACGGCGGTGATGGTTTTGGTCATGACGTAACCTCGGATTGGCAGGCCATGTGACGCATGGTGCCATCACCATAGGACGGCATCCGGTCGGCAGGATGAATGGCGGATGTTCGCAAAAACATGCGCACCCGTAGAGGTGTGTCAGACGGCCTCGAACAAATCGCGCTGCGCCACGTAGCTGTCAGCATCGACGAAGCCCGACATGCCCACGCCGACGAGGCGGTAGCGGCTGTCGGCGGGGCGCTCCACCCGTGCACGCAGGGCGCAGGCCAGTTCAGCGAGTTCCGATGCCGAGCCCGGCCGCTGCGCGGGCGTGAGGCTGCGTGTGAGGGTGTGAAAGTCGGCGGTCTTGAGTTTCAGCACCACGGTGCGGGCGATGCGGCCATCCTGCGCCTCGCGCTGGTGCGCGGCCCAGGTCTTTTCGGCGAGGCGGCGGATGTGCGGCTCCAGTTCTTCCAGCGTGAGGTCGTGCTCGAAGGTGTCCTCGGCCGACACCTGCAAAGTGAGACGGTCAGGCGTCACCGGGTGTTCGTCGATGCCCAGCGACAGCTCGTGCAGGCGGCGGCCCCAGCGGCCGAAGCGTTGCTCCAGTTCCCCGGCCGCGAAGTTGCGCAAGTCGCCCACGCTGGCCAGGCCCAGCGCGGCCAGCTTGCCTTCCATCACCTTGCCCACGCCGGGCAGGCGGCCGATCGGCAGCGGCGCGAGGAAATCCAGCACCTCGTGGGGGCGCACCACGAACAGGCCGTCGGGCTTGCGGAAGTCCGAGGCGATCTTGGCGAGGAACTTGTTGGGCGCCACGCCGGCCGAAGCAGTGAGCTGCGTTTCCGCGCGGATCGCCGCGCGGATCGCCTCGGCGGTAGCCGTGGCCGAGGGCAGGCCGGTCTTCGTCGTGGTGACGTCGAGATAGGCCTCGTCCAGCGACAGCGGTTCGATCAGCTCGGTATGCCGCGCGAAGATCGCCTGTACTTGCCGCGACACTGCCTTGTAGCGCGTGAAATCCGGCGGCACGAAGATCGCCTGCGGGCACAGGCGTTCCGCGCGCACCGCCGGCATCGCCGAGCGCACGCCGAACTTGCGCGCCTCGTAGCTGGCCGCACACACCACCGAACGCGCGCCCTTCCACGCCACCACCACCGGCTTGCCGCGAAGCGTGGGGTCGTCGCGCTGCTCCACCGACGCGTAGAACGCGTCCATGTCGACGTGGAGGATTTTGCGGGGTGGCGTGGGCACAGGCATGGAAGGTAGGGACGTGCCGCGATTCTAGGGCGCAGCTTTGGCGGCGTCAGCGCAGAAGGCCGAATCTCGCCGTCTGGCATCTTGCTGGCTTGTCCGTCATCCCGGGTTATACGCTGGCTTTCGTGATGGTCCACCACCTTTGCGGAGATGTGGCATGCAGACGCAAGGCATACGCTTGATCCTCGCGCTGGGGTGTGTTGCGTTCGCTGCTGCCGCATGCGGGCATGACACGACGGGTCGGAGCGCGAGCGCCGGCGCCATGCAAGGAATCGCCGAACTGCATCAAGGAGACGTCGCGGCCACCCTCAGCCAGGATCCCGATGCCTTGGTTGCGCTGTGGACGAAGGACGGCGTGTTGCTGGGAGAGGGCGATCGCCCGGTCGTCGGCCAGGCAGCGTTGCGTGCCGCCTATGCGCAGGGAGGTTGGAAGGTGTTGAAGTACGCTCCGCATATCCAGGATGTCGCCGTCGAGGGTGATTCAGCCGTGGAGTGGGGTCGTTTCGAGGTGGATTTCCAGACGGCCGGCCAGCCGCGGACGGTCGAGCTGCATGGGCGCTTTCTGCGGGCCATGAGGAGGCAATCGGACGGAAGGTGGAGGTTCACCAGGATCATGTGGCAGAAGGACCCGCCATAGCTGCAAATGCAGCGCGCGCGGTCATTCCGCGCGTACGTACATCCATGCCTGCAAGCCGGAGGCGAGCGTGACGGCCACGCGCCGGTAATCGTCGACCTCGTAGGCGTCCGCCTGCGCCAGTTCCTGTGGCGTCAGGCGGAACACCATGCCGCGCACGCGATCCGCCGCGTCGTCGCTGCGGATCGCGATGGGATGGTGCGCGGCGCCGCTGGTGGCCACGACTTGTGCATCGCGGATCGCCAGCTGTTCGAGGCGATAGCCGGGCAGCTCGTCGGGTAAGCCGTCGAGCCGCCGGCCGAAGGTGGCGAGCTGCACCGCTGCGTCCTGCAGGGTGCCGTAGGAGAACAGACGCTCGCTCGCGGCGCTATCCATCAGGCGTTTTCCGTCCTGTGTCCTGCCTTCGAGGTCTGCAGCGATTCCAGCCGCGCGGCAATGACGCGGGCGTTGCGCTCGGCGGCATCGGGTCGCCCGGCAAGAAACAGGAAGGGCTCGATCAGCTCCAATTCCATAAGCAGGAATTGCCCATCCACGACCACGCCGTCCACCCGTGCGTATTCGGCGTCGCCGTTGCCCAGCGTCGCGCAGGTCGCCAGGGCGTGCCTGGCGGCGGCGAGCGTGGCTGCGTCGGGTTCGATGGCGTCGGTGCGTCCGCCGAATTGGCTCTGCACGCGATAGTCGCCTGCGGCGGGACGCTTGATGACGGCATGGCTGAACTTGCCGCCGAAGAACAGCAGCGACCATTCGCCGTCTTCGACGATGGCCGGCACGAAGGGCTGCAGCAGGTATTCGCCTGGCGGCAGCTCCGAGGCGGCACGGTCGAACGCGGGATCGCCCACCGTACCGCGTACCGTGCGCCAGGCGCCGCCACTGACGCACGGCTTGACCACGACGTCGCGACCTGGGGATGCGGCAAGCGCCTCGTGCAGGACAGCGCGCGAGACGAGCTGGGTGGGAATGGTCGGTACGCCGAGCGCTTCCAGCTGCAGCAGGTAGCGCTTGTCACTGTTCCAGCGCATCAGCGCGACGGGGTTGATGGCTGGCACGCCGGCGTGTTCAAGCTGGCGCAGCCATGCAAGGAATGCGTCGTAGTGTTCGAAGTAATCCCAGATGGTGCGTATCAGCACGGCATCGAAACGCGTCCAGTCGATAGCGGGATCGTTCCACACGCAAGCCTGCGGCTGGATATCGAGTGCCGCAAGCGAAGCCGCCAGGTGGGCGTCGTCGGGGTGGATGGTCGGGTAGGCTGCCGAAGTGGCGATGGCAAGCTGGACAGGCATGGGTAACTCTCCAAAGATCATGGAAAGGGCGCCCTTGCCGGGGTTATCGCGAGCCAAGCGTGGCGGATCGTGATCCGTCGCAGCACCCCTTGGCCCGGACGGCACGCGGAGGAACTCCGGCGCGCCAAACGTGCGCAGTTTCCTCGCGGCCCCGTGGCGTGTCAATTTGCCAGTGCGGCATCGCCATGCACAGAAGGCGTATGCTCGCCCGGTCCGCTTGCCTGCATGAAGGCCCCGTTACGTGCTGATCCAATGGACCCATCTCGCACCGTCGATGCTGGCCTCCTTTCTCGCCTCGCTGGTGGAGTGCGTGGAAGCCTTGACCGTGGTGCTGGCGGTGGGCGTGGTGCGAGGCTGGCGTAGCGCGTTGGCGGGCTGCGCGACGGGATTGCTGGCGTTGCTGTTGCTGGTTCTGCTGCTCGGCCACGCGCTTGCGCGCGTCCCGTTGCACGGCTTCCAGTTGGTGGTCGGCGCCCTGCTGCTGCTGTTCGGCATGCGTTGGCTGCGCAAGGCGGTGTTGCGCGCAGCGGGCGTGCTCGCCTTGCATGACGAGGATGCGATCTACCGGCGCGAGATGCAGGCGCTTGGTGGGCAGGGCAACGCGCGCCTTGGCCTGGATAAGCTCGCGTTCCTGGTGGCCTTCAAGAGCACCGTGCTCGAGGGCGTCGAGGTGGTCTTCATCGTGCTTGCCATCGGTGCCGGCCGGGCCGAGTTGTTGTGGCCGGCCAGCCTGGGCGCGCTGGCTGCGCTGCTGGTGGTGGCGGCCTTGGGCGTGGTGCTGCACCGGCCGCTCGCGCGGGTGCCGGAGAACACGTTGAAGTTCGCGGTGGGCGTGCTGCTGTGCGCGTTCGGCACGTTCTGGGCGGGCGAGGGCATGGGCTACGCGTGGCCGGGCGAGGATCGCGCCATCCCGGCGCTGGCGTGCGCCTTTCTCGCGGTGGCGATGCTGTGCGTGGCGTGGTGCCGGCGCACGACACGGGAGGCCGCCTGATGAGCGGGCTGCGCAAGTTGCTGGCCGAACTCTGGGGTCTGTTCGTCGACGACGGCCGCTATGCGTTCGCCATCGTGGCGTGGCTGCTGCTGGCATGGTTGGCCCTGCCGCTAATGGGTTTCGATGGCGGCTGGAACGCGCTTGTCTTCGCGACGGGTCTGCTCGCGATCCTGGTTGAAAGCGTGTTGCACCGTGCGCGGCGTTGAGTCCTGAGCCGTGCGCGAGCGCTAACCGGCGTCGTCCCAGAACACTTCGACCGCGTCGCGGTTCATGAAGCCCCATACCGGCGTACCCAGCCGTACCAGACCTGTGCGAATGCGATGGGTGGTTTCGTCGTAGGCCGAGATGCGATAGATCAGCTGGTACCTCGAAGTGGTGAACCACATCGACAACGGCACGGACAGCCAGACGGCATTGGATTTCGCCTGCAGGATGCGCAGCTTGTTGGCGCCGGCCCAGTCCTGCAGCAAGGCCTTGGCGTTCTGGTAGTGGCGCCAGCTCAGCCAGATCGCCGCGGCGATCAGCAGCAGAAACAGCAACGGTGTGGTTTTGGTCATCGCGCCCCCGAGAATTCCCCGCGCGCAGCGTGAGCCGTGCCCGGCGGCGGCGCAAGCCACCCCTGCCGACGGGGACTGGTCGAACCCCCGTTCGCCATGCCAAGGTTGCCGGATGACGACTGAAACCAGCTCCCCCGCCTACCTGCGCCGCCTTGGCGTATGGGACGGCGCGATGATCGTGATCGGCGGCGTGATCGGCGCCGGCATCTTCCGCACGCCGGCTACGGTGGCCGAGCGCACGGCATCCGGCTTGCCGCTGCTGGCGTTGTGGGTGCTGGGCGGCCTGCTCACGCTCACCGGCGTGCTGTGCTACGCGGAGCTCGGTTCGCGGCGTCCGCATGCGGGTGGCATCTACCTGTACTTGCGCGAAGCCTTCGGCACGCTGCCAGCCTTCCTGTTCGGCTGGACGATGGCGCTGATCAACTACCCCGGCAGCGTGGCCGCAGTGGCCACTACTTTCGCCGACTATTTCTGCCAGGCGGTAGGCCTGCCGCTGCTGTGGGTGAAGTCGGTCGGCGTGGCGGCGATCATATTCATCGTGGGAGTGAACCTGTTCGGCATCCGCGCCGGCGCGTTGATGCAGAACATCTTCGCGGTGCTGAAGCTGGCGGCGATCGCGCTGCTGGTGGCGGTGGGGCTGGCCCTGGCGCACGGCCATCTGGGCGGCGTGCTGGCGGTCGACACCACGCATCACGTGTCCAGCGGCGCCTTCGTGGGCGCGCTGCTGCCGGTGCTGTTCACCTACGGCGGCTTCCACTACCTCAACGATCTCGCCGGCGAGGTGCGCGATCCGCAGCGCACGCTGCCGCGCGCCCTGCTGCTCGGCATGCTTGGCGTGGTACTGGCCTACGTGCTGGCCAACGTGGCCTACCTCACCGGCCTGGGTCACGCGGGGCTGGCCGCTAGCCAGGCGCCGGCGGCCGACCTGATGCGCCGCCTGTTCGGCGAGGCGGGCGCGAAGGTGATGGCGATCGGTATCGCCTGTTCCACCTTCGGCTATTGCAGCATCGCCATCGCCGGCGGCGCGCGCGTGCTGCAGACCATGGGCGCGGACGGCATGCTGTTCCGCGCAGTGGGCTACATCGATCCACGCACGCGTGCACCGCAGGTAGCCTTGGCGCTGCTGGGCGCGTGGACGGTGGTGCTGATGCTGTGGGGCAACTTCGGCCAGTTGGTGGACTACACCACGGTGGGCGAGTGGCTGGGCCATGCGTTCGGCATCGGCACGCTGTTCTGGTACCGCTGGAAGTTCGTGGACGAACCGGCGCCGTACCGCGTGCCACTGTTCCCGCTGATGCCGCTGGTGTTCGTGGTGACCGTGCTGGGCGTGATCGTCGCCACGGCGATTTCCTCGCCCCACGATGCCGGCATGAGCTTGCTGATCATCGCACTGGGCGCGCCGGTGTACTGGCTATGGCAACGCTGGCAGCAGCGCACGGCTTGATTGCGCTTCAGCTGCGGCGACGCATACTCGGAACCCTCCGGGGCACCACCGACGCGTCATGAAACGAGCCTGGCTGTTTACTGTCGCCATGTTGTTCGCCGCCCGATCCGCGGCGACGGACGTGGTCAACCTGGCCGCCCCGGTGGCGTCGGTGCGCATGGGCATGCAACAGGTGACGCGGGCGGCGACCACGGAGACCGCGCAAGACGGCGTGGCGCAACGGCGCTACACCTTCCAGCCCGCCGCACAACCGCAGATCGCGGTGACGCCTGTGCAAGGCAGCTGGAGCTGGCAAGGGCAGGGCGAGCTGCGCCTGCGTGTGCAGGACGCGATGCCATGGGCGGTGACGCTCGTGGTCGACATCGACGGAGCGGATGCGAAGTCGCACCTGCACGCGGTGGTGGGTCTGCCCGCCGGTCCCGCGCAGACCCTGGTGGTTCCGCTGCATGCCACCTCGCCGCTGGCCTTCGGCATGCAGGCCGGGCCGCCCATGCCATTCGACGACCAGGGCCGGCGCCTGCTGGTGGCTACCACGGTGGAGGGCACGCTGGATCTCTCCGTGGTGCGCGCCGTGCGGCTTTCCATGCCCGCACCGCAGGCAGCGCAATCCGTGTTCTTCGGCAAGCTCGACGTGGTCGCGGGCGAAACCGCACTGCATCGCGCCTATGCTGGCGTCGTCGACCGCTACGGCCAATACACGCGCGCTCGTTGGCCCGAGAAGATCGCCGACGATGCCGCGTTGCGCGTCGCCGCGCAGCAGGCGCCCCCTGCTGCGCCGACCGCCGGTGAAGATGGCTACGGCGGTCGTCTGGATGTCCGTCTGCAGAAGACCGGCTGGTTCCACACGCAGAAATCCGGCAATCGCTGGTGGCTGGTCACGCCGGAGGGTCATGCCTTCTTCTCGCTGGGCGTGAATGCGGTGGCGGCGGACGGCGGACGCAGCTATGTGCAGGGTCGCGAGTTCATGTTCACCGGCCTGCCGCCGGACGGCAGCGCGTGGGCCCCATTCTGGGGCACGGGCGACAACCGCAATGCGCAGCAGGGCGCCGGCGCAGACCGTTGCTGCGACCATGGCCGGTGGTTCGATTTCTACGCAGCGAATCTCTATCGCGTGGACGGCCGGGACTGGGTGGCCACCTGGCGCACACGCACGCTGGCGCGCCTCAAGGGCTGGGGCTTCAACACGCTCGGCAACTGGAGCGATCCCGCACTGGGCGTGATGCGCCGGTTGCCCTATACGCGCTCGGTGAACGTCGAAGGCGTGTTCGGCAACGTCGCCACCGGTTACGACTGGTGGGGGCGCATGCCCGACCCGTTCGACCCGCGCTTCGCGCAGGCGGCGGATGCAGCGGCAATGAAGGCCACGCAGGGTGTGCGCGACGACTCCTGGCTGCTCGGCTATTTCGCCGACAACGAACTAGCCTGGGCCGCGCCCGAACCGCAGGGGCGATGGGCGCTGGCGATCGGCACGCTGCATGGCGAGGCGCGCAGCGATGCGAAGCAGGCTTTCATCGCCGAGCTGAAAAAGAAATACGGCACGCCGGACAGGCTCGCGGCGGCATGGGGCATTTCATTGCCCGCGTGGGATGCCTTGCAGGCCACCAACTTCCAGGCACCTGAGCCGGGTGAAACGCATCCTGCCATCGCCGCGGACTACAGCGCCTGGTTGCGCCGCTACGCCGACCAGTATTTCCATGTAGTGTCGCAGGCGATCCATCGTCACGACCCGCATCACCTGTTCCTTGGCGGCCGCTTCGCCGCCAGTACGCCCGAGGCCATCGCCGCCTGCGCCGAGTATTGCGATGTGGCGAGTTTCAACGTGTACGCCGACGTGCCAGGGCATGGCTTCGACGCCGCGGCGATGCATAAATTCGGCAAGCCGGTGTTGATCACCGAGTTCCATTTCGGCTCCGACGATCGCGGGCCGTTCGGCAAGGGCGTAGTGAGCGTGTGGGATGAAGCGCAGCGCGGCAAGGCCTACGGAACGTTCGTCGCGGCCGCCGCGGCCAACCCCGATATCGTGGGCGCGCACTGGTTCGACTACGTGGACCAGCCCGTCACCGGCCGCCTGCTCGACGGCGAGAATTCGCACATCGGTCTGGTCGGCATCACCGACATTCCGTTCGCGGGCTTCGTGGAGACGGTGCGCAAGGCGAACCTGGAAGTGCGGCACGCGGCGTTGCCCTGAGCGCGCCGCCATGGCGTAGCCGCGACAGCGCGATCGCCAGTGCCAACACGGATGCCAGCGCGGCCAGTTCCAGCGGCGCAGCGAAGCCGTGATGGCGTGCAGCCAGCGTGGCGGCCACCGGCGGGCCGACGATCTGGCCGATGCCGAACGCGACGGTCAGCGCGCCGATCAGGCGGGTGGGATCGCGTGGTGCCAGTCGCGCCGCCTCACGCATGGCGAACATCACCACCGGCGTGATCGCCGCGCCTTCCAGTACGGTGCCCAGCGCCAGTCCGGCGCGGCTGGGCCAGTACAGGCACAGCGCGGTGCCCAGCAGCATCGACAGGCAACAACCGGCCAAGCCGGCGTAGTTGCTGCGCACAGGCAATGCGCCCAGCAGCAAGGTGGCAAGCACCGTGGCCACGCCGTACAGCGGCCAGAACCATTCGCGCAGCGCTGGCAGGTGCAGCTGGGCGTCGGCGATCAGCGGCAGGAAGGTGGCGGGAATCACGTAGCCGAAACCGAACAGGCCATAGATCGCCACCAGCGGCCAGGTCGGGGCGGCGTCGCGGGAACCACCTTTCGCCACGGCTGCGACAGCGGGAGCAGCAGGTGCGTCCAGCGCCCGCCAGATCACCGCGATCATCGCGGCGCTGGCCACGCCGAACGCCAGCCACCAGCGCGCCGAATCCAGTCCCGCGTCGTGCAGCGCAGCCACCAGCGTGCCGCTGGCGATGATGCCGACGCCAGGGCCGCTGTACAGCACCGCCTCAAGACCCAGCCTGCCGTGCAGGCGCAGATGCGCGCTGCACCAGGCAATGCCGTGCACCATCAGCATCGCGGCCGCCACGCCGGCTACGAAACGGCACAGCAGCCACAACGGCAGCGATGGCGCCAGGCCCATGCCCAGGGTGCCCAGGGCCACCAGCACCAGGCCGACACGCAGGCTGGCGCGCTGCGGCAGCGCCAGCGCGGTGCACAGCAGTGCGCCCAGCAGGTAACCGATGTTGTTGATCGAGGCCAGCCAGCCGCCACCGACCAGGCTCAAGCCGGCATCGACCTGCATCAGCGGCAACAGCGGGGTGAGCAGGAAACGGCCGATGCCCAGCGCAAGGGCCAGTACGGTCATGCCGGCAAGGGAAAGCGGAACAGGAGATCGCATGAGGATGCTCCGGCACAGGGGATGCAACCATGCTAGGTGCGGCGTATCATCGTATAAAGCGAATAATTGCGAATGAATCCATCGAGAAAATCGAACATGGACCTGCGCGCGCTCGAAACTTTCCAGGCGGTGGTGGCTGCCGGCGGCATCGGCCGCGCGGCGACCAAGTTGCATCGTGCCCAGTCCAGCATCACCAGCCGCATCCACCAGCTGGAAACCTCGCTGGGCGTGCAACTGTTCCATCGCGAAGGCCAGCGCCTGCGCCTCACCGCGCCGGGCGAGGAACTGGTGGATTACGCGCGGCGCATGCTGGAGCTGGCCGAGCAGGCGCGCGTGGCCGTGCGCAGCGGCGAGACCGGCGGCGCGCTGCGGCTCGGTTCGATGGAGAGCGTGGCGGCGAGCCGCCTGCCGTATCCGCTGGCGGCGTTTCACCGCGCGCACCCGCAGATCTGGGTGAACCTGCACACCGCTTCCTCGCGCGGCCTGGTGGCCGATGTGCAAGGCGGCGCGCTGGATGCAGCCATCGTGGGCGAGCAGGTGGACGCCGAGCGCTTCCGCAGCGTGCCGTTATACGTGGAGGAGCTGGTGCTGATCGGCGCGCGCGACAGCGCGATGCTGGTGGAGCCGAAGCAACTGGTCGACGGCTCCGTGCTGGTCTACCACAGCCAGGGCTGCATTTACCGTCGACGGCTGGTGGATTGGCTGGATGCGCAGCGCATCGTGCCGGCGCGCGTGCTGGAGTTCGCCTCCTACCACGGCATTTTCGCCGCGGCCGCAGCTGGCGTGGGCTTGGGGCTGGTGCCGCGCTCGGTGCTGGAGACCTACCCGCAGCGCGACGCGCTTTCTGTCCGCGAAATGCCCGCGCGACTGGCACGCGTCCAGACCGCGCTGGTGATGCTGCGCACCACCCATCTGCCTGCACTGACCCGCCTGGAGGAGTGCCTGCGCAAGGATGCCGTGGCTGCACGCGGCAAGGCGATATCGCGCCCACGCCGCAGCGCAGCGCGAAAGGAGGCATGAGCGATGTGCCTGATCGCCTTCGCCTGGCAGACTCATCCGCGCTGGCGGCTCGTGCTGGCGGGCAACCGCGACGAGTTTCATGCGCGGCCCAGCGCACCGCTGGCACGCTGGAACGAGCTGCCCATCGTCGGTGGCCGTGATCTCGAAGCCGGTGGCACCTGGCTGGGCGTCACCGATGCGGGCCGCTGCTGCGTGGTCACCAACGTGCGCGACCCGCGCGATCCGCAACTCGGTGCCTCGCGCGGCCTGCTCGCTACCGATTATCTCGCCGGCACGGCCGATGCCACGGTGCATGCACAGCAGCTGCTCGCGCAGGCGGCCGGCTACCGGCCGTTCAACCTGCTCACCTTCGATGCGAAGGCCGCGTTCTATCTCGGCAACCGGCCCGAGCCGCGTGCGCAGGCGGTGACGCCCGGCGTGCATGGCCTGTCGAATGCCGACTTCAACACGCCCTGGCCAAAGACGCGCACGCTGATGGCGCGCCTCGGCGCGTGGATCGAGAGGGGCGACGCGGACGACTTCGCGCCGCTGTTCACGGCGCTGGCCGACGAACGGCAGGCGCCGGATGCGGATCTGCCCGACACCGGCATCGGACTGGAACGCGAACGCTGGCTGTCCGCCGCCTTCATTCGCGGCGAGCGCTACGGCACGCGCGCAAGCACTGTAGTGGCCATTGCCCACGATGGGCACGGCGTGATCGTCGAGCGCGGCTTCGGTCCCGAGGGGCGTTTCCTTGGCGAAAGCCGGCTGGACTTTGGCCCGCCGGCCGCCACGGGCTGACGCTCTGCGCCTACGCGCGGCCGCGCACGAGGCTGCCTGATCCCGCGGGGCGGCACGGTTAGCGTCGTCGAGGTCATCCCGGATATGGATCGTCGCATGCGCACGGCTCGACTCCTGCTGCTGTGGTTTGTCTTGCCGGCTGGTGCCGCCCATGCGGCCGATTGTCCGGACTGGCCGCCCGGACGTGCGCAGCAGGAGCTCGCCGCGCTGCATGAGCGGCTCGACGGCTGGAACCACGCTTATCGGGTCGATGGCCGTTCACCGGTGAGCGACGCCGTTTACGACCAGGCCGAACAGCGGCTCGCGGCATGGAGCCGGTGCTTCCCTGCGCAGACACCCGCACCGCTGGCGCACCTGGCCGATGCCGGTGGCCGCCTGCGTTCGCCGGTGGCACAAACCGGACTGGCCAAACTGGCGGATGCTGCCGCGGTCGAGGCGTGGATGCGCGCACGCGGCAACCGCGATTTGTGGGTGCAGCCCAAGGCGGATGGCGTGGCGGTGACGCTGCTCTACGAGCACGGCCGTCTGCGGCAAGCTGTCAGTCGTGGCGACGGCCTGCACGGTTCGGACTGGACCGCGCTGGCACAGGCCATCGCCGCGATTCCCAAGCATCTGCCGAACGCGCCGGCGCGCGTGGTGCTGCAAGGTGAGCTGGTGTGGCACTTGCCCGGCCACGTGCAGGCCGACGATGGCGGCGTCAATGCGCGTTCGGCGGTGGCCGGCGCACTCGCACGCAATACGCTGGATGCCGCCACCGCCGCGAAGATCGGTCTGTTCGTGTGGGATTGGCCCAGCGGTCCGACTGACATGCCGGCGCGACTGGCCGGACTCGTGGCGATGGGTTTTGCCGACAGCGCCGCACTGGCCCGGCCGGTGGCGAACCTCGACGGGGTGAAGCGGTGGCGTGAGCAGTGGTACCGCCACGCGCTGCCGTTCGCTGCCGATGGCACGGTGCTGCGCCAAGGCCACCGGCCGGCGGCCGACACGTGGCAGGCGCTGCCGCCGGCCTGGGCCGTGGCCTGGAAATATCCCGCCGCCACCGCGTTGGCCGAGGTGCGCGCGGTGAACTTCACCATAGGCCGCAGCGGGCGCATCACGCCGGTGCTTGAGCTGGTGCCGGTGCAGTTGGACGACCATCGTGTGCAGCGGGTCAGCGCGGGTTCGTTCAAGCGCTGGCGGACGCTCGATATCCGCCCGGGCGATCAGGTGGAGGTGGCGCTGGCGGGGCTGACCATCCCGCGCCTGCAATCGGTGGCCTGGCGTGCAGAACAGCGTGCTGCGGTGGATGCGCCCGATCCGGCGCGCTATGGCCCGCTGAGTTGCTGGCGATACACGCCAGACTGCGAACAGCAGTTCCAGGCGCGGCTGGCCTGGTTGGGCGGCAAACAGGGGCTGCGGCTGCCGGGCGTCGGTACGGGAACCTGGCAAGCCTTGGCGGATGCCGGCCTGGTTCGTGGTCTGCTGGACTGGATGGCGCTGACGCCCGGGCAGCTCGCCACGGTGCCGGGTCTGGGGGCGGGCCGGGCCGCTGCGCTTGCGCAGACCTTTGCCGGTGCGCGTGGGCGGCCATTGTGCGATTGGCTGCACGCGTTGGGCGCACCGGACGATGCGGCGGGTGCGGGCGAGGACTGGGCTACGCTTGCCGCGCAGGGCGAAGATGGTTGGCGTGCGCGCGGCGCCAGTGCGGCGCATGCCCGGCAACTGGCCGCCTTCTTTGCCCATCCCGCGTTGCAAGCCATGGCCGCCCGCCTGCGCGCGGCTGGCGTGCAAGGCTTCTGAGCGTCGCGTTCAGCTCGTCAGTTCACCGTCGACGTAATACCAGCGGCCCGCCTCGCGCACGAAGCGGCTGATCTCGTGCTGGCGTTGCGCGCGTCCGCCGCCGAGGCGGTAGCGGGCCACGAATTCCACCACGGCGTGATCGTCGTCGATGCGTTGCTCGCCGCGCACTTCCAAGCCCAGCCAGGTCGGTGCGGGCTGCTGCGCGGTCAGCCGCAGCGAAGCGGGGCGGGTGTCGGCGTGCCAGCTGGCCAGCAGGTAATCCTCGCGCTTGAGCACATAGGCACTGTAGCGCGAGCGCATCAGCTGCTCGGCGCTGGTTGCCGTCGTGGTGCCGTCATGCAGCGGGCCGCAGCAGGTGGCGTAACCGGCGGCATTGCCGCAGGGGCAGGGGGTGAGCGTGTCGATCGCCTTCATCTCGCCTTTGTACCCGCTTCGGCGGCGATGTGCAGGTTCAACCTGGGTTGCGCTGCCAGACGCGGCAGCGGTTGTTCGCCGGCATAGCCACGTCGTCGACCAAGGCGAAGCCCGCCGCCGCAGCCAGTGCGTCGACGGCCTCGGCATCGCGGATACCCATGTGCGCGCCGCGTGCCTTCAGCCACTGGTCGAAGGCGGCATTGCTGTCGCTGGTGTAGCGACCGCCGTAGTTGAACGGGCCGTAGATCACCAGCCGTGCGTCATCGGTCGCGATCGCTGGCAACTGCGCGAACAGCTGTTCCACCTCGTGCCAGGCCATGATGTGCAGGGTATTTGCGCTGAACGCTGCGTCGAACGGACCGCGCGGCCACGGTCCGCCGACATCGAGTTCCAGCGGTAGTGGCGTATTCGGCAGCGCCGCCTCGTCCAGCCATGCGCGGATGCCCGGCAGGTTCTCTGCGCGGTCTGAGCATTGCCAGTCCAGCCAGGTCAGCGCCGCAGCGAAATACACGGCGTGCTGGCCGGTGCCGCTGCCGATCTCCAGCACCCGCCGCCGGTCGGCGAAGTGCCTTTGCAGCACCTCGAGGATCGGTTCGCGGTTGCGTTCGCAGGCGGGGGCGTGGGGTTTGTCGGCCATGTTCAGGGCGGCGGCAACTGTCTGCTTTCCTCGGCGCGGGCGACTTCGGCGCGGCGGATCATCTGCTGCACCGCCGGTACGGCGTGCATTGGAACGAGCACGACATCGGGATGATCGTGCGCGAAAACGCGGAAGACTTCGTCCGCAAAGGCCTGACCGATGCTGGTCACCGCATCGAAATCCAGCACCACAGTGCGGAACCGTTCCACCCGCTGCATCAGGCGCTTGGCCTGCGATCGCGAAACCAGGTTCTCGTCGCCGACCTTGGCTAGCCTGACCGGCACCACCGTCTTGGCGAAGGTGTAGTCGTCCGGGCCGCTGGAGTACTCGTCGAAAACCTCCTTGGCCGTCCTGGCGGTATCGGTCCCGATTTCCATCAGCACCGTGGTGCCCTGGCGTGTCCGGTACGCGCCGGTGTCGTGGAGCAGGTCGTCGTCCTGCCCGTCGTCATGGTCGAAGACCAGGTCGCCGGAGGCGATCTGGAAGCGGTCGAACATGCGGGAAGTGAAAAACACACCCTCGCCGGAATGGCGCCGCGGATCGGTGGTCAGTTTCCCCTTGGAAAGCTCGAGCAAAGCCAGGCGCTCGTCGGGGAGATCCAGCGCGCGGGTGATCTTGCGGAAGATGCCGACGCCATCGTCCGCGACCCGCATCGCTACCTGGTGGACACTGCGGTCGACATGGACCGTGAGGCGTTTCCCTTCGGAATGGTCGATGGCGTTGTTCACCATCTCGGTCAGGCCGTGGTGGCAGATCTCGATGATGTTCGCAGGCAGGTCGGCCAACAGAGGGGCGACGTCGTTCGACCACACGCGGTCCTCGGCCAAGCCATGGAGCGCATGCTGGAAGTCCGCCCGCCGGGATGTTCCGGGGCGATAGGTCGGACGTGTCGTGCCGATCTTGGCGAGGTAGCCGTCCCCGATCAGCGCGCGTGCGCGTGTGGCAACGGCGGCGCGGCTCAGTCCAAGATTTCCCGCAACGATCCGGACGAGATCATCGGGATGCTTCTGCACCAGGCGCAGCAAGGCTGCATCGATTTCCGCTGAACGGCTGGGGCGGGCCATGCCGGCACTGTAAAGCAACCAGTGCCCATTGGAAAGTTATTCTTTCCGATTGTAAAGTTTCCAGCCCTCAGGCCGGGCGGCCGCGCAGGACGCGTGCGGGCAGCATCAGCAGTGCGCCGAGGAAGGCGAACACCGCACCCACGGTGATGCCGACCAGCCGCAGCGGCAGGCAGATCAGCCACACGATGGGATAGAGCACCAGCGCCAGCAGCGCGAGCGGCCAGCAGAACACCAGCAGCAACAGCCAGAGCAGGAAGGCGGCCATGGCACGACCTCGGTGGGGGCGGATGGCGGCACTGTAGCGCGATCCGTGGTGCCTGCGCAGATGGCTTTCGGCACCCCGGGACACCAGGTGACGAAAGCCGCCCGGCTACATCACCGGCTTCACGCCGATCAGCAGCGCGTGCAGCCAGAACGCGAAGACCGCCCAGACCACTACGCCGGCTACCACGGTGATGACCGTGCCCTTGGCGGTGCCGGGTGGATAGACCGTGCCCTCGCGGCGGTCGCGTCGGCGCGAGGCAGCGAACAGCACCACGGCCCACAGCAGGAAGGCGCCGAACAACACCACGTCGTGCAGCATGCCGGTGGCAAGCAAGTGGCCGAACGCCCAGGTCTTCACCGCCAGCACCTGCGGATGATGCAGGCGCGCCTTGATGCCGTTGCGCGGCACCCGCGCCGCGGCGAGCAGCACGAAGGCCACCAGGGTGAACAGCGCATTGAGCCGCATCAGCCCTGGCAGCGGCACGTACAGCAGTACCGGGTGGTGCCGGGCCAGCACGAAGCCCCAGCAGATCAGCACGAGGCCGGCGACGGCCAGCAGCGAGTACAGGCCCTTCCACTTGTTCTCGCCGAGTCGGGCGATCTGCCGCTTGCGCCAGTCGTCGGCGAAGATGCGCAGCGAATGCACGCCGAGAAACAGCACGAGACCGAGGATCAGCACGAACATCGCGGAACTCCGGAGGGGGCGACGGACCGAAGTATAGGCGACCGCGTGACGTCTTCGAGACAGCGCCAGGGATTTCAGGCAACGGTTTCGACGCGCACCGCCAGCGCCAGCGCATCGGCATGCAGGACGAGCGCCCCGCCGGCCGATGGCCGCCATGCATCGCCAGCCTGCAGGCTGCCGTCGGCACCGTCGATGCGGCCGTGCACGCAATACACCAGCACGATGGCGGCATCGGCTTGCCGCGTACCGGCCGTGCGCCACACTTCGATGTGGCCGCGCGCGCGGCCACGGCGCAGCATCAGGTTGAAGTCGCGGCTGAGGCCGCCGGCCAGCGCCACGTCCACGCCGGCCTCGCCGGGAAACGCGAACGGCGCGCACGGCACGGTCAGCGCGTGGACGCGGCCATCGTCCAGCGTCATCGTGAAACCTTCGCCGTCGAGCAGGGCGATCACGCGGTCGATGCCCGGGAACGCGGAAAACGGTGCGGCGCTCTCCACCTCAGCGACGCTCACCCGCCACAGGAAATCGTCCATGCCGGCGCCGGGCGGATGGACGGCTAGTTCACGGGTGCGGCCGAGGCCGTTCTTCCACGGTCTGGCCGGGCAATCGGCGAGACGAAGGATGCTCATGGATTACCTCTCGATCACTCGCCGGAACGGCGGCAACGCGCGCAGCATCCCGGCGCCGTAGCGCTTGGTGACCACGCGACGATCCAGCAGCACGATGCGGCCGCTGTCGCTCTCGTTGCGGATCAGGCGGCCGCAGTACTGGGTGAGCAGGCGGGTGGCTTCGGGGATGCTCACTTCGATGAAGGGATTGCGTCCACGCGATTCCAGCCATTCCGCATAAGTGGCGCCCACCGGGTCGGTGGGCACGGCGAACGGCAGCTGGGTGATCACCACGGTCTCGCATAGCTTGCCTGGCAAGTCCAGGCCTTCGCCGAACGAGGCCAGCCCGAACAGCGTGCTGCCCTTGCCAGCTTCCACGTCGGCGACGTGCTCGGCGATCAGTTGCGTCTTGCCCAGCGAACCCTGTGCGCGCACCTTGCGTACCTTGTCGATCGGCAGCTTCTGCAGCACGCGGTCGAGCTTGGCGCGCGAGGTGAACAGCACCAGGTTGCCGGCGTTCCAGTCCAGGTACCCGGCCAGCCAGTCGCTGATCGCCTGGGCGTGTTCTTCGCGCGCGTCGGGCAGCGCGGCCATCGCCGGCACTTCCAGTTGCGCCTGCGCGGCGAGGTCGAACGGCGAGGGCAGGCTCAGCGTCGCCGCATCGTCGGGCAGGCCCACCGCGTCGGCATAGCCGCGGAAGTTGCCGCCGGCGCTCAACGTGGCGGAGGTGAGCACCACGCCGCTGGCATTGCCCCACAGCACGTTGCGCAGCAGGCCCGAGGCGGATACCGCCGAAGCGTGGCAGACCAGTTGCTGGTCGCTGCCCAGGGTAACCCAGCGCGCCAGCGGCGGCGCCTGCGCGGGATCTTCGGTAGACCAGGCCTGCCAGCAGGCTGCCTGCTTGCCGATGCGCTCCAGCGCAATGCCCAGTTCACGCGAGAGGGCTTCCTGGGTGGGGCCGCCGTCGGTCATCTCCACTACCGCGCGACGCACCGCGGCCAGCCAGCGTTGTACCTCGCCGGCCTGCAGGCTGAGCAGGCGTGCATGCTCCACCCAGGCCTCGGGCAGGCAGCCCAGCGAGCCGCGGTACATCGGTTCGGCCTCGGCGGGATCAGGCAGCCAGCCAAGGCGGATCTCTTTTTCCAGCGCTTCCAGCGCGTCGCCGAGTTCCTGCAGCTTGGCGTCGCCGGCATCCAGCGAGAGCTTGCCGAGGTTTTCCTTGTCGGTGAGCGAATAGGCCGCGTGCACCTGCCGCCCGAGCCGGCTCAGCTGGCGTACCGTGGCGGCCAGGTGCACGTCGGCGGCGCCACGGTCGATCGCCTTGCCCGGGATGTGGTGGGCCTCGT
Organism: Dyella agri; assembly: GCF_044904705.1. Classification (NCBI taxonomy): domain Bacteria; kingdom Pseudomonadati; phylum Pseudomonadota; class Gammaproteobacteria; order Lysobacterales; family Rhodanobacteraceae; genus Dyella; species Dyella agri. Next base: position 75,888 of record NZ_JADIKL010000011.1, read on the forward strand.
CGAATATGTACAGCGTCTCGTCCGGGCGCGGCAGGATCACACCGCCCCAGGCCGGATCGGGGCCGCCATCGCCTTCGCCCGGCATGGTGAGGTCGGCCAGCACCAGGTCCTGGTTGGCCACGATGATCTCTGCGTCGTCCACCGCGCGGCGCGCGGCGTAGAACGGGCAGATCATGAACTGGCCGCACTTGCGGTTGGTGCAGCCGCCGGCGCTGGTGGTGAGCATCGGGCGCAGCAGATCGCTCACCGGCTCGGGCGCGCTGTCCATGTCGCCATTCCACTGGTTCGCGTCGAACGCCTGCGCGAGTTTGGCCAAGGCCTGCTTGTCGCGTTCGGCGGGTGGTTTGCTCCACAACGCGAGGTCGGCGTCGAAGCCGAAACTCGACTGCGCCGAGCCGGCGAGGCTGTTGCGTGCCATCGCAAGATTCCGCGGGCACAGGTAGCGACCGCGACCCTTCGCCAGCGCCACCTTCGCCGCGTGGCCGGAAAGCTGCAGGTACAGCGGGATGTCGCGTTCCACCAGCTGCTCCTGCAGCGCCACCGTGGCGGTGGCGATCAGCAGCTTCTTTTTCTGCGCGCGCGCCACTTCGTGGCCGGCGATCAGGTAGGCCATCGATTTGCCGGTGCCGGTAGGCGCCTCGATGGCGGCAACGCCGCCGTCGCTGGCCAGGGCTTTCGCCACCTCGGCGATCATCTTTCCTTGCGAGGCGCGTGGGCGGAAGCCCGGCAAGCCGTCCTTCAGACGCGTGTAGGCGGCGCGGATAGCGTCCTTGGTGGTGTCGGCGAGCATGCATGCATCCGGATCGAGCCGCTCATTCTAGCGGCTGGGCTGCCTCCGGGCGGATGCTGGGCGCAGCCGCGGCGGCGCGCTACCATCGGTCAGGGGGAGTCATCGGCGCCATGAACCAGCTTCGCAGGCCGCATGTCACGATTCCGGGGGAGGCCGACCAGCTGGCGTGGCTGGAGCGGCTTATCCGCGCGCCTACACCACAGGCGGTGGGCGAGTTGGTGGTGGAGCTGGCGCGGGCTTGCCCAGCTTGCGGCGCCGCCCGCTTGCTGTGGCTGGAGCGGGGCGAATGCCGCTCCACGAACGGAAAACCGGACACCCATGCCAGCGCGTGGGTGCTGGCGATGCTGCGCGGCGAGGCGGGTGCATCGACATCCGCCGAAGGCGAATGCGCGATCCGGCTGATGCCGGAGGTGCCGGCCGTGCTGCTGGTGCGGGAGGACGCGGCTGCCGGCCCGGCGCTGGCTGTTGCGCTGGAGCCGGGTCTGGCGCTGGCCGGACAGCAGTTGCAGCAGTTGCTGGCCTTGGCCGAGCTGCACGATTCGCATCGCCAGCTTGAGCGCTCGGAAAACCTGCAACGTGCCTTGTTCGCGATTTCCGACCTGGCGGGCACCGATCTCGACATGCCCGAACTGCTGCGCGGCATCCACGGCATCGTCGATACCTTGATGTACGCGGAAAACTTTTACATCGTGCGGCACGATCCCGAGCGCGGCACGATGCGGTTTCTGTACTACGCCGACACGGTGGATGCGCAAGGTCCCGATGTCAGCCGCGACCAGCCGCTGGAAGCGCGGCGTGGCTCGCTCACCTGGCATCTGCTGACCCACGGGCGCCCGCTGATGGGCAGCGCCGAGCAACTGGCCGCGCAGATCGGCGAACCGCTGGAAGTGGTCGGCCCGGACAGCGTGGACTGGCTGGGCGTGCCGATGCTGCGAGAGGGGCGCGTGCATGGTGCGCTCGTGGTGCAGAGCTATCGCCACGGCATCGGCTATTCCGACGAGGATCGCGCGGTGTTGGGGTTCGTCGCCGAGCACGTGCTCGCCGCGCTGGAGCGCAAGCAGAGCAAAGACGAGCTGGAGCGCCGCGTATTGCGGCGCACCCGCGAGCTGGCCGCCGCCAACCGCGAACTGCAGCAAGAGGTGCTGGAGCGCCAGCGTGCGGAACGCCTGCAGTCGGTGCTGTTCCGGCTGGCCGAACTGGGCACCGCCGATCTGGACGAGGAGGCGTTCTACCGGCACGTGCATGCCGAGGTGGGCAGCCTGCTGGATGCGTCGAATTTCTACATCGCCCTGTTGGACGAGCGTCGGCAGCGGCTGGATTTCCCGTATTACGTGGACGCCGGCGTGCAAAGCACGTTCAGCATGCCGCTGGAGCGCAGTATCACGGCGTACGTGCTGCGTACCGGCCGGCCGTGGCTGGGCAGCCGGCGCGAGCTGGACGCCATGGCCGAGGCAGGCGAAGTGGTGCCTCGCTATATCGGCGCGCCATCCACATGCTGGCTGGGCGTGCCGCTGCGCACGGGCGATACGGTGATCGGCGTGGTCGCCGTGCAGGGTTACGGTGACGAAATGCGCTTCGGCATCGCCGACCAGGAGCTGCTGGGTTTCGCCGCGCTGCAGATCGCCAACAGCATTCATCGCCGCCGTGCCGCCGCCGCGCTGCTGCAGGCCAACCTGCAGCTGGAGCACCGGGTCGAGGAGCGCACCCGCGAATTGCGCGAACAGATCGCCGAGCGCGAGCTGGTGCAGCGGCGGCTGCGCCACGAGGTGATGCATGACCCGCTTACCGGCCTGCCCAATCGCGGCTTCCTGCGCGAGCGGTTGAGCGAACGGCTGGCGCGGCAACAACTGGACGCGCCCTGCGCCCTGCTGTACCTGGACGTGGACCGCTTCAAGGTGATCAACGACAGCCTCGGCCACCTGGCCGGCGATGCCTTCCTGCAGGCAACCGCCGGCCGCCTGCAGGCCTGCGTATGCGCGCCGGACGTGGTGGCGCGGCTGGCCGGCGACGAATTCGCGATCCTGCTGGATGCCGTCACCGAGCCGGCCGTCGCCGAGCGCATGGCGCAAGGCGTGCTGAAGGCGCTGCACCGGCCATTATCGATAGGCGGACGCGAGCTGGAGCCGTCCGCCAGCGTGGGCATCGCGATCGGCGACGACCGCCACACGCGCGCCGACGCGCTGCTGCGCGATGCCGACATCGCGCTGTACCGCGCCAAGCAGCTGGGGCGCGGGCGCTACGTGTTGTTCGACGAGACCTTGGCCAGGAACGCGGTGGACGAGCTGGCGCTGGAGGGCGAGCTGCGCCATGCCTTGCTGCATGGCGAGTTCGTGCCGCACTACCAGCCGATTTTCCGGCTGGACAGCGGCGAGGTGGTCGGCCACGAGGCGCTGCTGCGTTGGAACCATCCGCGACGGGGTGTGCTGCTTCCGGACGATTTCGTGCGCATCGCGCAGGACTGCGGCCAGCTCGAGGCGATCGACTGGCAGCTGTTCGGGCAGGTCTGCAAGCGCATGGCGCAGCCGGGCGCCGGCACCGGTTTCGTGACGATCAATGTTTCGCCGCAGCACCTGCGCCACGCGGATTTCGACCGGCGGCTGCTGCAACTGCTGGAGCGCAGCGGGCTGGCGCCCACGCGGTTGCTGATCGAGTTGACCGAAGGGGCGCTGCTGGACGATCCGGTGCTCGTGCGCGCCACGCTGGAGCGCCTGCGCGCTGCGGGGGTGCAGACGGCGCTGGACGATTTCGGCACCGGCTACTCGTCGCTGAGCTACCTGCACTCGCTGCCGCTGGGCAAGCTGAAGATCGACCAGGTGTTCGTGCGCGAGCTGGATCCTGCCGCCGCCGCCGGCGCCAACACCGTGGTGGCGGCCATCCTCGCGCTGGCCCGCGCACTGGGTATCGGCGTGATCGCCGAGGGCATCGAGACCGACGCCCAGCGCGACGCGCTGCTGGCGATGGGCTGCGAATTCGGGCAGGGCTTTCTGCTCGGGCACCCGGGCATGTCGCCGTACGGCCCCGACGACGACGCGGCCGCGCAGGACGGCAGGTCCGGTCCGGGCGCGCCCTGATGCTGCCTGGGCACGCCCGTCGACCGATGGGCGCGGCGCGGGCTTAGCGCGTGCCGCGCACCACGATGGTCTTGCCCGAGACGTCGATCATGCCCTGCTCTTCGAGCTGCTTGAGCACGCGGCCCACCATTTCGCGCGAACAGCCCACGATGCGGCTTACTTCCTGGCGCGAGATGCGGATCTGGGTGCCTTCGGGATGGCTCATCGCATCCGGCTCGTCGCACAGGTCCAGCAGGGTGCGCGAGATGCGGTTGGTGACGTCCATGAACGCCATGCGGCTCACCTGGCGCGAGGTGCGCAGCAGGCGGTGGGTGAGCTGGGAGCCGATCGCAAACAGGATCTTCGGGCATTCTTCCTGCAGCGGGCCCTTCATCAGCTGGAACAGGCGTTCGTAGCTGACTTCGGCCATCTCGCACACGGTGCGCGTGCGTACCACCGACTCGCGCTGCGCCTGCTCCACGAACAAGCCCATCTCGCCGATGAACTGGCCGCGGTTGATGTAGGCGAGGATCAGCTCGCGGCCTTGTTCGTCCTCGGTGCATACCGCCAGCGAGCCGTCGATCACGTAATACAACGTGTTGGCCGGGTCGCCGGGTCGGATGATCGCGGTCTTGCTGGGGTAGCGGCGGCGGTGGCAGAGCGCGAGGAAGCGCTCCATCGAAGCCGGGTCAGGTGCGAACGCGAGCGGGGCCTGAGAGCGTTCGAAGGCCTGCTGAAGCTGGTATTTGAGTAGCGCCACGGTATCTGGTTCCCCTTATGATTTGCCCTGCAATACCTTCCCTGGCTTGCTTGAGCTGCATCGGTTGGCTGTCTGCCACGCGCCGTTGCCGGCGACGGATTCACACGGGACGCACGCAAGCGGTGGAAGCCTCCGTAATGTCCGGCATGCTCGTCGCTGCGGACGGGGATGGCATAGGGATAACGCCGCGGCTTGCCGCGGGTTGGGCCCCAGGTACATCCCCGATCGCCCCATTATGGCAAACCCGGATGAATTGACGCAGGTTCAGTTTTCCGGAATTTTGCCGCATACTTCGCAGTCTTTACGTTCGCGGTCGCTGGCCGTGGGCGGTTCACCGGGTTGCGGGAGACAAGGGTCCCCGCCGCCCGAATTCCCGCGGGGACCCTTGGTGCTAACCCGCCTCATCTGCTGACCGTGATCCGGTCATGGAGAGTCGTCGTGGTCAAGCCGCTTCCGCGCCTGCGCCTGCAGGGGTTCAACAACCTCACCAAGGCACTGAGCTTCAACATCTACGACATCTGCTACGCAGTGTCCGAGGAACAGCGTCAGCGCTACATCGAGTACATCGATGAGCAGTACGACGCCGACCGCCTCACCCAGATCCTCACCGACGTGGCCGAGATCATCGGCGCGAACATCCTGAACGTGGCCCGCCAGGACTACGACCCGCAGGGCGCTTCGGTCACCATCCTGATCTCCGAGGAGCCGGTGGTGGAGAAACTGGGCCGCGACTCCATCGCGGGCGCCGTGGTGGCGCACATGGACAAGAGCCACATCACTGTCCATACCTACCCCGAGACGCACCCGCACAACGGCATCGCCACCTTCCGCGCCGACATCGACGTGGCTACCTGCGGCGTGATCTCGCCGCTGAAGGCGCTAAACTACCTGATCGACAGCTTCGAGTCGGACATTGTGGTGTGCGACTACCGCGTGCGCGGTTTCACCCGCGACGTGAAGGGCAAGAAGCACTTCATCGATCACAAGATCAACTCGGTGCAGGACTATCTGGCGCGCCACATCCGCCAGAAGTACGAGATGTTCGACGTCAACGTGTACCAGGAGAACATCTTCCACACGAAGATGCACATCAAGGACTTCGACCTCGACACCTATCTGTTCGAGGCGCATGCCGACGACCTCTCGTTCAAGGAGCGCCAGCGCATCGAGTCGCTGCTGCGCCGGGAGATCGAAGAGCTGTTCCACGGCCGCAACCTGATGTGACACGAAAAACCCGCCGCAAGGCGGGTTTTTTCTTCGCCATGACGCTACGCGTTCTATTCGTCTGCAGCCGCAACCGCCTGCGCAGCCCCACGGCGGAGGCGGTGTTCGCCGGCGTGCCCGGCGTGGAAACGGATTCCGCCGGCCTGGCGCCGGACGCGGAGGCGGTAGTCGACGCGGCGCAGGTCGACTGGGCCGACCTCATCGTGGCCATGGAGCGCCGGCACAAGGCCGGGCTTGCCCAGAAATTCGGCGCCCGGCTCAAGGGCAAGCGGGTGGTGTGCCTGGATATCCCGGACCGCTATGGCTACATGCAGCCCGAGCTGGTGGCGCTGCTTGAACGCAAGGTCGGTCCGTTGCTCGCCGGTTGAACGGGGCGGCGTCAGATCCGGTACGCCACCGTCTTCATCACCATCGAGCTGGCCTGCATCAGCTGCGGGATCGGGAACGGCAGGTCGATGCCGCCGTGCGCCTGCGCGTTCTGCGCGTGGCGCACTTCGTCTTCCTGCATCCGCGCCAGCACCACGCGCGAGCGTTCGTCCTGCGCGGGCAGGCGCTCCAGGTGCTCGGCGAGGTGTGCCTCCACCTGGCGCTCGGTTTCCACCACGAAGCCCAGGCTCACTGCGTCGCCGGCCAGCGCGGCCAGCGCGCCGATCGCATAACTGCCCGCGTACCACAGCGGGTTGAGCAGGCTGGGGCGGCTGTCCAGTTCCTGCAGGCGTTCGCCGCACCAGGCGAGGTGGTCGGTTTCCTCGGCGGCGGCGTGCAGCAGGTGCTCGCGGTTGGCCTCGTTGCGGGCCAGCGCGGCCTGGCCGTCGTACAGCGCCTGGGCGCAGACCTCGCCGGTGTGGTTGATGCGCATCAGGCCGGCGGCGTGACGCCGCTCGGCGTCGTCCAGTTCCGCGTGGGCGATGCCGTGCGCGGGCGAGGGGCGATTCGCCTCGGGCGCGCCGGCCACGGTTTCCAGCGCGCGTTCGATGCCGGCCAGCAGGCGGTCCAGCGGACTGAGCGTGCGTGCGTTCATGGGTGGTTCTCCAGTTGCTGGGCCAGCAGGCTCAACGGATGTTGCGTGATCCAGGATGCCGCACCCGCGCCGGTGGCCAGATGCAGGCGGCAGCCGATATTGGACGACAGCAGGCGCGCGGGCGCCAGCGCGGCGAGCGGCTGCAGCGTGGCGTCGCGCAACTGCGCGGCCTGCTCGGGGAATTCCAGCAGATGGCTGCCGGCCGCGCCGCAGCAGTGCGGCGGTCGCGGCAATGGCACCACGTCGAGCCCGGGTACGCGGCGCAGCAGTTGCAGCATCGCCGCTTCGCTGCGCGCCACGTTGACCTGCGTGCAGGGCAGGTGCAAGGCCACGCGCAGCGGCAGCGGCCGGAAGCACAGGCGTTCGGCAGATTCGGCCAGCAGGCTCCATGGGTCGAGTACCGGCACGCCGGGCAGGGCGCGGCGCAACGTGCCGAGGCAACCGGGTGTCACGCTCAGCAGGCGGCTGGCGCCGCTGGCCTGCCACGCCTGCCGCACGCGTTCGGCGGCGCGCGCCGCTGGCGCGCTGTCGCCGTCATGCAGATCCATCGCGCCGCAGCAGAAAGCCGGCAATACCTGCACCTGGAATCCAGCGGCGCGCAGCAGGGCAAGCGCGGCCTGCTGTGCTTCGGCGTCCTCCACACTGGCGACGCAGCCGGGAAACAGTGCGAGTTCGGTGGGTGCCGGATCGCCCTGCGGCAACGGAGCAGTCGGGGCGTCCGGCAGCAACTGCAACGCCACGCGCCAAGGCGAACGGGCGGGCAGGCGCGCGCTCAGCAGGCGGCGCCAGCGCGTTGCGCGCAGCGCGCTGCCGATCCGGCGCAAGGCGCGTAGCAGAGTCGGCCGTCGCAGCAGGCTCAGCAGGCGTTGCGGCCGTTGCGGCGCCGGCCCCAGCAGGGCGCGGGTCTCAATCAATAGCTCGTCGTACTGCACCCCGGCCGGGCAGGCCTGCTGGCAGCTCAGGCAGCCGAGGCAGTGATCCAGGTGGGCGCGCAGCTCTGCGGTGGGGTCGGCCGCGCCGCGGGCCAGCGCGGCGGCGATGGCGATGCGACCGCGCGGCGATTCCGCCTCGTTGCGGCCCAGCGCGTAGGTAGGGCAGACCGGCAGGCACAGCCCGCACTGCACGCATTGGTCCGCCAGAGCGGCGATGCGGGTGGGGGGCTGTTCAAGTGGCATGTGCGGCATGCTATCATTGCCAGCTCACAGCCCACCTGCCGGTGGACTTGCGCCTGTGATGACGGCTCCGCTATCATCTCGCGCCTTTGCTTCACCGATTATTGTGCAACCGCCCTCGCTGGCGGCATACGGGTATCTCGAAATGAAAACTTTCAGCGCCAAGGCAGAAAGCGTCAAGCGCGACTGGTTCGTGGTCGACGCCACGAACAAGACGCTCGGTCGCCTGTCGACCGAAATCGCGCGTCGCCTGCGCGGCAAGCACAAGCCTGAGTTCACCCCGCACGTGGACACCGGCGACTACATCGTCGTGGTCAACGCGCAGAAGGTGGCTGTCACCGGCGCCAAGCTCGACGACAAGATGTATCACCGCTTCACCGGCTACGTCGGCAACCTGAAGACCACCAGTCTGAAGGACATGCTGGCCACCCATCCGGAGCGCGTGATCGAGATCGCCGTCAAGGGCATGCTGCCGAAGAACGCACTGGGCCGCGAGATGTATCGCAAGCTCAAGGTGTACGGCGGTGCCGAGCACCCGCACGCTGCGCAGCAGCCCCAGGCGCTGGAAGTTTAAGGAACCATCATGGCGATTCAGCAGAATTACGGCACCGGCCGCCGCAAGACCTCCGCCGCCCGCGTGTTCCTGCGCAAGGGCACCGGCGCGATCGAAGTGAACGGCAAGACCCTTGAGCAGTTCTTCGGTCGCGAGACCTCGCGCATGATCGTGCGCCAGCCGCTCGAACTGACCCAGAACACCGACAAGTTCGACATCAAGGTCACCGTCGAAGGCGGCGGTATCACCGGCCAGGCCGGCGCGATCCGCCTCGGCATCGCCCGCGCCCTGATCGAGTACGACGAAAGCCTGAAGTCGTCGCTGCGCAAGGCCGGCTTCGTGACCCGCGACGCCCGCGAGGTCGAGCGCAAGAAGGTCGGTCTCCACAAGGCCCGCCGCGCCACCCAGTTCTCGAAGCGCTAATCGCGCTTCGACGTGCGGCGCTCCAGGTCAGAGCGCGCCGACACGCAAGGGTTTTGGGAGATCGTCTAATGGTAGGACTGCAGACTCTGACTCTGCCTATCTAGGTTCGAATCCTAGTCTCCCAGCCAAATCGACGTTTCAGGAAATTTCGGAACGTCCCAGTAACAAGAAAAACCCGCCCAAGTGGCGGGTTTTTTTATGGTTTTTGGTTTCATGACGATTCTCGGCGTTTCAGAGGATCCCGGCGCGGCGCTGGGGAAAGTTGTGGGGGAATGCCTTTACCCCTTACCTTTTACCCCACGGAAAGCCGCCCATCGCTAAATGCTGGGCTGGTACTGGTGCATAGGACGATGGATGAGCGAGAAGACAGAACGCCCCCCGCTGATAACCGAGAAGGACGTGATTGCTGCGTCGGCTCAACTGAAGAATCGGCGCCTACCTGAAGGGCCCAGCAATCCGATATTGAAGAAGACCAAGTACACGATCGATGGGGCCCAAAGGCTCTACTTGGTTGTGACCGACAAGGGTGCCAAGTACTGGAATTTCCGGTATCGCTTCGATGGTAAGGAGAAGGAGGCCTACATTGGTAAGCCGTTTCCTCAAACTTCGCTGAAGGATGCGAAGAAGCAGGCAGCATTGTTAAACGCTCGGGTCCTGCAGGGTGAAGATCCTGCGGCTGACAAGTCCAACGAAAAGCGTAAGAAGCAGTTGGCTGCGGGCAATACCTTCGACAAGGCGGCGAATGCGTGGCACGAATACCACAGTAAGCGGTGGAGCCCCCTTACCTCACGACAGGTTAGGGAGTATTTGGACAAAGACATCATTCCCGAATTTTCCGGCCGGCAGCTAGACAGCATCCGCACGGTCGAAATGGCTGACTTGCTACAGAAAGTGGTGAATCGCGGGGCACCTGATGTTGCGAAGAAAATCCAGCAATGGCTGGGAAAGATTTATACCTATGCTCGCGCGCATGATTGGGCGACCATAGATCCTAGTCGCGACCTTCGCGAAATCGCTCCTCATGTACCCGCAGGGCAAAACTACGCTCACTTGCCCGAGGAAGAGGTGCCTGAGTTCCTATGCAAGTTAAGGGATAACCAGTCGGATCCCTCAGTTAGGGGCGCCCTCTGGATGATCCTTTGGAGTGCGTGTCGGCCGGGCGTAACTTTTACACTGCGATGGTCCGAAATTGACCTTGATCAAGCTTTGTGGACGATTGTGAAGGATCGAGAGGGCATGAAGCTGCGCTATGTGCACTATGTTCCTCTGCCTACGCAGGCCGTTGAAATGTTCAGGGAGCATCAAAGGCTAACAGGGGCATTCGAGCACGTGTTCCTTGGACGGAATGACCCCGGTAAGTCCATTAGTGATGGAGCGGTAGGTCAGTTGATCAAAAGGCTCGGTTACAGGGGGAGGCAGACCCCATATGGGGTTCGGCACATCACCAGTACGGCACTCAATAAGCGCAACTACTCGCCGGATTGGATTGAACGCCAACTCTCACATGGCGATCCCGACAAAGTTCGAGCCACATACAATAAGACTCATTGGCTCGATGATCGACGGGCGATGATGCAGACTTGGGCAGACGAACTGGATGCCATGATGGCCACTCATTCGTCTACTAAGGTTGCCCTTCAAGCTGGAAACTGATCTGCCGATCTATAAGGTAATCGTGCGCAAGCAAAAAGGGGGAGGGGGCTTGGAGCAGCAAACTCTTGAAACCACGGAGCAGGTCTTCGACTTCCTTATCGCTCCAGCGAATGTGGGGCGGAAGCGATTGTATCGTGGCGTTTCCAGCACGGAGCACAGGCTCATCCCTTCCTTGGGACGGGTCAAGGCTCTGCAGGTGCTTGAAGAAGAAGAGCGAGCCATTCGAGAGCAGGACTTGATGGATGGTTTTCGGAAACATGCTCGCCCATATTTTGAAAGTGGGCTGCCCGACGAATGGGAGTTGCTGGCGATCGCGCAACACCACGGACTGCCGACCCGTCTTCTTGATTGGAGCCGAAATCCTTTAGTGGCGGCATATTTTGCAGTTGAATCGCAAAGTGCGAATGACTGTTGCATCTATACGCACACCATCAATCGCTTCACATCGATAGATGCCGTACCAGATCCCTATAGCATCGAAACCACCATGACGGTGGAAATGCCCCATGTGACGAGACGGATCACCGCGCAAAGCGGAGTCTTTACAGTGAGCGAAGATCCTTTCGCTGCGCTGGATGATGGCGAGGAAAGTGGCTTGGAAATCGGCAGGTATATCATCCCGCATGCTCTCAAGCGGGATGTCCTACTTCGGCTACATCAGCTTGGCGTGAATCGCGCCACCCTCTTTCCCAGTGCAGAAGGTATCGCGCAATACCTTAAGTGGGAGTTGGAGAACTCGGGAGAAGCCAATGCGGATTGATTCGCACCAGCACTATTTTGCTGTGATGAAAGGGAAGATGGGGGAGCTTCAGGCCGCTGGCGATCTAGCGGATGACGTTCTCGAGCGAACGACATTCGTTTGGGAGCTGCCACCTCAACCTTACAATCATGAGACTCGCGCATACGGCAAAACGGTCGATAGCCACATCGAGGCATTTTCGAAGCGTTTACATGACGCACTTCCTGACGAAACTCACTGCTTCTTAGATTGCAGGTTTCTGAAGAATGCTGCGCCATTGGAGAATGGGGAGATCCCGCTGCAGGCGGTATTGCGATCTTGTGCAGACCTCGGCGCACACCCAAGCATAGGGGACGCCCCTACGGATGATGAAATTGCTGTGGTACGTGAGCATGTCGGACAGCGCAACGGCGAGGTGCTGTTGAGGCTTTCGGCGAGGACATTTGCCAAGATTGGCTTTGCAATGAAGCTCGACGAGCTTTTGAATAGCATCGGTGCCCAGCCCAATCAGTGTCACCTGTTCTTCGACTTCGAGCAGTTGTCGGCGGAGGTGGATGCAAGCCCGCAGACCTTTGCTGCATACAGCGCCATCGCCGGTTTGCGAGATATTGCCGAGTGGCTCAGCGTTAGCATTGTTGGCGCAAGCACGCCGAAGACTTTGCCGCCAGCGGAACAATGCCCAAAACTTTTGCCCCGCCTCGAATGGAATATATGGCGCGAAGTAGTGTCGAACCTTGGCCAGAATCGTAGGATTCCCAGCTTTGGCGACTACGGTGTATCAAGCCATAACATCGAGGAACTTGATCCTCGTTTGATCACTGTAAGTGCAAACATTCGCTACACGGCGGCCGACGGGATGTGGGCGTTTAAAGGGCGTAGTTTGCGTCGCCATTCATTCGAACAATTTCGTAGCCTCAGCCAGCAGATAGTCCAGCATGAGGCTTACAGTGGCCCGGAGTTTAGTTGGGGCGACAAATATATTCTGGAATGTGCGAATGGTCTGGGGCGTACCGGCAATACGACCACTTGGCGACGTGTCGGAACAAACCATCATGTTTCGTTCGTTGCCCGTCAGATTGCAGGGCAAATCTAACTAGACGCGCCAGTCTTCGCGGACCTTGAGAATCCGCCGAACCTCGGACTTGAGTTTCTTCAGGGGGAGCTCCGAAGCTAGGGCTTCCCACAACCAAGTCCGGGGCTTCGATGAGGGCACCGGCCCCTTTCGGTGGGCCATCAAAACTGCAACCGCTTCGTCCTTCCACAAAAGCTGGGCGATGGCGTACGGGTCCTGATCTGCAGTGGCTCGCGGCGCCCGAAGTTTTTTCAACTTCGTACTTTGGTCGGCAGCTTGGCGAACTTCGATCACGCCCCAAGAGTCTGGGATGATCTTGAGGCTTGCATCGTTGTGCGACGCATCGACCACTAAGGTCATTTCGTCAAAGACGCGTCCATAAATCTCCGCCTGCCTCGGGAGGCGGATCAACGTGTCATTCTTGCTCTTAATTTCGTAGCCGGCCAGCTTGCCGTTCACTACAGCGATGTCTACTCGAGCCTCGCCAAGGCATATGGCGAGTTCGTCGATTACCCGGCTCCGATCATCACTCAGGTACTTCCGAAGCGGACCGGACCGTACCGCGTCACGTACGTCAATTTCGCGCATACCCACCACCATGTCCTACGGCAGAGCGCGTAGCTTCTAGCAAGAGCATCGCCTAATACCGCTAACGGTGCAACAAACTCACAACGATACCCCAGACGGGCTTGGGTAGGGTAATTCGGCCCCACCACGAGTCACGGTACAGCTCATCGCTTTTCAAAATGTATACGTTGCGACAGCATTTGGAACATCTATCAAAACTCCTATCAGAATGATATTATCAAATCATCTAGGAGATTTGATAATGAGCGAGATCGTAGGTTACGCCCGAGTCAGCAGCGTCGGCCAATCTCTGGATGTTCAGTTGGACAAGCTGAACGGAGTCGGCTGCACCCGTATCTATTCTGAAAAGCGATCCGGTAAGCAAGCCGACAACCGCCCAGAGCTTCAGGCATGCCTCCAGTTCCTTCGGGATGGCGATACGTTGGTCATATCCCGGCTGGACCGTATGGCCCGCTCTGTACTGGACTTGGCCAAAATTGCTGAATTGCTAAGGAGAAAGGGGGTCGTCTTGCGGGTGCTTGATCAGTCGATCGACACCAGCACGCCTGAGGGGAAACTCATGTTTTCTCTGCTAGCCAGTTTTGCTGAATTCGAGAACGACATTCGAGCCGAGAGGCAGGCGGATGGAATTGCCAAAGCCAAGCAAAAAGGCGTGGCCTTTGGGCGGAAACGTGCGCTTACCAAAGATCAGTGCCTGCGCATCCGTACCCTGCGACTGGAGGAAAAGTTCTCAGTAGCGCAGTTGGCCGAACGCTTCAATGTTGGCGTTGCCACGGTCTACCGTGTTCTGCAAGAGCCAGCCTGAACCATATGATTGAATAATCGAGGAGGCGGACATCGTCCGGGCACGACATTACCGTTTGCAGGCAGGGGGCACTGATGGGTATTTCTCCGTGGCGAAAGCGCTTGGGCGATCTATTTCAACTGATTGGTCAAGCTGATCAAACGTACTTCGAGCCTGAATTGTTTCGTCTCAACATCAACAATGCCATTACGACGGCACGTACCGTTACGTTCCTCATACAGAAGAACAAGGCCAAGATTCCCGGCTATCACGATCTGTATAAGACGTTTGTTCTAGATGTCTGTGGAAGCAGTCCCCTAATGAAATGGCTGGTTGACGCACGCAACACAATTGAAAAGGAGGGTGATCTCGCGATCCACAGTCAACTGCGCGCCAGTATCATGTTTTCGTATCTCGAGAATGGGCCGAGCATCGAGCCCCCATGTGAGGGCCTCCTTTTCGCTAGCCAGAACAAGTTGTGGCGGGCGTGGCTTCGAATGGCGCCAGAGTCGATTGTGGATGAGTCTGCGATTGTCATCGATAGAAAGTGGGTCGCAAATACGCTTCCGGACTACGAGTTGACCGATGCGCTGTTGCATGGATTTTCCGTCTTAAGATCGGCGGTGGACGCATTCGATAGCGCCTGTGGGCAGGATGTATCCGCCTTCGCTTACGATACTTTGCCCAACCTGTCATCTGCTTCTCGGCGGGAGTACATCAAGCTTAGTACTGGCAAGGTTTGTAGCTTTCGACGGGGGCGCGTGTCCCGAACTCCTGAGCAATTAGCGCAACTGAAGAAAGAAGTCGAAGCTCTGTTTGTTGATAGGTCAGCGGCGGCATACGCAGATGCTAGCTTGCCGTTGCGGACGAGGCTCCAGTCGTTCGCCCTAATGGCGAGCAAAGTGTTTAATCGAGACGGTCACCACGAGACGATGTACTTTCAAACCGATGGCAACGGCCAAATCACTGCCGCAACCGGCGTGTACTTTGCTGACCGCATCGAGAAGTACATTTTTTGGCACGCTATGGCTGACCTTGCACGGATAGATCCCGACTTCCAAGGAATTTTCTTCATCGGCGAGATGTGGTATCGATCGGCGCCAATCGATGAGGGCCTGACAGCAATCTCCGATATGCCTATCACGGGCGAAGCAATAGCACTAACCGGGGCAACGGCGAAGGGCGAGTACGAAGAGATCCACGTTCCGATAAAGCGGAGTGGGGACGTCGCAACTGCGGACTTTGATGGAGCCGTTGAACGTGCCGAGGTCATTCCCAACTTCCTCTACCCTCTGCGGGAAGCATGGGGACTGAAAGAATCCGGGAAATTAAGGGAAGACGGCTAGCACCGCGCCATCCGCTGGGCCGTCAGCAACAGAATAATAATGGCCGGTCCGCCTCCGATCTCAGGCGGACCTTACAATGATGCGCGCCCGCCAAAATGGGCTAGGTATCTTTCGCCAAAACGGTACCGAAAAGCCAACCCCGCCAAACACCAAACTTGTGGCGGGCGCGGGCTCTTTGCAATTCGATTTTCTCCCGCCGGTAAGTTCGACGTGACAGCCTAGTTTAGGCCTGCTGTGCCTTTGTCAGGGCGCAGTTTGGCTCGAAACTGCCCGCGCACAGGACTGATAACGGCTGCCCCACACACCAGACTATTGTCGGTATTGTTCCGTACGAGAGGGGTGCTTCAGCCCTTATCTCTGAGATATGTGCAGGTCACCTTTCCAGTTGGAGACAGGGTGACACCCATCATATGGCCATTGAAGGTCTTATACCCAGCGAAGCCCTGACCCGATGCCTCCGCGGAATGCCCATCATCTATAGCTGCGTTGACGATCGTGTGCGCCTCATCATGGTCCGCTCCGTACGCCGCCATGTATGCGATGACGCAGACACTCCCCACGGCCTGATGATGATCAGTCTCTAGGGTAATCATGCCGTTACTCATGTACGTCACGACACCGTCGGAGAACGAGGCCTTCTGCCCGGCAAAGTTGGATAGTGCATACACCGGCTTCGTCAATTGATTCCAGCGCTGTCGAAATTGATCCGCGGACAATGCCCAGCCGGTTGACGCTGCGTTAGGCGTGGCTTGGTTTCCGCTTACAGAAGAGTCCACGTTGCCACATGCACTTAGTGCAGATGATGCGACTACCCATACGGCGGTCAAGACCGCCAACTGTCCGCGACGAAACATGTATCCCCCAGTCATTATTATCGTAGCTATTAACCTTGCTTTGGTTTGACCCAACAGGTGAATTCACCGTTGGCAGCAACGGTCATTGCCGCAGAATATCCCTGATATTCAACAGAACCGTAGGGGTTGCTTGGAAGCGTCTTACGAAACTGATCAAACATCGTTGCGACTAGCGCATCAGCCGTTTTGGCCGGGACACCGAGTGCGGCCTGAACCGTCTGAAGACACAGAGCGATGGAATTTGACCGGTCCATCGTCGCTACCTCGAATGTGTCGTTCTCCGCGTACACAGACGCTCCCGGCAAGCTGGCTTCATTTCTGCCAAGGCGGTTCCGATGGAATCCATCAATGTGGTACGAAGCTTCGGTCTGACTATTCCAGCGCTGTCGAAATTGATCCGCGGACAATGCCCAGCCGCTGGATTCCGCCATGGATGCTTGTTGAGCCCCATTAGCGGAAGACTCGGCGTTGCCACATGCACTTAGTGCGGATAACGCAATCACCCATATTGCGGTCACCGCTGCAAGTCGTTCTCGACGAAACATTTGTCCCCCTGACATGTCGCTCAACCCCTGTGCGTGCCCATTTCTCTGATTTAGAGGAGTCGGTGCATTGCCCCTCGGTAATCCCCCCGTAAATTAGCAGACGCTGAAAGTGGAATTTTCTCGTAATCTTTCCCGAGGAGGTTCCATGAAGAAGTCCCGATTCAGCGATAGCCAGATCATCGCCGTGCTCAAGCAAGCCGAGGACGGTACGCCC
>NZ_JADIKL010000012.1:0-91357 GCF_044904705.1 Dyella agri
AGCATCGGCGACCCACTGGCTATGGACATACAACCACGAGCGTCCGAACATGGCTCTCGGCGGCATCACACCCATGCAGAAATTGGCCTTGCCCGCTTAGCTCCACTTTTGGCGAGCGCTAAAAGCGGGGGGATTACCGAGCCGCCGAACGGTGAACTGTGGCGACACGCGCATAACGCACCGCCGCAACCGGTCGCCGAGGATGCTTACCCGTGGCACCTGAACAATCGCAACAAGCGGGGTATCGCACTTGATCTGAAGTCGTCGAGCGCCCGGCAGGTTCTCGAAAAGCTCGTCAAATGGGCCGATGTGCTCATCGTCAACACACCGCACCCTGCCCGTGCGCGGCTCAAGCTTGAATATGCAGATGTTGTTCCATGGAATCCACGCCTGATCTACGCGGACGTCACGGGTTTCGGCGAAAAGGGGCCCGATGCCGATCTACCTGGCTTTGACATCACGTCGTACTGGGCTCGCAGTGGGTTGTTGTCGATGACGCGCGATGCCGGCGCACCGCCTACCTGGCCGGTGGCTGGCAGCGGTGACCATGCGACTGCTGTTGGGCTCTATTCGGCGATTGTCACTGCCCTGTATCGTCGCGAGCGAACGGGAGAGGGTGCGCATGTCACGACCTCCCTGCTCGCGGAAGGTGTCTGGTCCGCAAGCGTTTCGATACAGGCTGCGCTATGCGACGCAAAATTCTTTGGTCTGCATGATCGAAAAAATCCCGCGAATGCGGCGATGAACGTCTATCGCGCCGCTGACGACACGTGGTTCGTTCTTGTCGTCACGTCCGACAAGTTGGAGGCCGTGGCGATAGCGATCGGCCGTCCGGATCTCCTGACCGATCCGAGATTCTCCGATCCGGCGAAGCTGATGGCGAATATGCCGCAGCTCGCTCTCATCCTGGATGGCGTTTTCAGCGCGCGACCGATGGAGCATTGGTACAAGGTATTCAACGGTGTTCACGTGACGTTTGGTGCGGTGCGTGGCCCGCAAGAAGTCATCAACGACCCACAGCTACTGGCCAATGGCATCATCGTTCCGCTCGAAGGCGCCGGTGGCAAATTGACGTCCACCATCAGTAGCCCGATTCAGGTACATGGCGTTGCCAAGGTCTCAGCCAAGCGAGCTCCGAAGATTGGAGAGCACAACGAGGAGATCCTTCATCAGCTAGGTTTTAGTGCGACCGAGATCGATGGGTTACGTGCAAACGGTGCCATTCCGAAAGCAAAGGAGCATGCGGTCTAGCATAGCGAAGTACTGCGGCGGGGCCCCCTGTCGCCTTGCTTGCGGCGCACGCCTTGGCGCGCCACGTCGTGAAGTAAAACGACGCCTTTCGGTGCCCCGTTGTCGCCCCAGCGCCGATGTGCGATCAGACCAGGCTGATCTGCACGTCGACGTTGCCACGCGTGGCATGCGAGTACGGGCAGATATCGCGATGCGCGGTATCGACCAGATCCTGTGCCACGGCACGATCGATGCCCGGCAGGCTCACTTCAAGCTTCACCGCGATGGCAAAGCCGATCGGTTCGCGCGGTCCGATACCGACATGTGCGGTCACCGAAGCATCCTTTAGCGTGACCTTCTTCTCACGCGCCACATGGCGCACCGCACTTTCGAAGCAGGCCGCATAGCCGGCGGCGAACAGCTGTTCCGGATTGCTGCCGTGGCCGCCCTGACCGCCCAACTCCTTCGGCACCTTCAGGTCGACATCCAGCACGTCGTCACTGCTGTGGACACGACCTTCGCGACCACCCTTGGCCGTGGCGGTGGCGGTGTAAAGAACCTTGCTTGGATTGCTCATGGTCGTGGTCTCGTTCGTCGGTGGAAAAGTATCTGTCATCACGAAACAAAGCGCGATGCAATCGCCGACTCCATCGAGGCAAGTATGGTATCCGATACGATTCCGTTCTTGGATAAAGCTGACTGCGAAGGATGAAAAGTCACTTTCCGCAACGGTGCAGCTGATCGTCTTCATTATCCCCAAAATGCCAGCGCCCCCTTATGGATGCGTGGGTTGCCTGGATCGCTTGCCATGGCAAGACCAGCTCGACCGTGGTACCTCGTGGATTGGCGTGCCGGATGGTCAGTTGGCCACCGAGTTTCGCCGCACGCTCGCGCATGCCGGCGATCCCCCAATGCCCTTCTCTTTGTTTGTCATGGATTTGCTGTTCGGTGAAGCCAATACCGTTATCCGCGACATCTACGGCAAGAGCGTTATCCGAGTAATTGACGGACACCACAACACATTCAGCCTCGGCATGTTTGAAAGCATTGATGACGCTTTCTCGCACGATGGCAATCATTTCGCCGCAGTGCATGGCGCAAAGCGGCCGTGCCTCGCCCTCAACCCGCACTGAGTAGTGTGTGCCTGAATGTGTCGCTACATCGCTGCCAATGGACTTCAGATTTTCTATCAGATCCGCATGATCAGACTGCGCCAGTCGAAGCGCGCTGATGGCATCCCGTCCCTCGATCAGGGCCCCACGCATTTTCTCCTCGATCTTGGTAATTCGCAGCCGCTGCGTATCCGATAGATCACGGCTGTTGGAAAGCATCTCGACCTGCAGGAGGATGCCCTGCATGACTTGAAGCAGGGTGTCGTGCAGATCGCGCGCGATGCGTTCACGTTCAGCGAGGCGCTCTATCCAAAGTAGCCGATAGCGTCGCTCGATAAACCGCAGGCGCAGCATATAGATCAGCCATAGAGCAAGCACGACGATGAATGCGATGAGTGCCTTGAACCAAGTCGTCTGGTAGAAGGCTGGCCTGATCGTGAAATGCAATGTGGCAGGTCGCGGGCTGGCGACACCATCTTCGTTGAGTGCAACGACCTCGAAGTGGTAGCTTCCGGGCTGCATATTGGTATAGAAGGCCTCGCGCCGCCCCCCGTCGTCCTGCCAATCTTCCTCCACTTCCTTGAGCCGATACCGGAAATGTACCCGCTCCGGCATGGACAGCGCAGCCGCTGTATAGGCGATGTGGATGCTGTGTGTGCCCGGCGGCAACGACGGCACGGAAGATACGGGCCAGCTGGAATTGGCCGATGCCAGCGTGCTGATCGTAACGTCCGGTGCAATCATATTGCGCCGGATATGAGCCGGATCGATCCAGGAAAGATTCTGCTTGGTCGCGACCCAGATGCGTCCATCCGTGCTTTCGATCATCGTGGGTCCCGGGCGAATGGATTGCGGAACGCCGTTGATGCCGTCCGTCTGGGTGAAAAGCTCGTAACCTGGCGTGTAACCGGGCTGTTTGAGCCACGCTGCGATTTCACCTGCGCTTATACGATAGACACCATCGGGCCCACTGAGCCATAACTCGCCAGCCCGCGTTTCAACGATCCCTGATACGCCGCTAAAGTTGTTGTCGCCTTTGCCAATCAAATTCCTGAATGCGCCTGATGGCGACAAGTACGCGACACCATTGTCACCGGTGGCCCAGGCGTGCGTACCGCGTACATACAGGCTGAGTACATTGCCGACATCCAGGCCATTGCCGCTGTTGTAGAGCGTGATGTGGTCATGGTCGACGACAGCAATACGGTTGCCAGGATAAGTCAACCAGATGCGTCCGGATTCATCACCTATAACGCGAATCGCCGGCCCATCCGGCAAAGCCTTCAGGCCACCGTTGAGGGTCCAGGTGCCGTTTGACAGCCTGAAGACACCCACTTTGGCAATGGACATCCAAACGTCGCCTGCTGCATCTTCCGCAATACCCTGGCAAGCCTGTAGAGCTTGACCACCATGGTCATCAACCAGAGTGCCGGGCGGCGGCGGAACGTGTTTGACGTGCAAGCCGTCGTACGCTTCTACATCCATTCTCCCCGGCATCCAGACAACGCCGTGACTGTCCACCGTCGAACAGTCTGCGCCTAGTCCGAAGCCGGCAATACGGACAGGATCCTGATCGCCCTTGAGGTACAAGCCATATTCCCGAAGGCTGCCTACCCATAGGCCGCCATGGGCATCGGCAGCGATAGTGAGGTTGCTCATCTCGCTTGGGAAGTGAACTGGCGTAAATTTCCCGACTGAAAAGCGATCGACACCGCCTTCCGTCGCAACCCAGACGTTTGATTCGCGGTCCATGAAATAGAAGAGCGCGAATTGACCTGTCAATCCGTCGCGTCGATCGAAGTGTTCTTCGGAGGAAGGCGAACCATTTGCATCACTCCAACGCACTCGAGTGATGCCTTCCTGATCTTCACGCGTGAACCATAGTGCACCCGACGGATCGCGCAAGCTTGCCCAGTAGGGATAGCTTTTTTTCAAAGCCACGCCAGCGGGAAGTCCGATCAGTTCGCGCTTGGCCTGCAAAAAATCGACAGGCCGCCATTGATTGCTGTGATCGTCGAGTACGTAAGCGGTGTCGGTATCGAAGAGATGGATCTCTCCGTTGACTTCTCCCAGTGCTTGCGGCCGATGGCCGGGATAGCCCTGGCTGGGGCCGGCCGTTTCCCAATGACCATCCTTTTGCCAGGCAACACCACGTGTCGTTGCAACCCAGAGCACCCCATTCCTGGCCCTTGCAAAACCTATGACGCTTCCACCAGGTAGAGCGGAGGCAGGGACATTCGATACCTTCCCATCATGCAGCAGACTCATTCCGCCAAATGTGTAGCCTATCCACAAGTCGCCATTGGATTCTGCATAAAGGGAAAAGATGCTCGTGCTCGGCAACAGGCGGGTCACACTCTTGTCAAAGCGCACCCCATCAAATCGGTACAAGCCATTCTGCGTTGCGATCCATAGAAAACCGTCCGGTGTCTGGGCGATCCACGTCGCACCTGATGGGGCGCCCTCCCGAGATGGATAGGCGTGGTGCTGAAGCTGGCTCAGCCGCAATCGGTAAGGTGTCTGCGAAGAGAGCGGAGCAACGGAGTGCGGCGGTTCGGCAGGCCATGCCACCGGTGGGAAGCAGAGGGTAACCAGCAGCAAGCATACGAAGGACGCGGGCACGCAGCTGCCTCGGCCGACGACAAATCGCCTGGCCCATAGAAGGGCTATCTTGCCGATGGCATTGATGCCCATGGAGCGACACAGTTGGATGCGTTGGTAGCTATTAAGCACTACGACGGTCAACGGTCGCAAGCCGTGTGACGCCCTTGAACAATTACACTGCAAATTGCACAAAGCTGCTCGAGCATCAAGCGGCTTGCCGCGCTTTCATCGTGCTCCATCGATGCCCTTTCCCGGACGTAATCAGGGCGCGGGGCTTTCTGAGGGCAACACACCTCAGGATGACGAGGTTGACCACGGTTCCCTTGGAAGGTTGACTCGTGAATGTCAGCCTTCCCTGTAGTTTCTCGGCGCGCTCGCGCATGCCGGCAATTCCCCAATGCCCTTCTTTCTGGCGCAATTCGAGGTATCGCTCGCCGACACCGTTGCCGTTGTCCTGAATCGAAATCTTCAGCCCGCGTTTTGCGTATCTGATGACGACGAGGATGGTCTTTGCCCGAGAATGCTCGAACGCATTGCGCAAGCCCTCGCGAACGATGGCCAACACCTCCACGCGCACGTTCAACGGAAGGTTCCAGGGTTCGCCCTTGATCTTCAGCGTGAAATCGATCTTCGAATCGGAGGCTTCACGCTCGCCCATTTCCAGGATGGCCGCCATCCAGTCCGTTTCCTCGTCGTCGGGCAAGCGGAGCGCGTTGATCGCGTTGCGTCCGTCCATGACGACATGACGAAGCTTCCGCTCGATCTTCGCTGCGCGCTCGCGCTCTCCTTCCGGGAGTTCCGACGAAAGCACTTCGAACTCAAGCAGGATGCCCTGGAGACCCTGTAGCAGCGTGTCGTGCAATTCTCGCGCCATGCGCTTGCGTTCGGCACGCCTCTCGTCTTCCAGGGAACGGTTTCCCGGCTCGGTGTATCCCGGCCGCAACTTGTGCAAGTTCCAAAACGCGAAGACCAGCGCCGTCCCGACACTCAGCGACTTCACCCAGCCCGGGTGCGAGATGGAGAACTCGTTTCGCACAAATATCACCTCGTCAGCCGACGCGTTTGCGTTCGGCTACCTGTTTATCAGCAGGTCTCCTTCATATGAATTGGATGATTCCTGATCTTTTTTGTGAAAACACACAACGCCAACCGACGCGGGCATCGGCGCCGCGCACTCATCGCTGGGCTGGCCAGGCCATTTTCAGGCACCTACGCGCGTCTGCGACCATGAGTGCCGAGGCATTCGGGAAGCCCTGATCAGCGTCGAACTTCAGTCATGGACTCCGTGCGCCCAGAGCGTAGGTCCGAAGGGTCGAAGTCGAAGGGTCATCACGGCTGCAGGCGCAGCAGACCACGCTTCCTGACTGATTGCTCTCACAAGCTGTCCTTGCGCAGCCTTGTCGCCACGTACAGCTTCGCAAGCCACGCTGGGTCTTCCAGGCTCCCGCCCGCGATCTCCTGGATGCGCTCGAGCCGGTAGCTCAACGTATTGGGATGGATCCCCAAGACCGACGCGGTCTGCTTGTGCTTCTGGAACTGTTCCAGGTAGCACTCCAGGGTTCTCAACAGATCCGGCTCGTGCGACAGACGCTCGACCAGGGACTCCAGATAGCGCAGCACGTTGTCCGACCGTCGCGCGCCTTCGTTCAATGCGATGTCCGAATACCGGTAGACGCCATCGCCGCCGCCATGGCGCTCGCCGATCTCCAGCGCCTTGACCGCTTCTTCCACGGAACCGGACCAGCCGGATGGCCCCTGGCCCATCATCCCTACGCCCATCTGTTTGAACTCGGGAACGTTGGCGATCAACCGCGCGGCCAACTCCCCCATTCTCCGGTCGCTGGCCAGCACGGAATCACCCCGGATACATGGCATCCAGACGATCAACCGCCCGCGATACATCGCCCTGACGAGGTCCGCCGCATTGACCTTCGCCATGCGCGCCACGACCAGCATCATCCTGTCCAGCTCCGTCTCCACGCGGGACGGTAAGGTGTCCGGCACATCGAGGTTGAGCGCAAACGCCACCCGGGCGATCGTCGGATCGATGCCGATGGTTTCCGACACCCGGTTGAACTCGTCCACGTCCCCGGTGGCGCCAAAGACCAGGTTGCATAGTTCGTATCTCAGCGCATCTTTCCATCTCGACTGCTCGTATTGCTCCTCCATGTAGGCCGTTGCGATCGCCTGGGCCATTTCGTCGAAGTGGTCGAGGAGATAAGGCGACACGGTGGAAAGAAGCTCGTCCTTGACGTCATGGTGCTCTGACGAAAATTCCAGATAGATGGCCCATAGTTCCTTTGAACCCACCCGATAGGCCCGAAGTAGCGACGCCAACTCGATGCCTTGATGGACGCGCCTTCGACCCACATTCCGAAATGTCTCCATGTCGTGGTCGGAAGGATATTCCCCCGTCAACAAGGTCTTGCACCAAAGCACGGCCGAGAACCGGATCGACTCCAGGAAGTCGCCTTTGGTACTCGATGGAAGCCCGGCGTAGGTTGGGTCACTTTGCGTGATGGCCCGATAAGACCTTTCGATGATCACCGTCGGATCGCGCGCATAGGCGGCCGTCACTTCGCGAAGCTTTCCCGTTACTTGTGGAACTTTCATGGCTGCACCGACGCAAAGACAAGTGGAGGGAGTTCCAGGATCATGGCCGGATGCAAAGCGTCCGCGACGACGCGGACGGGCCACACGCCTGCAGTCTAGACCTTCGCTCGATGCCCATTGAAACAAGGGGCGCCATGCGGCGCCCCTCATCCTTCAAACCAAAAAATCACCGCCTGGTGATCGAAACGGCGCCTACGGAAAGCCCCAGGTCAATGCCTTCGCCACTTCCATGCAGCGCCAGCGAGGTGGTGCCCTTGGTGAGCAGCTGAGCCTCGCCGCTCTTCATCACGCCCGCATCCGCGCCGACCTGCGCGTAATGGCCAAAGACATCGTCGATCGTGCGCACATGGGTGATCTCACCCTTTCCGTTGTCGATACGGTACCTGCCGGCAGTGAGGCCACCGCCATTCAGCGTGATCTTCACCTTGGCGTGCTGACCGTTGCTGCACGTCACCGCACCGGTGCCCGATGCGTGCTTGTAGATCACCGACCAACCCGACAAGCTGAAGCTCAGCTTGCAAGTCACACTGGCGTCGGCCGCCTGTACGCGGGAAGCCGGAAACATGACCAGGGCGCCGATGCAGCCAAGGGCCAGGGCCGCCACGTTGAACATACGCATCATCATCTCCTTGAATCCCAGGGGAAACCCAAGGCCGGTTGGCAGCTGCTGTGCCCACCCGGCCATTCAACGCTGCATTTGCATGACCTGGCTCATGGGAACCATGTTGTGGTTGAGGTGGGCCATGATCCACATGGATCCGATGACCACGATCGCGATGATCAGCATCGTCGCCGCGAACGCCATGACGTTGGTCTTCTGCACGGGAGCGGTGTTGATGTGCAGGAAGAAGATCAGGTGGACCAGCATCTGGGCGATCGCCAAAACGGCCAGCCCCGCCTCGATGCTGAAGGGAGCCATGTTGGTGCTGGGCGCCATGACGAACGCGGCAATGGTGAGCAGCATCGCCGCGATGTAACCGACGACGTAACCACCAAAGCTCCCATGGGTACGCTGATTTTCCAGTCCCGGGGTATGCGATTCCCCGCGCCGTGGGTCGTGCTGCTGTGCCGTCATAAATTGCCTCCGACCAGGTAGACAAACGTAAAGACGCCGATCCAGACCACGTCGAGGACGTGCCAGAAAAGGCTGAAGCACAGGAAGCGACGCAGCATCGCCGGGGTGAACCCGCGTCCAAGGAATTGGACAAGGAGGATGCCGAGCCACAGGAGTCCGCAGGTCACATGCAGGCCGTGCGTGCCGACGAGGGTAAAGAACGAGGACAGGAAAGCGCTGCGATCCGGACCGTGGCCTCGCGCTATGAAATCGGCAAATTCATGGACCTCGAGCGTCAGGAACACGATGCCGAGCACGGCCGTGGCCAGAAATCCGGCAAGCGCGACGAACTTGTTTCGCCGGTCGCACGCCAGCATCGCGATGCCGCAGGTGAAACTGCTGGTGAGCAGGCAAGCCGTCTCGATGAATGCGTTGTGCGCGCTGAAAAGCATGTGCCCATCGGGCCCACCGTCCGTCGCCGTCCTCAGCACGGCAAACGCCGCGAACAATGCGGAAAAGAGAATGCCGTCGCTCAAGAGATAGACGTAGAAGCCCCAACCGGTGATGTGTTGCCTGGAGCGCTGATATTCTCCTTCCGACGGCATGTCCAATGACGCAACAGTGCTTGACATAAGTCTGTCCTTTACTGATCAGGCAAGATGAGGAGGCATGCGTTCGAGCCGGGCGACTTCGGCGGCCGACAGCTTGAACTCGTCGTGTTCGTCCCACGACTTCCACGCGATCAGTGCGACGAATGCGATGAGTGCCACGACGCCCATCCACCAGATGTGCCAGATCATGCCGAACCCGCCGACCACGGCAAAGAAACTCATGAAGAATCCCAGCCCCGAGTTCTTCGGTATCTCGATAGGCTCGAAAGGCTCGGTCGAGGCAGGCATGGCCTCCTGCTTCGCCTCCCAGTAGGCGTCGAGGCCGCCCACTTCCGGTACCCGCGCAAAGTTGTAGGCCGGCGGCGGCGAAGTCGTTGACCACTCCAGGGTGCGTCCGTCCCACGGGTCCGCACCTGCGCGCAACGCCTCGCGGTGCGTGATGCTCCATACCAGTTGGGTGATCTGGAGAAGAATGCCGATCAGGATCACCACGGCCCCGCACTCGGCGACGAGCAGGTAAGGCAGCCATGCCGGATCGTCGTAATGGTTCATGCGGCGCGTCATGCCCATGAAGCCGAGGGCGTAGAGCGGCATGAAGGCAAGATAAAAGCCAAAGAACCAGCACCAGAACGCTGCTTTGCCCAGGCCCTCGTGGAGTCGAAACCCGAAGGCCTTCGGGAACCAGTACGTGAAGCCCGCGAAGCAGCCGAAGACCACGCCGCCGATGATCACGTTATGGAAATGCGCGATCAGGAACAGGCTGTTGTGCAGGATGAAGTCGGCGGGCGGAACGGCCAGCAGCACACCGGTCATGCCGCCGATGGTGAAGGTCACCATGAATCCGATGGTCCACAACACCGGCGACGTGAAGCGGACACGGCCGCCATACATCGTGAACAGCCAATTGAAGATCTTCACGCCCGTGGGTATCGCGATCACCATCGTGGTGATGCCGAAGAATCCGTTGACATCGGCCCCGGAGCCCATGGTGAAGAAGTGGTGCAGCCAGGTCGTGAACGCCATCAGCGCAATCGCCATCGTCGCTATCACCATGGACCGATAGCCGAACAGGGGCTTGCGCGAGAACGTGGCGATGACTTCGGAATAGACGCCGAATGCCGGAAGAACCAGGATGTAGACCTCCGGGTGGCCCCACATCCAGATGAGATTGATGTACATCATAGGGCTGCCTCCACCATCGTTGGTGAAGAAGTGCATCCCCAGATACCGGTCCAGCAGCAGCATCGCGAACGTTGCCGTCAGTACGGGGAAAGCCGCGATGATCAGCATGTTCGCCGAGAGCGCCGTCCACGTGAATACCGGCATCCTGGACAGCGTCATGCCGGGTGCCCGCAGCTTCAATATCGTGGTGACGAGGTTCACGCCGGACAGCAGCGTGCCGACGCCTGCAATCTGCAGCGACCACAAGTAGTAATCGACGCCGACACCGGGGCTGAATGGAAGCTCCGACAGCGGCGGATAGGCCAGCCAACCGGTACGGGCGAACTCGCCTACCCCCAATGAGATGTTGATGAGCAGCGCGCCTGCGGCGGTCAGCCAGAAACTGACCGAGTTGAGTACCGGAAAGGCGACGTCCCGCGCGCCGATCTGCAACGGCACGACGAAGTTCATCAGGCCCACCACGAAGGGCATGGCCATGAAGAAGATCATGATCGTGCCGTGCGCCGAAAAGACCTGGTCGTAGTGTTCGGGCGGCAGAAAGCCGTGGGCATTGCCGCTGGCCAACGCCTGCTGCGAACGCATCATGATCGCGTCGCTGAATCCGCGCAGCAGCATCACCGCTGCCAGCAAGGTGTACATGATGCCGATGCGCTTGTGGTCGACGGTCGTGATCCATTCGGTCCACAACCATGTCCATTTGCGCTTCCAGGTGATCAGGGCAAGGATCGCCAGGATGCCGACGATGAGCACCGAACAGGTGACCATGACGATGGGCTGGTCGAAGGGGATCGCGCTTAGCGTGAGCTTTCCAAACATGATCATGGCTCCGATCGAACGGATGTGAGCGCGGCGCCGGCGGCGCTGGCGGAGACGGTGGACGCCGATCCCGGACGTTGCGTGCCATGTTCAATGGCGTGGTCGAACAGGCCATCGGAAACCGGGAAGTAGTAAGCGACCTCACCGGTTTTGTGATCTGCCGCCAAGCGGTCATAGACCGCTGCATCCAGCGGTGTGGCCGCCGACTTCGTGCGCGCTATCCAGGCCGCGAAACCCGCCGCGTCGGTCGCAAGTACCTGGAAATGCATGTCCGAGAATCCGCCGCCGCTGAACTGCGCCGAGATGCCGCGGTAGTTGCCCGCCTCGTCTGCCTGCAGATGCAACTGCGTCTGCATGCCGGGCATGGCGTATACCTGCCCACCCAATGAGGGGATGAAGAACGAATTCATCACGGTCGCCGACGTCAGCTGGAAAGAGACCGGCGTATCGACCGGTATCGCCAGCTCGTTGACGCTGGCCACGCCCTGCTCCGGATAGATGAACAGCCAGCGCCAGTCCAGCGCCACGACCTGGACCACGAGCGGCTTGCGCTTGGACGCCAGCGGCCGATACGGGTCGAGCTTGTGCGAACCGACCCACGCCAGGCTTCCCAGGAAGAGGATCACCAGCAGCGGGATCATCCATATCGAAAACTCGATGGCTCCGGAGTATGCCCATCGCGGTCGATATTTCGCCCGCGTGTTGGAGGCGCGAAACCACCACGCAAACCACAGCGTGAGAATGATGACGGGTGTAATCACCATCAGCATCGGGATGAGCGCTTCCAGCAGAAGTTGCTTCTCCTGTGCCCCGACAGGTCCCTTGGGGAGGAGAACGCCCTCGCTACAGGCGCTCAACGACGTGCAGGCCATCACCGTTGTCAAACGAGCCAGAGACGACAGCACCGTGTTTCCAAGCTTCATGATGGGTCTCCGCGATCGGCGGCCGATAGGTGAACGTCGTTTCGTCCATGCATGACATGGAGATGCGACGACGTTAGGTCGGGGGCACGAAGCGGTATTGGACGAAACTGTCTCGCAAGGAACAGACGAGACCTTCCATCGCCGTCACTGCGAATCGAGCCCAAGGGTTCATGACTCAAAAGTGTTGGCGCACTTCCGCGCCATTCCCTGGCTGAAGAAGCCGCATGGGTTTCGTACATATCCGATCAATCGCGTACAAGCCCGCTGCGAGGCATCGGCGCTAACGTCCCTGACGCCGAAAGCACGGTTCTCCAGGAAACGACAGTGAAAGTTGGCCTCTTCGTGCCCAGTTGCGTTGTCCGATCACTGGCCGTCATCCAGTGCCCTCGCCCTCTCTTCTGACGGGACGGCATGACCGCCGGCCTCGATCACCTTGTGCGCCGTCTTTCGCTTCGCGGCAGATCCACGGATCCAGTCGATTCGGACCCCGCCTGCTGATGGATTTGTCCGGTTCGTCTGATCGGCACCAAGTCGTGCGCAGGCATTCATTGCAAGGGAGACCGTTACCATGGCCATGACTTCTGCCGACTACATCGCCCGCGTTCTCGAGCGGGCAGGCATCAAGCACGTTTATGGCGTCGTCGGTGATTCGCTCAACGGCCTGACCGACGCCTTCCGGCGCCTGGGCACCATCGAATGGCTGCACACGCGCCACGAGGAAGGTGCGGCGTTCGCCGCCGGCGCCGAAGCGCATTTGACCGGTGAGCTGGTGGTCTGCGCCGGCAGTTGTGGACCGGGCAATCTCCATTTGATCAACGGTCTTTTCGATTGCCAGCGCAGCGGCGTCCCCGTGCTTGCCATCGCGGCGCATATCCCGAGCACCGAAATCGGCATCGACTACTTCCAGGCCACGCATCCGGAATCGCTGTTCAAGGAGTGCAGCCACTATGTGGAACTGGTGTCGAATCCGGGCCAGCTTCCGCAGATCCTGGGGCGCGCGATCCGCGCTGCCGTCGCTCGACGCGGTGTGGCCGTTGTCGTCATCCCCGGCGACATCGCACTCAAGGAAGCCGTGGCCGAGCCGCCGCACTGGGTGATACCGACCAAGCCCATCGTTCACCCTGCCCTGAAGGACCTCAAGCGACTGGCCACTCTGCTGAAGGACGCGACGCGCGTCACCCTGTTCTGTGGTGCGGGCTGCGCCGGAGCACATGACGAAGTGATCGAACTTGCCCGGCGCCTGAAGGCGCCGATCGTTCATACGCTGCGCGGCAAGGAATTCATTGAATACGACAATCCCTACGATGTCGGCATGACCGGACTCGTCGGCTTCTCGTCCGGCTACGCCGCCATGAAGGGCTGCGACACATTGCTGTTGCTGGGTACGGATTTCCCTTATCGCCAGTTCTTCCCCGAGCACGCGAAGATCGCGCAGATCGACATGCGCCCGGAAGCCCTGGGCAATCGCTGCCCGCTGGATCTTGGCCTGATCGGTGACGTGCGGGAAACGCTCCAGAGCCTGCTTCCCTCGATACCCGAGAAAGTCGACTCCAGCCATCTGGATGCAGCGCTTGCCCACTACAAGAAGGCGCGCGAAGGCCTGGACAAACTGGCCGAGCCCAGGGAGGGCAGCAAGCTGATCCATCCGCAGTACGTGACCCGACTCGTCAGCGAGCTGGCCACGGAAGACGCGATCTTCACCTGCGATGTCGGCACGCCGATTCTCTGGACGGCACGGTATCTCAAGGTCAACGGCAAGCGCCGCATCGTCGGCTCGTTCAACCACGGCTCCATGGCGAACGCGATGCTTCACGCCATCGGCGCGCAGGTCGCCTTCCCGCAACGCCAGGTGATCTCGCTGTCGGGCGACGGCGGCTTCTCGATGATGATGGGCGACTTCCTCTCGCTCGTGCAGTTGAAGCTCCCGGTCAAGATCATCCTCCTCAACAACGGGACCCTGGGCTTCGTGGAGATGGAGATGAAGGCGAACGGCTTCGTCGACACCGGTTGCGACCTGGTCAACCCCAACTTCGCTGACATGGCCAACGCCATTGGCGTCAGGGGCATCCGTGTGGAGGATCCGAAAGACTTGCGCGCGGCGCTCGTTGAAGCGTTCAAACACGAGGGTCCCGCGCTCGTGGATGTGGTGAGCGCGCGCCAGGAATTGGCGATGCCGCCCAAGACGACGTTCGACGAAGCCCACAAATTCGGTCTCTTCATGATCAAGGCGGTTCTCGACGGCCGCGGTGGCGAGCTGATCGATCTGGCGAAAGTGAACCTCCTTCGCTGACGCGGCGCATCGCGTCACGCACTGCATCAAAGGGACAGGACCATGGCGAAATCACGTCGACACTTGAAGTTCCCGCTTTCGTTCCTGCACGCGCGGGCGTGGCTACGTACTGCGCTGACCCTGGTGCCGCTCGCCGCCTTGGCGGCGTGCAGCGCGTCGCCCTCCCGGAACATCCTGGGGTCTTATTTCCCGACCTGGATGATTTGCGCGTTGCTCGGACTGGTCGGTGCCGTGGTCCTGCGTGTCGTCCTCGGCAAGGCCGGCATCGACGAGGCGCTTCCGCTTCCGGCAGTCGTCTACCTGTGCGCCTGGATCGCCGTGACGCTGGCGATCTGGCTGTTGTGGCTGGGATGAGGGAGACACCGCGCATGTCCGAAAAGACCACCCTGGGTCGAATCATCGCGGTCATTGCGATCGCCAGTGCCGTGGTGATGCTGATCGCGGCAATGATCGTCCAGGATCGGCGCCCGCGCACGCATGACGCCTACGTCTTTGCCTACAGCGCAGGCATCACGCCGGAGGTCAGTGGGCGCATCGTCGAGTCCCACATCCGGAACGACCAGCTCGTCCACAAGGGTGACGTCCTGCTCCGGATCGACCCCGAACCGTTCGAGATGAAGCTCGACCAGGCGAAAGCGCAGGTCGCCGCCCTGCAGGCCGAGATAGACCTGACCAGCCGCCAGGTGGTGGCGCAGGGTTCGGGTGCGCAAGCGGCCGCGCATGAGGCGGATCGCGCCCGCCAGCAACTGGCGTTGGCGCACGACACCGTTGCACGCATGGCGCCGCTGTTGACCAATGGCTTCGTGACCGCCCAGCAAATGGACGAAGCGCGTACGAACGAGCGGACCGCCAACACGCAACTGGCGGTGGCGATCCAGCAAGCCGCGCAAGCCAGGGAAGCCATTGGTGACGTGGAAAGCCTCAAGGCGCAACTGCTCGGCGCGCAGGCGACCCAGGCCCTGGCCGCGCGCGACGTCCGTGAGACGGTCATCCGGGCACCGGTCGACGGCCGGATCGCCGGCTTCAATCTGTCGATCGGTTCGTTCGCCGTCGAGGGGCATCCGCTTTTCACGCTGATCGACGACCACCATTGGTATGCCATCGCCAATTTCCGGGAGACCGACTTGCGCCATCTGCAGGCGGGCGATCGCGCCACGGTCTGGGTGATGGGGCACGACGAGCATCCGCTGCACGGAGTGGTCGAAAGCATTGGCCCGGGCGTACAGCCGCAGGGACAGGCCGGCCCCGGACTGCCCGAGGTTGACCGGAACCTCAACTGGGTCGTCGTTGCACAGCGCTTCCCGGTGTGGGTGCGCCTGGATCATGTCGATGCGAGCTTCCTGCGCATCGGCGCCACCGCCTCGGTCAAGGTGGTGAAATGACTTCCGTCAGCGACAGCACTTCCCCGGAAGGGCTCCCTGCGCTGCTGCGTCACGAGCTCCGACTCGATGCCTTGCGGATTCGTTCCATCACGCGTATCGCCACGGGAACGGCCATCGCGGTGACGGTCGCCATGGTTTTTCAAATGCCACTGCCGGCCTATGTGGCCTACATCATCTTCCTGCTCAGCCAGGAAGACACCGCGTCAACGCTTATCAGCTCGATCGGCGGACTGGTTGCCGCCACGCTCGCGGTCGCGCTCTCGCTCCTGTTCTACGTTTTCGACGCGTCGGAACCCGCGCTGCGGATTCCGTTGCTGGCGCTGAGCACGTTCCTGGGTTCCTACCTCTCACGCACGAGCACGCTGGGTCCCATCGCCTTTCTCGCCGGCTTCGTCCTGGTGCTGTCGCAAACCATCGTCGATGACATGCCGAACACCGAAGCACTCACGCATGTCGTACTGTGGCTTTGGGTCGTGGTGGCCACACCCGTCTTCACGGTCATTGTGCTCAACCTCTTGACCGGTGAAAGCCCCGTTTCGCTGGCCCGCCAGCGTGCCGCGGCATTGATGGACGCCGTCGCCGACTACATCGAACGGCCACTTTCCCAGGATCCTTCGCTGCTGCGCGAAAAGCTCGTGGCGCTCAACCAGCTGCGAGGCAAGGCGTACATCTGGGATAAAAAGCTCAGGGCCTTCGCGGAAACCGATCAGCGGCTGCTCGGGCTTCTGCTGGAAATACTGCAGATCACCCGTGGTTTGCCGGCGCAACTTCCGGAAACCTCCCGACATGCGCTTGCCTTGGGTGTCCGCCAAAGCCGGGCGCTCTTTCTCAAGCGCCGCGAAATCGACGCCACGACCGCCCCGACGGTTCAAGACGGCATGGAAGCGGAATCCGACCACCACCCCGCCTGTGCAGCCCTTCGTCTGGCGCTGAGGGATTTGCACAGGGTAGCCGGCGGGCACACCCGGGCGGACACTCCCCATGCGCAGGCGAGCGCAGCCCGCCGATTCCTTGTGCCGGATGCCTTCCACAATCCGGCCTACGCACGCTACGCACTCAAGGTGACGTTTGCCGTTCTGGCCTCCTACGCCACTTACTCGCTGCTGGATTGGCCGGGCATCAGCACCGCCATCACGACGTGCTTCTTCGTTTCGCTGGCCACCTTCGGCGAGAGTGCGCACAAGCTGACGCTGCGAATTTCGGGTGCCATCCTGGGAGGCGTTCTCGGCGGCCTGTGCCTGGTCTTCGTCATTCCTGCGCTGACGGATATCGGCCAGCTGTGCCTGCTCGTCGCCGGCGTTTCCGTACTTTGTGCCTGGGTTTCCACCGGCAGCGAGAATATTTCATACGCCGGCATGCAAATGGCGTTCGCATTTTTCCTGGGGGTGTTGCAGGGCTACGCGCCGGCCAGCGACCTGACGGTGCTCAGGGATCGCGTCGTCGGCATCGTGGTCGGCAACCTCTGGATCAGTGTCTTTTTCACGAGTCTCTGGCCGGTCAGTGCGCTTCAGCAGGCACGTGACTTTTGGTCGTCGTCGCTTGAGAAGCTGAGTGCATTCCTTGTCGCTCCCACGGCACAAGCCGCCGCGGACCTGCAGTTCGAGATCAACACGAAAGCCCAGCAGGCAGCCCTGCTGAAGTCGCGCTCGCTGTTCGAAGGGCGATGGATCGCGAGCCGTCGATCGGCCGATACCGCCGACCTGCAGGAAGCTGCCATGGAACGCTTGACCCATGCGACGTTCATCCTCCGGCGCCTGCAGCCAGCGGCCTCGTCCTCCGCCACCGCTGACATCTCCACGTCGCAACGCCTGCTCGCACTTTCCAAAGGAGAAGTTCCCGATCCGCTTTCTCCTCACGTGCGGAACCCGGCATCACTTGCCAGTCGTGCGCGCCTGCGCCTGAACGAAGAGATCGACCATGCATCGCGCCTGCTGTAAATCGCCGCGCCTTGCCGGCTGCGGCATCGCGATCGCGCTTTGGGGCCAACTCACGCCCACGTTCGCGAGCGATGCCGCCGTTTCCTGGGTCTCGGCAAAAACAACCGCGGCCGCACCGGCAGCAGCGAATGCGCCCACGGTCGAGAACCGGACCTATACGTTGCCGGAGCTGCTGAAGCTGGCGTTGTCGATCAACCCGCAAACGCGGGAAATCGAGGAACAGGCGTACCAGGCGAACCTGGCGACGCGCCTGGTCAAGAGCCAGTACGCGCCGCAGGTCAGCGTCAAGGCGCTGGGCGGCATCCAGCGCACGCCGTTGGCCATGCCGCCCACGGTTTCGCCGAAGGGCTACTTCGTTTCGTCGACGCGCGAGGTCTTTCCGACCCTCGACGTGAAGTGGCTGCTGTTCGACTTCGGCCGGCGCAAGGGCGAAGTCGAAGCGGCCCGACACAATGCCGATGCCGCGCAGTCGGCGGTCACGGGCGCGCAGGAAAAGCTGGTCTACGATGTTTCGGCGGCCTACTTCGAGACCGTCTCGGCGCAAGGGCGCATTCGCGCCGCGCAGAAGGCTCTTGAAGCCGCCGGACTGGTCGAAGAGGCCGTGCTCGACCAACACCATCATGGGCGTGCCACGGTGGTCCAGGTGGCCGAGGCCCAGCGTCAGACGGCGGCCATGCGCCTGGCGCTCACCAAGGCTTCCGGCGCCGCCGAGACTGCGTTTGCAGGCCTGGTCGCGACGGTCGGCTTGCCACCCGAGAGCCACTTCGAAGTCGCCGCGCCGACGGACGTCGCATCGCCGACCTCCCTGAAACCACTGAACGCGCTGATCGATGAAGCGCTGGAGTCGCGACCGGACATCCTCGCGGCTAGGGACAAAATCGCCGCTTCCGAAGCCAAGATCGACACGGCGAAGGCTGCCTACCGTCCCACGATCAGTCTCGATGCGCAGGTGTTCCAGAACATCGGCGAAATCAGCAACGACGGCAGCCCCTATTCGTCGATCAACCGCACCGGCAATGCCGTGTTCGTCTCGTTCGAATGGGCGCTCTTCGATGGCGGTGCGCGCGCGACCAAGGTGTCACTCGCCCTTTCGGAGAAATCCGCTGCCGAAGATTCCCTGGCGTCCGCCAGGAACAGTGCTTCACAGCAAGTCGTACAGGCCTACGACAACCTCAAGACGAGCCTCGACAACCGCCTGCAAGCGCTTGCCTACACCAGGGCCTCCGACGTCGCCTACCAGGCGACCCTGGATTCCTATCGACGCGGACTCAGCAGCATCACCGACCTGACGAATAACGAGGCGATTCTCGCGCAAGCGCAAGCCGACCAGGAAGACGCCGATGCCGACGTGCAAATTGCCAGGGCCGCGCTTGACCTGGCACTCGGCCGTCAACCTGCATCGCCTTGACGTCCCCTTCCCTCTTCCCTCTTCCCTCACCCAAGCAGTGGAGTGTGTCATGAGCAAGAAAGTCGCCGAAATCCTCGTGGAAGTCCTCGAACAAGCGGGTGTCAAGCGCTGCTACGGCATCGTCGGCGACACCATGAATCTGACCGCCGAACACCTTGACCAGAGTTCCATCGAGTGGGTGCACGTCCGGCATGAAGAAGCAGGTGCCTTTGCCGCCGCCGCAGAAGCGCTGCTGACCGACAATCTGACCGCATGCGCGGGAAGCTGTGGACCGGGCAGCCTGCATTTCATCAATGGCCTGTATGAGGCCAATCGCAATCGCGCGCCCGTCATTCTCATCGCCAGTCAGGTGATGATGAGCGAGATGGGTTTTGAATTCATCCAGGAAGTCGATTTCAAGTCGGTGTTCAAAGAGTGCTCGGTCTTCTGCGACATGATCCTTACCCCCGAGCAAGCCAGGAAGAAGGCCGTGATGGCCTGCCAGGCCGCTCTCACCAGGCAAGGCGTCGCCGTTCTCATCGTCCCCGTCGACATCTCTCATAGCGAAGTGCACGAGGATTTCCCATATCGAGTCCACCACAGCAAACCGGTAGTCATCCCGAATGACGAAGAACTCGACGAGATTGCCAGGATCCTCGACGCCGGCGAAAAGATCACCATCTACGCGGGCACCGGCTGCGAGAATGCGCTGGACGAAATCAAGGCGGTGGCGGAGAAACTCGGAGCTCCTGTCGCGCACACCTCACGCGCAAAGAGCTTCCTGGAACACGACAATCCGTACAACGTCGGCATGACCGGCATCCTCGGCAGCGAAGCTGGCTACAAGGCCATCCTGGATTGCGACACGCTGCTGTTGCTTGGCGCGGACTTTGCGTGGCGCCAGTTCTACCCGGACAAGGCCAAGATCGTCCAGATCGACATCAACCCTACTCATATCGGCCGACGTCATCACGTCACGCTCGGTGCCGTGGGCGATATCAAGCCGACTTTGCACGCACTGATGTCACGTCTTGAGCAACATGACGATGCGTCGTTTCAACAAAAGTATGTCGAGCGCTTCGCCAAGGCGATGGCATCGTGGAAGAGCCATCTGGTCCCCGGCCACGACGACACCATTCCCGGCTCCTACCTCACCTCGGTGATCGATCGATACATCGACGAGGATGCGATCATTTCCGGTGACGACGGCACCCCCATCGTCTGGGCCGTGCGACATACCCGGTCAAACGGCAAGCGCCGGATTTTCGGAAGCTTCCTGCACGGGACCATGGCAACCGCCCTGCCCAACGCCATCGGCTTGAAGAAGGCCGCCCCCGACCGCCAGGTCATTGCGCTGTGCGGCGACGGTGGCCTGGCCATGCTCTTCGGCGAACTGCTCACGGTCATCCAGGAAAACGTACCCATCAAGATTGCGGTCTACGACAACAGCAAACTGGGCTTCGTGGAAATCGAGCAAAAAGCGGAAGGCATGCTCGACACCTTCACCCGCTTGAAGAATCCGGACTTCGGGAAAGTCGCCGAGGCCATCGGCCTGTGGGGCAAGACCGTCAGCAAGGCCTCGGAAATCGAGGCAGCCGTACAGGAATGGCTGTCGCAACCCGGGCCTGCCCTTCTCAACGTTCACGTAAGTCCATTGGAACTGGTCAAACCACCTTTCACGGAACTGAAGCCTGTTATCGGCATGGCGCTTTATGCGACTCGGGCCGTTCTGCATGGGCGCGGCGGGGATGTGCTGGAAATGGTGCGCGAGAACATCTGACGTGTCGACAAGTGACGGATGGGACACAGGTATTGGGCCGTCCGTCTCTTTCAACGCAACACATGCACAACCGAGCCACGCAAGGCTTGTTGCTCGAGGATTGATAAGTACCGCGGTGGGGATGCCATCTTTGTGGCCGGCACGACGCCACGTGACGTCAGTCCCGGCTCCTCAAGAGTCTGAGCCATGAATACAGCAATCGTTCCCGCTCTTGCCGCCTTGACTGGTTCCGCCATTGGCGGCTTCACAAGCCTGGGCGCGTCCTGGCTCACGCAAATGGTCCAGTTCAAGGCACAGGAACGAACGGCGCAACTCGGCCAGCGCCAGGAGCTGTACCGGAACTTCATCGAAGAAGCCTCCAAGTGGTATGCCGACGCTTACGAACACGACACTCCGGAGGTGACGAACCTGGTAGGACTCTACGCCATGGTCAGCCGCATGCGAGTGCTGTCGGCGCCAAGCGTCGTGGAGCACGCGGACCTGGTCGTTCGCGCGATCATCAAGACCTACCTGTCCCCCAACAAGACCTTCCAGGACATCACGGAACTCCTGGACAACAGGACCATGGATCCCCTGAGCAGTTTCAGCACCGCGTGCCGTGAGGAACTGTGGGGAGATCGGAGAACTTCCTCATAGCGACACCTCGTGCGATTTTCATACATACCCAGTCAACCTCATACAAGAGAGAAAAGTTGCGCTGCGCTAGCTTGGGTCTCGATGCAAACATCGCCATTCGCTTGCCCACGGGTTCATCGAAAACTCTTCTGAATCGAAAACGTCCTTGGCCAGGCCGAATTCATGGCGCTGAGGCATGTGACCGAAAGCCAATGAAGGAGAAATCCATGCGCATCGTCCATTTCGACAAGGATGGTGTCCTCGGAATTGCAGCGGACGGCGGCTCGGGATGGCATGGCCTTGCGGAGCGCGAAAACGGATTTCCAGGCACTCTTCCCGATCTGATCACGCAGGGTGCGGATCTGCTGCGCGCAGGCAGAGACCTTCTGTCCATGCACGCCATCGACCTGGACGCGGTTCGGATACTGCCTCCGGTACCCAAACCACCGAAGATCCTCTGTGTCGGTCTCAACTACGACGACCACCTCGCGGAAAGCGGACTCAAAAAACCGGTCTATCCCGAAATTTTCGCGCGGTTCGCGACCAGTCTGATCGCCCATGGCGAACCGATCCGCATGCCGCGCGAATCGACCATGCTCGACTATGAGGCGGAGCTCGCCGTAGTGATCGGCCGGGGCGGACGCCGCATCGACCGCGACAAGGCCCTTGATCATGTGGCGGGCTACTCCCTGTTCAACGATGCCACGATCCGCGATTTTCAATTGCGCACCCCGCAATGGACGATGGGCAAGAACTTCGATGGCACAGGGGCGTTCGGTCCCTGGCTGGTGACGCCCGATGCCCTCCCACCGGGAGCTCATGGGCTGCACATTGAAGGTCGCTTGAACGGCCAGGTGATGCAGGATTCGTCCATCGACAAGCTCATTTTCAGCGTTCCCGTGCTGATTGAAATGATCAGTGTCGCAATCAGCCTGGAGCCGGGTGACGTGATCATCACCGGAACACCTGGTGGCGTCGGGGCCGCACGCAAGCCACCTGTCTACATGCAAGCGGGCGATGTCTTCGAGGTGGAGATCGAGGGGATGGGTGTCTTGAGCAATCCCATCCAGCGAGAATCACACGAGGAGGCATCGCCATGAGCAGGAAGCTGTTTTCCGCAAACCCTGAGCGCATAGGTCGATACGATGGACCACCAAAGAGCGATGCGGTTTCCGCCGCGCTGGCCAATGGAACGCCTGGTGACCTGAAGACCGATCTCATCGCCCTCCTGGGGAAGCAGAACGTCCTCCACAGAGCGATCGATCTCGTACGGTTTGCCTCCGATGCGAGCCCATATCGACTTGTCCCGCAGGTCGTCGTGCAACCCCGAACCACCGATCACATCGTCAAGCTCTTTCGCTACTGCCGGGACAACGGAAGGCACGCGACGCTCCGCGCCGGGGGAACCAGCTTGAATGGTCAATCCCTGTCGGATGATCTGCTCATCGATGTGCGTCGTCATTGGTACGGCGCCAGCGTGGAGGACGACGGTCGCCTAGTGCGCGCGCGCCCCGGAATGATCCTGGGGCATGTCAACGCCATGCTCAGTCGGCACGGTCGACGGCTTGGGCCGGATCCGGCAAGTCTGGGGGCATGCACCATAGGTGGCGTGATCGCCAACAACTCCGGCGGCATGCGCTGCACCGTCAAAAACGATGCCTATCAGACCGTCTCGGCGATGACGTTCGTGACGACCTCCGGCACCGTCATCGATACCTCGGCGCCCGACGCGGAAACGGCATTCGAACGAGCCGAACCCGATCTTGCGAAAGGGTTGCTCGCACTTCGCGAAGAGCTTCTGGCAGATCGGGAGTTGGTCGATCGTGTGCGGCGCAAGTATTCGATACGGAACACCCATGGTTACCGGCTCTGCGCACTGCTCGATGGCGAGACCCCACTCGAAATCTTTCGTCGTCTGCTCGTGGGATCCGAGGGCACGCTGGCGTTCGTTGCCGAGGCCGTGATCGGCACCGTTCCATCCCCCGATGTGACCAGCGTCGCCTGGATACCGGTCCCCACCATTGATGAAGCGGTCGCCCTTGTACCCAGCCTGGTCGGTCTCGGAGCCACCGCCGTCGAGTTGATGATCGCCCCCGCCCTCACTGCCGCGGGCAAGGCTTTCGCGAACACCCCTTGCTACTGGAAAACACTCGATCCGAGTGCCGCAGCCCTGCTGGTGGAATTCGGCGCCAAGGACCTGCAGGCGCTCGAGGTCTTGCAGAACAAGGTCATCGAGTTGACCGCCAATGCGCGTCTCCTCCACCCCGTGGAGTTCACGAGCGTGGAAGAAGCTGTCGAGCTGGCGTGGCATGTGCGCGAGGGGTTGCTCGGGCTGGTCGGCAAGCTGCGTCCGAAGGGCTCGACGCTCATCACCGAAGATGTGTGCTTTCCGCCGGAACGTCTTGCGCAGGGTGCGAGAGACGTGCAGGAATTGCTCAGCAAGCACGGTTTCATTCCCGGGGTCGCGGGTCACGCGGCGCACGGAAATCTTCACTTCACGCTGGTTGCGGACTTTGGCAATCCAGAGGATCTCGAACGCTACGCGACCTTCATGAAAGAACTCGTCGAGCTCGTCGTCCGCAAGCACGACGGCTCGCTCAAGGCCGAGCATGGCACCGGTCTCAACATGGCGCCTTTCGTCGAGTCGGAATGGGGCGCGAAGGCCACCGCCATGATGTGGCGAATCAAGGAACTCGCCGATCCCAAAGGCATTCTTGGGCCAAACGTGATCCTGACGCGCAATGCAAAACTCCACCTGGAGAATTTGAAATCGGTGCCGCTGATCGAAAACGTCACGGATTCCGTGCAATGCATTGAGTGCGGATTTTGCGAACCGGTCTGTCCCAGCCGCAACGTCACCATGACGCCCAGGCAGCGGATCGTGACCAGGCGTGAAATGGCCCGTCAATCGCCCGGGTCAACGATGCTTGCCAAGCTGCAGGAAGAGTATCAATACGACGGAATCGAGACCTGTGCGGGCGATGGTACATGCGCGATTCCGTGCCCTATCGGGATCAACACCGGAGCCCTGATCCGCGAATTCCGTGCGAAGGAGACCACGCCGACGGCCGACAAAGTCGCGCTGCGGCTCGCCAGGAACTGGAGCTCGGTCGAGACATTGGCACGGGCCAGCCTGTCCGCCACCCATGCCTTCGCCACGCTATTCGGGGTCAAGCCGCTGACGGCCTTGACCGGAATTGCGCGAGCAGTCGCGAGCCCCGATCTGATACCCAGCGTGCCGGGCCCCATGCCCAGGGCGGCGCGGGCTCTGCCGTCGACTCAAAAGAATGGTGCCGCAGCCGTCTACTTCCCTGCCTGCATCAATCGCATGTTCGGCCGCGATCCGGATAGCCCGGCTTCACCGTCCTTGCCGGAGGTATTCGTCACGCTGTCCGAGCGAGCTGGAAAGCCGTTGTGGATACCGCCGGACGTCGCCGGTCTATGTTGCTCCACACCATGGAAGTCGAAAGCCTATCCCAAAGGCCACGAGTTCATGGCCAAATCCATCGCCGACGCCATGCTGAGGTGGAGCGACGACGGCGAGCTCCCGATCGTCGTCGATGCGGCATCGTGCACGCTAGGCCTCAGTCAGGATATTTCTCCACTGCTCGACGCCGAGACCAGAGCCAGGTACGAGAGTCTGACCATCATCGACTCGATTGCATGGTGCCGCGACCTGCTTCCGAAGTTGACGATACGGCGAAAACTTGGGCGTATCGCCGTGCACCCAACCTGCTCCATCACGCATCTGGAATTGGCCAAGACGCTCAAGCAAATCGCTACGCATCTGGCCGTCGATGTCGAGGTGCCGATCGGCACGACCTGCTGCGGCACGGCCGGGGATAGAGGCCTCCTGCATCCTGAACTCGTCGTTTCGGCGACCCGTGAGGTCAAGGCCATTCTGGATGCCCACCCGGCC
Source organism: Dyella agri (assembly GCF_044904705.1). Classification (NCBI taxonomy): domain Bacteria; kingdom Pseudomonadati; phylum Pseudomonadota; class Gammaproteobacteria; order Lysobacterales; family Rhodanobacteraceae; genus Dyella; species Dyella agri. The sequence continues at coordinate 25,456 of NZ_JADIKL010000012.1, forward strand.
GAGGCCTATGTTTCGGCGAACCGAACCTGCGAGATGGGCCTTCGGCACGCGACCGGGCGACCGTATGAGTCGTTTGTTTTCCTGCTCGAAGAATTGAGTCGTCCGGGCGCGGGTTGATGGATGACCCCAGGCTCGTCGAATGGATCCTGCTGAAATCGGGCGTCACTGAAGCGATCACCGAAAAGGAGCCACCTCATGCCATATTCCGACTACAAATGTTTCCAGCTCTCGTTCGACTCCGGGGTCGCATTCGTCAGCATCAATCACCCGCCGATAAACCTTCTCGACGAGGTTCTGTCGCCGGAATTCGACAAACTCGGCAGGGAGCTCGAAATCGACGAGAGCGTCCGGGTCATCGTCTTGCAGAGCGCCCTCCCCGACTTCTTCATAGCCCACTCCGGTTTGGGCCGGGTCGGCGCCGCTTCCAAACTGGTGTCGCATACGCGCAGCTTTCGCCTGACGCAGATGATCGGCGAGCGGTTCAGGAACATGCCCAAGGTCACCATTGCCAAGATCGAAGGCCGATGCCGGGGCGGCGGTAGCGAGATCGCGCTGGCTGCGGACATGTGTTTTGCCGCCCTGGGCAAAGCGGTCTTTGGCCATCCGGAGGTCGCGGTCGGGTTGGTTCCGGGCGGCGGCGCCACGCAGCGATTGCCACGGGCCATGGGACGGGGACGCGCCTTGGAGGTACTCCTGAGCTGCAATGATTTCCCGGCGGAGTTGGCAGAGCTTTACGGCTACATCAATCGGGCGTTGCCGGCGGACGAGCTGACGCCTTTTGTCGAGAAACTGGCCCGCCGTATCGCCTCGTTTCCGGCGCATACCATCGCTCACGTCAAGGCGGCCGTGGACAGGGGAGCATTTGGCTCCCTGGCAGAAGGGCTGCTAGTGGAAGCCCATGAGTCGGATTTGAGTGTCGCCAGCGAGGTGTCGCAAGTGCGCGTGAAGGAGGCACTGAAAGTCGGCGCCGAAACCCATGAAGGCGAGTTGGAGATGGATTTCCTGGAGAGACTCGCCCCGGCGGGTTAACCTCGGGTGAGCTACTTGGCCGGAACCTTGGGAAGAAACGGATCACGCTTCTTGCGCGCCGCTTCATGCATCAGTCGCATGGCGCCTGGATCGGAAGAAACGACCTGTCTTCAGAGGTGTTGCGTAAGCGATACGCCCGGGAATACAGAGCGTGACGCGAGTTCCATTGCCAGGCTGAGACTCGATGGAAAGCTTCGCCGACATCTGCTTGGCGCGCTCGCGCATGCCCATCAGGCCCCAGTGCCCCGGCTTCTCGCCGGCGTCCAGAATGGCTTGGTCGATGCCGTTGCCATTGTCATGCACCTCCAGCACCAGTGCATCGGGACGATAGTCAAGCTGCACGGACAGCAAGGTTCCACCGGAATGCTCATTGGCGTTGCTCACGGCCTCCTTCAGGATGAAGGAGGCCTCTTCGAAAACTCCCTTCTTCAGGTTTTGTTCGCGGCCATCGACCGATATGTTCAACGTCATCCCGGGGCGGCCTGCATGTTCATGGGCAAGGCCTGATAGAGCCTCGGCGAGGTTGCCGTATTCTTCGGATCTCAACCGGGACACGCGATCCCTGCTCTCCACCATGATCCCGCGCGCCTGATCCAGCACTTGATCCAGGAACTGCCGCTCGGCCGCATCTTCCGGGAGTCGATCCACGCCAGCCTGCATTTTCATCAACAGCCCGGGAAAGCTCTGCAGCAGCGTATCGTGCAAATCGCGCGCGATCCGTTCCCGCTCCGCGTGCTGCGCTTCCAGGCGAGCGCGCAGCCGACGATTGACCTGGCGCATGCGAAATGCGAACGCTTGCCAAAGCGCGAGAGCTGCCAGGCACGCGCAGAGCGCCATGAACCAAACCGTCTGATAGAAAGCGGGTCTTATGCGGATTCCGACGCTTGCGCCCACGTTGTTCCAGACACCGTCTTCATTGGCTCCGATGACATCGAAACGGTAGTGCCCGGGGCCGAGATGCGAATAGCTGGCCTCGCGTTGCTGGCCAACATCCCGCCAACCGTCGCTCAGGCCGTGCATGCGAATCCTTGCATCCACGCGTTCCGGCCTGGTCAGGCCCAGCACGGAAAAAGTGATACGAAGATTCTCGGTATGCGCCGGCAAGGTCAACCCATCTCGCGGCACATAGGTCTTGCCGTCCGCCTCGATCGAATCGATCACCACGGGAGGCGGCAAGGGATTGGAGATCAATTGCGCGGGGTCGAGCCAGACGACGCCGTTGCTGGTCGCGAACCAGAGTCTTCCGTCGGTACTCTTGACGACCGACGGCAGCGGAAATTGCAATGCCGGGGAGCCAGGCAGCCCGTCCAGCGTGTCGAACTTTCGAAAATGCATCGGATACGACGGATTTTTCTCAGCTTGACGCACGTCCTTTGCGGGCAATTGGAAGACGCCATCCAGCGAGTGAACCCACAAGTCGCCCTGTGCCGAGAACACGATCCCCGTGACGTTCTTCAGCGAGCCACCATCAGCCAGCCCCACCACCTGCAAACGCCGCCCATCCATGTAACCCAGGCCGTTGCTACCCCCTATCCACAAACGGCGACCATCCTGTTGGAAGGCCTTCGCATCGCCGATCGTCACGCCTTGATCGGGGCCCAACGTGGTGACGTTGCCCCCATCAACGACAACGATCCGATTGTCCCTGTAGCCCAACCAGACCCGTCCTGAATCGTCGGTAAAATCGACGCGCGGCGTGCCGCTGATGGACGATTTCTTCCACTCGCCGCTTGCCCACGTATACAGTCCCGATGCTGATGGGCCACCGATCGATACCCACAACGTGCCATGCAAGTCCTTGGTTATTGCCAGGACCAATCCCACCATATTGGGACCAGGGCGACTTGCCAGATGCTTGGCGCCTGTTTCGCTCATCTTCCATATGTCGCCGCGCCCTCCGATATAGACCACACCGTCGCGATCCGCGTATGCCGCAAGCGTGTAGGGTGGTACCTCAAACGTCTTGACCCGCGAGTCTTTGAGTTCCATGACCGGCTTTGAAGAGCTTCCCGTCCAGATCGCTCCATCTGCCCCGGCGGCCAATGCGAAATCGTGGGTTCCCGATGGGAACGGGGCTGGGGCGAAATTGCTGCGGCTGAATCGGTCTACGCCAGCGCCGGTACCGACCCAAATGTTTCCCTCCCGATCGACCAGCAGGGGCCACGCATAGTCGCCACTGAGGCCGTTGGAGCTGTTGAACAGCTCAGTCATTGAGTTCAGTGCTGACAGGTCGGTGTGTTGATCGATCGCAATGGAGGCGATATGACGTACCCCGTCGCCCAGTCCATTGATCCAAAGGCCACCCTGATGATCGAATTGGATACGTCCTACGGAGGTCGTCAGTATGCTTCCAGTATCCCGAATCGGCGCCGTCATGCCGGCTTTCCAGCGTTCAATGGCGCCGCGCAAGTGTGCGACCCATATGCTGCCGTCGGGGGCTTGCACGATGTCACTCACGGACCCCTCGTGTTCCAGAGGCACGAACTGCCTGGCATTCGCGGCACGGTAAAACAGCTCTTCAGGAGTACCCACCCAAAAAGAGCCATCACGCGCGATGAACAGAAAAGTCGCGTAGTTACCCTTGAGTCCAGCATCGCTGCCAATCTTTTTCCAATGCCCTCCGACGATTGTGTAGAGACCTCCGGAACCGTAAAGCCAAATCGCACCATGCTGGTCCTCGGCAAATCCTTCAATTTGGCCATGCCCTGGAAGCCCGGCTTTTGCACCGTACTCAGTGATATGCCCGTCTTTGAGAAAGCCTACGTCGCCGAATTCGTAACTGATCCATAGGCCACCGTCAGTACTGGCGTGCAAGCCGAAGACGGGCCGCCCTGAAGTCGATTCTCCTGGCAGTCCTTCAATGCGCTCGAAGCGCGCGCCGTCAAAGCGATACAGGCCGTGGTCGGTGCCAATCCACAAGTAGCCATCCGACGTCTGCGCTAATGCGGCGACCCCAGTGGGCGCACCGTTCTTGCCGGTCCATGCAACATGCTGGTAACGATCGAGCGTCCATGGCCGCTGCTGAGCGTGGACCTGTCGTGACAGCAAAAGGATGACGGCAGCCAGCAGCCACCCGCAGGCTGCTTGAGCCAAGCTCCACTTACGACACGACATGGAGTGAACCCCTTTCAACCTTTTCCTGCACGAAATGACCACCGATCATCATGCGGGATGACTCCCTGTACGCCGTTGGCGAGGTTGAAAGCGTTGTTTTTCTCGTCGCCCCGGCCTTCGCCGGGATGACGAGCCATTCAGACCATCCCACGGCGACATGCGCCAGTTTCTACATGGGAGTGCTGTCAGCGGCACCATCTTCGGACGCGCATGGCTGCATGTCCATAGCGAACGCGGCCATTCCCCGCAGCTGCTCAATCGAGTCGAACAGAGCTCACAAGGTATGCATGGCATGCCGTCAATTGACAGTAGATCTCGGAAGGGTCCTGGATCCTCCCGCAGCACTCTGCGCAGGCATCTTTTGCCAGACCTTCGCGCCGGCCGAGATACCGACACCCATGGCCAGCGGAAGCTGCCAGCTGCAATGCGCCGGGCTGGAAATCGCCTGTATCAACGCGCTCAGGATGCCGGCGCCGATGCAGACATGGCCGACGGCATCGAGTGCGTCGGCCATGCACAGGGGCCTGGATTGTCGTTGACCTGAGCCGTTTGGTTTCAAGGCCTGGGCCATGTCGCGATACATGAGCACGAACCATGTGGCGAACGCGAAGCATGCCGCCACCGTCGGCATGAGCCATACGCTCGCATGGGCGTATTCACCGGGTATCCGGATCACCAACCACGTCAGCGCCAACCCGGAGAGAAGGGCCGGAAGACGCTTGACGATCACGGGCATGTTTCCCATGGCCATGGCTTCATGTCGGTAGAACGAGCAGGGTCATTTCGACGAATGGTCGACGAGGGTCTTGAGGTCGGTGACCGAATACGACACGGACATGCGATAGCCGTTGCCGCAACGCACGGGCGCGAGATCGGAGATCTCTTCGTTCTCGCAGACGGGCAAGCTCAACTCGCCCTTGCCGCTCCAGGCGTTGGCAGCCGTGAAGTTGTCCATGACGGACTCCACCAGCTCATGTACGGCTGGGCGTTTCCGATCGCCTGCCGCCAGTCGCGGAAAGTGACGCAGGTTGACGGTGGGCCGCGAGCCCAGGGCGGCCAGGTTCGTGACCTCGCTGTCCAGCGTCACGATTCCTCTTGCAATGCGCTGGCCTGCCGTCGATGCGGACGCCCCGAAACGGCTGCCGCGCGCGAGCCTGGGCGCCGCCATGCTGTGTGCCGCGAAGTCGCGCGTCTGGAAGATTTCGCCTCGCCGCTTCGGGAAGCCTTGTGCCCAGCCGCGCGCAATGGCCGAATCGTTGTCGACGAAAATGTAGGGGCAAAACGCGACCGGCCTGCCCTCGTACAGCGCATCGACCAGGATGAAGAACTCGCGATATTGGTAGCGCGCTGGATCCAGGAACTCGTCGTTCTCTCCCGTGAATTGCCAATCCACGAAATAGGCTTGCGCGTGCCCCTCCGCCTTGTGGTCAGGCTCCAGTTCCTCGGGGAGGACAGCTGCCGCGGCCTTCGGATCGCTCCAGAAATCAATGACGAGGAAGTCGCCTGAATAATGCCAGGGCGGTGTCGGTGCGATCGTCGACAGGCCGCGGGGGGTAATCGGTACAAAAAACGTGCTTTTCATGTGGCTGCCCCAGGGGATTAGTTGATGCCATGGCGACTGGCCCTCGGATCACTGGCGCCGCACCGTCCCTATGTTGCACACGACGAAGCACGTCTCGATGAGGGAACCATCGAGGCGACTATGGCACCCGATACCGTTCCATTCTTGGACAAAGCTGACGACGAAGGATGAAAACTCACTCCTTCATGGACACGTAACTGGATCAGTCCGACAGACCGCAAGTACGCGCCACCTCCTCCCAAAGCCGATCAGCCTCGCCATCGGCGATGACCTGATAGGCGTTCCGGCCTTCAAGCGCCCTGTGATGCATGCACATCCATCGTGCCGCGCGCGATCGGTCGCCAAAGCCGCTTATCAGCATGCTGGAGAAATCCTTGAGGTGCTCCTCAAGGATCGAAAACGCCGCGAAGGCGACTCGCTCCTTCATGGAATGAGCCTCTTCGAGCTGCGCACTCACTGCTTCGAACGGGTTGCTGTTTCTCATGTGCGCTCCCTTCGGGATCAATCGCGATAGCCGTGCCTGATCGACCGCAGAAAGCCCATGACGAGGTCGGCCTCGCCCGTCTGGACCAGCTCCCGGGCCGTCTTGCCACCGAGTTCGCGGATCCCCACGGTCAGATACCAATCGCGTACCCGCGCCTGGTCGTGATCGATCCCCCTGGCCAATCGCAAGACACTCCAGAAGTCCGTGGTTGGCAAACCATCGAAGGGCCTGGTGCTGTTCCGCAATTTGTCCCGCGTCACCGCACAAAGTCGCGTCGTCATCATGCAGTCCCCATCGTGGACCAGTGAAGGAAGCTCTGATTTTCCTCGTCATCTCTGCTTTCGCAGGAGTGACGGGCAAAAACCGATTGATCAAACTTTCCTGAAAGCTACGCTACGCGCAGCGTCGATCTTCTTCTTGAAGGTTCTTGCACTGGAGTGTGTTTTTCTCCAAATGACATCGATGCGTTTGTGGCGGGATGAACGCGTGGACGAAGAAACGGCGAGCAATACCCAAAGCGCGCCGGGCTGAAAAATACACTTTCGAGCATTGAACTGCCCCTCCCGTCAGCGCATAGTCGGGACGCTGGGGAGAAAGTGAGGATCCCGCTCATGCCCTTGTTTTCGGCGCTGGCGACAGAAAACGGGTGACCTATTTGAACGTGACCAAAGACCGATTCGGGATCCTCGTCGTCGACGACCACCCCGTCATGCGGGATGGGCTGAGAGCGGTCGTCGAGCAGGAACCCGATATGGAAATCACCGGCGAAGCTTCCGATGGCAAGGAAGCGGTCGAGCAATTTCGAAAGCTGCTTCCTGACGTGATGTTGATCGACCTCCAGATGCCTGTCATGGATGGCCTGCAAGCCATTACAACCATTCGCAGCGAATTTCCCGATGCGACGATCATCGTGCTGACGACCTTCCCCGGCGACGCCCGGGTGATCCGGGCCTTCACGCTCGGCGCCACGTCCTACCTCCTGAAAACGGCCCGCCGCGAGGAAATCATCAAGGCGATACGCAGCGCACTGGCCGGCCGCCATATCGTGGCTCCCGAGGTGGCCCAGGAAATCGCAAGCCACGCGGGTCGCGAAGGACTGACCGATCGCGAGATCGTCGTGCTCTCCCTGGTGGCCCAGGGACGCAGCAATCGTCAAATCGCCGAGGCGTTGAACATCACGGAAGATACGGTCAAGGCGCGCATGAAAAGCATCATGGCGAAACTGGGTGCGGAAGACCGCACCCATGCCGTGATGATCGCCGTCAAGCGGGGCTTCCTGGATTCGTTGCCCTAGGCTTGTCCGCAGTGGCATGGCGCCTTCAGGCAACTAAGCGGCCTCCACTTTCCTACCAAATGCCAGGGACTTGCGCCACAGGCCAGGCGTCACTCCCATCTTTTGCGTGAACACGCGACTGAAATGGCTTTGATCGGAAAAGCCGGCATCGAAGGCGACGTCTGCCAGTGAGGCGTCGGGATCCGCCATGAGCTCAAGCGCCAGATCCACCCTGCGCGATAGCAGCCATTGATGCGGCGGAACGCCGGTACTCTTCTTGAATCCTCTTACCAGCGCTCCCGCGGACAAGCCACAGGCTTCCGCGAGCTCGGCGACCGATATGCCTTCAAAAAGCCGCTCACGCATCATCTGCGTGACAAGCCGCTGTTGCCATGGAGCGAGGGTGCCTTTGACCATGCTGCTCGCGGTCGAGGGCCCACCGAAATTCGAGGCCAGATAGGCGCACAGGCCCTGAAGAAGGTGGTCCACGAGCGGCTGATGAAACGTCGAAGGATTGCGGAGGATCGGCAGCAGTGCCTGGCCGATGCTCATGATGATGGAGTCCTCGATGCATTCGCCCGGCTGCAGCGCGATATCACCAACACTCGAACCCCCGAGATCCTCGCTGACTTCACCGATAGCACGCCGCGGCATGTAGAAATACAGCGAATGCAGCGGATCGCCGATGTAGGCAAATGGATCCCGGCGCAAATCCAGGAGATAGGTCGTGCCCGCCTCATAGGCCATCGAACAAACAGATCGGCCGTCGCACCACAACTCGTGCGCGGTCTGCATGCGGAAGTTCAAACAGACCAGGTAGGCATCGTCGCTCCCCATGGGCGAGGTCATGCCATAGCTCGTCTTGTCGATGCGCAGCTCCGTCACTGCGAGCCGACTTCCTCGCCTTGTCTGACTCAACAGCGTGGGCGGACTGCTGATCCGGAATGAACGCCCTAGCCTCTCGCCGAACGCACCTTCATACATAGTCGTCTCTTTCAACCGGATGGGTGAGGCATCCTGGATAGAGTTGCACCCCCATCCCAACGGTACGCACATGGAGAAAGTTTCGAAGCCTCCCTCTGGGTAGAGTTTTCGACTCGAAGGAAGAATTGGCATGACTCAAAAGTGTGTATGGACGTCCGACCCACATGCAGCTTTCCACTCTTCTCTCTGGAAGAGATCTGATGCTGCAAGCACGTTGATCCAACGCGCGGTCAATTCGTGAAATACAGCGGCACTCGCACGAACGGATGATGTACCTGACAGCAATACGTCGGGGCAAACGCCATGAGCCGAGACACCAAGCCGACCTGTCGGACTGACACCCACCCTCTTCACCTCATCCCCAACGCCTCACTCATGCACCATCGCCGCCATGCCGTGTGCCTTCGTGGTCTCCTCGCGCTTGCCCTTGCAGTTCCTGCGCTTCCTGCGATGGCGGCAACCCGCTGGGAGATTCAGGTCGGTCCGAGTTACATGGACAGCCACAGCACGGCTGCCGTGTTCGTCGAGAGTGTCTTCAAGGAACAGCGTATCGGTTCCAGCCGCTTTACCTGGTCGCCGGACGTGTCACTGGGCTGGATCGATGGCCGCGCTGTTCGACGCTTCAGGCACGACCGCTACACGACGAAGGGCTCCATCGGACTGATCGCGGGCGGAGTACGTCTCCATTATGGCGATGCCGGTGACTGGTACCGACGGCTGTTCTTCGGCTTTCAACCCGTGCTGCATAGTGGTCGAACGCAGGCTCTTAGCAGCGCCTATGAATTCGCCAGTACCATCGGTTGGCAGGGCGAACACTTCAGCTTCCAGATTCGCCACATCTCCAACGGCTCGCTTCACGAGCCCAACCGCGGGGAAACGATGCTGTTGGTAGGCGTCGCCTTCGGCCTCTGAGCGTTCAAAGTGGTAAACGCCCCAATGACCTCCCTGTTTGCGGAAGACGATGACCGGGCTTTCGCCTGCGATCGAGCCAGCACTAGACTGCAGCGACTCAAGCGCGTGATCAGGCCGCATTCCGTCTCGACGTCAAGCGGGTTGCAGGTTCGGGGGGACATCCATGCATATCGTCAAGTCGCTTCTTTGCCTAGCATGCCTGATTACCCTCGCCGGCTGCGTGACTCAAAGTCGCAAGCCGCCGCCCCCCACACTCATCTCGAACACTGCACCGGTCGGCTTCGATCCCAGCATACGTATCGTCACCACGGACCGGCGGCGCTTCGCCACCATTTCGCCGCCCATCATCCAGGGATTGCGCCAAGCCGCACACGGCGGTCCGGTGAATATCCTCGCGCTGTCGGGAGGCGGATCCGGCGGTGCATTTGGTGCAGGTGCCCTTGCCGGCTTGACGCGAGGGCACCAGCGGCCGGACTTCCAGCTGGTCACCGGAGTGAGTGCCGGCGCCCTGATCGCTTCGTTTGCGTTTTTGGGATCGTCGTGGGACCCCGCCCTGCAGGATGCATTCGGAGGTGAGCGTAGCGACTTGATCCATTCGCCGAAGACGAGCTTTCTGGCGCGACTTGTTTTCCCCTCCGGCCTGGGAAGCCATGGTCGGCTTTATGAGCTCGTGGACCACTTCGTCACGCCGCGGATGATCGCTGCCGTGGCGGCCGAAACCGCGAAGGGTCGAAGGTTGATTGTCGCCACGACCGATCTCGACAAGCAGGAAACGGTGCTTTGGGACATGGGCGCCATTGCAGCGCACGGTGGCGATGCGGCCCGGAAGCTGTTCCGTGATGTGCTTGTCGCCTCCGCAAGCGTGCCGGGCATGTTCCCGCCGGTGATCATCCATGTCAGCGACGGGGTTCATGCCTACGACGAACTGCATGTGGATGGCAGCGTGACCACGCCGCTGTTCATCACCCCGCTGGTCGCCGACGTCGTCTCGACGAGTCTCGATCAACTGAACGGGGCGAACGTGTACGTGATCGTCAACAGCCAACTGGCCAGCCCGCCTCGTGAGTCGTCGCTTGAGACCCCCGAACTTCTCGGCAGGAGCTTCTCGGCACAACTGATGTACAAGACGAAGGAAACGCTTGCCCTGGTCGACAGCGTGACCCGAGAGCACCACATGCGGCTTCGGGTTACGGTGATACCCGCAGACTATCCGGGTCACAGCTTTGCCGATTTCCGTCCGGAGAGCTTGCGGCGGCTTTTCGATTACGGCGCCGATTGCGCCGCTCGCGGACTGTTGTGGGCAACCATTGAACAAGGGATTCAACGCGACCGGGCTGCCATCAACGGCAGTCTGCATGCTGCCGCGTCATGTCCGGGCTCGATCACCACGTCATCCGGAGCTGGTCATGCCATGCAGGTGCCCAGTCGCTAGGTGCAGCTCGATTGGCAGGTCGAGAGTCAGGTTTCTTGCTGCAGATTTCCCGCGAAAACGCGCACCGGCGCTTAACCGACGCGATACTGACCGCCATCCACGACGATGGCCTGCCCGGTCATGAAGGCCGCATCGTCGCTGGTCAGGAACAGCACCGCGCCGGTGATGTCTTCGGGCTCGCCCAGTCGCTTGATCGCCTGCTGCTCCCAGGTCGAGCGCTTCTGCTCATCCGATTGCGCTGCGGTCGCCAGCGTATTGATCAGGCCGGGCAATAGCGCGTTCGCGGTGATGCCATCGCTGGCGACATCGTTGGCCAGCCCCCGCATGAATCCGATGATCGCCATTTTCGACGCGATGTAATGGCTCATGCCGGGTATGGCCAGACCCACCATGTTCGACGAGATGCCGACAAAGCGGCCCCACTTCTTCTTCCTCATCGCCGGCAGGAAATACTTCGCGCTGAGGAAGTGCGAGTCCAGGTTCGTGGCCATCGTCCTTCGCCACGTCGGCAGGTCCAGCTCGTCGATCAGCCGATTGGGGAAATAGCCCGCGTTGTTCACGACGATATCGACGTCGCCGATCTCACGGCTCTGCAGAAATACCGAACGCCAATCCTCTTCCTGCGTGACGTCGAGCTGCAGCGCGAATGCGTTCGAACCGATTTTTCCGACGGTGGCGTTGGGGGGCGTGAGATCGGTCGCGATCACTCGCGCCCCGCGTTTTGCCAGTGCCATGGCGATCGCTTGACCGATGCCCTGCCCCGCGCCGGTCACCAGTGCGGTCCGTCCTTCATGGGTTTGCGTTGAGCTGCTCATGACTCAGGCCTGCTGATGGATCAGGCTGTGCATCGTCAGCGGGCCACCGAACTGTTGCAGCAAACCGCCTTCTGCAAGACGGCCCAGGGTGATGGGACTGAAGCCCAGCAAGGTGGCGAGCGAGGCGACCTGCTCGTTGGCATCGGCGTGGTCGCCGGAAACGAAGATCGTGCGATGGCCGTCGCTGCGGCGCGGCTCATCCGCGAGCACCGCCGCCGGCAGCGTGTTGAACGCCTTGACGACCTTGGCACCCTTGAACTGCGACGCCACGACCTGGCTGGAGGGACGCCCACCCAGATCCAGCGGCTTGAAGGCAGGAAACTCGATCGCGTTGGTGGCATCCACCACGATCTTGCCGGTCCAGTCACTGCGCAACTTGGCGACCTCCTCCGTCGCCCCGAACGGGACGGCGAGGATGATCACGTCTGCATTCAGTGCATCGGTGATTTCTGTAGTGCTTACGGCAGGAGCGAAGGCTTGCACAGCATCCTTCAGCGAGGCCGGTCCACGACGATTGGCAATCACGGCCTTGATCTTGCTGCGGGCGAACTGCTTGGCGAGGGCGCCGCCGATGGCGCCCGACCCGATGATGGCGTAGCTCATGAGATGTCTCCCGATGGACTGATGATGGAATGGGTGTGAGGTATCAGCGTGACTTGCCGTCGAGGCTGAGCCGGCCTGCGCCATTGACCGTCAGCAGCAGGAAGGCGCCGGTTATCGACACGTTCTTCATGAACATGATCATCTGGATCTGATCGGCCAGGTGGGTATGGAACGTGAGTGCCGTCAGCAAGGTAAAACCGGCGAGCAGGAACGCCACTACCCGCGTCTTCCAGCCGAAGGCGATGGCCAGGCCGCCGAGCAGCTCGGTGGCAATCACCACCGGAAGCAAAGCGCCGGGAACGCCCATGGCGGACATGTAGGCCATGGTGGCGGTGTAGGCGCCGATCTTGCTCAGGCCAGAGAGCACGAACAACGATGACAGAAGGATGCGGCCGCCGAGTTCGGCGGTATCGCGCAGCGTGACGCGGGAGGACGTGGTGCTCGTGTCGGTTTTCGTGGGAACAAATTTCGTGTCGGTCTTCGCGGAAGCAAAGGTGGAAGCGTTCATGGCGATCTCCAGTGGGTGGGTGAAACGGTGGAGACATGCTAAGCATCCCGGATTGGCGGATAAATAGCTCTTCATGGCAATATTTATCCCGTCATACAGGACAATCCAATGGACCGATTCCTCTCGATGCAGGCATTCTCGAAAGTGGTCGAAGCCGGCAGCTTCGTGCGCGGCGCGGAGAAGCTCGGCATGTCGACCACCTCGGTGTCACGGCTGATCGCCGAGCTCGAAGAGCACCTCGGCACGCGCCTGCTGCAACGAACGACGCGCCGGCTTCACCTGACGGATGCCGGCCACCGCTTCATCGAACGCGCTACGCAATTGCTGACCGATCTGCAGGAAGCGGAAGCCGAGGTCGGTTCGGCCACGACGACACCTCGGGGGCGGCTGCGCATCAGCGTGCCGCTCTCGTTCGGCGTTCGCCATCTGGCCGACCTGTTTCCCCGCTACCGCACGAAGTACCCGGAGGTGGAACTCGAAGTGCATGCCACGGATCGTCGCGTCGACCTGATCGAGGAAGGCTTCGATCTCGCCCTGCGCCTATCGCTGGAGATTCCGCCCACCTATGTGGCACGTCCGCTGACGGTGGTGCGGCTGGCGGTTTGCGCGGCTCCCGGTTATCTCAAACGCCACGGCACGCCACGCACGCCGCAGGAGCTGGCGGAACACAACTGCCTGACACTGCCGAGCGGAGGGTTCGAGGGTCGCTGGCCGCTCGAAGGCGCGGACGGCGTCGTCACCATTCGCGTTCACGGAGACTTCCGTGCCGACAGCGGTGACCTGCTGCGCAGTGCTGCGCTGGCAGGACAAGGAATCGTCATGCTGCCCACCTTCATCGTCGGCGACGATCTGGCGCGCGGCGACCTGGTGTCGCTGCTGCCGAAATGGCGACCGCCGCATACCGACGCCCTGATCATCTACCCGACGCGTCGATTCGTGTCCGCGAAGGTCCACACGTTCACGGAGTTCCTGCAACAGGAGTTCGCCGGCGATCCCCCGTGGGACCGTTGGATGACTACCCACGATAACGGTCGTTAATCACCATGATGTAGCAGCTACACACCCCGCGGTTGCGCGAACCGGCAATCAACATAGTTCCAGCGCACAGAACCTTACGCAGTGAGAACGTACGGCAGTAAGCGCTACGACGGGCGCTCGAGGTCCTTCATCACGCGCATGTTCAAACCGGTCAATTGAGGACTAGCAAGGTGATCGGCACCTACGAGAAACAGACAGCGCGAGCGTGAGGGATTCCCGGCGGTCGCCGCTGTGATGTTTTGGGCCATGGTCCTGTTGCGCACGGCCATCTGGTTCCCCCGCCCCTGGAGGGTGCATTCGTCATCGACCAGGTGCACGCGCACACCGCGTTGCACCGCCATTTCGATCAACCGCACCATGGTGGCTGGATTCCCTTCGGGACGTTGCTCGTGACGGTCGTACCGAAAGAGGGCCAAGCTCCACTCTTCCTTGAATCGGGCCCAGTGTGCGTTCGTACGGATGTCGGTACCGGCCAGACTGTTCAACCACGCGCCCAAGGTCGCGTGGCCCCCGGCTGGCGGATGCGAGTCAAATGCCGTGGCAATGGGCATGTCGGCGATCTCCAGGAACAAGTCATCCACTCGTCCGGCCGCGATCAAATTGGCCGCCAGTCCGCGCCCATGCGGATTGTCGTGACTTTCCCCAATGATCAGACCGGCGGCGGTGACGTCGTCCATCGCTTGAAGGCGTCGATCGCGAATGGGTCCTGCCAACGCTTCTGCCGAGAATCCTTTGGACATGGTCTCCCCCTTGGAAAGGAATCAGACGACCCACTCCGCATACTACAAAAGACATGTCGATAGGGCTCGGCCGCCCTCACGGAGCCTTCTTGGGATGTAGCTGTCCCCTACTCCTCCGGCGCCTCTATCTCGGGTCACTGAGCCACCTGGTACTCGGATGGCAGATTCACCGGTCGATAGTCCGGTAGTCGCTCGATCCGCTCAAATACGGTTCGATGGATGAATGCTCCTTCCGGGATGACGCGCGGCTCAGCGCACGGCAAGTACCATCCGAGCACCGAACGGCGCTGCTTCCACTCCCGCCACTTGGACTTCTTGGGTAACCATTCGAGGGGCTTCCATCCGGCAGTCATCGACACGTGTAGTTTTGCCGCTGCATCTGGCTCCACATATGTATGGTTGCTGCCCTTCCTTGGGCGGCCAAGAACGAGATGATTCACCATCGCACGATGGATAAGAAGGCCTTTGGCATGGGCCTCTTCGATCATCCAAAGAAGTGGATACTTTGAAAGGCCACTTTCGGACTCGGGATAGCCTCCGCCAACATCGGCGTGGACGCCTGCGAACCAAACCTGAAGGATATCTTGAGGAATTTCCGAAGCAGGAATAAAGGGGACCGGTCGATAGGGTTGCCCCTCCTTCCAGGCATTCAATCGAAACATTCTCCTGCGCTCATCAATCGCCATCGCATGTCGGAAAGTCTTGACGCTTGAATTCGTCCGCGTGAAGCGCAGTGTTTGCAGGTCAGGCAGAAACGTGTCCTTGCGGGGAATGATGACTGAAGCAACGGTATCCCATACTCCCACAAACTCGATACGAATCGTCTTGCCACCAGCGACACGGCTGAAATGCCAAGCATCCTCAAGTTCTGTACTTAGGCCTTCGTTGCCAGTTCCAATCTTGTCGCTCTCGGATTTTCCAGGACTTGCGCGGTGGCTGTCGGCGCTCGATTTCTTGAAAGCCGTCAGAGCGTATCCGGCCAGATTGAGTTGATCAGGCCGCAGAAGACCTATCACATGGAGAAAAGCCGCGAGAACGCGAACCGTGTAGGCGCCGCGGCTGAACCCGAAGAGCCAGACTTTGTCGCCCTTCTCGTAGGTTTGGCTCAAGAAGCGGTAGGCGCCCAGTACATCGTCATCGAGCCCATAGCCAGTTACTAGACCAAATACACCTCGTGCCTTTTGCTTGAAGCGTTGCCAAGCGTTCTGCTGGCCAATGGTCCCTATGCCCGGACTGTAATAAACGCGTTGACGATCGCCCTTTTCGAGAATTCGGTACAGCTTGAGCACGTTCGAAATGGTGTTATCAATCTGATTGCCGGTGCCGTCACAGCAAATGACAATATTTTTCGGCATTACGCCCCCCTAAAGCTCTACGCATCGCGCGGCTGGCTAGCGCCTACCTGAAACGCCGTGGCGTTCGGTCCCCAAACACCGCTTGAGCAGACTGGCCTTTGGCCGCGCGCTTTTGCCGTCATGCACCCGTATCCACCATTTAGGACGCCATCGCCTGACAGGTCGGGTGGTGGTGGTATCGTCGGCGATATCTCCTCAATCAGGGTCGTTCAGCCATGGACAAGGGGACGTATTCCAGGTTGCTCGTGGACGCCATCGGCAAGCGTTTCCCAGATACCGCAGCGGATATCCGAAGCCGCGTAAGGCTGACCGATCTGAAGGGTAATTCCCCCGAAGCAGTGCTTATGACGACCGACCTGCTGGAGTCGATGATCGTACTCCCGCTTCGAGCGCATTTCGACATCCTGGATCGACTCGCTCCCCAGATTCTCGGCATCGGTCCCGAAGACAACATGCTGCTGCGGTTCGATGCTGGCACGCCAGACGAAGACGGGCATACGCTTCCACTAAGCCCCGCGGTGCTGGTCACCGAGCGAGCAAGCGTGGAAAAGGCCTTGCTGATTCTCGAAGAGGCATTACGGGATATCCGCAACGCTTTCGGCCCACCCACTTCGACACCTACCGAAGGCACGCCAAGCAACCCCTCGCCTGGCGGTCTGGAGCGCGAGCTGGTTTTCGGCGACATATATGCCTAGAAACGATCTGGACGAGGTCATCCGTGCAGCCACCGCCGCCATCGGGGATGCAGCCGATCGATTCGCCGATGCCGGCGTTGACGACGCAACGCTGAACGACAAGGGCAAGGTATATGAAGCCTGGATCCTGCTGGCACTGGGTGCGGACCTCAGCGAGCTGCTGCAGGGCCGGGCCGCCTGGTATACGGGCAGCTACCAGCCGGTACGGCGAGGCGAGCGTATCGTGTTTCGCGGATCGCCAGCCAAGCTGCGGCGCAAAGGCGGCCAGGCGCCAGGTTTCCTCATGCTCGAAACGCCGGACGGCACCGCCTTCGAGCTGCACAATTCGCTGCAGTTCACCGGTGCCAGCCAGGTAGATCACGAACTGGACATCTGCTTGCTGCACAAGCAAGACCGCGAAGCCTGGGTGGCAGGCGCTGCCAGCTTGCCGCACCTGGTTGGTCTGGAGCTGAAATGCCACACCAGCGCGATCTCGCTGCCACTGGTGCGCCAGGCGGCGCTCACCCGCATCGACTTGTCGGCCAGCCATGGCGGGCACGGACACGCCTTCATCTACCATGGCTTCGTCACCTTCAGCAGCCTGAGCGAAAGCGGGCGAACCCTGGCTCAGTATTACCAACTCGACGTGTTCGAAGGGATCGGCGAAGAGCTGACCAACCCAGCGTCTGCCTTCACGCGTGTAGCGTCCCTGGCTGAGGCCATCTTCGAATGGTGGAAGACACACCGTGCAGACTGAGCCGGCGGGACGTTCAATCGACGATAACGAAACTTCCGTGCAGGTTGACCGGCGGTTACGCGGCGGCGGCGATTGTGCGCTCGAACACGCTGTAGCGTCATCGAACAGCATGCGTGCACGCCCGCGGTGCGGGCGATAGCTCAACGGAGCCCAGCCATGCCGCGACGCGTCCGGCGTGGAATCGGCACGTGTTCGAGCAGGCGCCACCACGGGTGCGCATTCAGTCAAGAATTTGGTGTGATGCACCGTATGCGTCTTAAGACACATAACGGAGCGTCGCCGTTTAGCTACCCCCGATAGCCAACCCTGAATCACCCTGCCCAACATTGACCGTGTGCGCGGGTCGGTGTGGCCATCGAGCTACCGCCGCTTCCAGAGTTCGCCACCTGCCCCGCCTGATAGGCGGCCTGTTGTCCTGTTCCGGGTTTCGGCCACAGTCGGTCCCTGGGCCGCGAGACCCACTTGTGTACTTAGTACTCTCACGTGTACTGTGTACGCATGACCAAGGACCGCATACTCTCGGCCGCGAAAGCCGTGCTCGAATCGGTGGGCTTCGAGGGGCTGACGATCCGCAGGGTCGCCCAGCAAGCGGGCCTCTCGCCGATGGCGCTCTACCGCCATTTCAAGAACAAGGACGAGCTGATCAACGCCCTCATGCAGGACGGTATCTCTGCGTGGGAGGCGATCGTTCGCGGCATCCGCAGCCAGGACCCGGTGGAGTGGCTGGAGGCGCTCACGGAGGCCTATCTCGATTTTGCGCTTACACAGCCGCACCGGTTCGACGCGGCGTTCTTCCTGCCTGCGCCCGCGGCGCGCCAGTTCCCCGATGATTTCGCCGCGGGCCGCTCGCCGGCGATAGCGCTCGCGATGGCGCGCATCGATCAGGCGAAGGCGGATGGTCGGTTCCGCGACGAGCCCACACTCGGGATCGCCATGGCGCTCGCGGCCTACGGACAGGGATTCGTGTCGATGCAACGGGCCAGGCGTTTCGCGAGCGACGAACAGTTAAAGGCGTTGTATCGCGCGGCGCGGCGCCAGTTCCTCGATTCCCTCAAACCGTCCGGGAAAAACGAATGATCACCCTGCTTGCAGCCGTGTTGAGCGGCATCATGTTTTATCTCTCACAGGGATACGACCATGTCTGGGCCCTGATATGGCTCGCGCCCGTGCCGCTGTTGTGGCTCGCCTACGGCCATACGCGCACGTGGCAAGTAATCGGGGCGAGCGCGATCGCGCTACTCGGCGGCGCAGGCTATATGTTGCAATCCCCCTACCTTCACCTCATACCACCGCTTGTCCTTGCGTCGGTGCTGACGGTCGATATCGGGCTGTTTTGCGTCGCGGTGTGGTTTGCGCGCTTCGTGCAGCGCCGGGCATCGCCCCTCCTCACACTGTTTGCGTTTCCGGCTTGCTGGACAGCCTTCGAGTTCCTGATTGAACTGCAGTCGCCGAACGGCACCTACGGATCGCTCGCTTACAGCACGATGTCAGCGCCCGTCCTGATCCAGGGTGCATCGCTCTTGGGGATGTATGTCGTTACGTTCCTGATCTGCCTTTTTGCGAATACCCTCGCCATGGCGTTGCGGCTCAAACGGAACACGGCCGCAGTCGGCCTCGGGCTGGCGATCTGTGCGGCCAACCTGGTGTTCGGTATCGTGCGGCTCGCACGCCCGCAGCCCGACGTGGTGCGGGTGGCGGGAATCGTCGATGAGGCGGCGGTATCGGACGCCTGGCGGGCGAAGACCGTGCCCGCCGCTGTCGCGGTGGCCGAAACCTATGCGCGCGAAATCCGCGCGGCTGCCCGGGAAGGCGCCAGATTCGTGGTTACGCCGGAAGGCGGCATGGTATCGACTCCTGCCGGACAGAGCGCGATCGTTGCGCGGCTCGTTGCTGCCGCCAGGGATACAGGCGTGCAGATCATTGCCGGCTTCCACGCCGTGGCGCCGGCCGCCGACTTCGCGCTTGCGATCACGCCCGATGGCAGGACTCAGCGCTACGACAAACGCCATCCGGTGCCGGGCCTCGAGCACGATCTCACGCCGGGTCATGTCTCGGGCTGGTTGGGCGACGGGCGTGCCGAGGAGATCTGCAAGGACATGGATTTCCCCGACACCATCCGCGCCGATGCCGCCAAGGGCATCCGCCTGATGGGCGTACCCGCGGGCGACATGGGCATCGATGGCTGGCAGCACGGAATCATGTCCGTGATGCGCGGCGTCGAAGGCGGGTTCTCGATCGTGCGGGCTGCCAATGACGGCCTGGTGTTCGCCAGCGACGCGCAGGGGCGTCTGATCGCCCTCAAGCAGGATGCGCCTACGGGCCTGACCATGATCGTCGCCGACCTGCCGCTGGGATCCGGGCCCACGCTCTATACGCGGATCGGCAATGCCTTCCCGTGGCTCTGCGGGATCTTCGCTCTCGCACTTGGCGCGGGACTGCTGGCCTGGCGGCGGCTGCGAGGCGCCGCCACTTTCGGTGGCCGCGGCTTGTCAGGATCGTCCTCGTCCTCGTCCTCGTCCTCGTCGTCGCCGACGACGCCATAGCTTCTTTCCAAACCGTCAGCGACGCCGACACACCATCTCGAGAGCCTCAGCCGCAGCCCCGCCCCGCGAACAACGATTGGCCCGGACCCGGCACAACCGCTGATTGCCCCGTCGAGATTCATCGACGAGGCCAGCGCCAATCAGCGCTGGCTTGCCCGGGTACGGACTCAGCGCCCGAAGTGGATTTCCTCGCCTTCGTGGTCGCGGTCCCAGCCGCGCAGTTCGTCGCGGATATGCGCGATGCGCTGGCGGCCGAGGGCGTTGCGTTCTTCGTCCAGCACCTGGCCGTCCAGGAGTTCGGCCATGCGCTGTGCAGTAGGCAGCATGGTGTCCCAGGCATCGAGCGCAGGCATCGGCGCGGGCAGTGTCATGAAAAAGCTGAGGCCCGGCGTACGCAGCGCGTCGAGCCGGGCCAGGTCGAAGCTGCCGGGCTTGAGCATGTTGGCAACGCTGAAGATGGGGCCGAGCTCGCGCTTGCCGTCGACGAGGCGGTGGTAGATGCCCATGTCGCCGAATTCGAGGCCCGCCTTCTCGGCGGCCACGATCAGGTCGGAGCCGTTGAAGTGGCTGCCTTCGCGCGCCATCACGAACAAGGTGACGATGCGTTCCACCGCGACCTGCGGCGGACGCCGGCCGAGATCGGAACGCGGCGGCATGCGGGATGCCTGCGGCGCTGGCGCCGGTGCGGCGGAGCCAGGCGTCGGCGCAGCCGGTGCCGCAAGCGGTGCGGGCGCGGCCGACGACGGCGCGCGCAGCGCGTCGACGATCGAGGCGGCCTGCCCGGCCAGCTTGCTGCGCGACTCGGCCGGCTTGCGTTCGCCGGCCAGCGTGGCGCCGAGGCGTTCCAGTTCTTCACGCAGGCCGACATCCAGTTCGCCCTGCTGTGGCGGCGGCTCGTCAGCCAGTGCGTGATCGGTGGCGCTGAAAGACAGCCCGTCCGCGTCGCCAGCTTCGCCCAGCGTGGGCTCGCGGCGCTCGCCGCCCTGCGCGCCCTGCCCGTGCCCGGTCGGCATGCGTCGCCTACCCTGTT
Source organism: Dyella agri (assembly GCF_044904705.1). Classification (NCBI taxonomy): domain Bacteria; kingdom Pseudomonadati; phylum Pseudomonadota; class Gammaproteobacteria; order Lysobacterales; family Rhodanobacteraceae; genus Dyella; species Dyella agri. The sequence goes on from NZ_JADIKL010000012.1 coordinate 46,329, forward strand.
CCTTCTTCGGCTGGCCGAACAGCCAGATCAGCGCGAGCACGACCACGCCGACGATCAGCAGCGGTATGCCGACCGCCGGATTCCAGGCAAGGGCAAGCACGGGTTGCAGCGTCATCATCGGTTCCTCGTGTAGCTCGGGCAGCGCCTGTGGGCAACTTCCGAATCCGTGAGTCCGGCGAAGCCGGACCGTTCCTCAGTTCATGCGAAGGCGGAGCTGCCTCAGGCAGTCCCCGCCAGTTTAGCTGCTTCGGCCAGATCCACCTGCACCAGACGCGACACGCCGGGTTCGCGCATGGTCACGCCGCACAGCTGGCTGGCGGCTTCCATGGTGGCCTTGTTGTGGCTGATGAAGATGAACTGCACCCGCTCGCTCATCTCGCGCACCATGGCGGAGAAGCGGCCCACGTTGGCTTCGTCCAGCGGCGCGTCCACCTCGTCGAGCAGGCAGAACGGCGCAGGGTTCAGATTGAAGATGGCGAACACCAGCGCCACCGCGGTGAGCGCCTTTTCGCCGCCGGACAGCAGCGAGATGTTGGACGGACGCTTGCCGGGCGGGCGCGCCATGATCGCCACGCCGGTGTCGAGCAAGTCGTCGCCGGTGAGTTCGAGGTAGGCATGGCCGCCGCCGAACAGGCGCGGGAACAGTTCCTGCACGCCGGCGTTGACCTTGTCGAAGGTTTCCTTGAAGCGCGCGCGTGTCTCGCGATCGATCTTCTTGATCGCACCTTCCAGCGTTTCCATCGCGCTGGTGAGGTCGTTGAGCTGATTGTCTAGGTAGGTCTTGCGCTCGCTCTGCTCGGCGTGCTCCTGGATCGCGGCAAGGTTCACCGGTTCCAGCCGTGCGATCTTCTGGCCGAGTTCGACCAGCTGCTGCTTCCATTGCGTCGCATCGACATCCTCGGCCAGCTCCGCGAGCAGGGTTTCCAGCTCAAGTCCGGAGGCGGCGATCGCCTCGGCCAACTGCTCGGCGCGCAGCTGCAGCGCCTGCGCGGCGAGACGCTTCTCGGACAGGCTTTCGCGCAGGCCGGCCAGGCTCTGTTCGGCGAGATGGCGACGCTGTTCCAGCTGGCGGAAAGCGATATCGCATTCCTCCAGCGCCCGGCGCGCTTCCACCAGTTGTTTGTCCACCAGCAGGCGCTGGTCGAGATAGGTCTGCCGTTCGGCTTCGAGTTCGGCGATGGGGTCGGAGCCGGCGGCGAGCTGTTCGGCGATCTCGCCGCGGCGTGCCTCGATCTGGCGCAGCTGGTTCTCCATGCGTGCCAGCGATTGTTCCAGCGAGGCCAGCGAGGAACGCTTGGATTCCAGCGACAGCGCCAGCGCGTGCGCCTGGTCGGCGGCCTCGCGCGCGTTCATGCGCGCTTCCTCGCGGGTTTCCAGCAGTGCGCGGCGCTCGTTCTCCAGCTCGCGGCGCTGGTCCTCGAGGTCGCCCATGTGGCCGACCGATTCGTCCAGCCGCGCGCGAGCCTCGCGCGTCTGCGTCTGCAATTCGTCGAGCTGCTCGATCAGCGTGGCCAGTTCGCCGGCGACCTTTTCGCCGCGGGCGCGCGCGGTTTCCAGCTTGCCGCGGTGGCTCTGCAGCTGGCCAGCCAGCTCGGACGCGCGACGGTGCGCGTTGTACAGCTCGCGCTGGGTGTCGTCGCGGGCGCGCTCGGCCTCGAACTTGCGCGTGCGCAGTTCGTCGAGCTGCGACGTGCATTCCTCGATGCGTGCTTCCAGCGCGGCGACCTGCTCGGCCAGCGTGCGGATCTCGCGCTCGCGCGCCAGCACGCCAACCTGATTGCCCTGGGCGCGGCGCACACGGGCCCAGCCCGGACCCAGCCACTCGCCACCGCGGGTGATCACCGACTGGTAGGGCGCCAGCGCCGACAGCCCGGTCACGCGCTGGTGCGCCTCGTCCAGCGACTCGGCGACGAGTACGTGGCCGAGCACGGCGATGGCCGCCGCCGGGCCGCGCACGTGCGCAGCCAGGGTGCCGGCGGTGTTGGCGCCGCCCTCGGCGGCATCGAGCAAGGCGACGTCGGCGTTCTCCAGCCCGCCGAACTCGGCGGCCAGCGTGTGTGCGCCGTCCACCAGCACACTGTCGATGAAGCCGGACAGCACGGTTTCCACCGCGGTTTCCCAGCCGGCTTCCACTTGCAGCTTCTCGCCCAGGCGCGGCGATTTGTCGAGGCCAAGGCGCGACAACCATTGGCTGGCTGCGTTTTCCTCCTGGCCCAGCGCGGCATGCTGCAAGGCCTCCAGCGAGGATTGCCGGCCGCGTGCGGTCTGCAGCTGCGAGCGCGCTTCGTTCAGCGCCGACTGCAGTTGGCGCTCCTCGTCCAGCAGCTTCTCGTGGCTGCCCTTGTGCTGGTCGAGCAGGCCGCCCAGCGACTCCACCTTCTCGCGCTGGGTATCGTGTTCCAGATGCATCTGCTCGGCGGCGGCGTCCAGCGCGGCGAAGTCGGTGGCCTTCTGCTCGGCTTCCAGCGCTTCGCGGCGCCTGGCAAGGTCGATCGCCTGGCGGTCGAGGTAGTTGAGCTTGGTGCGCTCCACTTCGGCGGCGCGGTTGGATTCGCCGGCAGTGCGGGTATGCGTGTCCCAGCGTTGCTGCCAGTCGGCGAGTTTCGTTTCGGCGCCGCGCTGGGCCTCGGCGGTGTCGTCCTGCATCTGTTGTAGGGCTTCGAGCTTGGGTTCGCCCTCGGCCAGCGCCATGCGCAGCGTTTCGACCTGGCTGCGGTCACCGGCGATGTGTTCGGCCAGTTCCGTGTGTTCTCGCTCGGCGTCGCCCTGGGCGCGCTGCAGGCGCTCGGCGGTTTCGCGGTTGTGGCGCACCTGTTGTTCGACGCGGGCGATTTCGGCACCGACCTTGTAGACCTCGGCCTGCACCGAATTCAGATGCTCGCCAGCCTCGGTGTGGCGCTCGCGCATGACTTCGATCTGCGCTTCGATCTCGCGCTGCCCGGCCAGTTGCTTCTCGATCTCGATCTCGGCGGCGGACAGCCCTGCCCCCTCGCCGTCGTGCTGGCCCTTCAGCGCGCGGTATTCCAGTGCGCGCAGCTCGGCCTCCTTGCGGGTCTGTTCTTCCTTGTAGGCCTTCCAGCGCTCGGCGGCGCGGGCCTGGCGGTTCAGGTGTTCGAGCTGCTTGTCCACCTCGTCGCGCACGTCCTTCACGCGGTCGAGGTTCTCGCGGGTGGACTTGATGCGGCTCTCGGTTTCCTTGCGGCGCTCCTTGTACTTGGAGATGCCGGCGGCCTCTTCCAGATGCGTGCGCAGCTCCTCGGGATGCGCCTCGATGATCTGCGAGATCATGCCCTGCTCGATGATCGAGTAGCTGCGCGGGCCAAGGCCGGTGCCGAGGAACAAGTCGGTGATGTCGCGGCGGCGGCAGCGTGCACCGTTGAGGAAATAGAAGGATTGACCGTCGCGCGTCACCTGGCGCTTCACCGAGATCTCGGCGTACTGGCCGTACTCGCCCTGCACCGTGCCGTCGGCGTTGTCGAAGATCAGTTCCACCGTGGCCTGCCCCACCGGCTTGCGCGAGGTGGAACCGGAGAAGATCACGTCGGTGAGCGAGTCGCCGCGCAGGCGGCTGGCCGCGCTCTCGCCCATCACCCAGCGGATCGCGTCGATGATGTTGGACTTGCCGCAGCCGTTCGGTCCCACCACGCCGGTCATGTTGGCCGGCAGATGCAAGGTGGTCGGGTCGACGAAGGATTTGAAGCCGGCGAGTTTGATCGTGGTCAGGCGCATGCGGTCATCGCTGGGAAAGCAGGAAAAGCCCGGACGACCGGGTGATAGGGCACTGTGCCAAACACGGGACGGTGCCGCAATGCATTCTTGCGTGATATTTCACTGCAAGTATGCATTGCAATAGGTTGTTATAAGTGGAATTTTACCTTGCGTCTATCGACAAGGCATGAATGCCATGATGCATCAGGTCGTCGAGCACGGCGTAGATCATCCGGTGGCGCTTGATCGGCAGCACGCCAGCGAACGCCGGGCTGACGATACGCACGTGGAAGTGGCCCTTGCCCTCTCCCGCATGGCCGGCATGCAGATGGCCTTCGTCCACCACATCCAGCGCGCTGGGCGAAAACGCGGCGGCGAGGCGCGCGCGTATCTGCTCGACCATCGCCTCGCTCACGGCAGGGTCTTGCGGAACGGCTTGACGCTGACCTCGGCGTAGACACCGGCGGCCATATAGGGATCGGCCTCGGCCCAGCGCTGCGCATGGGCCAGCGTGTCGAACTCGGCGATGATCAGGCTGCCGGTGAAGCCGGCCGGGCCGGGATTCTCCGACTCGATCGCCGGGAACGGGCCGGCCAGCAGCAGGCGTCCGTCCTCCTGCATCTTGTTCAGTCGCTCCAGGTGTTCAGCGCGGGCGGCAAGGCGCTTGTCCAGCGTACCGGGGTGATCCTGGGCGATGATCGCAAACCACATGGGCAAGGCTCCGTTGCATTCGAATCCGCAATTTTACCCGACTGTGCCGCCAGTCATGCTACGGCAACACATCCGGCGCCTGACCGCCTGAAACGCACAAGGCCCGCGATTGCGGGCCTTGTCGTGTCACGGCTCAGCGAACAGGCTCAGGCTTCGGGTCGCATGTACGGGAACAGCAGCACGTCGCGGATCGAGGCGGAATCGGTGAGCAGCATCACCAGGCGGTCGATGCCGATGCCGAGGCCGCCGGTGGGCGGCAGGCCCACTTCCAGCGCGCGGATGTAGTCGGCGTCGAAGTGCATGGCCTCGTCGTCGCCGGCGTCCTTGGCTTCCACCTGGGCCTTGAAGCGCGCGGCCTGGTCTTCCGGGTCGTTCAACTCGGAGAAGCCGTTCGCGAGCTCCTTGCCGTTGACGAACAGCTCGAAGCGGTCGGTGATGCCCTGGTCGCTGTCGTTCTCGCGCGCCAGCGGCGAGACCTCGACCGGGTGCTGGGTGATGAAGGTGGGCTGGATCAAGGTGTGCTCCACCGTCTTCTCGAAGATCTCCAGCAGCAGCTTGCCCCAGCCGTAGCCATCCTTGACCTGCGCGCCCAGGCGCTTCGCGTGGGCAGCCATCGCCGCGCGGTCGCGCAGTTCCTCGCGCTTGATCTCGGGGTTGTGCTCCAGTACTGCGTCTTCCATCGTCCAGCGTCGGAAGGCCGGGCCGACGTCGATTTCGGCGCCTTCCCAGATCAAGGCGGTGGTGCCGATCACCTGGCGCGCCGCCTCGCGGATCACGTTCTCGGTGAGGTCCATGATCTCGTTGTAGGTGGCGTAGGCCTGGTACAGCTCCAGCATGGTGAACTCGGGGTTGTGCCGGGTCGACACACCCTCGTTACGGAAGTTGCGGTTGATCTCGTAGACGCGGTCGAAACCGCCGACCACCAGGCGCTTCAGGTACAGCTCCGGCGCCACACGCAGGTAGAGATCCATGTCCAACGCGTTGTGGTGGGTGATGAAGGGCTTGGCCGTGGCGCCGCCGGGGATGACGTGCATCATCGGCGTTTCCACTTCCATGAAGCGGCGCGGCGCGGCTTCCAGCCACTGGCGGATGAAGCCGATGATGCGCGAGCGCTTCTGGAAGGTGTCGCGCGCTTCCTGGGTCACGATCAGGTCGACGTAGCGCTGGCGGTAGCGCTGTTCCACGTCGGCCATGCCGTGGTGCTTGTCTGGCAGCGGGCGCAGGCTCTTGGTGAGCAGGCGCAGGGCATCCACTTTCACCGACAGCTCGCCGGTCTTGGTGCGCATCAGCACGCCTTCGGCGCCGACGATGTCGCCCATGTCCCAGCCCTTGAACGCCTCGTAGGCGTCGCCCACGGTGCCGGCGTGGATGAACAGCTGGATGCGACCAGTCATGTCCTGGATCTGCGCGAAGCTGACCTTGCCCTGCACCCGCTTCAGCACGATGCGGCCAGCCACCTTCACCCGGCGCTGTGCCGCCTCGATCGCTTCGGCGCTGTGCTTGTCCTTGTCGGCGTACTCGTCCTGCAGGTCGCCGACGAAGCTGTCCACCTTGAAATCGTTGGGGAACGCGATGCCCTGCCCGCGCAGCGCCGTGAGTTTCTCGCGGCGTTCGGCGATCAGCTTGTTCTCGTCGACGGGCAGGATATCGTTGGTATCGCTCATGGGGTTTCCGTGGTGGCCGATGCGTTCATGCCGGCCGTGGCTGGGTTCTTTGGAGATGGCTCGAAACTTCACGTTCGCGCTGAGCGTAGCTTGCGATAGTCAAGCGAAGTCGAAGCGCCAAGCGGAGCGGCCCTTCGACTCCGGCCCTGCAGGCCTACGCTCAGGGTGAACGGACAAGGTGTTTGAAGTCGGAGGCAGGTCAATTGCCCTTGCCGAATACTTTCTTGGTGGCGTTCTTGGTGGCGTCCCAGCCTTCCTTCGCGCCGTGGCCGATCGCGGTGCCGGCATCCTTGGCGCCATGGCCAACGGCAGTACCGGCCTTCTTCGCGCCATGGCCGATGCCGGTGCCCGCGTCCTTGGCGCCGTGACCGATCTTCTTGGTGACGTCGCGGGTGGCGTGGCCCACCGCGCGCGCACCGTTGGCGACGCCGTGGCCGACGTCCTTGGCGCCTTGCTTGATGTCCTGGCCGGCGCTCTGCGCGCTCGCCCCGAATGCTGCCAGCGCGGCACAGGCAAACAGGATGCTGCAAGTTTTCTTGGCATTCATGCTGGCTACCTCGTCAGTGGTGAACGGAACTCGATCAGGCATCGACGCGCTTGGCGCCCGCATCCAGGCCGGACTTCAGGCTGGCCTCGATGAATTCGTCGAGGTCGCCGTCCAGCACCTTCTGCGTATCGGAGCGCTCCACGCCGGTGCGCAGATCCTTGATTCGGCTCTGGTCGAGCACGTAGTTGCGGATCTGGCTGCCCCAGCCGATATCGGACTTGGTCGCTTCCAGCGCGTCCTTCTCGGCGTTGCGCTTCTGGATCTCTATTTCGTACAGCTTGGCGGCCAGCATCTTCATCGCGCGGTCGCGGTTGGCGTGCTGGCTGCGCTCGGTCTGGCAGGCCACCACCACGCCACTCGGGACGTGGGTGATGCGCACCGCGGACTCGGTCTTGTTGACGTGCTGGCCGCCGGCGCCGGACGAGCGGTACACGTCGGTCTTGAGGTCGGCCGGATTGATCTCGATGTCGATGTCGTCGTCGACTTCGGGCGAGACGAACACGCTGGTGAAGCTGGTGTGGCGACGGTTGTCCGAATCGAACGGGCTCTTGCGCACCAGGCGGTGCACGCCGATTTCGGTCTTCAGCCAGCCATAGGCGTAGTCGCCTTCGACACGGAAGGTGGCCGACTTGATGCCCGCCACTTCGCCGCCGGAGACCTCCAGCAGCTCGGTCTTCCAGCCGCGCGATTCGGCCCAACGCAGGTACATGCGTAGCAGAATTTCGGCCCAGTCCTGCGCCTCGGTGCCGCCGGCGCCGGCCTGGATGTCCACGAAGGCATTCGCCGAATCCATCTTGCCGGAGAACATGCGCTGGAATTCCAGCTTGCCGACCCGGGTTTCGAGCTTCGCGACGTCGTCGGTCACCGAGGCGACCGTGTCCTCGTCGCCGTCGGCGGCAGCCATCTCCACGAGCTCTTTCGCGTCGGAGAGGCCCGAGGTGAGTTCGTCGATGCCGGTGACCACGGTATCCAGGCGCGCGCGTTCGCGGCCCAGTTCCTGCGCCCGCGGCGGATCGTCCCAGACGTTGGGGCTTTCCAGCTCGCGGCTTACTTCTTCGAGGCGCTCACGCTTGGTAGCGTAGTCAAAGATACCCCCTAAGCGACTCGACGCGGGCCGTGAGGTCCGCGATCTGCGCGAGGATCGGATTGGTCTCGATCATGGATTGGCATGTCATGCGAATGGCCCGACATGGTAGCAAAATTGCCGCACTGCGACAGACGCCAGGCGGTGACCAAGCCCGCTGTCGGCGTACCATGGGCGTTCGGTATCGCTTGCCGGAGCGCCGCCATGTCCAACCGCAGCCTGAACCTCGACGACACGCTGTACGGCTACCTGCTCGCCCATTCATTGCGTGAGCATCCGGAACAGATCGCCCTGCGCGAGGCGACGCGCAACCATCCCCGCGCCGGCATGCAGATCTCGCCGGAACAAGGCCAGTTCATGGCTTTGCTGGTGAAGCTGCTCGGCGCGCGCCGTACCATCGAGATTGGGGTGTTCACCGGCTACAGCGCCTTGTCGGTGGCGCTCGCCCTTCCCGATGACGGCCGCATCCTCGCCTGCGACATCAGCGACGAGTACACCGGCATCGGCCGGTCGTATTGGAATCGCGCCGGCGTGGCGCACAAGATCGAGCTACGGTTGGCGCCGGCGCTGCAGACACTGGATGAGGAATTGGCTGCTGGCGCGTCCGGTCGCTATGACTTCGCCTTCATCGACGCCGACAAGACCGGCTACGCCGACTACTACGAGCGCTGCCTGCAGCTGCTGCGTCCGGGCGGGCTGATCGCGATCGACAACGTGCTGTGGAGCGGCGCGGTGGCGCAGCCGGCGCGGGACGACGACACCCGTTCGCTGCAGGCGCTCAACCAGCGCCTGCACGACGACGAACGCATCGACCTGTCCATGCTGCCGGTCGGCGACGGCCTTACGCTGGCCCGCAAGCGCTGAGCGGGCGGGCGAGTGGACTCAGGCCACCGCCTGCTGGTGCACCCCGCGCACCGCCCGTCCCGACGGATCGGCCATCGCCGCGAAGGCCGGATCCCAGGCCAGTGCCGCCGGCGAGGAACAGGCGATGGACTTGCCGCCCGGCACGGTGGCCGCGCAGGCCTCGCCCGGATAGAACTGCTCGAAGATGCGCCGGTAGAAATACGCCTCCTTGGTGGCTGGCGTGTTGAACGGGAAGCGCGCGGCCGCCGCGGCGAATTCGCGGTCGCTCACCATCTGCTCGGCGTGCGCCTTCAGGCCGTCGATCCAGCCATAGCCCACGCCGTCGCTGAACTGCTCCTTCTGCCGCCACAGGATCTCCTTGGGCAAGGCGCCTTCGAAGGCCGCGCGCAGCACATGCTTTTCGATCTTGCCGTTGCCGGCCATCTTGTGTGCGGCGTCCATGCCCATCGCCACGTCGATGAATTCGAGGTCGAGGAACGGCACGCGCGCCTCCACGCCCCAGGCCATCATCGCCTTGTTCGCGCGCAGGCAGTCGTAGCTGTGCAGCGCATCGAGCTTGCGCACGGTTTCCTCGTGGAAGGCTTCCGCCGAGGGCGCCTTGTGGAAGTACAGGTAACCGCCGAAGAGTTCGTCGGAGCCTTCGCCCGACAGCACCATCTTCACGCCCATCGCCTTGATGCGGCGGGCCAGCAGGTACATCGGCGTGGCGGCGCGGATAGTGGTGACGTCATAGGTTTCCAGGTAGCGGATCACCTCGGGCACGGCGTCCAGGCCCTCCCAGAAGGTGTAGATGAAGCCGTGATGCACCGTGCCCAGGGCGTCGGCGGCGACCTGCGCGGCGGCGAGGTCGGGCGAGCCTTCCAGGCCGATCGCGAAGGAATGCAGGCGCGGCCACCAGGCTTCGCTGCGGTCGCCGTCCTCGATGCGCTCGCGGGCGAACTTGGCGGCGCAGGCCGCGACCAGCGAGGAATCGAGGCCGCCCGACAGCAGCACGCCATAGGGCACGTCGGTCATCAGCTGGCGGTGCACGGCCTGCTCGAAGGCGTGGCGCAGCTCGCCCGGCGCCGGCGCATGGCCTTGCGTCGCCGCGTAGTCGCGCCACGGCTTGGCGTAGTAGCTGCGCAGCTCGCCGGTAGCGCTGTCGTAGACCTGGCCCGGCGGGAACGCGGCGACATCGGCGCACATGCCGACCAGCGCCTTCATCTCAGAGGCGACACACAGGCGACCCTGCACGTCGTGACCCCAATACAGCGGGCACACGCCGATGGGGTCGCGCGCGATCAGGTAACGCTGCGCCGCACCGTCCCATAGTGCGAAAGCGAAGATGCCGTTGAGCATGGGCAGGAAATCGACGCCGTGTTCGCGGTACAAGGCGTTGATCACCTCGCAGTCCGAGCCGGTAGTGAAGTCGTAGCCGCTGGCTTCGCGCAGCTCGCGGTGGTTATAGATCTCGCCGTTCACCGCCAGCGCCAGGGCGCCGTCGCGCGAGCGCAACGGCTGGGCGCCCGAAGCCGGATCGACGATGGCCAAGCGCTCGTGCACCAGGATCACGCCGGCATCCACGAACACCCCACTCCAATCGGGACCGCGATGGCGCTGGCGCTGCGACAGCTCCAGTGCCTGCCGGCGCAGCGCGGCGAGATCGTCGCCCGGCTGCAGGTCGAACATTCCGAAAATCGAACACATGCTGGTTGGCCTTTGTATGGTTGATGCGGCGGGTTGGAAACAAAGCTCTTTTTGAAAGTCGGCCATGGATGGCCGGGATTGCCCTGCGCGGATGGATACGCGCCTTGGTTGACTCAAATCAGCCATCAACGGCCGGTTCTGCTTTTGCACGGACGGGTCCGCACAGAAATCAAGCACACAAAAAAACCAAGGCCCGCACTGGGCGGGCCTTGGTCGCGTGTCTGGTGGTGTTGCTTTCAGCTACGCGCGGGCCCGCCAACGATTGGCGTTATTGTTCGCGCGATTGTTATTGACGGCCGCAGCGAAGCTCCGCGCGGCAGGCGCGGTGGCGTTCGGGAACGGGGCAGTCGTGAAGGTCATGCGCCGACTAAAACAGAAGATGGGCGCCGGCGCAAGTAATGATTTCGCATGACCGCATTCGGCCATCCATTCGCTCAGCCGTCCACGGGTTCGGCGATCCAGCGTGCCGCCTCTTCCAGCTCGGCCAGCCCGAACAGGCGGAAATCGGCCGGCACCAGGAAACGCGTCGCCTTGGTCGCGGTGCGCAGCCACGGCACGTCGGTAACCAGGGCCACGCGATCCCAGCCGCTGATGTGGCGTATGCCGAGCATGAAGTCGTCCCACATCGCACCGGCGTCGAAGCCGGTGAAATCCGGCGCCACCACGAACAACATGCGCAGCTTGCGGTTGAGCGCAAACACCGCCTCCACGTCTGGCACCAGTACTTGCTCGTAATCTGCCGCGGTCACCTGACCATGTGCGCGAAAGCCCAGCGCGCCCGGCGGCAATCCATCGATCTGTTCGAGCATGACGCCGTCTCCATTGCCTGGCAGCCCACGCCGGAAGCATAGCTTTTCGCCGTGAAAGCCGCGCCTAAAAGGCCGGGCCAGGGGAACACGCACGCTTAACGGCGACGCGCGTAGAACCCGGCGCGAGGTTCCGGGCGGCAGGCCTGCCGCTATCAAGCGGAGGCCTCTGCTCTGGGGAGGGGTTCGTCATGAAAAGTCTGCTGATCGCGGGCCTCGTGCTCGCGCTGTTTGCTCCTGCATCGGCCTTGGCGCAGAACACGTTCGACGGCACCTGGAAAACCGATCCGGCTTCGATTCAGGACACCGGCAAGCCAATCACCGTCACCTTGAAAGACGGCGTCTTCCACTGCGACTGCGACAACCCGGCGGTCAATGTGAAGGCCGACGGCAAGGACCATCCGACGGCCGGCCATATCGGCTACGACACCAGCTCGGTCGAGGTCGTAAACAACAACAAGCTGCACATGATCGAAAAGAAGGCCGGCAAGGTGGTGGGAGACAGCACGCTCACCGCCTCCGCAGATGGCGGTACGGTCACCAACGAATTCACCGACACCAGTGGCAGCAGCCCGGTCACGGGCAAGGTGGTATTCGAGCGGGTGGGCAAGGCGATGCCTGGATCAAACCTGACGACTGGCGTCTGGAAACTGAAGAACATCGACAACTACTCCGACAACGCCCTCACCTTTACCTACAAGATCGACGGCAACACCGTGAACTTCAAGGACAGCACCGGTGATTCCTACACGGCAATGATGGGTGGCAAGGCGGTGCCGGTGCATGAAACCACCAATACCCATGCCACCGTCTCGGTACTCAAGGTAGGCAAGAACGGCATGCGCGAGACCTACATGCATGACGGCAAGCCGACGAGCACCGTCACTATGACGCTTTCGGACGACGGCAAGAGCATGAAGTCGATCTGGCACAACCTGCGCACGGGCCGCAGCGGTTCGTCCATGGCCACCCGGCAGTAGCGTTGGGAAGCCCGGCTGGCGCACGTTCCTCCAGCCGCGACATGGAAGGGCCCGGCCGAAGCCGGGCCCTTCACCCTTCAAACGGTGGCGTGCTCGATGTGCCGCAGGAGCAGTCGCACGCTCTCGCGCCCCTGCCAGTCGTTGATGACCAGCTCGTAGGCCGCGCGCAATTGCGTCGGCGGTGTGGCGCTGCCGACGTTGAACATCACCGCATCATGCACGCTGCCATCACGCGGATCGCGCAGGTTGAGGCGCCAGTGGCCCTCGCCCATCGGCTTCCAGCCCGCGCATTCGAAGACGTTGTCGAACAGCGGTTCCGGAAAGGCCTGCCCCCAGGGGCCGGCGGCGCGCAGTTGGCGCGCCAAATCGAGCGACAAGCTGCCTGCGGGAAGCTCGCCGTCGGTGTAGAGCGCAGCCTGCAAGCGCTCCGGTGCAATCAGCTCGCGTGCGACGGCGTCGAACGCCGTGGCGAAACGCGGGAAGTCGGCAGCGCGCAGGCTCAGCCCCGCCGCCATCGCGTGGCCACCGAAACGCTCGATCAGCCCCGGCTGGCGCGCGTCGATCATGGCCAGCGCATCGCGCAGGTGGAAGCCGGGAATCGAGCGGCCTGAACCGCGCAAGTTCGCCGTATCGTCTTCGCTGGCTGGTGCAAAAGAGATCACCGGGCGGTGCAGGCGCTCCTTCAGCTTGGAGGCCACCAGCCCCACCACACCGGCGTGCCAGGAAGGCTCGTAAAGCGCCACGCCCACCGCATCGATGTCTTGCAGGCCGGACGTCATCGCCTCGGCCTCGGCCACCATCGCGGCCTGCAGGTCGCGGCGCTCGCGATTGATCCCGTCGAGCTGGCCGGCGTACTGGCGCGCCTGCGCCAGATCGTCGGTGAGCAAGCACTCCACGCCCAGTTGCATATCTTCCAGGCGTCCTGCCGCATTCAGGCGCGGACCTACCGCATAGCCGAGATCGCTGGCACACAGCGTGGCGGCGCTGCGCTTGCCGCACTCGACCAACGCGGCGATGCCGGCACAGGCCTTGCCGCTGCGAATGCGCCGCAGGCCCGCTTCCACCAGCACGCGGTTGTTGAAATCCAGTGGCACGAGATCGGCGACAGTGCCCAGCGACACAAGGTCCAGCAGCACCGAAAGATCGGGTTCGCCCTTTGCGAAGGCGCCCTGCCCGCGCAAGGTCGCGCGCAGCGCCAGCAACAGGTAGAACATCACGCCAACGCCAGCCAGCGCCTTGCTCTGAAAACCGTCGCCCGTGAGGTTCGGGTTCACCATCGCATCGCAGGCCGGCAGCTGCTCGCCGGGCAAATGATGGTCGGTAACGATGACCCGCATGCCGAGCGCCTGCGCCCGCGCCACACCGGCCACACTGGCTACGCCGTTATCCACGGTGACGATCAGCTGCGGGCGCGGCTGCAGCGAATCGACCAGCGCGGGCGTGAGCCCGTAGCCGTGCACAAAGCGATTCGGCACCGCATAGCTCACCCGTTTCGCACCCAGCATGCGCAGGCCGCGCACGGCGACCGCGGTACCGGTGGCGCCGTCGCAGTCGTAGTCGCCGGCAACCAGGATGGCCCAGTCGTCGCGGATCGCCTCGGCCAGCAGCGCGGTCGCGGCATCCAGACCACCCAGGGCCTGCGGCGACAGCATGCGCTGCAGCCGGTGCTCGACTTCGGCCGGTTGCAGCACGCCACGTGCCGCGTAGATTCTCTGCAGCACCGGATGCACCGCGGCATCCCAGCCTGACGGCTCGCCTTGCGCCGCGCGCCGGCGCAGTTCCAGCGCGCTCAACGTGGTACCCCACGCCAGAAGCGCCAGCGATGCCACGGCCGCCACAACCAGCGTTCGCCGCTGGCAAAGGAAAACTGCAACGTCTGTCGTCGCGCCAGCTCCTGCACGGCCGGCCACCAGTCGCGTTCGACTTCGTCGGCGGGCAGATCCTGCAGATCGACCAGCCAGCCAGCCTGCGTGGCCGCCACGGCCTGCGGCGTGCGCGACTGGCAGGGAATGCCGGCACGCGCCGCCAGTGCGAGCAACAGCTCATCGCCGCCAATCACGCCCGCGAATGCACTGTGCAGCTGCGCGGGCAAGCGCCCCGCGCCCCACAGCCACACGCTGTTGACCGGCGGCAGGCCGCGCGCCTGGCGTTCGGCATTCAAGGGATGCTGATGCAACAGCACCTGCACCTCGTTGAGCAGCACGCGCCACGGACGCCCTTCCGCGCCCTGCGGCAGATGCTGGTACAGGTCTTCGCCCAGAGCCTGCTCGGGCGTGGCGAAATCCGGCACGCGCATGTCCGGCGGCAGGCGCAGCTGCCAGTGGTCCGGCGCGGAGATCTCCAACGGCAGTCCGACCTCGGCGAATGCCGGCTGCAACGCCTGTACAAAGGCCTCGGCCTCACCCATCGCCAGCGGCATCGCACCACAGGCGAGCAGGCGTACGCCGGTCATGTCCGGCTGCACCCAAGCCGGGTCAGCGTTGAGCCACGACGTGTCGCCCGCGTCGCCCGCAAGGTATTCACGGACCAGTGCGGCGGCGGGCAGCGACGACTCCCCACTGTGGAAGCCTTCGGCGAGGTGGCCCAGGCGGCCGCGCGGGTCATCGTGGAGACGGTCCGCCTGCGCCAGCAGGCGCCGCAGCGGATGCGCCCGGCCGAAGCGGTCCAGCGCGGGCAGCCACAGCATTGCCGGGGGCGTGCTCATCGACGCGGGCACTCAGGCTTCCAGCGACTCATACAAGGCCATCCACTCCGTTTCTAGCGTTTCCTTCTCGCGGCGCAGTTCGGCCTGCTGCTGGCTGAGCTTCATCAGCGCGGCGGTGGGGCCGTTGTAAGTTTCCGGATCGGCCAGCTTGACCTCCAGCGCCGTCAATTCGCCGTCGATGGTGGCCACGCGCGCTTCGATCTTCTTCACGCGCTGCCGCGTGGTCTTTTCGTTCTCGCGCAACTGGGCCGCGGCGCGACGCCGCTCCTCGGGAGATTCGACCGGTGCGGCAGGCTTGGTGTCGGCCTTGGCGGCCTTCTTGTTTGCCGCCCCACGCGCGCGCAGCCAGCGCGCGTAGTCGTCGAGGTCGCCGTCGAACGGCTCCACCACGCCATCGGCCACGCGCCAGAAGCTGTCGCTGACCATGCCGAGCAGGTGGCGATCATGCGACACCAGCACCAGCGCGCCGTCGAAGTCGGCCAAGGCGTCGGCCAGCGCTTCGCGCATGTCGAGATCGAGGTGGTTGGTAGGCTCGTCGAGCAGCAGCAGGTTGGGCTTGTCCCAGGCGATCAGCGCCAACGCCAACCGTGCGCGTTCGCCACCCGAGAAACCGTCCACCGATTCGAAGGCGCGGTCGCCGGCGAAGTTCCAGGTACCGAGGAAATCGCGCAGCACCTGCGCGGCCGCGTTCGGCGCCTTGTCCTGCAAGTGGTCGAATGGGCTGGCGCCCTCGCGCAGGCTTTCCACCGTGTGCTGGGCGAAGTAGCCGATCCTGAGATCCTTGTGCGCCTTGCGCTCGCCGCCCATCGGCGACAGCTCGCCGACCAAGGTCTTGACCAAGGTGGATTTGCCCGCGCCGTTGGGGCCGAGCAGGCCGATGCGCTCGCCGGCTTCGAGGCGGAAACGCACATCGCGCAGGATCACCGTAGCCTCGCGGCTGGCCACGTCGTGGCCGGGCAGATGATCATCGCCCTCCTCGCGCGAACCGGCCGGGTAGCCGGCGGTCACCTCCTCCAGCTGCAGCATGGAATCGGGCACGCGGTCGGGCTTGGCGAACTGGAAGTGGAACGCGCGCTCGGCACGCACCGCCTCGGTGCCGGCCATTTTCTCCAGCCGCTTCATACGCGACTGCGCCTGTTTGGCCTTGCTGGCCTTGGCCTTGAAACGGTCGATGAAGCTCTGCAAATGCGCGCGCTCGGCCTGCTCGCGCTCGTGGGCAATCTGCTGCTGGCGCAACTGTTCCGCGCGCAGACGTTCGAAGGCGCTGTAGTTGCCGGTGTAGAGCCGCGCACCGCCGTCGACCAGGTGCAAGGTGTGGTCGATCACGCCGTCGAGGAATTCGCGATCGTGCGAGATGATCAGCAAGGTGCCCTGGTAGCGGCGCAGCCATTCCTCCAGCCACAGCACGGCGTCGAGGTCGAGATGGTTGGTGGGCTCGTCGAGCAGCAGCAGCTCGGACGGTGCCATCAGCGCGCGCGCCAGGTTCAGGCGCACGCGCCAGCCGCCGGAGAATTCCTTCACCGCACGTTCGTGCGTCTCCGGGGCGAAGCCCAGGCCGTGCAGCAGGCGGCCGGCGCGGGCACGGGCGTCGTAGCCGTGCAATTCCTCGATACGGTGGTGGGCACGCGCCATGGCCTCACTGTCGCCGCGCGCCTGCGCATCGGCCTCGTCGCGCAGCACCGTGGCGAGTTCCACGTCGCCGCCCAGCACGTAGTCGATCGCCGGATCGGGCAGCGCCGGCGTCTCCTGCGCCACCGAGGCCAGGCGCAGCTTCGTCGGTAGGTCGATGTTGCCGGCGTCGGCCTCGACCAGGCCTTGCAGGGCCGCGAACAGGCTGGACTTGCCGCAGCCGTTGCGGCCGATCACGCCCAGCCGCCAGCCGCCCTGGATCACCAGGTCGATGTCGGACAGCAGCAGGCGGCTGCCGCGGCGCAGGGCAAAATGGCGGAACGCGATCATCGGGACACTTCGAATCGGGCGGACGGCCGACCATGATAACGGCTATGCGGGTCACACCCGTCGCAACTGCCCGTGGAACAGCGCAAACAGTTCTGCTACAACGACGCGGCAACGCCTTGCGCGGAGAGGGGACCATGTTCAAGCATCGCCACAGCCTGCCTTTGCTGGCAGCACTCGCCATCAGTGTCGGTGCCGCCGGCTACGCCGTGCCGCAACCGGCCCAGGCCGACAATATGCTGATCCACCGCGTGCAGCAGGAAAAGGGCATGAACCTGCCCACGCGCGGCATGAGCATGGCCCAGGTCGAACAGCGCTACGGCGCCCCGCAGCACAAGCTTTCGCCGCGCGGCGGCGACGCGAAGAAGCACCCAGTGATCAACCGCTGGGAATACGCGAACTTCATCGTCTACTTCGAGCACGACCACGTGATCCATTCCGTGCTCAACACGCCGGCCGGCAACAACACCAATCCCGCCGCGACGAACTGAACGGTGCGACTGACCAGCGGCCCGTGGCGACACGGGCCGCTCTGTCGTGCGCGCGCGGCCCCGCTCCCGTAAACTTCGCGGCCCGACGCCTTGGCGGCGTCGCCCCCACCTGCGCGAGATGCCGAACATGACCGAACCCCGCTGGCGCCTGCCCGCCGAATGGGAGCCGCAAGCTGCGGTGCTGATCGCCTGGCCGCATGCCGGCACCGATTGGGCTGAACGGCTGGCCGAAGTGGAAACCACCTACGTGGCGCTGGCCGCGGCGGTCGTCCGTTTCCAGCGCCTGGTCGTGGTGGTGGCCGATGCTGGGGTGCGCGCCCACGCCGAAGCGCTGTTGCGCGGAGCGGGTGTCGACCTCGACCGCATCCGTTTCATCGAACTGCCCTACGACGACACCTGGCTGCGCGATTCCGGCCCGATCACGCTGAAGGCGGACGACGGTCGCTTCCAGCTCGCCGATTTCCGCTTCACCGGCTGGGGCGGCAAGTTCGGCGCCGAACAGGACGACGCGCTGATCGCCGGCCTGGTCGCAGCCGGCGTGTTCGGCCAGGCCGGGCACCGGCGCATCGACTGGGCGCTGGAGGGCGGCGGCATCGAAAGCGATGGCGCCGGCACCGTGCTCACCACCTGGAAGTGCCTGCACCAGCGCCATCCGGAGCAAAGCCGCGAGGCGATGGACGCGATCCTGATGGACAGCCTGCACGCCGGGCGCATCTTGTGGCTGGACCACGGCTACCTGGAAGGCGACGACACCGACGCGCACATCGATACCCTCGCCCGCTTCGCACCCGGCGAGCACATCGTGTACCAGGCCTGCGACGACGCGGGCGACAAGCACCACGGCGAACTCGCCCGCATGGGCGAGGAACTGGCCGCGCTGCGCACCGTCGACGGCCGCCCCTACCCGTTGCATCCGCTGCCCTGGGCGCAGCCGATCGTCGACGAGGGTCGCCGCCTCGCCGCGTCGTATGCGAACTACCTGATCGTCGATGGCGCGGTGCTGGTGCCCGCCTACGGCGACGCGGCCGACGACGAGGCCGCACGCATCATCGGCAGCGCCCACCCGGGCCGCGTGGTGGTGCAAGTGCCCTGCCGCCCGCTGATCTGGCAGAACGGGAGCCTGCACTGCATCACCATGCAGTTGCCGGCCGGCTTGGTGTGAGCCGCGTCGGCTAGAATGCACGGTTCGGTAGCACGAGGATTCATCCGATGACCCGCAAGACGCTCAAGGTCGCGCTGTTGCAGGAAACCGACCGCGGCAGCCGCGACGCCAACCTCGACGCGATCGAGGCCGGACTGCGCGAGGCCGCCAAGGCCGGCGCCGAACTGGTGCTGCTGCAGGAGCTGCACAACGGCCCGTATTTCTGCCAGCACGAATCGGTCGACCTGTTCGACCTGGCCGAGAGCATCCCCGGCCCCAGCACGGCGCGCATCGGCAAGCTGGCCGAGGAGCTGAAGCTGGTGGTGGTGGCCTCGCTGTTCGAGAAGCGCGCGGCCGGGCTGTACCACAACACCGCGGTGGTGTTCGACCGCTCGGCAGCGATCGCGGGCAAGTACCGCAAGATGCACATCCCCGACGATCCGGCGTTCTACGAGAAGTTCTATTTCACCCCGGGCGACCTCGGTTTCGAGCCGGTCGACACCTCGGTGGGCCGCCTCGGCGTGCTGGTGTGCTGGGACCAGTGGTATCCGGAAGCCGCGCGCCTGATGGCGCTGGCCGGTGCGGAATTGCTGCTCTACCCCACCGCGATCGGCTGGGATCCTAACGACGCGCAGGACGAAAAGGATCGCCAGCGCGAGGCCTGGGTCACCGTGCAGCGCGGTCACGCGGTGGCGAACGGCTTGCCGCTGCTGGCCTGCAACCGCACGGGCCTCGAGGCCGATCCCTCGGGCACGGGCGCCGGCATCCAGTTCTGGGGCACCAGTTTCGTGGCCGGGCCGCAGGGCGAATTCCTCGCCAAGGCCGGTACCGGGCAGCGCGAGTTGCTGCTCGCCGAGATCGACATGCAGCGCAGCGAGCACGTGCGCCGCATCTGGCCGTTCCTGCGCGACCGCCGCATCGACGCCTACGGCGATCTGCTGAAGCGCTTCAGGGACTGATGTTTGCCTTTGCGGTCGTTCTTGATCGCGGGCTTCGCAGCTGCGGCCATCCCGGTCGTGGAAGTCAGATGAACAGCCGTCCCCGACCGCACTTTTGACTTGCTTCGCGCTGGGCGCATCCCCATGCTTGGATTCTCTCCGTGACCGGTATGCCCTGCGCATGAGTGTTCCCGACCCCGCCCTGCCCTTGCCCGCCGCGCTGAAGGACCAGCCGATCGAGCGCGTCGAGCGCGACGGCGTGGAGTACGTGGTGCTGGGTACCGCCCATGTCTCCCGCACCAGCATGGAGGCGGTCGAGGCGCTGCTGGAGCGCGAGCATTTCGACGCGGTGGCGGTGGAGCTGTGCGAGAGCCGTGCGCAAGGCATGCGCGATCCGGACGCCTTCAAGCGCATGGATCTGTTCCAGGTGATCCGTCAGGGCAAGGCCGGCATGGTTGCCGCCAGCCTGGTGCTTTCCACCTTTCAGAAGCGCCTCGCCGAGCAGTCCGGCATCCAGCCAGGCGCCGAGATGAAGGCGGCGATGGACGGCGCCGAGGCGCGTGGCCTGCCGTTATGGCTGGTCGACCGCGAGGTCGGCACCACGCTGAAGCGCGCCTGGCACAGCGTGGGTTTCTGGCAGCGTTTCGGCCTGCTCGGCGGCCTGCTGGCCAGCGTGTTCGAGCGCGAGGAGATTGACGCCAGCGAGATCGAAAAGCTCAAGCAGGGCGACATGCTTGAGAGCGCGTTCAGTGAATTCGCCAACGAATCCAAGCCGCTCTACCAGAGCCTGATCGGCGAGCGCGACGCCTACATGGCCGCGCGCCTGCGCGAGGAAGCCGCGCGCACGGCTGCCGGCGTGCCCCGCCGCGTGCTGGTGGTGATCGGTGCGGGGCACTTGAAAGGCATGTGCCACCTGCTGCGCGAACAGCAAGGCGATCCGGCGACAAGCGTCGCCGAGCTGGCGCAGACGCCACCGAAGGCGCGCTGGCCGAAATGGCTGGCCGTGGGCCTGGTGCTGGCGGTGTTCGTGGCGATCGCCTTCGCCTTCCACCGCAATGCGGCGCTGGGCACGCAGGCGCTGACTGCCTGGGTGTTGTTCACCGGTGGCTTCGCCGCGCTTGGGGCGCTGGCGGCCGGAGCGCATCCGCTCAGCATCCTCGCGGCCTTCATCGCCGCACCGATCAAACCGTTCCGCCCCGGCATCCCCGCCGGCGGCATCAGCGCCATGGCCGAGGCCTGGGTGCGCCGCCCGCGCGTGGCCGACTTCGACAGCTTGCGCGACGACATCATGCATTGGAGCGGCTGGTGGAAGAACCGCGTGGCGCGCACCTTGCTGAACTTCTTCCTGGTCAGCCTGGGCACCATCGTCGGCGAGTACAGCGCGGGCATCCACATCTGGCGCAGCCTGTTCTGAGCTGCGGCACTACGGCAGGTTGTCCGTCTCCGGAACTGCTGTCTATACTGCGGCGGTTGTTGTTTTCAATCGCATCTGTCGCCGCACCTGGGGAACGATCTCGATGATTCGACTGCAATTGCTTGGTCTGGCAGCCGCTGCCGCCTTGCTGGCCACCGCCAGCGCGCACGCCGAGGGCGACAAGGCCGCGGGCCGCGCACTCGTCTACACCTGCGCCGGCTGCCACGGCGTGCCGGGCTACTCCAACGCCTATCCGGACTATCCCGTGCCGAAGATCGCCGGGCAGAACGAGCAGTACCTCGTCAATGCGCTGAACGGGTACAAGAGCGGTGACCGTGGCTATCCGACGATGCAGGCGCAGGCGCAAAGCCTGTCCGATCAGAACATCAAGGATATCGCCGCCTACCTGTCCAGCCTCACGCCGATCAAGTAATCAAGGATCCCGCATGCAACGTGCACTTGCCCTGCTTTCGCTCGGCGCCGTCCTGGCGTTCGCTTCCGCCCCATCGCTGGCCAGCGGCAACGCCGCTGACGGCAAGACCAAGGCTGCCGCCTGCTTCGCCTGCCACGGCGCCGATGGCAACTCGGTCGACCCGCAGTACCCGCGCCTCGCCGGCCAGTACAACGAATACCTGCAGCAGGTGCTGCGCGAGTACAAGAACGGCGAACGCAGCAACCCGATCATGAAGGGCATGGTCGCCACGCTGTCCGATCAGGACATCGAAGACATCTCTGCTTACTTCTCCAGCCAGCCGACCAAGCTGGATACGCTGAAGGGACACGTGCAAGGCGACTGATCCCTCGCCCGTCGCGATCCCGCAACGAGAAAGCCCGCCTTCCGGCGGGCTTTTCCGTTTGGCGGATCGCGTATCTCAACCCAGCGCCGACTTGCCCTCGTGCTTGTTGTAGTACGGCTGCTTGCCGTCGCTGTGGTCGGTGGCGTCGCGCACTGCGGTGATTTCGGGAATGCGTTCGCGCAAGGTCTTTTCCACCCCCTGCTTCAAGGTGACGTCGACCATGCCGCAGCCGTGGCATCCACCGCCGAACTGCAGCTTCACCACGCCCTCCGCATCAACCTCCAGCAAGGTGACGCGACCGCCGTGCGACGCCAGCCGCGGATTGATCTCGGCCTCCAGCACGTAACGCACGCGCTCGATCACGCCAGCTTCCAGTCCCGGCACGTCGCCCTTGATCTTCGGCGCGCGGATGTTCAGCAGGCCACCGGTCGCATTCGGCTCGAAGTCGATGCTGGCACCGTCCAGCCACGGTGCGCTGTCACCCTCGATGTGGAAGTCGAAGCCGGCGCACTCGATCGTCCATTCGTTGCCGGCCAGCTCGGCCGGTTCGCAGAACTCCAGTTCGCAGTTGGCCGCCGGCGTGCCCGGTGCGGTCACGTGCAGGCGGATACTCAAGCCCTCGTTGCCCTGCTGTGCCAGCAGGCGGCGGAAATGCTGCTGCGCGCGTTCGGAAATCTCGATCATGCTTCACCTGTGGCGGATGGCACAGCGAGCATGTACACACGGCTCGCCGAATCAGCACCATTTTAGTACTGTTTTGTCGATGCTGCGGGCTTTGACATTTGCGCGCGCAACTTCGACGCTGCGCAGCCTCGCCGTTGCCTTCCCCGGAGCCCTTATGAACATCCACGATTTCGCCAGCCAGCATTGCCAGCCGCGCAAGGGCAAGGAGCATGCGCTGAGTGCCGACAAGATCACCCAGCTGCTGCAGCTGCTGCCCGATTGGACGCTCACCGCCGATGGTCACGCGATCGTCAAGGACTTCCGCTTCCCCGACTTCCGCCACACGCTGGGCTTCATCAACGCGGTGGGCTTCATGGCCAACCACGAAGACCACCACCCCGACATCGAGGCGGGTTACGGCCACTGCCAGCTGCTGTGGTCCACCCACGACGTGGGCGGACTCTCGCTCAACGACATCATCTGCGCGGCCAAGGTCGAGGCGCTGCTGGCGCACTGAGCGTGCAGCGATTCCTCACGCGGACACTGGCTGGCGCCGGCTTCGCGCTGCTGGTCGCGCTGACGCTGCTCGGCCTGCGCGAACTGGCTGCGGGAATCACCGCGCATCACCTGCAAGGTGTGGCGGACCAGCAACTGTTCCGGCTCGAACACGCTGAGCCGCTGTGGCAATGGCAGCTGCGCCAACCGCACGACCTCGTGGCGGGACGCGCCTTCGGCACCGCCGACGTGCAGCGCATGGATGGCGGCCTGCGCATCCGCAGCCGCGACGGCACGCCATTCGAACTGGGCCTGCCGGTGAGCGGCATGCTCGATCCGGGGCACTGGCCGTTGCTGGCCTTGCAGGGCGAGGCCGATGTGCCGTTCCGCTTGGGCGTGGCCTGGCAACCGCAGCTGGGGCAACCGGGCTGCCTCGGCTGGCAGGACACGCCGGTCGCCGCCGGTCCGCTGCGCATCGTGGTCGATCTGCGCCGCCTGCACTGGCAAGGTGTCGATGGTAGCGACTGCGCCGCGCCGCAGCGAATCGAAGTGCTGCGTCTGCGGCTGCTGCTGCCCGCCCAGGCGTCGCTACGCCTGGACGACGTGGCGCTGCGTCGCGATGCGCCTCTGTCCATGCCGGCCCAGCCGCCGTTGCAGCTGTCGTCCGATCCGGCGACGGCCACGCGGCAAGTCGCCGATCCAAGCTTGCCTGCCGCTCCCTGGATCGCCCTGCCGGCCGACGCATCGGCTGAGATGCAACTGGCTCTGCGCCAACGGGTCTGGCGGCAGCGACCGGGAGCCTTGATTCTTCCGCATGGCGACGCGCCGGAGGCCCGCAGCGGATCTGGCGTCCCTGGCTGGCTGCCCTGGTTCGGCGCCATCGGCTATCTGCTGGTGCTGGCCGGCCTGGCCTTGCGGCCGCCGCGCTCGCCGCAGCGGCGCTGGCTGGAACTCGCCGCCTGTCTTGCCGGCCCCTTGTGGCTGGTCGTCGGCTTGCAACTGGGTCTGCGCCTTACCCTGCCCGGCCTGCTGGCTTTTGGCGGCGCGCTGCTGTTCGCGGCACAAGCCGAATGGCGGCAGCGACCGGCAGTGTGGCGCTGGCTCGGCGACTGGCACGCCTGGCTTCTGCCATTCGCCTTGTTGCCGCTGGCGCTGCTGCTGATCGCGGGGTGCGGCTGGCACTTCACCGCACCCGCGCCCGGCCACGTGCTGACCTACCTGTTGTGGGCGGCCTTGCAGCAATGGCTGATGCTGGCCGTGGTGCTGCGTCGCCTCGAAGGGAGCCGGCTGCATCCCGTTTTCGCTGTGCTGCTCACCGCCATCGCGTTCGCGCTGATGCACACGCCGAACGGCAGCTTGATGCAACTCTGCCTGCTGGCCGAGCTGTGGTGGGCATGGTGCTTCCGGCGTACACGCGCGTTGCTGCCAATTGCCGTGGCGCATGCTGTCTGCGCCTTGCTGGTGGAAGCAGGCCTGGTGGGCGGCCTGCTCCGTTCGCTGGAAGTCAGCGCCCGTTTCTTTCTTTAGCGGCGGCCTGGATGTACGGGAGGTGCTTGCCCTTCACCGCGAGCACGTCGAGAAACGTTTTCAGATCGTCCGGCAGCGGCGCGGAAAAACTGTACAAGCGTCCGTCCAGCTCGAAGCTGAGATGCGAGGCGTGCAGGAACAGCCGCTGCAGCCCCATATCGCGGAAACGCTTGTTCATCTCGCGGTCGCCGTACTTCGGGTCGCCCGCCAACGGGTAGCCGACGTGGGCGGCATGCACGCGGATCTGGTGGGTACGGCCCGTGCCCAGGGTGGCCTGCATCAGGCGGGCGCCGGGGTACTGCTCCATCTCGCGGAAGAAGGTGAGCGAGGGCTTGCCGTCGTCGCTGACCCGCACCATGCGCTCGCCACCCTGCAGGATGGACTTGCGCAGCGGCGCGTTGACGTCGAACTTGGCCTTGGGCGGGTGGCCGACCATCAGGCACAGGTACTGCTTGGTCACCTCGCCGGCACGGATCGCCGCCTGCAGACCGGTCAGCCCGGCCCGCGACTTGGCGAGTACCAGCACGCCGCTGGTATCCCGGTCGAGCCGGTGGACCAGTTCCAGCGACTCGTGCGGACGCGCCGCGCGCAGCAGCTCGATCGCCCCATGGCTGACTCCGCTGCCGCCGTGGCTGGCGATGCCCGAGGGCTTGTCGATCACCAGGAAGTGCTTGTCCTCGAAGATCACCGTCTCGGCGAGCGACGAGACCAACGCATCCGGCGCCTCCCTTCCCTCGGGCCGTTCAGCTACACGGATCGGCGGAATTCGAAGCATATCGCCATCGCTGAGACGCGTATCGGGCTTTGCCCGCTTGCCGTTCACCCGCACCTGACCAGTGCGCAAGAGGCGGTAAATCATGCTTTTCGGCACCCCTTTGAGCAGGGTCGCCAGCGCGTTATCGATCCGCTGGCCGTCCCGCTCGGGGCCGATCGCGACTTGACGCACACCGTGAGGTACGTCGCGGGAAGTTGCCGTCTGCATTGAAAAAAACCTGTCGAAATAGGATACTCGGCGAGCGTCAATCCCAGCCCACCGAGACCGGTTCGGGCCGGGGCCCCGCCCGTCACGCCGGCGAGGATTGCGCCGACTGCCTGACGGCAGCGGTCGCGACTCCCTTTCATCGTAACGGTTCGGGCCGTCGTTTGCCCGAAGCTTTGTGGCCAGGGCGCGACTGACGCAGCTGACCGAACATCCGGGCGCCGGGAACGGCGCCGTCACATGAGCCGCTCCACCGCAGCGGCGCGATCCCCGGCAGGCCGCCATTCCGGCGCCACCGCGGCACGCGACGCGCGGGCGAGCCGAGGAAAACTACAATGAAGCGCATGTTGATCAACGCAACTCAGCGTGAAGAGTTGCGCGTGGCCATCGTCGATGGCCAGAACCTCTACGATCTAGACATCGAAATCCCCTCCCGCGAACAGAAAAAGGCCAACATCTACAAGGGCCGCATCACCCGCGTCGAGCAATCCCTGGAAGCCTGTTTCGTCGACTACGGCGCCGAACGCCACGGCTTCCTGCCGCTGAAGGAAATCGCCGACCAGTACTTCACCCCCGGCCTGAACCCGCACAAGTCGGGCATCCGCGAACTGCTGAAGGAAGGCCAGGAAGTCGTCGTCCAGGTCGAGAAGGAAGAGCGTGGCAACAAGGGCGCCGCCCTGACCACCTTCATCTCGCTGGCCGGCCGCTACATGGTGCTGATGCCGAACAACCCGAAGGCCGGCGGCGTCTCGCGCCGGATCGAAGGCGAGGACCGGCAGGCGCTGAAGGAAGCCCTGGAGCACGTCACCGTGCCCGACGACGTGGGCCTGATCGTGCGTACCGCCGGCCTGGGCCGCGACGCCGAAGAGCTGCAGTGGGACCTGGACTACCTGTTGACGCTGTGGCGTTCGATCTCGAAGGCCGCCAGCGACCGCAAGGCGCCGTTCCTGATTTACCAGGAATCCAAGCTGTTCATCCGTGCCCTGCGCGACTACCTGCGCAGCGACATCGGCGAGATTCTGATCGACGAGGAATCGCTGTACGAGGACGCCCGCGAGTTCATGCAGCAGGTGATGCCCACCTCCCTGCGCAAGCTCAAGCTGTACAAGGACGACACCCCGCTGTTCAGCCGCTACCAGATCGAGACCCAGATCGAGAGCGCGTTCGACCGCCAGGTGCGCCTGCCCTCGGGCGGCTCGATCGTGATCGACCAGACCGAAGCGCTCACCGCGATCGACATCAACTCGGCCAAGGCCACCAAGGGCTCGGACATCGAGGAAACGGCGTTCAACACCAACCTCGAGGCTGCGGTGGAAATCGCCCGCCAGTGCCGCATCCGCGACGCCGGCGGCCTGATCGTGATCGACTTCATCGACATGGACAGCCCGCGCCACCAGCGCGAGGTCGAGGAAAAGCTCAAGGATGCGCTGAAGCTCGACCGTGCCCGCGTGCAGGTCGGCCGCATCTCGCGCTTCGGCCTGCTGGAACTTTCCCGCCAGCGCCTGCGCCCCAGCCTTGGCGAAGCCACCCAGATCGTCTGCCCGCGCTGCGAAGGCCACGGCCACATCCGCAGCGTGGAATCGCTGGGCCTGTCCACCTTGCGCCTGATCGAAGAGCACGCGATGAAGGACAACACCGGCCAGGTGCTGGTGCAGGCCCCGCCGACGGTGGCCAACTTCCTGCTCAACGAGAAGCGCGCCAGCGTGGTCGAGATCGAACTGCGCCACAAGGCGCACGTGGTGATCGTCGCCGACGACAAGCTCGAGACGCCGCATATCGAGATCCAGCGGATCAAGGAAGCGGACATGGGCGAGCACAGCAAGCCCAGCTACGAGCGCATCACCGCGGTCGAAGCCGCGCCGCTCCCGAAGATGGGACAGGCCCTGGGCAGCAACGAGCAGCCTGCAGTCAGCGGCATCGTGCCCGCCACGCCGGCGCCGGTGCGCGAAGAGACCCCTGCCCCCGTCCAGCAGCAGCCTGCGCCACGCCGTCCGGCGGCGCCCGCCCCGGTCGCCGCCGCCCCGAGCGGCGGCATCATCTCGCGCCTGTTCGGCTGGTTCCGCAACAGTGCCGAGGCGGCGCCTGCGCCAGCGGCCGCGCCAACGGCCGGCAACGACAGCAGCAATAATGCACGCGGCAACCGCCAGCAGCAGCCACGCCGCGACGAGCGCAACCGCAACGCGCAAGGTGGCAACGCCAATCGCCAGCGCCGCGATGGCGGCACGCCGTCAGGCAAGCCGAACCAGCAGCAGAACGCGCAGCAGCAGAACCGCAACAACCGCCAGCAGGGCAACGAAGGCGCATCGCGCCAGCCTGCCCAAGCCAATGCGCAGGCATCGAAACAGGAACGCCAGCAGCAGTCTCGCGCCAACAACGCCGACGGCAACAAGGCGGCCCAGCCCGAGCGCGCCGAGCGCAAGCCGGCGGCCCCGGCCCCTGCCGCCGTCGCAGCAGCACCGAAGCCGGAAGCACAGGCTCCGCGCCCCGCCGCGCCGGTCGCGCCCGCCGAAGCCGTCGACGAAGCCAAGCTGGCCGCCGTGCCGGTGGTCGCCGGTCAGGAAGCCGCCGACGCCGCTGCCGGTGATGCCGACAGCCCTTCGCGCCGTCGCCGTGGCCGCCGTGGCGGCCGCCGCCGCCGCCGTCACGACGATGCCGCCGCCGGCACGACGCAGAACGCCGAGGAGATCCGCGAACTGGACGACGAGGATCGTGACGAGGCCCATGGCACGGACGCGGATGCCGAGCCCGTGACCACGCCGGTCGCCGCGGCACTGGCTGCATCGGCTACCGCCGACACCGTGGCAGATGCCGAGCACGTTGCGCAGGCACCGGCACCGGCGCCGTCTGCACCGGTCGCACCCCGTGCCGCGCCCGCGCCGCGCAACCCGCCTGCGCCGGCAGAGTCCGCGCGCGTGGTGCTGACCGAAGCACCGCTGGCGGCAGCCGTTGCCACCGCTTTCAGCCTGCCGCCGCTGCCGCCGATCCCGGAGAAAAAGCCTGCGGCGACGAGTTCGCCGGCGTCAGACGTAGCGCACGAGGCCGATGCCACTCACGTCTCCGCTGGTGAGACGAATCAGGCAGACGAGCCTGCTTCGCCGGTCGAAGCCGTTGTAGAAAAGCTGGCCGACAAGGAAGCGGTTGCCCCGACGCAGCCTCCTGCCCCGGCACCGTCTGCAAATGCAGAACCGCAGGTAGAGGCCCCGCATGCTGCCGTCAACGGGCATGCTGCTCCGCCGGTGACCTTGCAGCCGCGACAAGGCGATCTGCTGGGTTCCGTCGATGCCGCACCGACGACGGCCGAACCCGATGCGACGGCCGAGCCCGAGACGAAACCGGCTGAGACGCCCGCGGACCCCGCGGCAGAGCCGAGGCAGGACGCAGCCCCTTGAGGTGATGCCTGTGCATCCATCCACAAAAAAGCCGGACCCAGGTCCGGCTTTTTTGTGGATGCGTTTCCGATGCTATGGATTCAGACACCCACCTGGTGATTCGGTGCGTCGATCAGACCATGCGCCGTCATCAAGTGGGCCAGCCCCAGCACGTGGTCCACGCGCAGCTTTTCCATCAGGCGCTGCTTGTAGGTCGATACCGTCTTGGGACTGAGGTTGAGCTGCTCGCCGATCATCGTGAGCGGTTTGCCGCGCACCAGCATCATCGCCACTTCCAGTTCGCGGCTGGACAGAACATCGAACGGCGAACTGCTGCCGTCCAGCGTGGCCAGTGCCAGTTGCTGCGCCACCGCCGGCGCCAGATAGCGCCGGCCGGTGGCCACCTGGCGCACCGCCGTCACCAGCTCATCGGCACTGCAGCCCTTGGTCAGATAGCCGGAAGCGCCGGCATCGAGCAGGCGCTTGGGAAAGCGCCCGTCGTCGACCACGGTGACCACCACGATACGCGTGGCCAGCCTGGCCCGGCTCACCCGCTCGGTAAGTTCGATACCGCTCATGCCCGACATATGCACGTCGACCAAGGCGATCTCGGGCTTGAGGCTGCGGATCAGGCGCAGACCGTCCTCCGCACTGGCAGCCTCGCCGCAGATGCTCATATCCGGCTGCTGCTGCAGGATCATCCTGAAACCCGTTCGCACGAGTTCGTGGTCGTCGATAAGCACGATTTTGATCATGCATTGCCCTCCTTGATGGTTGCTCCTGGTTGCCGACATGCCTATGCCGCGGGGTCGTGAAGCACGCACTGCACGACGTCACCAAAGCAAGGAAACTAGGAGGCTTTGCTGGAGGATGCAAGCAAAACAGCGATCACGCTGCCACGGAATCTTGGTGTACACCTGCTGCATCGCCCCTCAATCCTGCATGCAGCGCCACGCGCATCGGCCCATCGGCGCCCTCCATATCCACGCAGATATTGCGACCGCTGCGCGAGTGCCCATCGCATGCCAGCCTGCGCGCCAGCTTGATCGCTAGGCCCAGCACCATCCACCGAAACAAGATGATGTTGCCGCGTCAGATGTTCGCCAGATCTGCAGCAGCCGACGTGAGCAACCCAAACACATGCTCGCATATCTCTGCGCCTCGACCTCGGTGCGGAAGAACGGTGGGTAGATCGAATCCACGCGCCTCTTTCCGCATACCTTGTCGTGCCTGATACAAGCGCGCTATCGACGTTTTTGTCCGCCGCTGAGAGGCGGTACTCGTCGCTGTCTAAGCCCACTCCATATTGTGAGTTTTACTCACATCAAAACCCATGAAAATCTGCCTAGCAGCGGATTTCATGGGGCTTTTTTGACAGGAATTGGTGCGCTGAAAGCAACAAAAAGCCGCGTGCCATGCGACCAGCAGGACAGTGCCCCCCGACCCTAGCCAGCTTGCTGGCGATACGCGCCCCTGCCTCCACCATCAGCCAGTCGGCGCTACAGACACCGCCGACTGGTGCAACGGAAGTGGGTTTTCAACCACAAAAACGACCACCTGGATAACCGGCAAAGCCGGACCTGTCATGGATCCACCGTTGCCGCCGCCGGCGGCAACACCACGACCTGGATGACATTACCGTTGCGATCCGTGACGACGACAATAGTGCCGTTGAGGCCGGTGTATACGACATGCCCACTGCACGGGCACTGCCCATCCCCTGCCGCCAGGGGTGCAGCCACGTCATAGGGCTGGACAACGCCATATTGCTTGGCATTCGGAAGGATTACTTTAGCCGAAGCAAGATAACCGATCGGAAGCGTAAAGTACCCGCTACTCGTCATTGCAACTGCCGCCACCACTGCCCGGTCCAGATTATTGATCTGTACGTAGGTGACGCCGTCTTTATCTATCTCATAAACGTGGAATTTTTTGTCCTTGCTGACATCGGGCACGTTGGGAAGCGCCATACCCAGGCCAACAATTGTGCTGTCCTTGGCGTTTTGTGTCGCTATCGATTCCACAGGCATCGATAGGAACCCGACGAATAAAAACGAAATAAACAATCCAATTCCCGCAAGGCGCGACTTCATCAGCACCATCTCCTTTGGCTGTAGCCACCGCAAATGACATTGCTCCCGCAAAGGGGCGACGGCTCGACTGGTTGTTACATCAGTGACGAACCCGCCCCCCCAAGGACCAACCAAGCTGCAACGAAGGCAACAGGGTTGCTATCGGGAAATGGCGCGCGATGGCGTAGGCGCCGTCTGGCGCCATGTAAGCGGGTGAAGCTGTACGTACCAAGGGTACGTGCCTCTCGACACACCGGGAGAAATCATGAAGTGGCCCAGGATGCCGGCAGTTCCAGCCATCGCGGTAGCGTGGCCTGGCGCTTCGATGGCGTCACTTGTGCATGATCACACGCCATAGCTCATCGAATGTACACACCTCGAAACTGGAGATTCGAGCAGCCCTGCTTCAAGAAACGTGCGCGTGGCACAGACGGCGGAAACTCATATACCGGCAACTTATCCTGGCCAATGCGTTTGATCTGATCGGCGTTTTCCCGCAACCGACTCAGGACTTGAGGCAATGAAAAAGCCCCGAAAACGGGGCTTTGAGGGTTTGCTGGATGTTGCTTGATGCTCAAATGGTGCCAAGAGGAGACCATGAAATGCGGCAAATCCTTTGAAAACAAGGAAATTTAGGAATGAACCGCGTCATTTTGCACCCAAATATATACCCAAAATGGCGGCATTGCTCAGCTCACACGCCCACTTTGGATACGGAACGGCTTAAGCTCCCGGATCACGTTGACCCAGCCGCGATAACCAACCCCTATCTCCTTTGTCCGGGCACCTGCTCTCGACGAGCTACGGGTAGCGCACGTCTACGAATCAGGCCAGACGAGTGACCGATGGATCTGGGCACCTGCCCATGCCCCGTCCGCTACGGCGAGTGAGACCGAATGTGGTGCCCGAGCGACATCGCCACAGGCAAATACGCCTGGCGCGCTGGTCTCCTTTGTGTCACCGGTCCATATCTGCTTACCCATAGGTATCTCGACCATCCTGCAATCGAGCTGTTTCGCGATTGGAGAGGAGGGCTCGTTATGCGGCGCGGTGAACACCCCGGCGAAAGCCATTCTTCTTTCGTCAGTGAGTATGACCTCGACGTTTCCGCTGATCCGTTCGATCAGACCCGATTCGATCGATACCCCTCGGTGGACCAAGTCATCCCTGGTGGCTTTATCGATTTCAAGGGCACCGTTTAGGAAGAACGTGGTGTCTCCCCACTCTGGAAGCAGTTGCGCCTGATGGATGGACATCGGGCCCGTGGCTATCACGGCGATCCGTCCGCTGTCGAGCTCGTAACCGTGACAGTACGGGCAGTGAAAGATGCTTTTTCCCCAGCGCTCGGATAGGCTGCGGATTCCGGTCGAACTGAGCACCGAATCCGGCAGACGCTGAACACCCTACCGGTGCTGGCCATGGGGCTGTACGCCACTCATGGCCGTATATAGAAAATGCCGGCTACCGCCCTCAGCAGGGCCTTACGTATCGTCTATGACCAACGCCTCGGATCACATCCCCGTCATCTTTAGCGCGGCCTCGGGCAACCTTTCGCCTTGAACTTGGACCTTAGCTGCCCCCGTATTGATCTCATCAAGATCATTTAGAGTCAGGTTAAGAGCAACGGCGGCAAGATTCTCCTCGAGCCGGTGCAACTTGGTGGTTCCCGGAATGGGTGCGATCCACGGCTTCTGCGCCAGAAGCCAGGCAAGGGCGACCTGAGCAGGCGTGGCACCCTTGCGATCGGCAACTGATTTCACGACATCGACCAGCGCCATGTTGGCCTTGCGCGCCTCCGGCGAAAAACGCGGCACGCTGTTTCGGAAGTCGGTTGGGTCGAACTTGGTGTTCTCGTCGATCTTGCCGGTCAGGAAGCCAGCGCCCAAGGGGCTGAAGGGTACGAAGCCGATGTTCAGTTCTTCGAGTGCTGGCAGCAGCTCGACCTCCGGGCCACGCCAGAACAGCGAGTACTCGCTCTGAACGGCCGTTACTGGCTGCACGGCATGCGCGCGTCGAATCGTCTGGATACCGGCCTCTGACAAGCCGAAGTGTTTGACCTTGCCTTCCGCAATCAACTCTTTCACCACGCCAGCGACATCCTCGATGGGCACCTGCGGATCGACACGGTGTTGAAAGAGCAGATCGATGTGGTCAGTGCGCAGGCGTCGCAGGCTGCCCTCGACCGCCGCCCTGACATGCTCCGGGCGGCTATTGGTGCCACTGCCGCGTTCACCGGTATCGGGCTTGATGTCGAAGCCAAACTTCGTCGCGATGACGACCTTGTCGCGAATCGGTGTCAGTGCCTCACCAACGAGGTCCTCATTGACGAATGGCCCGTAGGCTTCGGCGGTGTCAAAGAAAGTGATGCCCCGGTCGTAGGCCGTACGGATGAGAGCGATCATGTCCTTCTTGTCCGCCGCCGGGCCGTAGGCGGAACTCATACCCATGCAACCGAGCCCAAGCGTGGAAACTTCGAGGTTATCATTGCCAAGTTTGCGATATTTCATCGATCTACTCCGTTCGTTGTTTCAACCATGCATTGACCCGATCCATCGTTTGACGCTCCTGGTCCGCCTGCATGACAAAGCCTTTGCTAAGCCGGGCCGTCGGCGCATGGCTGGCGAGGATGGAAGCACTATTCCCCAGCCCGTAGCCTCCGTGGGTAACAAAGGGAATCAAGGTCTTTCCCGTCAGGTCGTGCGTCGAGAGAAAAGTGCGAATGATGGGGGGCGTGGTCTCCCCCCAAATGGGAAATCCCAGATAGACGCTGTCGTAGCGCGCTAGATTAGGAACTTTGGCCTCCAGCGCCGGCTCATACCCGCTATCGCGCTCCTGTCGTGCCTGTTCGACCGTGGCCAAATAGTCCTCCGGATACGGTTGGGCTGCCCGGATCTCGAACAGATCCGTGCCTAGCGTGCGATGGATCAGTCCGGCGACAACGCGTGTGTTGCCGGAACGGGAGAAATAGGCCACGAGTGCACGCGATTCGGCCCTCTTTACTTCACCATCGCTTGGCTGACCAGCCAAGCTGATGAGTGGAAGGCTGGCGAGCGCCGCCATCACTGCACGTCGCGCAGGGTCATGTTCAGATGTCATGTCGATGCCCCGCCCATTAGCGTCCCACTCGCGCCTGCAGGGCGGGCGGATAACGGTCACCCTCGACCTTAATGTCCGCCAGAAGCTTGGCAAGACTGCGCCTATCGTCGTCAGTCAGCACGATGACGGCGGCACCGAGGTTTTCGTCCAGGCGGTGAAGCTTGGTCGTACCCGGAATCGGTACGATCCACGGCTTCTGGGCAAGGAGCCAGGCGAGTGCGATCTGTGCGGGCGTCACGCCCTTGTCTTTCGCGATCTGACCAAGCATATCCACCAAGGCCTGGTTCGCCTGGAGAGCCTCGGGTGAGAAGCGTGGCACGATGCTGCGAAAATCGTTGCTACCGAACGTCGCGTCAGCCCCAATCGCACCGGTCAAGAAGCCTCTGCCAAGGGGACTGAAGGGCACAAAGCCAATGCCAAGCTCCTCCAGTATCGGCAGAATTTCCTGCTCAGGTTCACGCCACCAGAGGGAATACTCGCTCTGCAGGGCCGTTACCGGTTGAACGGCGTGTGCGCGGCGAATGGTCTGGGCGCTCGCTTCGGACAAGCCAAAGTGTTTGACCTTGCCTTCGGCGATCAAGTCTTTGACCGTGCCCGCGACCTCTTCGATGGGCACGTCAGGATCAACCCGGTGTTGATATAGCAGGTCGATCACGTCGGTGCGAAGGCGCTTGAGCGAACCCTCGACCGCCCATCGAATGTGATCGGGCCGGCTATTGAGGATCTGTTGCTTACCATCCTCACCAAAGGTGAAGCCGAACTTGGTGGCGATCACGACTCGATGCCGCATCGGCGCGAGCGCCTCGCCGACGACTTCTTCGTTGAGGTAGGGCCCATAGACTTCTGCGGTGTCGAAGAGCGTCACTCCCCGGTCCACGGCAGCGCGGATCAGCGATATGGCCGCCTGTTTGTCGGTCGCGGGGCCATACCCATGGCTCAGCCCCATACAGCCGAGGCCGATGGCGGAGACTTCAAGTTGGCTATGGCCGAGTTTGCGGGTTTTCATGGCGTCCTCCATGCGAACAATCTAGGACCGAAGCATTGCCTACACTAGATGGCATAATCGGAAAGGGTTCATAACCGGAGTGGATAAATGTCCGCCGAAAGCTACGACCAGCTCGCAATCTTTTCGGTGGTAGCACGAGAACGCAGCTTTACTCGTGCGGCGGCTAAGCTCGGCATGTCCCAGCCCGCGCTTAGCCGGGCTATGCGCCAGTTGGAGGAACGGCTGGGCGTGCGCCTGCTCGCGCGTACGACCCGTAGTGTGTCCCCCACCGAAGCAGGCGAGCATCTGCTGCGGGTCATCGCCCCGAGATTCGAAGAAATCAATGCTGAGCTAGCCCTTCTGAGCGAATTTCGAGACAAGCCCGCGGGAAAATTGCGCATCACGGCCGGCGAGCATGCGGCGATCTCTGTGCTGCAGCCGGTGCTCGCGAAGCTCCTGCCTGCCCACCCCGATATCCAGATCGAAGTGATCGTGGACTACGGCCTTACCGACATCGTGGCCGAGGGGTATGACGCCGGTGTTCGCTTGGGCGAACAGGTCGCCAAAGACATGATCGCGGTACGTATCGGCCCGGATGTACGCATGGCCGTTGTCGGATCACCGGCTTATTTCGACCAGCATCCACGCCCCAAGACTCCACGTGATCTCCTTCGGCACAACTGCATCACGATCCGCTTGCCCACGTACGGTGGCATCTTCCCTTGGGAGTTCGAAAAGAAAGGGGAAGAGTTGAAGGTGCGGGTCGAAGGCCAGCTGGTGTTTAACAACATTGCCATGCGTTTGGACGCAGCACTCAAGGGATTGGGTCTGGCCTATATGCCCGAGGATCTAGTGCAAGCTCACGTCAAGAAAGGCCGATTGATACGTGTGCTCGGAGATTGGTGCCCTCCGTTTTCGGGGTACCACCTCTACTACCC
The DNA here is from genome assembly GCF_044904705.1 of Dyella agri. NCBI lineage: Bacteria > Pseudomonadati > Pseudomonadota > Gammaproteobacteria > Lysobacterales > Rhodanobacteraceae > Dyella > Dyella agri. The sequence continues at coordinate 81,943 of NZ_JADIKL010000012.1, forward strand.
AAGCCGGCGCCAAAGCTCACCCGCCTTCGCGCTACTTCGTGATGCCCTGCGTTACGCCGATTGATAAGCACTTATTCTCGACCGGCAGAGTCGCTCAGGTACTGGCTCAGCGCCTGGCTGAGGCGATGGGCAGCGCTTGCATCCCCATGCGCGGCGAGCACCTGCGTTAGTTGCTTCAGTTGGTTGGCCGTTAGTCCCACCCGAATGCTTGCCGCCACGTGCGAGCGCAATTGGGGCTCGACTCCCGACATGGCGGCCAGCGCGCCGACAGTGGCGAGTTCGCGGCTGGGCCAATCGAGGTTGTCGCGCTCGAAGATGTCGCCAAACAAATGCGCTTGGAGGAATTGATTGATAACCGGCGCAAAGTCGAATACTGGGCCTTTGACGATCCCACCCGAAATCCGGCTTTGGTTCGCCATGCCTGCCGCCAAGAGTGCTTCGCCCGTCGGAACAGGATGGCTCGGCTCGCTCCCTGGTTCGTCAAGGATGCCGCGATGTTGACGTGCATTCAGCACGTCTTTGAGCTCGCCCAGCGCATTGAGACTGCGCGGAAAGCCGGTATAGGCATAAAGCTGCACCAGGATTTCCTTGGCCTCGCTAATGGTCAGGCCCGCATCCAGTCCCTGGTTAAGGACGGCGTTGAGCTGGGCCATGTCGCCGTTGGCCATCGCCGCAGCGATTAGCGGAATCGCCCGTTGCTTTGCGGACAGCGTTTCCGCGGTAGCCGTAGAACGTTGTGCAGAGATCATCGTTTGTTGCTCCGAGCTGTTCGGTTCAGCGTGTGCCGTCGAAACAATCGGCCCTACGCCTAGAGCAAGTGCCCCGACAAGTAGGCAGAACACAGGGCTAACGAGCGCTGTACTGTTCATCGGACACTTTCTCCATCCATTCCACGCTCTTACCGTTCACGGCTCCGGTAACGGCTAGGTGGGTCATCACGCTCCCAGCTGCAGCACCATGCCAGTGTTTAACGCCAGGGGGACACCAAACCACGTCGCCGGGGTGGATCTCCCTGACGGGCTTACCCCACTCCTGGGTTAGACCCACACCCGACGTCACTACCAAGCGCTGCCCAGCGGGATGCGTGTGCCAAGCCGAACGCGCGCCCGGCTCAAACGTCACATAGGCGCCCGACGCATTGATCTCGCTATTGGCTTGAAACAGCGGGTCCACGCGCACGTGCCCCGTAAAGTACTCTTCTGCCCCTGTCGTGGAGCCTTGGGTTCCGGCCGGAATGATCTTCTGCATGGGTGATTCCCTCATGTCGTTGCGTTGTGCGGCTGCGCCCGCAAGTGGAATCGCGGCGCACACCGCGATTCCCAGCAGAATCTTGTTCATCGCTGTCACCTAGCGCTACTAGCCCCTGAGATCACATCAAAGTGTTCTGGCGTAGAAGACCTTCAACTTTCCCAGGGCGACATCGACGTACTTAGGGACCCAATAGGTTTCAATGTGGGTCGCTCCATCGATCAAGAACATTTCCTTGTCCTTGGCGCCGGTCGCTTTGGCAAACGCGTCCTCGGTCATGTAGAGGGTGTCCGCCTTGCTCCCGGCCATCATGAGTAGGGGCTTGTCGATAAGTTCGATCTGATCGGTCGCGTCAAAACGCATCAGATCCAGCAGACTGCTCGTGGTGTACTTGAACGTCGATCCCGGATGCGCGTACTTCTTCCAGTAGTACTCGTAGCCTTGGCGATACAGATCAAACGGCAACTTGGCGATCTGTTCGTCCGTTAGGTTGGCGTCTCCCGAATAGAGAATTTCGTCACCGGCCGCTTCTTGTGCTCGAGCCTCCGATGCTTGCTGCAGCCGCTGCTGAATTGTGGCCAGTTGCGAATCCTTGAAGCCGTTTCGACGCACCCGACCGGAGTTGAACATGCTCAGGGTGGCAATCGCCTTGAAGCGCTTGTCAGTTTCCGCGGCGGCGAGCGAGTACCCGCCACCGCCGCAAATGCCCAGCAGTCCTAGGCGCGCACTGTCGACGCCGGGGTAGCGAGCGATGTAGTCCGCCATGCCATGGATATCCTCAATCCGGTAGGCGGGCTTGTCCACGTTACGAGGCTGGCCGCCACTTGCTCCCTGGAACGCAGCATCTGCAGCGATCGTGATGTATCCCTGCTCGGCTAATCGTTGGGCATACAAGCCGGCGACTTGCTCCTTCACACCACCGTTGGGATGCGCCACCACAATGGCGGGGTACTTCTTCTGTGGATCGTAGTTCGCCGGCGTGTACACGTTTGCCGAGATATCGATGCCGTTCAACTTGTACGTAACGGAGTGGATGTTGATCTTTCCGGGCTCGTTCTTGGTGATCGCACCGTCGTAGACGAGGGTGAAAGGATTCACTTTGTAGTCCGCGGCAGCGGCACTGCCGCCGGTGAAACCGACGGAGGCGGCCATGAGGGACGCCATGAAAATTGAACGCTTCATTGATATGTACCTTGGCTATTAGCTTCGCGTTATCGCGCGTACAGAGTTCATTGATCCAGATGTTTCTCAGCGAGAAACTTCGATACAAGGTCAGCGATCTGGACGTTGTTTAGATCGGAGAAGATGAAGTGCGTATTTCCGCGGATACCGATGTCCGGAAGGTGCACAAGGGTCACGTCGCCGCCGTGTTTGTTGACGGCATCCCGCCATTTGCGCGCCATCTCCAGCCTTGCACGCCAGCTGTCCTGCGCCGGAAAATCCACTGGGTGATCAGGAATGTTGTCGCCGTACAAGACAAGGATCGGAATCTTCGTTAGGGCAATGAACTGCGACATGGGCACGGCGGTGCCTTGGACCGTATCGAACGCACTGGGGATCGGAGCGGGCACTTCGCCAGCCGGAAAGACAAAGCTGCTCCCAGGCTCAAACGCGACAATCGCCTTGACGTTCCGGCTCTTGATGGCGGTCAGCCAGCCAGGGCCACCGCCTTGCGAGTGGGTAAAGAGGATGCCCGGGCCGATCTTCGCAAACAGGGCCGCGACAGCGTCGGAAAGCACGTCCATATCGAACGGGCCAGTATTCGGCGTCATCGAACGAAAGAACTGATTGAGTGTCTCTGCGCTGCGGTCAAACTGCACGCCGTCGAAGTAGCGTGGCCACAGACCAATGCGAAATTGATTGAACCAAAGCTGCTCGTCGGGCGTCGGCTTGATCGTGGCTTCGACCATGCTGCGGCCCGCGTCGCCCCGGCGCGGTTGATCGATCAGGTAAACGGCAAATCTTCGGCGTAAGAATAGTGTCTGGAAGCCCTCGCGGCCATCAGCGGTGGTTTCCCAGCTCTTCGAGAACTGGCCGGCACCGTGCCACATCACGATCGGGTACTTCCGAGCGTCCACGGGAATTTGGTAGAAGGCGTAGACGTGATCGCCGTGGTAGCTCTGTCCAGCGGGATCCAGGGGCCTACGGGGGTCAAAGGTGCCTTGTGTTGTCGATACTTTGCCACCCGCGGTGAAACTGCCCTGGTCCTTGATAATTAACGGGCCATGGTCGGCGGCGCTTGCTACGCTACATACGCACAGAGCGAAACAGAGGATGCCTGCCTTTACCGCGGCAGAGCATCGAACAATGAGCTGGTGCATGAGTGACCCTCGGCTTCAAATGTCTGAGGATCAAGGTAGCGATCGTCTATTGATCGATAAAGATCTGTAGTCGGATAGCACTAATACCATCTGCGCATAAATTAGGGCGCGTCGTGGTGCACTTTGGTAAGGCTCATGCATCGCATGTCAGGGTGCAGGCACCGCTGGGTGCGGGTGGGTGCCAGCCCCCTAGGCGCCAATACCAAGGGATGTGATGTTCATTTCCATACCCGGATCGAGCGCGAGAGTGCTTCAGCCTCGACTGACCCAGAGTTCCCCTGACTGCGAAATGCCGATAGCCCTGAACCGCACATTTCTTGCGTTAGGCAGCTTCAGGAGGTTCGCTAAATTTTCTTCGGTAAAGAACTGCTCAGACTGACTCAGGCTGCTCACGATCTGATCGACGACACTGTGGGCCCGCGATACGGCCGCCACTAGGCGATTCATGACGACGGAATTGCCTCCGCCATATGTCAGCAGCTTTTGGCATGACGGGCGAACGGTGTACTCCGCGAGGCGCCACGGATCGTTGCCAGTCCGGAAGATTGCAAGCCCACGGAGCTGACCGACGACTTTCTCAGTCAATCCAGTCTTAGCAGACGGATCATTGGTAGCCCTGGCGATCTCCAACTCGTTTCCCGTCAAGCGGACAGCGACCATTATAGCTTCTGCATTTTTTTGGGCTCGTCTGTAGACTTCATCCACGATGGAGCTTGGTACATGCTTTTCAAAAGCCTGCTGAAACGCGTGGTGCTTCTGCAGACTGGCATCCAGTTCAGCCAGTCGTTCAAGCACACCATGCGCCTGTTCTTTGGCATTTGCGAGTTTTACCGCTTCGCGATCTTTCTTTGCGACCGCGCCAAATTCTCCTTCCATTGCGGCCCATTGGTCAGGGAAATATTTCCGTCCGCACCGATGCCCAATGTTGGTAACACCGCCTCCAGTCAAGATCACTAAAGCGCCAGCGAAGTGCGGCGTTCGGCACTCCTTGATCGCGCATCGTTCCTTGCCCTGATCCTTGATCCCGTACTTGCCGCATATCGCCCCCAATCCAACCTCGTCTTTCGATATTTGAGGTATGTATCCATCGAGGGCATGCAGCTCCCTCCACGAAGTAATCTTTACGGGTCCGTCAGATGCTTTCCATTCCATAGATGGCCTAGGTCAGTTATCCGGCTGGAAGGTTCACGAGCGCACCGTCAATGTCCGATACACCAAGGGCTGCTAGGTAGTGAAAACGGGCAGCTCCGCCCCAAGGCTAAGGTCGAGCTTATCTCACGCCAAGATTCCAGGGGTCAGTCACCGACAGGTTCATACTTAGCCGTAGCGGCAGTGAGCTCAGCGAGGTCAGTCCATGCCAGAACCCCCTCAGGGCACTGCTCTGCATTGCCCGCTAAGTAGTCGAGCAAGGCGATAACACTTTTCTTCGCCTCTCCGTCCTCCCGCACCCGCAGCCACGCTGCATACGGCTTCTCCCCTGAAACGAGCTCACCAAACATCGCAACCTCAAAGGTGTACAGCGAAGCTGCTAAGCGCACCGTCCCCTTAGGTGCTTTGCTGATTTCGTCGAGGATCTGCTGGTTAGCCGCCCACGCGGGATTGGCCACAAGCCCCTTCTTGCCCTTGATCTGCCGAGTGTCGGCATCGTGCAGTACCGCATAGGGGCAATTAAACTGATTAAGAATCTTGCACAACGCAAGGATCGTGTATTTGCCGCGAGCTCGAATGACGTGGACATTGCGGAATTTTTCCGGATATTCAGCCATGACCTCCTTGAAGGCCGCATATTCCGTATCACCCTCCACGATGACCGTCCGTCCACCAAAGAAAAACTCGGCAACGTACGGGTCATACATGTTTAGGAGCTTCAGGCGCTCCTTGTCATCAGTGCTGAGTTGGGCCCGCGATGGCCTGAAAATGGTGGTACCCGAGATAACCCCATTTTCTGCACGCTCCACCCGAACGATTGACGTGTTGTCCCTGGACAGATCAATGAAGGCAGGTGAATGAGTGGTTACCATCACTTGCCAAGTCCCGCCATCAGGCAGTGAGTAGAGGACACCGCAAGCATCCCTGACTGCAGAGGGGTGTAAGCAAAGCTCGGGTTCGTCAAGAAGTAGGACATTTGGACGATCCGTTGCTTTGTCACCTTTGCCCTCTTTATGGTCTGCAATGATGCGCAACGCATTCCACATTAAAGTGCGGCGTGTACCGCTTCCTTGCCGCTCCAAGTCTGACTGATGGCCGTCCGCTGGCCCCATCTTTAGTGTGGGCGAGGCCTTGAAGAGAGAAATGGCCTTGTTGAGGTCGTTCTCCGGGCGAGCGTCCAACGTTATGCTGTAGTTGGGAAACACACTGGCCATCGCCTTTCCCAGCTCATCGCGAACCGACTCAACTGCCTCTAGTGCCTCTTTTGCAACCGTACGCTGCAGCTCGGCAACACCAAGGAGCAGCTTGGCGTAGGCACTGTCGGTGCCTTGCTCTTCGGTCAACTCCCTCACGCGTTGCTTTGTCGCCTCGACTAAAAGACCAATGATGTCCTCGGCCTGTTTCTTCGGATCGTCAAATGCCTCAATGCGATGGATTGCCGGCCGGTTGACTTGCGCGACCTGAGCGGCGCCCCAGGGTCCGTGGTCTGGATCCCAATCGCCGGCCTCAACATTAAATCCCCGCTTGTCAGGTTTACCAGGCGCACGCCAGGTCCAGCGCTCCCGAACATGTTGGTCGCCGTTGGCCTTGGTCTCTATCCATTTATTAGCCGGCGGTTTGCTCTCGGCGTAAAGAACCGTTTCGAGTTCGATGGTGGGTAGCTCATCGGCGCTAAGGCCGCCGGCCGGGATGGTGCCACCGGGGAAATCCTCGATGGCCATCTCACCCTTCTTGCCCGCATCCATCACGAGCTCATAGGCTCGGAGAATGGAGCTCTTCCCGGTATTGTTCGCGCCGACCAGGACGACAATATCGTCCAGCTCAATCACAACTGGCTGCTTACCAATTGCGCGAAAATTTCTAATGGTGAGCTTGTGCATGCGCGCGCGAGGCGCCACCGCATCGTCAGTCGCTGCCTGCTTCTTTGGTGCCATAGCTTCCTTTGCCCCCCAGCAAGGTTGATCTCAATGTTGAATTGGCACTAAAGCAATGTCTGTCAGGGAATGCCTACAACTACTCTTTGACGCTGACTTACTCGGCCTCTTGGCCGCCGGAAGATCCAGCGCCGTCAACGCCGATTTGCATTAAAGGCGTGACCTGCGCCCCAGGGTGATTCCTCCTGACCTCCGCATTGTTAAGTTGAATGAGGTACTGGCTCTCTCTGCATGTATTGACCAGTGACCGTAAGATCGCCTCTTGCGGAACGCCAGCGAAGTCAAGATAGAGCGCTCGAATCAGATGTCGCATTCGGAAACTGGCGCGATGCATACCCGGTCCATCCAACGTGCCTTCTCGCGACGCATCGTCCCAGTGCGTGTAGTAATTTCGGGTTGCCACCCAGCTGCGAGGCACATTTCCGTCACCACCAAGGATCATTTTTCTTAGAGGCAATGCAAGGCGATCGGCCAGTGCGTCCAAGCGCTTCCGCAACGAGATTTCATTGCCGTACTTGATGCGCGATTTCAATGCGTCCTTGTGATCAGGCTTAACACTACTGGGTATGGCGTTGCTTAGCGCATGCCTCACGGGTTCGTACTCGACTTCCGTTGTGTAGAGACCGGGCATGGTTGCGCGATGGAAACCCTCCAGCGCCTGCATCAAAGATAGAAATTCCACGTGGAGCCAAAGCTTTTCAGATGAAAGAACGCTGAGAGCAAGCTGGCTTGGCATGCCCACTGTTTCGTAGTTCTCGAACCACCTGGCAAAGACATCCCTGAAGTCGACCCCCAAGCCACTTCTCAACATGTAAAACTCATGCAGGGACTTACATTCACAGTGCTGATCCGCGCGCAGCGCAACCAATACCTCCAGGTTGACGTCGTAATCGACGATCTTCGCGGATATCGCATCTAGTGACATCGGTGATCCGGCCAGTAATGACAACAGAGTTGTCGCCTTGCCCACCTGGTTGATGAACCACTCCAGGGGCTTTGGTTCACTCGACTTCACACGTAACCACCCGGAAGATCGGACCGAAATGTCCGTTGATTGATCTCCAGAGTGGTTCGTCTCGATCCCCCACCCGAGAGTGACCCGCTGCGATGGAATTTCGCAGAGCTCTTCTGGAAGCGGCCCAATCTCATAGAGGATTGTTAACGCGTTACCGTGTTCACTAGTGAGGACGGTCTGCTTTATGCTCGGTCGACTTAGCCACATCTGTAGCCCAGGAATGCGAACCCGTACCTCGCCGTACAGGGTTTGCTCCGTTACGTGAGCCCCGATGACGACCCAACTCGAAATGACCCGCTCCGACTGATTGACACCGGCCGGACCAAAACTAAAGTTGTTGTTGGTTCTCAACGCATTAAGAACGGTGATGTACTGGCTTTCTATCGTCGTTCCATGAATAACTGGATATGTCTGAATCTCATCGCCATACACGGCGCCTTGCAGAGGAACCAGACTTTTGTGCAGCTCAAGTGATGCATGCTCAGACGACCATGTAAGTGTTCCGGCGATTCTTTGCTCCGACCCTTCTTCGGATGGCAGGAACCACTCGCCAACAAATGTTGCGTGAGCCGATATTGAATGCTTGGTCACAGCTTCCCCCAACTTTTCGACCATCCATGATGGTCGGTTCATTTCGTAAATCTATCAACTTGAACCTTCTTTTAAGAGAAGGCCCCGGATTGCATCCTGAGCAAGAGTTGCGCTACCCGCTCGTACCCGCCATCCGAATCCAAATACGAAATGGGCGGGACGCCTCCCAATGCGGGAAGCGGCGTAGCTAGCCACGTCCTTGTCCATAGCTCAGCATCAAAGTGCGCATCCTCCCCACTTTCCTTCACTAGTCGCAAGACAAGCGCGATCAAGGTAGTAATGCGGTCCTCTTGGCGATCAATCATAGCCTTGCACCTCTTGGACTAGCAGGTAGCCTGGGACCTAGCTATCTTTGGATAGGGGCCGCTCTGGTCTCTATTCGCGTCGTGCACAACGGCAAGCGGCATCACCCGGGGCGCCGCTTGCCGTTGAACCATTCCGATGACGCGATCGTTCGGGGCATTGCTCAAGCCGATTCGCCTGTGCTTAGCTTGGCTAGTCGCTTGCGCATAGACTCCCCTTGCAACTGAATTCGATGCGCGTTGTGAACAATGCGATCCATGATTGCATCAGCGATTGTTGGCTCACCGATGAACGCATGCCACTCCGCGACGGGCATCTGTGATGTGATCAAGAGAGAGAGTGTGCCCACTCTGTCGTCTACTATCTCCAACAAATCTTGCCTTCCACGCGATGTGATCTTCGCCACGCCCCAATCATCCAAGATCAGAAGGCGGGCCTTCCCCAATTGCGCCCGTAGCCTTTGCAGACTGCCGTCTTCTCGCGCAATCTCAATTTCCTCAAGAAGGCGCGGTAGTCTGCGATATAGGGCTAAGTGCCCATGTCGCACTGCTTGATGACCGAATGCACAAGAAAGCCATGTCTTACCGGCTCCAGTTGGCCCTGTGATGAAGAGATTCTGCCCTCGTTGGATCCAGTCGCCATTCAACAGCGAGGCGATCTGGCGCTTATCAATTCCACGGCCAGAGTGATAGTCGATATCTTCTGGAGCTGCATTGGTAATCCCCCCGCTTTTAGCGCTCGCCAAAAGTGGAGCTAAGCGGGCAAGGCCAATTTCTGCATGGGTGTGATGCCGCCGAGAGCCATGTTCGGACGCTCGTGGTTGTATGTCCATAGCCAGTGGGTCGCCGATGCTT
>NZ_JADIKL010000013.1:0-82963 GCF_044904705.1 Dyella agri
CGGGCGTACCGTCCTCGGCTTGCTTGAGCACGGCGATGATCTGGCTATCGCTGAATCGGGACTTCTTCATGGAACCTCCTCGGGAAAGATTACGAGAAAATTCCACTTTCAGCGTCTGCTAATTTACGGGGGGATTACCATTCGAGCGACGTGCCGTATTGAGTCCAAGCGCGAACCTGCCGGGCCGCTTCGCCAAGGTGTGCCCGGCAGAGCCCATGGCCAGACCTGAAAATCCCAAAGTCAACCGGCGAAGGAGGCTCGCAAACGAGGAAATTGACCCATGATTGCGGCCTAATTGCCTCCGCCCATTATCGCGAACGTTTAGGTGTATTACGTCCTTTAGACGCACGCACACCCTTTTCCTCGCTGTAACCAACCCCTTTTAGGACGATCGAAATCTCCGCTAGCAACTGCCGCGCAGTATCAAGCTTATCAACAACCACCGATGACGGATCATCTGAAACATCATTAGGAAACGAAATCCTCCGCTGACTATCCTCCCCTCCAGAATATTCGGCCGCCTTCTCTTGCTTCAACGCGAACCGAAAACTCGCCTCCAACGTCGGGCACAATTCGACAACGATTTCATTAGAATGCCCAAGTCTCTTCGACATCATATCAATGCCCTGCCTCGAAATTACTAGCAGTTCATTGAGAGATATATCTGAGGATGGAATCTCTGAAAACTTAACGGCCTTCAATAAATCTCGACGGACCCTCAGACCGATTCCGCCATAACTGCGAAGCGCCTGCGACCGCCGCTGCAGCGCCGCAAAAAAACCGTACCAAAGCGCCACTCGCTTGTCAGGAAAGCTCGCAAGCAGATTCATATGCTCAAAAGAACCGGGAGCAATCCGAGAAGCAAGAAGCGCGCAAAAAGCAACCTCCTCATCAGTTGGCCGAGCCCTGGCGATCTCCATACTTGCTAGAGCTGCCTGCAAGTACGAACCGCGCTCCTCCCGAGCATAAGCATTTAACGTCTTCAGTGACGGAGACTCGCCAACCGGGGACTTTAGGTTCGCCCAAACGTCCTCAGACGGCTCGCCAAATTCTAGAATTTCATAGCAAACCGAACTCATAACTGTCGTAGGGGGCAGGCCAGAAAAAACCTCAGCAGCCACGCCAAACATCATGGTTGAAGCCGCACCAACGTCCCGCATTAGCCCAATGTTAGCGAATGGATTTACAACTTGCTGTACTCTGTACCAGCCCTCAACGCTAATGGGGAGAAAATGAGTTGCGCAGGCAAAAAGGCTCCGGCCGAACGTAAAGGAAAGCGACCGCCTACAAGCCGCCGGCCCAATGTCGGAGACCCGCAAATTTCCGTTCGATAAAATTGCAACCTCAGCCAACGACATTCCAACCAATCCGTCCAAGACCTCGCTTCTTCCAGAAGACTTATGGGTAGCCAAGGCACGAAAATCGATCTCAGAAACTACACGACAGAACGACGAAAATGGAGAGGGCAGCTGTGGAGTTGAAGCAAGTAACGCAAGCGTCTCGACTACTTTCGCGTCCGGCACGACCAGTAGCACAGGGAACTCATTACTAGCGACAGGATTGGACCTCCAAAAGACCAAAAACTGATCGTCATCCAAGGAGGAATTAGCATCGAGCTCGATGTTATCGCAACGCTCGACCTTGGCTACGACATCAACAAGAAGTGATTCCAATAGTTCGCGTCTATTTAGGCGTGCTTTCCACATAACTATTCCTTACCAAAGATCATTGCTTTGGAAATTGACTTCTTTAGTGGATCAAAAATCCGCATCGCAGCATCAAGATATCCGGGAACCTTTTTCTCGTAATACAGCGTGAGCGAAGTTTTAGCCCTAGTAACTGCCGTGAAGGCCAGCCTCCTTTGACCTGCTCCAGTAGAAGAAATAAAGTCCAAGCCGGCGAGATGTACCGCCCTAAACTCAAGACCCTTGGAAGAAGATATTGTTGTGAGCCAAATGTGGCAGTTAGGGTCAAATCCAGGTTCGTTACAACGAGTCACCTCACCCGCCAATGGCGAATGCATTAGATATCCGTAAATTTCATCAAGCTCCTGCCTTCGCGGGCACAGGACTCCAATAACGTCCTCAGGATAGGCCACACGCTGATCATTGAGCTGAGAAGCAATGGCCGCAGCTTGACCTTCGATATCCAAACCCTTTCTGACTAAAACAGAGGAAGGATATTCAGCCTCATCATAGTGAGAATGCTGCGTCATCGATGTGTAGTTCGCTTTGCCTTGCATGATTGCGTCTGCAGCGCGACATATCTGCCTGCCATTGCGGAAGTGATACTTGAGCTGACGACACTCATCGACGCTAGCCTTAAGTTCCTGAGTGCAGTCATCGCCATCAAATATTTTCTGTTTTGAATCACTGGCGGCGGTAATAGTAGAAGTCAACTTCCTCAAAAGCTTGATCTCATCAGGAACGTAGTCTTGCGCCTCATCAAGAAAGAGTCCTTGATACACTGCGCCCAACTCTCCTTTCTCACTTAACTTTGAAATACCCAATCTGCGCGCATCCCTCGATTGCACAAAGGACATGCCTTTCGTGTCGACTGGCACACCGTTCTCCGCAAGGACAAAACCGAATAGCCTAGAATGCGTCGTCACTCTGTCTCGAGGAAACTTGTAAACATCGCCACCTAGTTGGATAAAATCCCGCAATACAGATCCAAACACCACTACGTTGATATTGGGCTGATCAGCTAGAAACATGTAGTTGGCGCGCAGCAAGAGAAGATTTGTCTTTCCACTCCCGGGCGGCCCCTGAATTAGCAGACTTCTATCTAGCGGCAGATCCAGAATTTCGATCTGCTCCTCAATTAACTCTGAAGGATCCTTCCACCATACACCACTCATACCCCCCTCCCCCTAACACAAGTTAACCTAAATCTAAAGCCTCGTACGCTTTTTCCAGCGTAGAAAGAAGAAATTCCTCTATCCGCGGGCTCGCGATCACATCGTTGAGCAGACCCAATACTATTACCTCATCGACCACCAGCATTAACTTCTCTCCTGATACACCGACCGTAGACGATTGTCCTGACAGCCGATATACGGGATCGCCGTTATTATGATCTATAAGACTCATATCCAAGACGATATCGATGCCCGTCGGCAGCCCTATAGATTTGTCGCTCTCAAAGCTTACAATACTGGAAAAAGAACTAGTCTCAGCGGAAACGCGATGCTGGATGGTGTGAAGAGGAAAACACTTCAAAGTAGATAGAAGGACGGCAATTTTTATATCTAATGCGCTACTTACTTCTTCTAGCGTTTGCTTGAGGAGGCGCCAGCCTTCTCCATCTGCGAGCCCAGACTCCATATTTACCTCTTGATGGTAGCGCTGCCGCAGTTTGATTTTTTCATGCAAAGCCAACGCCTTTGGTGCACCATCCTCTCCGGGAATAAAGCTGCTCCACGTAACTAGCTCTAGACGGGTCTTCGGAGATTTAACCAAACTATGCTTGCAGGTGGCTGTTAATTCTGCGTCCATCCCGTGAACCTGAGGTAGCACTTTTTGTACCGCCTCGACTAAAACGGGGTAAGGCTCTGAATACTCGTGAAATAGCTCAACCTTCATCAGAAGATCATGTAGAACAGCACCAATTTGATGGAACGATATCGCTCTCCATCCATCGGGCGTATCCTCCTCCTCGCGCCTGAGGAACTCTGGAGAACTATAACGTAGCGTACCTATAAAAGGGCGCGCATTCACATCCGTTAAGTCCGCAAGACCAAATGGACGAATTACGCCAAGATCTAGTAGCTTCGCACGTGTGTAGTCTGCGTTTACGGCTATATTTTCCGGCTTAATATCTCGATGAACTAACGCTCTATTTTCCAAAAACCTGGCCGCGAGAGCGACGTCGCGAATTATGATTTTGATCGACTCATCAGGAACGTCAAGTAACGCATCTTTCAGATTTCTCCAATCTAGCTCTTCCATAACCACGAAAAGATGGCCGGTATCTTCGCAAACCCCTCCGCCTAGAATTTCAACGAGGTTCTCGTGCCTAATGCCGACCAAACTTGTTTCGCGCCGTATTCGTTCTAATTGCACTTCCCGACCAAATCGTTCTATCAGTTCGGGATGGAAAACTTTTATTGCTCCGCGCACTCCATTCCGTTGAGACGCCATGACAACAGCGGATTTTCCATGACCGTGAAAGCCGTCGATGCTCCAGCCACCGACAGTTCTTCCGACCAGTGAATCCCTAAGTGCATCTGCCTGTGCTCGATCCATGACTGTACCTTTATGTACTTTGGGCTACTAACTAAGGTTCCTTTGCAGATTTAGCGCAACTGCACCCGCGCCAATACAAGAGTCAAACCATCGGCAACTTCAACCCCTGCTCCTTCGCACACTCCACCGCAATCTCATACCCCGCATCCGCATGCCGCATCACGCCGGTACCCGGATCGTTCCACAACACCCGCGCAATCCGCTTGTCCGCCTCGGCGCTGCCATCGCACACGATCACCACACCGGAGTGCTGGCTGTAACCCATCCCCACGCCGCCACCATGATGCAGCGACACCCACGTCGCGCCACCTGCGGTATTGAGCAGCGCATTGAGCAACGGCCAGTCGGACACGGCATCGCTGCCGTCCTTCATTGCCTCGGTTTCGCGGTTCGGTGAAGCGACGGAGCCGGAGTCGAGGTGGTCGCGGCCGATCACCACCGGCGCCTTCAGCTCGCCGTTGCGCACCATTTCGTTGAAGGCGAGGCCGAGCTTGTGGCGTTGGCCCAGGCCCACCCAGCAGATGCGCGCGGGCAGGCCCTGGAAGTTGATGCGCTCCTTGGCCATGTCCAGCCAGCGGTGCAGGTGCTCATCGTCGGGGATCAGCTCCTTTACCTTCTGGTCGGTCTTGTAGATGTCTTCCGGGTCACCGGACAGCGCCACCCAACGGAACGGGCCCACGCCGCGGCAGAACAGCGGGCGCACGTAGGCGGGCACGAAGCCGGGGAAGGCGAAGGCGTTGTCGCAGCCTTCGTCCTTGGCCATCTGGCGGATGTTGTTGCCGTAGTCGAAGGTGGGGATGCCCTGCGCGTGGAAGGCGAGCATGGCTTCCACGTGCTTCTTCATCGACTTCTTGGCGGCGTCGCGGGTGCCGTTGGGGTCGCTCTTGCGGCGCTCGAACCACTGCTCCACGGTCCAGCCGCTGGGCAGGTAGCCGTTGACCGGGTCGTGCGCGCTGGTCTGGTCGGTCACGGCGTCGGGCTTCACGCCACGGCGCACGAGTTCGGGCAGGATATCCGCCGCGTTTCCAAGAAGCGCGATGGATTTCGCTTCGCCGGCGGCGGTGTACTTGGCGATGCGCGCCAGCGCGTCGTCGAGGTCGCTGGCCTGCTCGTCCACGTAGCGGGTCTTGAGGCGGAAGTCGATGCTCTTCTGCTGGCATTCGATGTTCAGCGAGCACGCGCCGGCCAGCGTCGCCGCCAGCGGCTGCGCGCCGCCCATGCCGCCGAGGCCGGCGGTGAGAATCCATTTGCCCTTGAGGCTGCCGCCGTAGCTCTGCCGGCCCATCTCCACGAAGGTTTCGTAGGTGCCTTGCACGATGCCCTGCGAGCCGATGTAGATCCACGAGCCGGCCGTCATCTGGCCGTACATCATCAAGCCCTTCTTATCGAGCTCGTTGAAGTGCTCCCAGTTGGCCCAGGCCGGCACCAGGTTGGAGTTGGCGATCAGTACGCGCGGCGCGTCCTTGTGGGTGGGAAACACGCCCACCGGCTTGCCGGACTGCACCAGCAGGGTTTCGTCGTCGCCCAGCTCGCGCAGGCTGCGCAGGATGGCGTCGAAGCATTCCCAGTTGCGCGCGGCGCGGCCGATGCCGCCGTACACCACCAGCTCCGCCGGGTTCTCCGCCACCTCGGGGTCGAGGTTGTTCTGCAGCATGCGGAACGGCGCCTCGGTGAGCCAGCTCTTGCAGCTCAGCTCGGTGCCGCGCGGCGCGCGGATGGTGCGGGTGGTGTCGATGCGGGTGGGAGCGTTCATGGCGATCTCGGGGAGCCGGTGAAAACCCGATTGTGGCGAGCGCCATGCCGGACGGCAAACCGCAGTGCGGCATCGCGGCCGCTCAGCCCGATTTGCTGCGCCGGTAGTAACGCTTGGCCTTGTCGCGGCTGCCGCAGTCGGCCATGTCGCACCAGCGGCGCTGGCCGTTGCGGGTCTGGTCCTCGAACAGCCAGTCGCAGGACGGGCAATAGCGCAGCCGCTCGCGCTGCCCGGCGGTCACCAGGTCCGCGGCATCGAGCAGCACGGGCGCCAACGCATCGTGGATCGTGACGGGCGCGATCCAGCGCCAGCCGAGGCTATCCGGATCGATGACCCGACGGCCACTGGCGTCGCCGATCGCCTCGCTCAGCCGCGCCACCGCAGCGGCGGATGGCGATTCGCCGTGCGCCATCGGCCTCAGCACCGCGGCCAGCAGGCTGCGCACGTCGTGCACGGCGGCCACGTCCACCTCGTCGGCAGGCGCCGGCAGGCCCACGGCGCGGAGCCAGCCGCGGATGTTCCGGGGCGAATCCAGCCAATCGTGGGCACGCGGCGTATCCGGCCAGCTGATGGTGTTGACCAGGTCGAGCGGCAGTCTCCCGCCGACCAGTTTGTAGGTTCCCCGGTAGGCGCCGGGGTCGAGGTCGATCGCGTCCATGGCGGCAATTTACCACCAAACGACGTTTGACAGGTGAGTCATGGGGGTCTATAAATCTCACCATCATGAACACACTTACTGGTAATAAAGAGTCCCGCGCGGGCAGCCGCGCCGACCGCGTCCCGCCGCATCTCTACTTCGTGGGGAGCGCGCTGTTCCATTACCTGGGCCCCTCGTTCGCGGTGCTGCTGTTTGCCCGGGTCCCGGTTCCCGGGGTCGCCTGGCTGCGCATCGCTTCGGCCGCGGCGGTGTTTGCGCTGTGGCGCAGGCCTTGGCGGGCATGGCGCGACATGGACGGCCACGAACGGCGGCTGATCCTGGCGCTGGGTGGCGTCCTCGCGGTCATGAATTACTGCTTCTACGAGGCCATCGCCGCGCTTCCGCTCGGCACGGTGGCCGCTATCGAATTCGTCGGGCCGGTGATGCTGGCCGCGGCCGGCGCGCGCCGGCCGCGCAACCTGGCGGCGCTCGCGCTGGCGGTGGCCGGCGTCTACCACCTCACCGCCCCGCTGTGGCGCGGGCAGCCGATGGCGTTCGTGTGGGCGTTCGCGAATGCCGGGCTGTTCATGCTCTACATCGTGCTGGCCCATCGCGTTGCCCGCACCAACCCGCGCACCAGTCCGATCGACCGGCTGGGCGCGGCCATGCTGGTCGCCGGCGTGGCGATCTCGCCGCTGGGCCTGGCCGATGCCTTGCCCGCGCTGCTCGATCCGGCGGCGCTGGCCGCGGGCATCGGCGTCGGCCTCAGCTCGTCGGTCATTCCCTATGTCTTCGACCAGCTGGCGATGCGCCGCCTGCCGCGCGCGACCTATGCCGTGTTCGTCGCCCTGCTCCCGGCGACGGCGGTGCTGGTCGGCATCGTGGTGCTGCGGCAGTGGCCTACCCAGGCGGAGTGGATCGGCGTGGCGCTGGTCGCCGTGGCCGTCGCCCTGCACCGCCCCTCGGACTAACCGGAACGCAGCAAGGCACCGACATGCACTACGTCAATCTGGGCCGCAGCGGCCTCAAGGTTTCCCGCATCTGCCTCGGCGCGATGAGTTACGGCTCGTCGGCGGCCAAGCCCTGGATCCTCAACGAGCCGGAGGGCCGCCCGTTCATCCAGCGCGCGCTGGAACTCGGCATCAACTACTTCGATACGGCGGACATGTACTCGGGGGGCGAGAGCGAGGGCGTGCTCGGCCGCGCGCTGCGCGACTTCGCGCGGCGGGACGAGGTGGTGGTCGCCACCAAGGTGTTCTACCCGACCGGCCGCGGCCCCAACGGCCGGGGGCTGTCGCGCAAGCACATCTTCGACGCGATCGACGGGTCGTTGCGGCGGCTGGGCATGGACTACGTGGACGTGTACCAGGTGCACCGCTGGGACGACGAAACGCCGATAGAGGAAACGCTGGAAGCGTTGGCCGATATCGTCAGGGCGGGCAAGGCGCGCTACATCGGCGCATCGAGCATGTATGCATGGCAGTTCCAGAAGGCCTTGATGACCGCCGACCGGCACGGCTGGCCGCGCTTCGTCTCGATGCAGAACCACTACAACCTGGTCTATCGCGAAGAGGAGCGCGAGATGCTGCCGCTGTGCCGCGCCGAAGGCATCGGCGTCGTGCCGTGGAGCCCGCTGGCGCGTGGCCTGCTGGCCGGCAGCCGGACGCGCCATGGTGCGCGCACGACGCGCGCCGGCAGCGACGCATTCGCCGAAGACCTCTACGGTAGCGACGACGATTTCGCCGTCGCCGACGAAGTCTCGAAACTGGCCGCGGTACGCGGGCTGGCGCCGGCACAAATTGCGCTGGCGTGGCTGCTGCGCCAGCCCGGCGTCACCGCACCCATCGTCGGCGCCACCCGGATGCCCCACCTCGAACAAGCCGTCGCATCGCTGGATGTGCAGCTGGACAACGAGGAGTGCCTGCAACTGGAAGCGCCTTACCAGCCGCATCGCGTGCTCGGGCACGCCTGAGCCGGCGCGGGCGCCGGCAGCGGTGGGATCTTAATGGCAACCTTGCGGCGGTTGCAGCGTCGCGTGGAACAGCACGTTGTAGGCCAGCGTCCCCATCGCGGCGTAGCCGCGGTCGTTCGGGTGCAGGCCGGCGTCGCCCGCGCAGACGGTCGCCATACCCACCGGCAACGGCGACTGCTTCGCGACCAGCGGCGGCAGGGCGTACGTGCCTGCCACGGCGTCGGCGAAATCGATCACGCCATCGAAACTGCCCGAGTCGCGTATCCACTGATTGAACTGCAGCCGCACGGCCTCCCGCTGCGGGCTGTACCAGCCCGGGAATCCGGCGAACGGCGTGACCGTGCCGGCGTAGATGCGCAGGTGGTGCTGATGGGCGACGTCGGCCAGCATACGCATCGACGCGATCAGGTCGCCGGCCGAGGCGCCGTTCGGATAACCAGCGGGATCGATGCCGCGGTTGATGTCGTTGGCGCCAAACAGCACCACCACATCGGTGACGCCGGGGCGGTCGACCACGTCGCGCAGGAAACGCTTCAGGCCGGAAGCGCCGGCGCCGGGCGCACCGATCTGGTCGGTGGTCAGTTCGTCGGCGCTGATGCCGGCGTTCACCACCGCCGCCGCGTCGCCGTTGCGCTGCGCGAGGCCGGCCAGCACCGCCGGCCAGGTGGTGGTGGGCGCGCTGGCGAGGGCGCCATCGGTGATCGAGTCGCCAAACGCGACGATGCCGCGCGTACCGGCCGGCACTACGACCTCGACACCAGTCAGCAGGTAGATAGGGGCGTCCCGCGTATGTGGCAGCGCCTGCGCGGCCGGCTGTTGCGCCAGCGACCTCTGTTGCGTGGCATCGCCGTCGACCGCGTACGTGGTGTGCGCTTGTTCCATCGGATGGGCATCGGCGAGCTGCGCCGGGCCGTCGAAGTACAGGCTGACGACCACGTTCGACAACGCCGGCACGCGCAGCTCGACCGGATCGCTGACCGCTTCGCTGCCGGGTGCGATGGTGATCGAAGGCTTGCCGCCGTCGAAGCGCAGCGACCGGTCGCTGCCGGGATCGATCGCCGACAGGTCACTGGCATCGCCGGCGCCGAGCGCGATGCGTGCGGCGCTCACGCTGAGCGGTGCGCGGCCGTAGTAGTTCGACAGCCGGATGCGCACGCGGCCGCCGCCGGCACTGACGTTCACGCTCTGGCGCAGGGTCAGGTGATCGACCGTGGGCGCATGCTCGACCGGCTGCACGTAAGCATCCAGAAGCCATTTGCCGTCGTGACCGGTGCTGCGCACGTAGTGCGAGGTCATCGCCTGTCCCCAGGTAGCGACCCATGTCGGTGCCACCGGCCTGGTGCCGACGGCGCAGGCCGCGAGCAGCAAGCATCCGGACATGACCGCCGCCAACCTGGCAGCGAACGGCAAACGGGCTTTGCGACATGCGTGCGTCATGCGTGCCTGCTCGGGATATGGCGGAGCGCCGTCCCGGATCGTTCGGCAGCCCGTGCCGGATTGTCAACGCAGACGGCAGCTGCCGCGACGCAAGCGGCTCGCACCATTGATGTCCGAAAACGGCGAGTCGCGTCGTCGCGACGGTGCTAGCCTGCAGGCATGAGCGATCCCCACGCCAGTCCCCTGCCCGACCCGCGCACCTGCGAACAGGCGCGGCTCAGCCGCGACGCACGCTTCGACGGCCTGTTCTTCACCGCGGTCAGCAGCACCGGCATCTACTGCCGGCCGGTATGCCCCGCCCCCTCCCCGAAGCGCGAAAACGTGCGCTATTACGCCAGCGCGGCGGCGGCGGAAGCGGCCGGTTTCCGGCCCTGCCTGCGTTGCCGCCCGGAGCTGTCGCCGGGCAACGATGTGTGGCAGCGCGGCGACCACGTGGTGGCGCGCGCACTGAAACTGATCGAGCACGGCGTGCTGGACGAGGGCTCGCTGGAACAATTGGCCGAACGCGTCGGGATGGGCGCGCGGCAATTGCGCCGGCTGTTCGTGGAGCGGCTCGGCGCGCCGCCGCTGAGCGTGCACACCACACGCCGCCTGCTGTTCGCCAAGCAGCTGCTGACGGAGACGGCGCTGCCGGTGACGGAAGTCGCGCTGGCGTCCGGCTTCCGCAGCCTGCGCCGCTTCAATGCCGCGTTCGCGCAGGCAAACCGCATCGCGCCGCGCGAGCTGCGCCGCCAGCCGCGCGCCGCGGCAACGGATGGCGCGCTGGTGCTGCGGCTGGCGTATCGGCCGCCGTACGATTTCGCATCGCTGCTCGCGTTCCTGCGCGGCCGCGCGCTACCGGGCATCGAGCTGGTGGACGAGACCACTTACGCGCGGGTGTTCGGCCCTGCCGATGCGCCCGGCTGGCTGCGCGTGTCCGCGTGGCCGGGCGGCGAGCATGCGTTGAAGCTGGAACTGCATTGCCCGCAACCGGCGCTGATGCTCGGCGTGGTGGCGCGCGTGCGCCGCCTGTTCGACCTCGACGCCGATCCGCAAGCGATCGCCGGCGCACTGCGCAGCGAGGCTACGTTGCGCCCGCTGCTGCGCAAGCGTCCCGGCCTGCGCCTGCCCGGCAGCTGGGACGGCTTCGAGATTGCGGTGCGCGCCATCCTCGGCCAGCAGGTGAGCGTGGCCGCGGCGCGCACGCTGGCCACGCGGCTGGTGCAGCGCAATGGCACGACACTGGCGCAGGCGCCGCTGCCTGGGCTGGACCGGCTGTTCCCGACGCCCGAAACGCTGGCCGACGCAGACCTGCGCGCGCTCGGCGTGACCGGCGCGCGCGCGGAAACGATTCGCGGCGTGGCGCGCGCGCTGCTGGACGGCCGTGTGGATTTCCGCGCCGAGCAACCGCTGGACGAATTCGTGGCGCGCTGGGTCGCGTTGCCCGGTATCGGCGAATGGACGGCGCATTACATGGCAATGCGCGCACTGAGCCACCCCGACGCATTCCCCGCCGCGGACCTGATCCTGCGCCGCGCCGCTGCAGGTGGTGGCGACGCGCTCAGCACGAAAGCGCTCACCACGCTCGCGGAAGCGTGGCGGCCGTGGCGCGCCTATGCGGTGATCCACTTGTGGCGCGCCAGCGCCGACGCGGCACCGGCGCCGCGCCCGAAGCGCAAGGGAGCGTCCGCATGAGCACCCCGGAAACGATCTGGTACGACGAGCTGCCCACGCCGATCGGCCAGCTGCGTCTGGTCGCCGATGCGCGGGGCCTGCGCGAAGTGTGGTTCGAGAGCGGGCGTCACCAGAAGGCGCCGGCACCGCACTGGAAACACGATGCCGCGAAGCTCGCCTTCGCACGCGTGCAGCTGGAGGAATATTTCGCCGGCACGCGGCAGGTGTTCGCGCTGCCGCTGCATCCGATCGGCACACCGTTCCAGCTGGCGGTGTGGCAGGAGCTGGCGCGCATCCCCTATGGCGTCACCACCAGCTATGGCGAACTGGCGCGGCGCATCGCGCAACCGCAGGCGGTACGCGCGGTGGGCGCGGCAAACGGGCGCAACCCGCTGCCGATCGTGCTGCCCTGCCATCGCGTGATCGGCGCGGACGGCAGCCTCACCGGCTTCGGCGGCGGGCTGCCGGTGAAGCGCTTCCTGCTGTCGATGGAGCAGCGCATCGCGCACGGCGATCTGTTCGCCGCTCCCTGATTCGACCGGCACCCCGGTAATGCAGACTTCCCTCGGCGCATGCCGAGGGACCTATTGCCACGCGTGCCCGCCAATGTATACAGTGTATACATGAAGAAGCTGGATACCGCGACGAAGATCCTCCGCGCCGCGCATCGCCTGTTCGACCGCGAGGGTGCGGACGCCGTGACGATGCGCCGGGTGGCTGAACAGGTCGGCATCACGCCGATGGCGATCTATCGCCACTTCCCCAACCGCGAGGCGCTGCTCAAGCGGCTTTCCGACGACAGTTTCAACAGCACCGCGCGCCAGTGGCTGGAAAACGCGGAGGAGAGCGGTGTCCTGCAACGGCTGTACAAGGCGCAGGAAAACTATCTCGACTACGCGCTGGAACACCCGCACCTGTTCGACCACGCGTTTTCGGTACGTCGCGATGACGCCCGCCGCTTTCCGGAGGACTTCCGCGCGCGCCTGTCCCCCACGCTCAATGTGGTGGTGGATGCGCTGGCTGATGGCATGCGCCTGGGCGAGTTGCGCGAAGACGACCCGTGGGACGTCGCGATGACGCTGTGGGCGCACAGCCACGGCCTGATCGCGCTCTACCGCGCCGGCCGCTTCAGCTACGACGAAACGCAGTTCCGCAGGTTCTATCTCGCATCGCTCGGGAGATTGCTCGATGGCATCAAGGCTTGATCGTCGCGCGTTGCCGGCCTGGCTGGCCGCGACCGCGTTGTCCGCGCTGGGCTGGTGGTTCGGCAGCGGCCTGTATCCGCTGTGGTGGCTGACCTGGCTGGCGCCGCTGCCGGTGCTTTGGCTGGCGCCGCGCAGCCGCGCCCACTGGGCGGCTTTGGCGGCCTTCGTTGCCTATGCGATCGGCGGACTCAACCTGTGGACCTACGCGCACACCGACATCGGCCTGCCGCTGGCTGTGATTGTGTATGTACTCAGCTTGCCCGCCCTCGCCTTCGCCCTGGGCGTGCTGTTGTTCCGACATCTGCTGCTACGGAAACGGGCGCTGGCCGCGGCGCTGGCGATGCCGGCAACCTGGGTGGCCGTCGAATACATCAACAACCTGGTTTCGCCGCACGGCACGTGGGGCAGCATCGCTTACACCCAGATGGACGCGCTGCCGGTCATCCAGATCGCCGCTGTCACCGGACTCTGGGGCATCGGCTTCCTGGTGCTGCTGTTGCCAGCCGCCGCCGCGGCCCAGGCGGCCCCGCAACTGTCGCGGCGCGCCCGCGTAACGACGGTGACTATCGCGGTGTCACTGATCGCTGCGGTGCTGATCTATGGCGCCTGCCGCCTGCGGGCACCCGCGGCAAGCACGCTGCGCATCGGACTGGTATCGCTGGACAAACCAGTCCAGCCCTCGCTGCAGGATACCGACGGCCAGGCACTCCAGGCCCGCTACGCGATGGCGGCCCAGCGCCTGTCCAGCGAAGGCGCACGTGTCGTGGTGATTCCGGAAACATCGTTCTCCAGCGACACGTCGACCCTGCCGGCATTCGCGCAACTGGCGCAACGACACGACCTGATCCTGGACGTGGGCGTGGCCTTCAAAGGCGACCCGCATGCCCAGCGCAACATGGCGATGGTGTTCCAGCCGGGCCTTGTGAGTCCTGCCACCTACAGCAAGCACCACCTGCTGCCCGGCCTCGATCCCTTCACCCCGGGACAGGCCTATCGCATGCTGGACGGCACGCCGCGGATCGGACTGGCGATCTGCAAGGACATGGATTTCCACGACATCGGCGACGCCTATGCGACGCGCGGCGCGCAGCTCATGCTGGTGCCCGCGGACGACTTCAACGTGGATGGCTGGATGCACAGCCGCATGGCCATCATGCGCGGCGTGGAAAGCGGCTTTGCCATCGCCCGCGCCGCGCGCAAAGGCCGGCTCACGCTCAGCGACGATCGCGGCCGCGTGCTGGCCGAAGCGTCCAGCGAGCGGCAGGACGCCGAGTTGGTGGGCGATCTGCCACTGCGCCATACGCGCACGCTGTACTCCCGTTGGGGCGACTGGTTCGCGTGGCTGGACCTGGCGATGCTCGCCGCCCTGCTGTTCGCGGCATGCCTGCCCATGCGTCAACGCGCCGACTGACTCGGCAGCGGCACCTGCGCGTCGTCAGTGACCTTGCGAAGGGTTGGACGCGTCGGCCGCCGTTGCCGCAGGCCGCCGCGATGGCGGCGTGGAAGCAGCGTCGTACTGGTTGACGAGATCCTGCTGGCGAGCGTTCGCGCGATCCTGCTGCGCGCGGTCGGCCTGGCTCTGCTGGTTGCGCGCCGCGGAACCCTGGGCCAGTGGCTGCTGCGTCATGTTCGACACGTTCTGGCGCTGCTGCTCTTGCTGCTGGCTTTTCTGCAGCTGGTCGTTGACCTGCTGCTGCCGCACGGTCTGCTGGTAGTTGGCATTTGCCGGCGGGGTCTGCGCCGCGGCCGTTCCAGCGGCCACGATCAGGCCCGCCAGCAGCCAGCGTGACGGGGAGCGGTGCATTTTCCGGCCACAAGAACGTGCGATTGTCATGGCATCTGGGCGATCATGGAGGGACATTCGCATCGTATGGATTCCTGCATGAAATTCCCGTTTCGCCTGCTGCTGACCGCGCTGGCGGCATTCAGCGCCGGTTGCGCCACGCAACCGCCCGCTCCCACCGCTGTCGCACCGGTCGCCACCGCAAGCGCGGCGCGCCCCGCACCGCTGCTGCTGATCTCGATCGACGCGTTCCGGGCCGACTATATCGATCGCGGCCTCACGCCCACGCTGGCGATGCTGGCGAAGAACGGCGTGCATGCCGATGCGATGCAGCCTTCGTTCCCCTCGCTGACCTTCCCGAACCACTACACCCTGGTCACCGGCCTGTATCCGGACCACCACGGCATCGTCAACAACACCATGTTCGATCCGCAGCTCGGCAAGTTCACGCTGGGCAATCGCGAAGCGGTGAGCGATGGCCGCTGGTGGGCCGAAGCCACGCCGATCTGGGAGACCGCCGAGGCCCATGGCCTGCACACCGCCACCATGTTCTGGCCCGGCAGCGAAGCCGACATCCACGGCAAGCACCCGGATGACTGGAAGCCCTACGACGGCGCGGTGACGCCGATCCAGCGCGTGGACCAGGTGTTGGCCTGGCTGGACTTGCCGGCGGAGCAGCGGCCCGGTTTCCTGACCCTGTACTTCGACGCGGTCGACCACGCCGGCCACGACCACGGCCCGGATTCGCCCGAGGTGGACCAGGCGCTGCGCGATACCGACGCGGCGCTGGCGCACTTGGTGGAGGGATTGCGGCAGCGCGGCCTGTACGACGGGATCAACCTGATCGTGCTGGCCGACCACGGCATGGCCGGCGTGCCGCTGGAAAACAACGTGCTGATCGAAAAGCTGATCCCGCTGAACGCGGTGCACACGGTCAGCCTCGGCATCCTCGCCGGCTTCAATCCCAAGCCTGGCCACGACTTCGCCGCGATCGAGCGCAAGCTGGAGCAGCCGCAGCAGCACATGCGCTGCTGGGACAAGACGCGCATCCCCGCCCGCTTCCACTACGGCAGCAACCCGCGCGTGCCGCAACTGGTGTGCCTGGCTGATACCGGCTGGCGCATCACCACCGCCGATTACCAGACGCAGCACAAGGGCCACATCAGCACCGGCGACCACGGTTACGACAACGCCGATCCGCGCATGCGGGCGCTGTTCGTGGCGCACGGCCCGGCGTTCCAGGCTGGCCTGCGCTACCCGGAATTCCCGAACGTGGATGTCTACCCGCTGATGACCCACCTGCTCGGCATTCCCACCGTCGCGAACGACGGCGACTACGACGCCGTGAAGGGCATGCTGAAGCCGGCCGCGCAATAAACCCCTGTAGGAGCGCACCCTGTGCGCGATTGTTTTTCGCCCTGATCTGGGCACAGAGCATTCGCGCACAGGGTGCGCTCCTACAAAAGCCGGCGTCGCTAGCCCATCGCGCCCTTGCTCATCGGCGTGGGCGGCGTGGGCACATTGACCAGCGGCCTCAGCCGGACCAGCCCCAGCGCGATGGCGAGCCCCACCAGCACCAGCGCGCCGACGAAGGCGGCCACGCCGTTCCAGCCGTGCGCGGCATAGAACAATCCACCGCTGGCGCCGGCCACGCTGGAACCCATGTAGTAGCAGAACAGGTACATCGACGAGGCCTGCGCCTTCGCCGCGCCGGCGCGGCGTCCCACCCAGCTGCTGACGATGGAGTGGCCGCCGAAGAAGCCGAAGGTGATCGCCACGATGCCCAGCATGATCAGCCACAGCGACGCGGCGAGCGTCAGCACCACGCCCGCCAGCATCAGCGCCAGCGCCGTCCACAACACCTTGCGCCGGCCCAGCTTGCCGGCGAGATGGCCCATCCACGCCGAGCTGAAGGTGCCGATCAGGTAGATGCTGAAGATCAGCCCCACTACGGCCTGACTGAGCTTGTACGGCGGCGCGAGCAGGCGGTAGCCGAGGTAGTTGTAGACGGTGACGAAGGCGCCGAGCAGCAGGAAGCCCTCGACGAACAGCCACGGCAGTCCGCGGTCGTGGAACATGCCGGCGAAACGCGCCGCCAGCGCACGCACGGCCAGCGGCTGGCGCACGAAATGCCGCGACGGCGGCAGCGCTCGCCAGAACGCCAGGGCGCAGACAAGGCCGATCACGCCCACCACGGCGACGCCCACCCGCCAGTTGAAGAAGTCGGTGAGCACGCCGGTGACGAGGCGGCCGCCCATGCCGCCCACTGCGCTGCCGCTGATATACAAGCCCATGCCGAGGCCGATCGACTCGACGTGCATCTCCTCGCTGAGGTAGGTCATCGCCACCGCGGGCAGGCCGCTGAGCGTGAGCCCCAACAGAGTGCGCACTACCAGCAGCGAACCCCAGGTCGGCATCGCCGCACTGGCCAGCACCAGCACCGCGGAAGACAGCAGCGAGGCCACCATCACCGGCTTGCGCCCCCAGGCATCGGACAGTCCGCCCGCGAACAGCATCGCGAACGCCAGCACGCCGGTGGTGAGCGACAGCGACATCGCCGCGCCCGCCTCGCTGACGCCGTAGTCGCGGCTGAACTCCGGCATCAGCGGCTGCACGCAATACAGCAGGCCGAACGTAGCGAGGCCCGCGGCGAACAGCGCGAGATTGGTGCGGCGGAACGCGGGCGTGCCGTGGCGGATCCAGTCTTGCATGTCCGTCGCCGGTGCATCGGGAAGCGGGGAACGGTGCATGGCCTGCTGCATCCTTCCGGGGGATGCGGGAAGAATAGAGCCTCCGCACGGAACCATCGACGATGCGCGGCGGCGCATCGCCGGCACGCGGATCAGCCGGCGTGGCTGTGCGCTTCCAGCAAGGGCGTCAGCGACACCGACCATGCGTTGAGGTTGCCGTTGTCCCACTGCTCGATACGCTGCAGGTATTCGGCCGCCTGCGCCGGGGTGTGCGGATAGTGCGCCACTGGCATGCTGCGGTCGCTGGTGAAGTACAGCGCGTGCTGGTCCGGCCCGAGGTGCGGCAGGTAGTCGGTGCTGAAGCCAGGGGCATCGTCGCCGGCGTAGCGGATGGCTTGCGGTGTGCCCCAGCCATCGCCCTGGCGGAACACGATGAACAAGTGGTCCTTGCTGTCGCCCGGCAGGCGGTGATCGCTGGCGAACACCATGTACGAACCGTCGGGCGCGATCTCCGGATCCACGTCGTTGTCGCCGTAATGGCTGAACGGCAGCGGCTGCGCCGGCTGGTAGGCGCCGTGCGCATAGTGCGACACGTACAGGCGCTTGCCCTTGCCCGGGTCGATCGACAGGAAGTAGATGCTGCCATCGCGCGTCATGCTGGCCTTCCACACGGCGTCGCTGATGTTGACCGCGTCCGGCAGGCGCCGGGGCTTGCTCCAGCCGTCGCTGCCTTCGCGGTCCACGCGCCACAGGCCTACCTGGTTGTGCGCCGGCGTGGTGTCGATGCGGTGGATCGACACATAGACCACGTACTTGCCATCCGGCGAAAACTCCGGCGCAAGATCCGGCCAGGCGCCGGAGAACGATGCCATCACCGGCGCGGACCAATGCCCGTCGACGCGATGCGATTCCATGATGCTGCCGCCACCGGCGCCGCTGCGGGTGAACAGCAGCGTGTTGCCGTCGGGGCTGAAGGTCGGTGCCTCGTCGTTGGCAGGACCGGAGACGATGCCCGGCGCGAAGATCTGCGGCGCGGCCAGCGCCGGCGGTGCGGCGGTGGCCGCGATGGCGGTGTTGAGGCCCAGGGCGGCAACCAGGGCCAGGCAGAGCGTGCGGCAGCGTGAACCGGACACGTGGTAACTCCCTATGCGGCAAGTCGAGAACCAGCGATCGGACATCCCCATCCACGCGGTGCCGCGTCCATCGACCGGACGCGGCGCAGCGTGGGCGTCACGCTAGTTGCACGATCGCCTTGCCGCAGGTGCCGGACGTCACCCTTGACTGTCGCTGCCGTGCGCCGGCGGCGCCTCCAGCTCCAGCAACCAACCCTTGCCGGGCTCCACGGTGATCTCATCGCCCGGCTTGAAGGTGGTGGCGGGCTGGAAGCCCTCCACCGCAGGCGCCACCAGACGGACGCGCGCAGGATTCAGGCCGAGCGCCTTCCAGTTGATCGTGAGCTTCACCTTCGCCGTGGCAGGTGCCCAGGAGGCGATGGACACGAGGGTCTTGTCGCCCTTGCGCACGTAGCTGGTGGCGAGCACGTCGGGGTTGCCGGTCTTCACCGGCGTGTCGTGCACCCACCAGCCGACCATGTCGGCTTGCTCGATGCCGAACGCATCCCACAGCTGCCACAGCCGGCGCGGGTCGCCGCCGGTCCACGGCAGGCGGTTGGTCATGCCGAACACCATGCCGCGCCACGGGTTGCCGCCGTTCTGCAGCATCTCGCCCATCAGGCCGTAGGGGATACCGGAGATCTCGGTGAGCCAGTACTGCGGCGAGGTCTTTTCGTAGTCGAATTCCTCGCCGAACCACAGGCGGTCGATGTACGGGAACAAGCCCATGTAGAGCAGCGCGCTGTTGATGTAGCCGTCGCGTGCATCGAACTGGCTGGCCGAATGCAGGTCGATCAGCGCATGCGGGCGATGCGCGTCCAGCACCTTGCGCACGCGCTTCATGGTGGTGCGGTCGTAGGCCACGTCGTCGAGGTACAAGCCGTCGATGCCGATGTTGCGCGCGAGCCAGTCCAGCCCTTCGATGTAGTAGTTGTGCCAGCGGCTCTGGCCGGCGTCGATCACCGCCGCGTCGCGGTTCTCCGGCACGTGCCAGGCGGCGATGTAGTTGCCGTCGAGATGCTCCTGCAGCCAGGAGAAGCCGCCGCCCTTGCCGGGGCTGATGACCTCGCTGCACGGTCCCGGCGCCGCCTGGCCGTCGTCGCCGATGCGGCAACCGGTGAGGCTTTCCAGCATCGGCAGTTCGGGCGAGCGGTCGGACAGCTCGCGGACGGTGTCGTAGATCTTCACCTCCATGCCGCGCGTATGAGCCGCATCGATGTACGCCTTCATCTGCGCCGGCGTGAGGAACGGGTAGTTGATCCACGGGTTGATCGGCGTGGCGTGGTGGATGTTCACCACGTTGGCGCCCTCGGCCTTGATCTCGTCGAGGTCGGCGTACTTGTGGAAATAGCGCTCGGCGAAATGCTGCGCCGGCTTGATCGTCTTGAACGGCGTCACCCGCAGCACGAGGTTGTAGTGCAGCGTCTGCCCCGCCGCCATCGTGCGCGGGCCGCTGAACGCCTTGACCAGGTAGCGCGCGCCGTTGCGCGCGAAGGTGATGCCGCCCTGCCCGGCGTTGTCCCACGAGCCCGGCATCAGCAGCGGTTGCTGGTGGTAGAAGTTGGTGTTGAGCGGGCGACGGTAGTGCTCGTCGCGCAGGTGGAATTCCAGGCCGGCGTTGACCGCACCGATCCAGGCACCGTCCTGGTTGTTCTCCACGTTCCACTTCCACGCGAAGTTGTCCGGCGCGGTCGAACCGGTGCGGCCCAGGCCCAGTTCGTACTGGACCACGTCGTTCTTCAGCGGGATTTCCAGCCGGATATCGTCGAGCTTCACCGGCGCCGCGGCAGTGAGTGCGATGGCGTAGCTCAGCGTGCCGTCCATCTCCAGGCTGGCAGTGACCTCGCCCTTGAGCGCGCCGGCCTGTCCCGCCACCTGCCAGTGCACCTTGCCGGGTCCGTCGGTCTGCACCTTGGGCAAACCCTTCGCATCGAGCACGTGCGTGCCGGAGGCATCCTGTACCAGCAGGCGCATCGGCGCGGCGAGCAAGGCACGCGGCGTTTTCGCATAGCCCGTCATGCGCTCGTCGAAGAAGCTGTCGATCTGCGCCGGCAGGCCGCTGGACGCGAGCGTCACGGTGCGGCCGAGGATGCCGAGCCTGGCGCCATGCACCGTCACCGCGGTGAACGGCTTCACCAGTTCATTGTTCTGCGCCAGCGTGGAGTCCAGCCAGCGCAGGCGGGTGAGCTCGAACGGATCGTCGTCGCCATGCGCCTTCGCCGTGTCGGCGCCAACCGTGATCGCCAGCGGCACTTGCCGCGGCGGCGCCCCGGCCGCACTGATCGTCAGCGTGCCGCGGTAGGTGCCTGGCTTCGCATCCGCCGGAACATCCAGCCCCATCCACAGCGGCTGCACGCGGCCTTGCGCCACATCGAGGCGATTGGCGAACGGCTTGCCCGCGTAATCGGTGCCGCCGAGGTTGAAGCAGCTGAGCCGTGCGGCCGGAATCGTCGCGCCGTCCGGACCGCGCAGATCGCCGAAGCTCACCCGCACGTCCTGCGCCGCGGCACGCGCAGTCCACAGGCCGACCTGGAAGCTCAGGTATTCGCCGCGCAGGGCCTGGTCGGCCAGGCTGCCGCCGGCGCCACGCTGGGCCCAGCGCTCGGGGATCTGGGTGAACATGCGGATCGGGTGTTCGCGCGTCTCCGGAAACAGCAGCCAGGGCCGGTCCGGATTCGCGGCAAGCAGGTACTGCAATGCGTCCGGCGCGGCAGTGCGCTCCATGTCGGTATAGGCATCGAAATCGTCCACCGCCTCGTAAGCGATCACGCGTGCCTGCGGCAGCTTCGCCGCATGGCCGGGATCGCCGAGGCCGTTCTTCTTCACCCACGCGGCGTCCGCGGTATCCGTCGGCGCGCGGTAGGTCACCGTGGGGTAATTCGAGCGGCCCTTGCCGGCGTAAGGCAGGTAGTAGATCGCGTAGGTGCCGGCCTGTTTCGCTTCGAACGCCAGCACGCCTTCGGCCTGGTCGATGCGCTCGCGCACCACGTTGCCCACCACCTGCCCGTCCGGGCCGGCGACGATGACGGCCACGCTTTCGGGGTGATGATCGCGCCGGTGCCAGGGGATGGTTACCTGCACCGCCGCGGCGGCCTTGTCCACCGCAACGGTGTAGCGATGGTTGCCGTACTGGTCGGCGTTCCAGCGCAGTTGCACGCCATCGGCGAGCGTCTGGGTCTGCGCCGCGGCGGCACCGGCGGCGAACAGCGCGCACGCCAGCAGGCAGACGGTTGGTGATTTGCTCATGGCGGCCCCCGATGGATGATCGACGTGAATATGTAACCCGCCAGCCATCTTTTCGCAAGCAAACGATTCAATACGCAATAAATCGAAGCATTCTTAGAGCCTGCTCACGATCTCCGCATGGCTCGCGCCGGGAGCTGTTTGCGCGCAGGCCAAGGAAGAACGAAGGAGTGGACGTCCGTCCACGACTGAGTGATGACGCCGGCATGCGGGCAAACAGACCCGGCCCTTCGGGTTGCCTTGCCGTGGCCGCCATGCGGCAGCGCGCGGCTTGACCTGCCAGCCAGGCAGGCGCTGCGCCACGCCCTGCCACCTGACGGCCACGGCAAGGCAACGCGAGCTATGTGGAGATCGTGAACAGGCTCTTAGGCGCTACGATCGCTGCGCAAGGCGCGCGTGGCCGCCTCGTCGCCAGCTGCCTCGCTACCGCTGACCCAGCCGAACAGTGCGATGCCGGACACGATCGCCAGCGCGCCCAGCGCCGCCCAGCCATGCGGCCATGCCTCGCCGAGCAAGGCCGCGCCCAGCGCCGTGGTGAACAACAGTTCGGCCGCCTGCATCGCCTCCACCGCGGCCAGCGCGGTGGGCTGCGTGCGCACCCGGTCGGTGGCGGCAAAGAACAGCACGGTGGCGATCACGCCCGAGGACAAGGCCACGCCACCTGCCAGCAGCCCCTCGCGCCAACTCGGCGGACCGACCGCGACCCATGCGATCGCAGCGAACAGCAGCCACAAGGGCCAGCTGCACAGCGTCATGCCGAACACGCGCTGCAACGCGTTCACCCGGTGGGCGCTGGTTTCCAGGTGCAGCAACAGCATGCGGTTGCCCAACGGATAAGCGAACGCGGCCAACACCACCGCACCGGCCGCCAGCCAGTCGCCGGTGCCCAGCCGGCCGTGGGCATGCCCCCATTGCAGCGCGAACACGCCCGCCACGATCAGCGCGCCGATCGCCAGCGTGGGCCAGGCCAGCCGCCGGCGCGCGTCGCGGTAGATCAGCGGTGCCAGCAACGGCCCGGCCAGCACGGTGGTCTGGAAGCTGCCCGCCACCAGCCACGCCGGCCCGCTGCCGGCAGCACAGGTCAGCGGCACGCCGAACAGTACGAAGCCGACACTGCTCCAGGTCAGCCAGGCACGCGGATGCCTGCGCAGCTCACGCGGCAGTTCGCCCAGCCCGCCGCGCCACGGCAGGGCCAGCGCCAGCAGCGGCAAGGTGATGAGGTAGCGCAGGATCACTGCCCATGCCCAATGTCCGCCGCCACTCACCAGGCTGCGGTTGAGCACGTAGGTCATCGTGAAGAACAGCGCCGCGCACAGCGCCAGTCCCACGGCGGCGAGAGCATTGCGGCGCATCGGCGGATCGTCGGCAAAGCGCGAGTGTGGCAAATCGCGGCAGCTTTGCGTAGCGCCTCAGCTCGCCGCCAGCGGCAACCGCAACCGCACCTCGAACCCGCCCCCTTCGGCATTGCGCGCGAGGATTTCGCCGCCATGCGCCTTGGCCACGCGCTGCGCGATGGCGAGGCCGAGGCCGTGGCCTTCGGCGCGGGCGGCATTGCTGCCGCGGAAGAAGGGCCGGAACAGGGAATCCAGCTCGGCCTCGGGTACGCCGGGACCGTGGTCGCGCACCACGCATTCGGCCTGCCCGTCGATGGCGCGCACCGCGAGTTCCACGGCGGCGCCTTCGGCGCTGTACTTGATGGCGTTGGCGATCAGGTTGCCCAGCGCGCGCTCCAACAGCACGGGGCTGCCGACCACGTCGGCCGGCCCGTCTGCGGGCAGCCATTGCAGATGGATGCGGCGCGCATCCGCTTCCAACGACGCTTGCCGCAAGCCGTCGTGGGCGAGCTCGATGAAGTCCAGCCGCTCGCGTTCCATGCCTGGCAGGCCGCCTTCCATGCGCGACAACGCCAGCATGTCGCCGGTCATGCGATCGAGCCGGGCGATCTCCTGCTCGGCTCGCCGGAAGTGGCGTTCCGCTACGGCGGGATCGTCGGCGCGCTGGGCCAGGTCGAGGATCAGCTGCAGGCGCGCCAGCGGCGAGCGCAGTTCATGCGATAGATCCTGCAGCACGCGGCGGTCGTGCGTGACCAAGGCCTCGATGCGTTCGGCCATGGCGTCGAAATCGCCGGCCAGCTGGGACAGTTCGTCACGCGTGGCGCCTTGGCGGCCCACCCGTGTGGACAGTTCGCCCGCGGCCATGCGCCGCGCCGCGTCGCGCAGCGCCTGCACCGGCTTCGCCACGCTGCGCGCCACCCACCATCCCACCAGCCCGATGCACAGCAGCGACAGCACGAATTGCACGGCCAGCAGGATCTTCTCGCGCGTCTGCGGCGGCAGCCGCGTATGCGTGCGGCTGACCGCCACCAGCTGGCGCTGCTGGCCATCCGCGCCGATCACGGGCTGCACCGCCAGATACACGAACTGGCTGCGCCAAGGCTTCAGCACCAGGCTGCGGTCGGCCGCCAGCATGCCGGGCAAGGAATCGTGGATCGACGGCGGCAGGCGGATCGGCTGCAGCGCCTGCCCGTTCTGGAACAAGGTGGCCTCGACGAAGACACCTTCGTGCCGTTGCTGCGCTATCCAGTCCGCCAATGCGGGCTGGCCGCCTTGCTCGTAGGCCTGGTCGGCCGATTGCGCCAGCGCACTCCAGTCGATCTCCACCGCGGTGGTGTATTCGACGAAGCGCCGGGCAAGGAAGCCGCCCAGCACCAGCACCAGCAGGTTCACCGCGCAGAACCACAGCAGCAGGCGCCAGTACAGCGAGCTCTTGAACGGATTCATGGGGCGACCGCCACCAGCACGTAGCCGGCGCCGCGTACGGCATCGATGCGCGGCGAGTGCGCGGAGGCTTCGGCCAGCTTGTGGCGCAGGCGGCTCACGTGCACGTCGATACTGCGGTCGTAGCGCTCCAGCTCGCGCCCCAGTGCGAGGCGGGTCAGCGCCGCCTTGTCCACCAGTTCGCCAGCGCGTTGCGCCAGCGCCAGCAGCAGCTGGAACTCGGCGCCGGTGAGCGACAGCTCCTGTTCCTCGACCGTGGCCCGGCGTTCGCCGGGCAGCAAGCGCAGCACGCCCAGTTGCAACTCCCCGGTGGCGGTGCCCGGCGTGTTGCGCCGCAGCTGTGCGCGGATGCGGGCCAGCAGCTCGCGTGGCAGGCAGGGCTTGGCGAGGTAGTCGTCCGCGCCCAGTTCCAGCCCCACCACCCGGTCCACCGGTTCGCCGCGTGCCGAGAGCATGATCACCGGCAAGCGGTATTTCCTGCGCAGTTCGCGCAGCGTCTCCAGGCCGTCGCGGCCCGGCATCATCACATCGAGGATCAACAGGTCGGGCCGCTGCGCCGCGCTGTTCAGCCGCGCCAGCGCCGCCTCGCCGTCGTGGGCGAGATCCACGGCAAAACCCTCGCGCTGCAGGTACTCGGCCAGCAGGCTGCAGAGTTCGCGGTCGTCATCGGCGATCAGGATGCGGGACATGGGCAGCTATTTAGCGATGCGCAGCGTCTGGCGGCAGGGGGCTTTACCCATCTTTACGCTTTCGCAAAGAACATACACGCCCGGATGTCGTCCAATAGCCACACGTTCCACTCCCCCATGCAAGAGGCGACAACCATGCGCAAGAACCTCATTCTCGGCCTGGCCCTCAGCTCGGCGCTGGCCATCGGCAGCTTCGCCGTCGCGGCGCAAGGCGCCCCCGGCCCGGGCGGTCCCGGCGGCTGGGGCCACCATGGCGGCCACCACGGCATGATGGATCTGCACAAGCTCAACCTGAGCGACGCCCAGAAGGCCAGCATCAAGCAGATCATGAAGAGCAGCTTCGGCCAGAACAAGAGTCAGTTCCAGGCGGTGCGCCAGCAGCGGCAGGCGTTCGAGGCGATGAACCCCTCCGACTCCGGCTACCAGGCCGCCGCGGCCTCGCTAGCCCAGGCCGAAGGCGCCGCCACCACGGCACGCGTGCAGCAAATGGCCAACGTCCGCGCGCAGATCTACGCCGTACTGACCCCGGCCCAGCAGTCGCAGTGGGCCACGATGAAGGCGCAGCAGCAGGCACGCCACCAGCAATGGCAGGAGTTCAAGGCCCAGCAGAAGGCGAGCGGCGGCTCGCAGAGCGGCCAGTAAGGGCAGGAACCGCTGCGCATCCCCTCCTCCCTCGTTGCGCAGCGGGGGGCCGCGTCGGCCGATGGCCGGCGCGGCTTTTTTGTTGCCTGGCGCCTGGGCGATACGACGCCTGCCCACTACCTCAGGTGGGATACATGCCGCCGTTGGGGCTGATGGTCTGGCCGGTGAGGTAGCCGTTGCGTGCCAGCGCCGCTACCACGTCGGCCACTTCCTCCGCCGTGCCGAAGCGGCCCACCGGGATGCGCGCAGCGCTGGCACCGAGTCCATCGCCCATGTCGGTGGCGATCAATCCGGGTGCCACCGCGTTGACGGTGATGCCCTCGCCCGCCAGTCGCGAGGCGTAGAAATGCGTCAGCCCGAGAATGCCGGCCTTGGATGCCGCATAGTGCGGACCCACGATGCCGCCTATCTGCGCCGCTGTGGACGACAAGTTGACGATGCGCCCCCAACCGGCGCCGCGCATGTCCGGCACGACCGCCTGCGTCACCAGGAACACCGATTTGAGGTTGGCGTCGATCACCGCGTCCCAGTCGTCCTCGGTCGCCTGCTCGATCGACTGCAGGCGCGCCATCCCTGCGTTGTTGACCAGGATCGCGATGTCGCCGAGCCGCTGCCGTGTTTCGGCCACCAGTCGCGCCACGTCCGCCGCCACTGAAACATCGGCCTGCACCGCGATGGCCCGCCCGCCATCGTTCGCGATCGCCGCACACACCTCCGCGGCCGCCTGTTCATTGCGCAGGTAGTTCACCGCCACGCTGGCGCCTTCGCGCGCCAGCGCGATCGCCACCGCACGGCCTATGCCGCGCGAGGCACCCGTGACCAGGGCCACGCGTCCGTCGAGGGGACGCCCGATCGATACCGGACTCATGCCGCATCTCCCATGTAAAGGGCTGCCGCCC
Organism: Dyella agri; assembly: GCF_044904705.1. Taxonomy (NCBI): domain Bacteria; kingdom Pseudomonadati; phylum Pseudomonadota; class Gammaproteobacteria; order Lysobacterales; family Rhodanobacteraceae; genus Dyella; species Dyella agri. The sequence continues at coordinate 26,740 of NZ_JADIKL010000013.1, forward strand.
TGTGCGTCGCGTGTCGCCCCAGCCAGCGACGAACCTCGGCCAACACGGCCTCTGGCGCTTCCATGTTCACATGGTGGCCGGCACCCTGCACCACCACCAACTGCGCATGGTCGATGCCATCGGCGAGCCGGGCGGACAATTCCTGCACCTCGGGCTGATCCTCCCCGCCCACCATCAGCAAGGCGGGCACGGAAAGCTCGCCCAGGCGATCCAGCGCGGAAGGCTGCGGTGTGCGCTGATCTTGTGCGGCGTGGCGCCAGTAGTTCGGTGTGCGACGGAATTGCAGCGCGCTCATCGCTTCGGTGCGGCGACGGACACCGGCATCGGCATCCGTCGCAGCGCGACGCGGCCCATCGGTGAAGGCGCGCAGCGAGCTGTCGATCATGCCTGCCACGTCATAGGTACCCAAGGCCTGGAGGAAGGCGCGCGCGGCCGGCGTGCGGTCGGCAAACTTGCCCCAATAGCCGGCGCCGACAAAGATCAATGCGCTGACGCGCTCGGGATGCGCCAGCGCGAAATCCAGCGCGGTGGCCGCGCCGCCGGAACAGGCCAGTAAGGCCGTGCGCTCAACGCCGCAGGCATCCAGCACCGCGACGAGATCCTCGTGATGCGCATAGGCGCGGCCGGGCACGATTTCCGACTGGCCAAAGCCGCGCGCGTCGTAACGCAACACACGATAGTCATTCGCCAGCGCAGCGAATTCGCGGTCCCATTGCCGGCTGTCGACCAGGAAACCGTGCAGCATCGTTACCGCGTCGCCATAGCCCGCCGTTTCGACGTGCAAGCGCGCACCGTTCGTTTCAACAAAGGTAGTGATTGTCATGAGAGTCTCCTTGGCGTCCGGTGTGCACCATCAACGCGGGTTCGATGCCACCAGGCCTTGCGTGGCGCTGACTTCGGACGCTGTCACGCGCACCGGCGCGCGGTAGTCGTCCGGCTTGTCGCCGACGGCCGCACCGCCATGGATGCGTTCCTGCTGCGCCTGCTCGAAGAAGCTGTATGGGAATTGCTGGGGCAGCGCGGAAACTGTGTCCAGGGTGCGCCGGGCATCGTCCGGCAGCGGCTTGTCCAGCGCGGCCAGGTTGTCCTCGAACTGCTCCAGCGTGCGCGCCCCCAGAATCACCGAGCCGATCGACGGCCGGCGCGCGGCCCACTGGATCGCCACCTGTGCCATCGACAAGCCGTGTTCGCGCGCCACCTGCTCGACCGCGCCCACGATGGCCCAGTTGCGCGGCGTGAACTTGTCCAGCAGCGACACCAGCCCGCTGCCCTTCAGCGCCTGGATGCGACCATCGCCCGCCCCATCGTGGCCGGACTCGTTGGGGCGGTACTTGCCCGACAACAGCCCCATGCCCAGCGGGCTCCACGCGGTGATGCCGTAGCCCAGTTCCTGCGCCAGCGACACGTATTCCCGCTCGATGTTGCGTTCGACCAGCGAGTACTGCAGCTGCAGATTCACCAGCGGCTGCAGGTGGTGCGCCAGCGCCAGGGTCTGGATCTGCGCGGCGTACCAGGCCGGCACGTCCGACAAGCCGGCATAACGGATCTTGCCCGCGCGCACCAGGTCGTCCAGCGTGCGCAACACCTCTTCGGCCGGGGTGACGCGGTCCCAGGTGTGCAGCAGGTACAGGTCGATGTAGTCGGTGCCCAACCGGCGCAGCGAGCCCTCGACCGCGCGCAGGATGTTCTTGCGGCCGTTGCCGCCCGCGTTGGGGTTGCCCGGTTCCGCGTTGTAGCTGAACTTGGTGGTCAGCACCACGCGGTCGCGGCTGCCGCTGTCGGCGATGAAGCGGCCGAGCAGGCTTTCGCTCTGGCCTTCGGTATAGAGGTCGGCGGTGTCGACGAAGTTGCCGCCTGCGGCCAGGTAGCGGTCGAACATGGCGCGTGCGGTGCGCTCGTCGGCGCCCCAGCCCCAGTTCTCGCCGAAGGTCATCGCGCCTAGTGCGAGGCGGCTGATGCGCAGCCCCGAGCGGCCCAGCGTGTAGTACGAATCGAGTGACATGGCGGACTCCTCTACGTTGGAAGACGAGCCCAGTCTGCACTTTGCGATTGCCGTGAAAAATGGTAATTGTCTACAAGCTTCTTGAAGTATGACTAATCAATTGACGGAATCACCATGCGTGACGACTACGCCTTGCGCGCGTTCCGCGCGATCGCCGAGCACGGCAGCTTCACCCGTGCCGCGGCAGCGCTGGACGTCACCGCCTCCGCGCTGAGCCAGACCCTGCGCCAGCTGGAAACGCAGCTCGGCACGCGCCTGCTCCACCGCACCACGCGGCGCGTGGGCCTCACCGAGGCAGGCCACGACCTGCTGCAGCGGATCGCCCCCGCGCTGAACGAACTGGATGCGGCGATGGACGCCTTGCGCCAGCATGGCGACCGCCCTGCCGGCTTGCTGCGGCTCACTGTGCCGGACGTAGTGACCATCGCGCTGCTCGATCCGCTGCTGGGCGAATTCATGGCGCGCTGGCCGGACGTCAAGCTGGACATCCACGTGGACAACGGCCTCAGCGACCTGATTGCCGAAGGCTTCGATGCCGGCATCCGCCTCGGCGAGCGCCTGCAGCGCGACATGGTGGCCGTGCCGGTGAGCGGACCGATGCGCTCGGTGGTGGTGGGCTCACCCGATTACTTCGCGCGACACGGCCACCCCAGGCAGCCGCGCGAACTGGAGGCGCACGACTGCATCAACTTCCGCCAGATCAGCAGCCGCGCGCTGTACCGCTGGGAATTCGCGCACCGCAGCGGTCCGCGCAAGGGGCAGTGGTTCGAGATCGCGGTGAACGGCCGGCTCACCGTCAACAACATTCCGCTGGCCGTGCGCGCCGCTTGCGACGGCGCCGGCCTGGCTACGGTGCTGGAGCCGTTCGCGCGCGAAGCCCTGGACGACGGCCGCCTGGAAAGCGTGCTGGACGACTGGCTGCCGCCGTTCGAGGGCTTCTACCTGTACTACCCCAGCCGCTTCCAGGTGCCGCCGAAGCTGCGCGTGTTCATCGACTTTCTGCGCGAGCGCAGGCAGGCGGCGGGGGCCGTGCCGGACACGCGCCCTCCTGCACGCGCCCGGCGCACGCCTCAGCGGTAACGCCAGTTGCCCTCGACCCAGACATGGCCAGGCGACCAGTAGCCCGGCACCCACACGCGGGCGGGGCGCGGGGCCACTACGACGCAACCGGTTAACGCGCAGCTGCCGCCGATCAACGCGGCGGCGATCAGGCAAGCAGACAGGAAACGACGCATGGCGCACTCCTCTTGGGGATGTGCTGCATGAAACGCCCCGCCTCACGCCGCGATGACGGCCGACCCGGCGTCATGCGGACGGGATTCAGCAAGCCCTTATCCACCTGACCCGCAGCCAACTCAGGTTCTTGCGGCGCGCCCTATCGCATGGGTGGCGCGATGGATCAGGCGCGCGGCGACGCGCGCGGTGACGTGGTCGCGATCATGCGGTGGCGACAGCTCGGCCACATCCATCACTTTCACCTTGCCGGTGGCGACGATCGCGTCGATCAGCGGTTCGACCACCTCCATGGGCACGCCGCGCGCGCTGGGCGCGCTGACGCCGGGCGCCATCGCGTGCGGCAGCGCGTCGAGGCAGAGCGTGAGGTAGACGACGTCGACGTCCGCCAGCTTCGCCTGCAGTTCCGCGATGCGTGCAGGCAAGTCGAGCAGGCCAAGCTCGTCGTCGCGCACGTAGTGCACGCCCAGCGCGTCGGCCGTGTCGAACAGCACGCGGGTATTCGCCGAGGCACTGATGCCATAGACGCTGTAGTCCAGCGGCAGGCCCAACGCCCGCGCATGCTCGATGGCCTGCAGGAACGGCGTGCCCGAGCTGCCGCGATCCTGCCGGCGCAGATCGAAATGCGCGTCGAGGTTGACGATCGCCACGCGCGGCCGCCGCTCGCCCAGATGCCGCGCCAGCCCCTGATAGGTGGCGAACGCGATCTCGTGGCCGCCGCCGAGGCCCACCGGCAGATGGCCGGCGTCGAGCAGCGCGGCGAGCCGTTCGGCATAGCGTTGCTGTGCGCCTTCCAGATCACCATCGGCGACATCGACGGTACCCGCGTCGTACAGCGGCGTGTCGTCCAGCACCGGCAGGTTGGACAGCATCATGCGCAGTTCGGCAGGACCTGCGGCCGCGCCGGTCCGCCCGCCGTTGCGCCGCACGCCTTCGTCGCTGGCGAAACCCAGCACCGCCACGCCGGGCGCGGCGCCGGCCGCGGGTTCGCGCACCCACTGGTGCCAGCGCCGCGTCGCGGGGCCTTCCGGAAGATCGACCCGGCCGCTCCAGCCGCTGATGGCGGCGCTCATCGATGCACCTGCCGGATTGCCTGTTTCATGAACCACTCCCGTGCGTGATGCGCGCATTGTAGAGGCCGGCTGCATGTCTCCGCATGAAACAAGCTCTTGCCGCCATGCTCGCATCGGCTTCACTGCGGCCATCGCAGCATGCGCGCATGGCAAGGAAACCCGGCGAACGCGTTCCGAAGCTGCGCCTGCGCCTGGCCACGCCCGCCGACGTGCCGGCGCTGGTCGCGCTTACCGCGCGCGTCTACACGCCCGAGTGGGGCCATTCGGCGGAGATGCTGCGCTCCCAGCAGACGCACTTTCCACAAGGCCAGTTCGTGGTGGAGTACGAAGGCGAGCTGGTGGGCTACTGCGCCACCTTCCGCACCGACGAGGCCATCGCGCTGGCGCCGCATACCTGGCTGCAGATCACCGGCGGCGGCATGGCGTCGCGCCACAAGCCGGACGGCGACTGGCTGTACGGCATGGAAGTGGTGGTGCACCCGGACTACCGCCGCATGCGCATCGGCCAGCGCCTGTACCAAGCGCGCAAGCGGCTGTGCATGGACCTGAAGCTGCGTGGCATCGTGTTCGGCGGGCGCATCCCCGGGCTGGCGCGCAACATCCAGCGCTACGGCAGTGCCGAGGCCTACGTGCAGGCGGTGCTGGACGGTCGCCGCCGCGACCTGACGTTGAGCTTCCAGCTCGGCAACGACTTCGAGGTGATCGGCCTGCTGCGCGACTACGTGCCCTCCGACCACGAATCGCTGGGCTACGCGGTGCATCTGGTGTGGCGCAATCCGCTGCTGCTCGACCAACCCGACATCCCCTCGATTCCTTCCCCGCGGCTACTGCCCGACCGGGTGCGGGTGGCCTCGGTGCAGTACCAGCAGCGGCGCATCGCCTCGTTCGAGGAGTTCGCCACCCAGGCCGAGTACTTCACCGACATCGCCGCGGACTACAACGCGGACTTCGTGGTGTTCCCCGAGTTGATCACGCTGCAGCTGCTGTCGATCGAGAACACCGAGCTGCCGGCCACCGAGACGATCCGCAAACTCAGCCAGTACACGCCGCAGGTGAAGGAGCTTTTCGGCCGGCTGGCGGTGCACTACAACATCAACATCATCGCCGGCACCCATCCCACCGAGCAGGCCAACGGCGACATCCACAATGTCTGCTACGTGTGCTTGCGCGACGGTTCGATCCACGAGCGCGAGAAGCTGCATCCCACGCCCAGTGAGCGCATCACCTGGAACATCGCCGGCGGCGAGAGCGCCGCCACGGTGCAGACCGACTGCGGCCCGGTCGGCGTGATGATCTGCTACGACAGCGAGTTCCCCGAGGTGGCGCGCCACCTGGTGGACCAGGGTGCGCTGATCCTGTTCGTGCCGTTCTGCACCGACGTGCGCGAGGGCTACCTGCGCGTGCGCTACTGCGCACAGGCCCGCGCGGTGGAGAACCAGTGCTACGTGGTGCTCTCCGGCAACGTGGGCAACCTGCCCGGCGTCAACAACTTCGACATCCAGTACGGCCAGAGCTGCATCCTCACGCCCTGCGACTTCCCGTTCGCGCGCGACGGCATCGCCGCCGACTCCACCCCGAACAGCGAAACCGTACTGTTCGCCGACCTCAGCCTGGAGAGCCTGGCCCGCGCCCGCAACGCCGGCGCGGTGCAGAACCTCAAGGATCGCCGCTTCGACCTGTACGAGACACGCTGGCTGCCGAAGCCGCGCTAACGACGGTGCGCCGCGCTTTGCGATAATCCCCGGATGCCCGAAGCCCCCGCACCCCGGCCGAAATCGTCGAATCCGCGCCTGCAGGCCCTGCTGGGCCATGAATTCTTTGCCCCTCAGCAGTGGAAGCGACGCATCGCGCTGTGGAGCGGAGCGATCGTAGTGGCGCTGGCGGCGATCCTGTTCGCCAAGGCCAGCACCTGGGCCTATGCGTTGTTCCTGCACATCCTCGCCTACGGCGCATGGATTCCGCTGATCCTCACCCCGCTGGTGTTCGGCCTGCTGTCCTGGGCCACCGAGGGCCGGCTGCGCGCGGCGCGCGGCAGCGGCATCCCGCAGGCGATCGCCACCTTGCATGTGGAAGACGAAAGCTTCCGCGCGCGCATGCTGGCCTTGCCGATCGCGGCAAGCAAGATGGCACTGACCCTGATCGCGCTGGCGGTGGGCGCCTCGATCGGCCGCGAAGGGCCTACGGTGCACGTGGGCGCGGGGTTGTTCTACTCGCTCGGCAAGCGCTTCGGCTTCAGCGACGCCAAGGCGATCTCGCGCTTCATCCTCGCCGGCGGCGCCTGCGGCATCGCGGCCGCGTTCAATACGCCGCTGGCCGGCGTGGTATTCGCAATCGAGGAGCTGGCCGGCACCTTCGAACATCGCTTCAGCGGCCTGCTGCTCACCGCGGTGATTGTGGGCGGCATCGTCTCGCTGGGCATCATGGGCAACTATGCGTACTTCGGCGAGGTGCAGGCCAACCTGCCGCTGGGCCATGCGTGGCTGGCGGTGCTGCTGTGCGGGGCGATCTGCGGCCTGCTCGGCGGCTTGTACGCCCGCCTGATCCTGCTCAGCCGACGCGGGCCGCTCGCCCTGGTGGGCCGCCTGCGCTCGCGCCACCCGGTGCTGTTCGCCACCGGCTGCGGCCTGGCGCTGGCGGTGATCGGCATCCTTTCGCACGGCAGCGTGTACGGCACCGGCTACGACCAGGCGCGCGCCTTCGTGCAGGAGGCCGCGGCAACACCGGGCGAAAGCTTCGGCATCGCCAAGCTGCTGGCGAACGTGGTGTCGTACTGGGCCGGCATTCCCGGCGGCATCTTCTCGCCAGCACTGGCGGTGGGCGCGGGCCTGGGCCACAACATCGCGCACCTCTTGCCGAACGCCCCGGCCGCGGCGGTAGTGCTGCTGGGCATGAGCGCCTACCTGTCCGGTGTCACCGGCGCGCCGCTCACCTCGGCCGTGATCGCGATGGAACTGACCGACAACCAGGCCATGGTGATACCGATCATGGCCGCCTGCCTGCTCGCCCGCGCCGCCGCGTCGATCTTCAGCCCCACGCCGGTGTACAAGGACCTCGCCGAACGCATGGTGCGCGATTTCGAACAGCAACAGGCCGCGCACGCGAATACCGCGGAACCGCTGCCTGCCGCCAGCACTACCAGCGCTTATGCCGAGCCGACCGCATCCACGGATGCCGCCACGGAGAAATCCCAACCATGAGTGCCCTTCACTGGGATCTGTTGCTGACCCACGCCACGTTGGCCGGCTGCGCCGGCGATGCGTCATTCGGCCTGCTAGAGAACGCCGCCCTGGCCTGTGCCGATGGGCGCATCGCATGGATCGGCCCGATGCACGATCTGCCGGTCAACGCGCAGGCCGCGCGCGTCGAGGATCTCGCTGGCGCGCTGCTCACGCCGGGCCTGGTCGACTGCCACACCCATCTGGTGTTCGGCGGCAACCGCGCCAACGAGTTCGACATGCGCCTCAACGGCGCCAGCTATGAGCAGATCGCCCGCGCCGGCGGTGGCATCGTCTCCAGCGTGCGGGCCACCCGCGCCGCCAGCGAAGACGCGCTGTTCGCCCAGTCGCTGCCGCGCGCCCGCGCCCTGCTCGCCGACGGCGTGACCACGCTGGAGGTCAAATCCGGCTACGGACTGGACATCGAGACCGAGCGCCGCATGCTGCGCGTGGCGCGGCGCATCGGCGCCGAGCTGGGCATCACCGTGCGTACCAGCTTCCTCGGCCTGCACGCGCTGCCGCCCGAATACAGGGAACGCCGCGACGACTATGTGGCCCTGGTCTGCGACGAGATGCTGCCCGCACTGGCCGCCGAAGGCCTGGTCGATGCGGTGGATGCGTTCTGCGAGCGCATCGCCTTCACGCCCGCCGAGACGCGCCGCTTGTTCGAACGCGCGCAACAACTCGGCCTGCCGGTGAAGCTGCACGCCGAACAGCTGTCCGACCAGGGCGGCGCCGCGCTGGTGGCGAGCTTCGATGGCCTGTCCGCCGACCACCTGGAACACCTGGGCGAAACGGGCATCGCCGCCATGGCGGAAGCCGGCACCGTGGCCGTGTTGCTGCCCGGCGCGTTCTACGCGCTACGCGAAACACAGCTGCCGCCGGTGGCGGCGCTGCGTGCGCATGGCGTGCCGATCGCGATCGCCACCGACTGCAACCCCGGCACCTCGCCCCTGCTGTCGCTGCGGCTGGCCGCGAACATGGCCTGCACGCTGTTCCGGCTCACACCCGACGAGGCCTTGCGCGCCATCACGGCCAACGCGGCCCGCGCACTGGGTCTCGCCGATCGCGGCGCCCTCGCCGTGGGCCAGCGTGCCGACCTGGTGTCCTGGCATGCGAGGCAGCCGGCCGAGCTGTGTTACTGGATCGGCGGGTCGCTGGTACGGCAGGTGTACGTAGCCGGGCAATCAGTCGCGTCGTAACCGCACCCGCACCGCGTCGAAGAAACCGGCCGGCAACTCGGCCTGTACCGGCACGCGCCACCAGTGCGGCTGGGCGAAGCCACGGCATTTCACCGCGTCCTTGTCGGTCATCAACACCGGCAAGTCGTCGCCGAAGGCAAGCTCGGCGGCGGCGAAGGCGTGGTGGTCGGGGAAGGCATGTTCGAACACATCGATGCCGATGGCGCGCAAGCTGGCGAAGAAGCGCGCCGGATGGCCGATCGCCGCCACGGCATGCACGCGCCGCCCGGCGAACGCCGACAAGGCCTGCCGATGGTCGCCAAGCAGCGTCGCGGCTTCGCCACCGACGAGGCGCATGGGGTATTCGCCGGCCTGTGCCGTGCCGCCGTTGCAGACGCGCAAATCCACCCGCGCCAACCGGCGCAGCGGCTCGCGCAAGGGGCCGGCCGGCAACAGGTGGCCGTTGCCGAAACGGCGTGCGCCGTCGATCACGCAGATCTCCAGATCGCGGGCGAGGCGGTAGTGCTGCAAGCCGTCGTCGGCGATCACCACGTCGCAGCCATCCGCCACCAGCAACTGCGCCGCCGCAGGACGGTCGCGCCCCACCGCCACCGGCACGCCGCTGGCGCGGATCAGGCAGGGTTCGTCGCCCACCGCGGCGGGGTCGGGCGTCCCGTTCAGCAGCATCGGCTCGCGCTGTCGGCCGCCATGGCCGCGGCTGACCACGCCGGGGCGGAAGCCGCGTGCGCGCAAGGCCTCCGCCAACGCGATGGTCAACGGCGTCTTGCCGGTGCCGCCCGCGGTGAGGTTGCCGATGACGATCACCGGCACCGGCAGGCGTACGCGACGCAGCAGCCCGGCCCGATAGAGCACGCGGCGCAGCGCGCCGAGCGCGCCGTACAGGCCAGCCAGCGGCCACGTCCACCATGGGCTGCGGCCCTTGCCATACCAGATTCCGGAGAGTTCGTCGGCGAGCGCCACGGACGCCTCAGTCGCCGCCCTGGTTCGCATCGTGGAACTGCATGCGGTGCAGCGCGGCGTAATGGCCGCCCAGCGCCAGCAGCTCGGCGTGGCTGCCGCGCTCCACGATGCGGCCCTGCTCCATCACGGCGATCTGGTCCGCGCCTTCGATGGTGGAAAGCCGGTGCGCGATCACCAAGGTGGTGCGGTCGCGCATCAGTTGCTGCAGCGCCTGCTGGATCAGCCGCTCGGATTCGGTGTCCAGCGCGCTGGTGGCCTCATCCAGTACCAGGATCGGCGCGTTCTTGAGGATGGCGCGGGCGATCGCGATGCGCTGGCGCTGGCCGCCGGAGAGCTGGTTGCCGCCTTCGCCGATGTGGCTGTGGATGCCCTTGGGCAGGCGCGCGATGAACTCCATCGCGTTGGCGGCCTCGGCCGCGGCCACGATCTCGGCCTCGCTGGCGCCGGCCAGTTCGCCGTAGGCGATGTTGTTGGCCACGGTGTCGTCGAACAGCACCACGCTCTGCCCCACCCAGGCGATCTGCCGGCGCAGCGAGGCCAGGGTGTAGTCCTCGTAGTTCTCGCCGTCGAGCACGATGCGCCCGCCGCTGGGCTCGTTGAAGCGCGGCAACAGGCTTACCAGGCTGCTCTTGCCGCTGCCCGAGCGCCCCACCAGCGCGGTGACCGTGCCCGGCGCGCAATGCAGATCCACACCGCGCAGCGCCGGAAAGTCGTTGCGCACATAGGTGAGCCGCACGTCCTCGAAACACAGGTCGCCGCGGGTGCGTTCCAGCACGCGGGTGCCGCGGTCGGTCTCGGGGGGGAGGTCGATGATCTCGAACAGGTCTTCTGCCGCGGACATGCCGCGCTGGATGTTCGACTGCACGTTGGTCAGCCGCTTCAGCGAGGGCAGCATCGTGCCCATTGCAGTGAGCACGGCGAAGAACACGCCCGGCGTCATCGCGTTGTCCAGCACCGCCGGCCGCGTACCCAGGAACACCAACGCCGCCAGCGCGCAGGCGGCGACCTGCTGCACGGTGGAACTGGAGGCCGCATTGGTGGCGGCGATCTTCAGGTTGAGCCGGCGCGTGTGACTCGTGACCTCGTCGAAGCGCCCGGCCTCGTGCGCCTGGCCGCCGTAGATGCGCACCTCGCGGTTCGCGCCGACCGTCTCCTCCACCGTGCCGGTGACCGAGCCCATCGAGCCCTGGATGCGCCGGCTGATCTGCCGGTAGCGCCGACTGACTACGGTGGCGACCAGGGCGATCGCCGGCACCATGATCAGCAGCGACAAGGTGAGATAGGGGCTCTTGTGCAGCATCACGTAGAGCATGGCGAGCACGGTGAAGCCGTCGGTGATGCCGATCTTCGCCGCATCGCTGGCGGCGGCGGCGACCTGCTCGCTGGTGTAGGTGATGCGGGAGATCTGCTGGCCCGACGGTTCGCTGCCGAAATAAGCCGCCGGGAGGCGCAGGTAGGAGGCGAACACGTCGCGCTGGATCGACTGCACCACGTGCCGGCCGATGTAAGACATGCCGTAGTTGCTGATGAAGGTGCCGATGGAGCGGACGAAGAAGATGCCGATGATCCAGATCGGCATCCAGAAGATCAGGTACGCGTCCTTTTCCTTGAACAGGTTGTCGATCATCGGCTGGATCAGCTCGGTGAAGGCGGCCAGGCCGCCGCCGTCGAGGATCATGCCGACCAGCGCGATCAGGCCCACCATCCAATAGCGCTTGCTGTAGCCCAGCAACCGCCTGTAGATGACCCAGGTATGGGCGTCCCAGATCGCCGTCTTGCTGCCGCTCATTGCGCCTCGCCCGGCTTGGTCGGCGTGGTGGCGATCGACAGGCGGGTGAAGCCGAGCTGGCCCAGCGCGTCCATCGCGGTCACCACGCTCTGGTGCGAGGACAACGCATCGGCGCGGATCGTCACCGGGCGGTCGTGGTCGCCGTTCGCGTTGCGCTCGATCACCTGTTTCAGCGCGTCGATGCCCTCGCCCGGCACCGCGTCGCTGCCCACCCAGTAGCGGCCGTCGCGGTCGATCATGATGGTGAGCGCAGGCGCGTTCATGTCGCGGTCTTGCGCGCTGGCATTGGGCAGGGTGACCTGCATGCGCGAATGCTGGATGAAGGTGCTGGTGAGCACGAAGAACATCAACAAGGTGAGCAGCACGTCGATCAACGGCACCACGTTGATCTCGAACTCGTCCCCGCGGCGGTCGTTGCCGATGCGCATGCGCTTCAGCCCGCGCCCGGCGCGACGGCTGCCGACGTGCGGCGCGGCCGCATAGCCGCCGGAGCACCCAGGGTGAGCTCGTCCAGCAGCGCGGTGGCCTGCTTCTCCATCTGCACGCAGTAGCCGGCCACGCGCGAACGGAAGTAACGGTGCAGCACGTAGGCGGGAATCGCCACGGTCAGGCCGGAAGCGGTGCAGATCAACGCCTCGCCGATGCCGCCGGCCATCTTCGCCGGATCGCCGATGCCGCCGGCCATTACCTGCATGAACATCCGGATCAGGCCGATCACCGTGCCGAACAAGCCCAGCAGCGGGCCGATCAGCGCGATCGTGCCCAGCGTGTTGAGGTAGCGCTCCATCTCGTGCACCACGTGACGGCCGGTGTCCTCGATGCGCTCCTTGATCAGCTCGCGCGACTGGCCGCGCACCGCCAGCGCGGCGGCCAGCAGTTCGCCCAGCGGCGAGCCGTTCGACAGCGCCTCCAGGTGGTTCGGGTCAAGCTGGCCGGCCCCCGCCCACTGGCGCACTTCTTCCCCCAGCCCCGGCGGCAGCACCGCCTTGCGCCGCAGCGTCCAGCAACGCTCCAGCACGATCGCCAGCGCCACCAGCGAACACACCAGGATGGGCAACATCGCCCAGCCGCCAGCCATCAGGATATCGAGCACGTTCGTCCCACCGGGCGTTCAAAACGAGGAGGCCGCATCATAGCAGCCGGTCCGCATGGTTCCGTGGTGGGTATGGCATTCCCGGAATCAAGGCGTCTCGCGCCAGTAGCGCAGGTCACGCAGGCGCCAGCGCCCGGTGACACGCGCCGGGCCGTCGGCAGGAAACCCGATGCCGATCGCGCCGCTGTCGGCCGTGTCCAGCACCGGCACGCCGGCTTCCGCGTAGCGCGCCATCACCTCCGGCTTGGGATGTCCGAAACGGTTGCGCCAACCCGTCGAGACGATGGCGAACGGCGGCGCCACCGCGGCGATGAAGTCCGCGCTGGACGACGTCTTGCTGCCGTGATGCGGCACCAGCAGCACGGGCGATGCGTCCTCGCCCAGCGCCGCTGCCACCTGCGGCTCCACTTTCGCTGAGATGTCGCCGGTGAGCAGCAAGCTGCCGCCCGTCCCCTCCACCAGCAACACGCAGGAACGGTCGTTGGACTTGCCGGCGGCAGCGGGCGCCGGGCTCAGCACGCGGAAGCGCACGCCGTCCCATTCCCAGGCCTGCCCGGACACGCACGCCGGCATCGGCACCGGCATGCGTTCCGGTTCACCCGCATAGCGGCGTGCCTGCGGGAACGCCGCCGCCACGGCCCCCGCGCCGCCGGCGTGGTCATTGTCGGCATGGCTCACCATCAACACATCCAGCCGGGTGATGCCCAGCGCATGGATCGCTGGCAGCACCGCCGCTTCGCCCAGGTCGAAGCCGGAGGGATAGCGCGCGCCCGTGTCGTACAACAACGTGTGGTGACGGGTGCGCAGCAGCACCGACAAGCCCTGCCCCACGTCCAGCACCCAGGCCTCGAACGCCCCCGCTGCCGGCCTCGCCAGCGGCGGCCACAGCAACGGCAGGAACAGCAGCAGCCCCAGCGCTCGCAGGGGCACGCCACGCGGCAGGAACAGCCACAACGCACCCAGCGTGGCCAGCAGCAGCGCCCAGGGCGTCAACTGCGGCAAATACCAGTGCGCGCCAGGCCAAACCGCCATGCGTTCCAGCAACCACCATTGCGCGTGAGCAAGTTGCGCCGCCAGCCACAGCACTGGCGTGGCGAGTGGCGGGCATAGGCCCAGGCACAGCATGCACAGCAGCACGCAAGGCACGATCACGAAACTCACGAATGGCACCGCGACCAGGTTGGAGAGCGCGCCTACCAACGAGGACTCGCCGAAGAACCACAGGGTCAGCGGCAGCAGCGACACCGTCATCAGCAGTTGCCCCGCGCCGAGTTCGCACAGGAAGGCACGCAGGCCGCGCCGGCGCGATTGCAGGCACAACATCAGCAGCGCCACGCCGATGAACGACAGCCAGAATCCCGCGGCCAGCACCGCCAGAGGATCGACCACGAGCATGGCGATCAAGGCCAGCGCCAACGATTGCGCACCGTTGCCGCCACGCCGGCCGCAACGCGCCAGCGCCACCACCGCGATCATCAGCAAGGTGCGTACGGTGGGCAGGCCGAAGCCAGCCAGCGCGCCGTAGACGCCTGCCGCCAGCAATGCCCCCGCTGCCTGCGCCTGCACCCGCGGCAGGCGCAGCGCCAACCTCGGCCACAGCAGGTACAGCACACTGGCCAGCCATACGCCGAACAACGCCGCCACGCCCACGTGGAAACCGGAGATCGCGATCAGATGCGGAATGCCGTTGGCGCGCGCCACTTCCCAGTCGTGTTGGCTCAACCCCCGGGTGTCGCCCACCGAGAAGGCCTGCAGCAGGGCCGCATCGTGCCGGTCGCGCACCCGCCTAGCGATTTGCCGCGCAATCGCATCGCGCACGCCATCCAGGCACTGGGCGCCGGCCAGCAACGCGTTACCGGGGTCCTTGCGCACATAGCCGGTGGCGACGATACGGTGCTGCAAGGCCACGCGCTCGCCGTCCGCCGTGCCGGGATTGAGCAATCCGCGCGGCCGCTTCAGCCGCAGCAGCAGACGCCAGCGCCCGCAGGGGCGTAGCGGCGGCGCCTCGTCGTACCACGACACCATCATCCGGCCATGCAAGGGCATGGGCTCGCCATCCAGGGTGACGTGTTCGGCGATGAAGGCGAAGCGCGTGGCGTCTTCGCGCTCCAAGGGCAGCCCGTCAATATGCCCCGTCACCATGAAGTCGCGACCTTCCAGGGCACGCGGCAGGCGCGCGTCCATCGCGCCGGCACCGATGCACATGGCCCACAGCGCGCCGGCACAGACACACAACGGAAGACGCCAGCGCGGCCAGCGCCAGAACGCTACCACGACGGGCAACAACAACGGGATCGACAGCCAGGCCGGCGGCAACGCCGGCAGCCACTGCACCGCGAGCACCCCCACGAGCAGCGCGGGCGCTGCCAGCGTCGCGGCGAATGGTTTGTGGCACGCCTGTGCCATGAGGTCCCGTTTCCCGGAGGGGGCGAGCCGAGGCTAACCGGCTCGCACTGGGACGGCGGACGAAAAACACGTAGGCGAAAGCCTTTGCCGATCTCGTCCAACCGCTATCCCGGCGGTTTGGCAGATCGACGAGCCCGGTCGAGATCAGACCCCAAGGCTGGCCCGCTGCGCGGGCCGGCCTTTAGTCGCGCGGTTTTTCGCGCAACACACCGCCATGCAACACCAGGGTGCGGTCCATCCGCGCCGCGAGGCGATGGTCGTGGGTGACCAGGATGAAGCTGGTGCCGATCTCGCGATTGAGTTCCAGCATCAGCGCATAGACCTGGGCGGCATTGCCCTCGTCGAGATTGCCGGTGGGTTCGTCGCCCAGCACGCAGGCGGGCCGGGTCACCAGTGCGCGCGCCACGGCGCAACGCTGGCGTTCACCGCCAGAAAGCTCGGCCGGCTTGTGGTGGATGCGCGCAGCCAATCCCACCCGCTCCAGCAGAGCCATGGCCTGCTTCTGTGCCTCGGCGATCGCGGTGCCGCGGATCAGCAGCGGCATGCACACGTTCTCCAGCGCGGTGAACTCGGGCAACAAGTGGTGGAACTGGTAGACGAAGCCCAGCGAACGGTTGCGCACGCGGCCGCGCTCGGCGTCGGAGAGCTTCGACAGCTGGTGGCCATCCACCTCCACCTCGCCGGCGCTGAGCGTGTCCAGCCCGCCCAGGATGTGCAGCAAGGTGCTCTTGCCGGTGCCGGAGGCGCCCACGATGGCCATGGTCTCGCCACGCTTCAGCTCGAAGCTGACGTCGGAGAGCACCTCGGTGTGCAGGCCACCCTCGGCGTAGGTCTTGGCGACGCGATGGGCGCGCAGCACGGGTACGTTCGACGGCATCGGGCTCTTCTCACTCATAGCGCAGCGCCTGCGCCGGCTGCGTGCGCGAAGCGCGCCACGCGGGATACAAGGTGGCCAGCAGCGAGAACGCGAAGGTGACCAGGGCCACCCAGCCCACGTCCTGCCAGTCCAGCCGGCTGGGCACTTCGCTGATGTAGTACACGTCCGGCGACAGGAACTGCACGTGGAAGACGTGCTCGATCACCTTCACGATGCCCGGCAGCTTCCACGACAGCAGCGCGCCCAGCCCCACGCCGAAGCCGATGCCCACCAGGCCTACCAGCACGCCCTGCACCATGAACATGCTCATGATGCTGCGCGGCGTGGCGCCCAGGGTGCGCAGGATGGCGATGTCGGCCTGCTTGTCGGTGACCAGCATCATCAGCATCGAGATCAGGTTGATCACCGCCACCAGGATGATCAGCGACAAGATGATGAACATCACCAGCTTCTCCATCGACAGCGCGGAGAACAGGTTGGCGTTGTCCTGGTCCCAGGTCCGCACCCGATAGATCTGGCCCAGTTGGTCGGCCAGTTCGTGCGCCACCGGCCGGGCATTGAAGAGATCGTCCAGCTTCAGGCGGATGCCGCTGGGGCCGCTCAGGCTGTTGAGCTTCTCGGCATCCTCGATGTTGACCAGCGCGAGGCCGGAGTCGAACTGCTCCATGCCCATGGTGAAGGTGCCCACCACGTGGAAGCCGCGCATGCGCGGTACGCCGCCGAACGGGGTGGCGCGCATTTCCGACACCGCCATCACCACCTGGTCGCCGACGCTCACGCCAAGCTGGGTGGCGAGATCCTGCCCCAGCACGATGTTCCAGCTGCCCGGCGTGAGCGCGTCGAGTTTGCCGTGCACCATGTGCTGGCCGATGTCGACCACCTTGGGCTCCAGGGACGGATCGATGCCGCGCACCATCGCACCGGCCGTCGCCCGGCCTTGCAGCAGTGCCTGGATTTCCACGTAAGGCGCGGCGCCCTTCACGTGCGGATTGGACTGGGCGATTTTCAGGGCGCGCGGCCAGTCTTCCATGCTTTGGCCGATGCCCGAGATGGTGGCGTGCGAGATCGCGCCGAGGATGCGCGTCTTCATCTGATAGCCAAAACCATTCATCACCGACATCACGGTGATGATCGCGATCACGCTCATCGAGATGCAGACGATGGAAACGGCAGAGATGAAGGAGATGAACTGGTTGCGCCGTTTGGCGCGGGTGTAGCGCAGGCCGATGAAAAGCTCTAGCGGTCGGAACATGGGCGGTCGCTGGGTAAGGAAGGGCGGCTCGCCCGAGGGAACCGGCATTATCCGGCATTCGCACAGACAACGCAGGCGTGCCGGAGTGCCCCGGAAAGCGGGGGTTCAAGCGTCCGGCATGTCCTGTCCCGCCTGCACCGTGGCCAGACGCATGCGCAACCGGCGGCGGATGTCCGCGTCGCTGTTGTCGGGTGCCAGCAGCAAGGCCTGCTCGCCCAGCGACGTCGTGCGCAGGCGCAGCAGGATGCATTCGCCCAGAACGCGGAACGAGGCCAGCTTGGCCGGTATGTCGCCATGGTCGGCGAGGTGCAGGCTCCAGCCGCCCTCGCCGCCCCAACCGGCTGCCGCCACCCGTGAGGTGCGGTGGCGCCGTACGGCGCGGAACACCAGGGCGACCAGCAACGTCGCCATGGCGAGTTTCAACCCGAGCGGCAAGCCGCAGGACGCAGTGGCAAGCAAGGCCAGCACCGCCAGCAGCCACAGCAAGCGTGGCAGCCAGCGCGAGGGGCGGTATTCAAAGCCGATGGCGGGCGCGGATGTCATCGATGATCGCCTGCCAGTCCGCGCGCGGCGCCTTGGCATGGCCCATCACCCAGTCCCACAGGTCGGGGTCCTGCACGTCTAGCAGTTCGTCGAAGGCTTGCTGCGTTGCCTCGTCGGCGTGCGGGAAGGCTTCGTCCAGCCAGCCGCCGAACAGCGCGTCCAGCTCGCGGGTGCCGCGGCGGGTGCGCCAGCGCAAACGTTTGATGCGGGCAGCGTCCATAGATCAAAGCGCGCGTAGCGCCTCCTTTGCCTCCTCTCCCCTGCGGGGAGAGGATTGAAGTGAGGGGCCAATCTTGCGCCGAACCATCATCGAAAAATCTTCCTCGATCAACTTTCTCGCAAGCCCTCGCCCCTCACCCTGCCCTCTCCCCAAAGGGGAGAGGGAAAACATCAGGTGCGGCGCTCCACCATCAGCTTCTTGATCTCCGCGATCGCCTTGGCCGGGTTCAGGCCCTTCGGGCAGGTGCGCGCGCAGTTCATGATGGTGTGGCAGCGGTACAGCTTGAACGGATCTTCCAGGTCGTCCAGACGGGCGCCGGTGTCTTCGTCGCGGCTGTCCACGATCCAGCGGTAGGCCTGCAACAGGATCGCCGGGCCGAGGTAGCGGTCGCCGTTCCACCAGTAGCTGGGGCAGCTCGTGGAGCAGCAAGCGCACAGGATGCACTCGTACAGGCCGTCGAGCTTCTTGCGGTCTTCCGGCGACTGCAGGCGCTCGCGGTCCGGGGTGGCGCTCTGCGTGCGCATCCACGGCTTGATCGAGGCAAACTGCGCGTAGAAATGGGTGAGGTCCGGCACCAGGTCCTTCACCACCGGCATGTGCGGCAGCGGGTAGATCTTCACGTCGCCGGACGCGACATGGTCGACGGCGCAGATGCAGGCCAGCGTGTTGGTGCCGTCGATGTTCATCGCGCACGAGCCGCAGATGCCCTCGCGGCAGGAACGGCGCAAGGTCAGCGTCGGATCGATCTCGTTCTTGATCTTCAGCAGCGCGTCCAGAACCATCGGGCCGCACGCGGCCATGTCCACCTCATAGGTGTCGATGCGCGGGTTCTGGCCGTCGTCCGGGTTCCAGCGGTAGACGCGGAAGGTGCGGGGCTTCTTCGCATCCTTCGCCGGAAAGTGCTTGCCCGGCTGGATCTTGGAATTCTTGGGTAGCGAAAACTCGGCCACAGTGGCTCTCCAGTCCGGTTATCAGTAGACGCGCTTCTTCGGCGGCACCACCTCGACCTCGTCGGTCAAGGTGTACATGTGCACCGGGCGGTAGTCGAAGCCAACCTTGCCGTTCTCGTCCACCTTCACCAGGGTGTGCTTCATCCACTCGGCGTCGTTGCGGTCGGGGAAGTCCTCGCGCGCGTGGGCGCCGCGGCTTTCCGGACGCTGCTCGGCCGAATGCATGGTGCCCACCGCCTGGTCGAGCAGGTTGGCCAGTTCCAGCGTCTCGATCAGGTCGGAATTCCACACCAGCGAACGATCGCTGGTGCGCACGTGCTTGAACGAGGCGTGCACCGCGTCGATCTTGGTGCAGCCTTCCTTGAGGCTCTCGCCGGTGCGGAACACCGCTGCGTCGGTCTGCATGGTGCGCTGCATGTCGAGGCGGATCTTCGCGGTCGGCAGCTCGCCGTCGGCATGGCGCAGGCCGTCGAAGCGGGCCAGCGCCTTGTCCAGCGCGCTGGCCGGCAGATCCTTGTGCGCCGCGCCCGGCTTGATGATCTCCGCGCAGCGGTGCGACACCGCACGGCCGAACACCACCAGGTCCAGCAGCGAGTTGGAACCCAGGCGGTTGGCGCCGTGCACGGACACGCAGGCCGCCTCGCCGATGGCGAACAGGCCCGGCACCACGGCGTCGACGTCGTCGCCTTTCTTCTGCACCACTTCACCGTGGTAGTTGGTCGGGATGCCGCCCATGTTGTAGTGCACGGTGGGCAGGATCGGGATCGGCTCCTTGGTCACGTCCACGCCGGCGAAGATACGCGCCGACTCGGCGATACCCGGCAGGCGCTCGTGGATCACCTCGGGGCCGAGGTGCATCAGGTTGAGGAAGGCGTGGTCCTTGTGCTCGCCCACGCCGCGGCCTTCGCGCACCTCGATGGTGATGGCGCGGCTGACCACGTCGCGCGAGGCCAGGTCCTTCGCGCTGGGCGCGTAGCGCTCCATGAAGCGCTCGCCCTTGGAGTTGGTGAGGTAGCCGCCTTCGCCGCGCACGCCCTCGGTGATCAGGCAGCCCGCGCCGTAGATGCCGGTGGGATGGAACTGCACGAATTCCAGGTCCTGCAGCGCCAGGCCGGCGCGCAGCACCATGCCGCCGCCGTCGCCGGTGCAAGTGTGCGCCGAGGTAGCGCTGAAGTAGGCGCGGCCGTAGCCGCCGGTGGCCAGCACCACGGCCTGGCCGCGGAACAGGTGCAGCGTGCCCTCGTTCATGTCCAGCGCGAGCACGCCGCGGCAGACGCCTTCGTCATCGAAGATCAGGTCGATGGCGAAGTATTCGATGAAGAAGGTGGCGTCGTGCGCCAGCGCTTGCTGGTACAGCGTGTGCAGGATGGCGTGGCCGGTGCGGTCGGCGGCGGCGCAGGTGCGCTGCGCGGTGCCCTTGCCGTAGTGC
Organism: Dyella agri; assembly: GCF_044904705.1. Lineage (NCBI taxonomy): Bacteria > Pseudomonadati > Pseudomonadota > Gammaproteobacteria > Lysobacterales > Rhodanobacteraceae > Dyella > Dyella agri. The sequence continues at coordinate 46,984 of NZ_JADIKL010000013.1, forward strand.
GTGGTCATGCCGCCGAACGGACGCTGATAGATGCGGCCTTCGTCGGTGCGCGAGAACGGCACGCCGTAGTGTTCCAGTTCGTAGATCGAGGGGATGGCCTCGCGGCACATGTACTCGATGGCGTCCTGGTCGCCCAGCCAGTCCGAACCCTTGATGGTGTCGTAGAAGTGGAAGCGCCAGTCGTCCTCGCCCATGTTGCCGAGCGCGGCGGCAATGCCGCCCTGCGCCGCCACGGTGTGCGAGCGGGTCGGGAACACCTTGGTGATGCACGCGGTCTTCAGGCCCTTCTCGGCCAGGCCGAAGGTGGCGCGCAGGCCCGCGCCGCCGGCGCCGACCACGATCACGTCGAACTTGTGCTGCTGGATCTTGTAGCTTTCCACGGTCTCAAACTCCCAATGCGATGCGCAGCACGGCCAGCACGCCCGCGAGCGCGCCCAGCACCGCGAGGAACTTGATCGCCACCAGCAGGACCACTTCCTTCCAGCGGGTATGCACGTAATCTTCGATCACCACCTGCAGGCCGAGCACGGCATGCCAGAACATGGTGATCACGAACACGATCAGCAGCAGCGCGTTCCACGGCTTCGCCACCGCGGCTTTCGCCGTGGCGTAGTCGGCGTGCAGCAGGCAGAGCACCGTGGCCACGAACCACAGGCCGAGCAGAACCAGGGCGGCCGCGGTGACGCGCTGCGTCCACCAGTGGCCCACGCCCGACTGCGCCGAGCCGAGGCCGCGCGCGCGCTTCAGCGGGTTGCGCAAGTCCTTCGCGTTCGTGCTCATGCGGCACCTCCGGCGGTCAGCACATAGGCCCAGACCAGGATCACCAGCAGCAGGCTGACGATCACCGACAGCCAGCTCGAACGCACGAACTGCGGAATGGCATAGCCCGCGCCGGTGTCCTGCACCAGGTGACGGATGCCGTTGCACAGGTGATAGAACAGCGCCCAGCTCCAGCCGACCAGCAGGATGATCCCCAGCGGGCTGCCCATGCAGATCTTGAACTGGTTGAAAGCGGCCTCGCCCGCAGCCAGCGAGAGCAGGCCCCAGACCACGAGCAGCGTGCCCACGGCCAGCGCGATGCCGGTGGCGCGATGCAGGATGGAGGTCATCATCTGCACTTGCCACTTGTAGATCTGTAGATGCGGAGAGAGCGGTCGTCGCGTGTCTGCCATGGCGGCTATCCTGGGTGGAATCGCTGATCTGTCTGCCAAGCCGAAACCGCACGCGCGCAACGACGGATGCCGCCACGCGACGTATCAGAAGTCGATACAGCGCCCGTTCTTTTCCCAGTCGCCGTAGCGCGTGGGGTCGAGCGCCGGTCGCTCCGCCGCCGCCTTCTCCCCCGCCGGTCGCGCAGGCACGGCCACGGGTTCCGCCGGAGCGGAAACGGGCCTGGATTCGGTTGGGCGGGAAGTGTCGGACATGGTCGTTAACAAGCGGCGGAAGGTTAATACTTGCCGCAGTGCCGCACAACCTTGACGAATGCCGCGAGCGCTGTATGCGCTTCGCGCCGCGATGACTTGCGCTCCGCCATCGCCGGCCGCATCTTGACTGCCCTATGCCGACTCCCCGCCACGCCGAAACCCTGCTGATCGAAGGGCCCGACGCGCTCGCCTTTGCGCAAGCGCAATTCAGCAGCAACCTCCCATCGCTTGCCGTCGGCGCCTGGCAATTCAGCGCTTGGCTGAGCGCACAAGGCCGTGTACGTGCCCTGTTCCACCTGGCGCGGCTGGACGAACACCGCCTGCTGTTGCTGCTGCGCGGCGGCGAAGCGGCAGCATTGAGCGAAGCCTTGCGTCGTTTCGTGTTCCGCTCCCGACTCACCCTGCAGGTAGCACCGTGGCGCGCGATAGCCACTGGAGCCGCTTTGCCGTTGCATGCCGTGCAGGTCGACACCGACGTCATCGCGCTTGGCTGCGACACGCACAGCCTGCGCCTCACCGCCGATGGCGAGAACGACACAGCATGGCAGTCGCTGCAGTTGCAACTCGGCTGGCCGTGGCTGCCGCCATCCGCGCTGGATGCGTTGCTGCCGCCTGCGCTGTCGCTGTACCGCCTGCAAGCGGTCGCCATCGACAAAGGCTGCTACCCCGGACAGGAAATCGTCGCGCGCCTGCATTGGCGCGGCGGCCACAAGCGGCATCTATGCAAGCTGCGTCTGACACGGAGCGCTGCGCCTGGCGACATCCTGTATCGCGACGGAAACGATATCGGCATGCTGCTTGATGTCGTCGATGACAGGAACGATATCAACGATATCGATGCACTCGCTGTGTTGAGCGACGACGTCATGTCGACCGCTGCAGAGAACACCACATTGCAACTCGACGATGGTCTGATGTTGTGCATGCAACATCGTTGGGAAAACTGATACGCATGCATCGTCACGTTTTCGTGAACAGTTGTTCATTTTTGTCGACGTTTTGTATGAGCGCACGTTGAATCCGGAAGGCCTGGCACTTGCCGTGAGAAAAATCCACCGTTAGGCTCCGCCAACACTTTCATTGCGGCACCCGCCAACACGGCTGCCGAAACACGCGACGAAACGGAAGATTCCGTATCGGCGCGACCCGGCGAAGATCGTCGGATGGAACAACCGCCTGAGTGCGGAATTCGTTGCAGGCTACACGGCACAGACGTCGCGCAGCGCCTCGGCAACATCCCTCGATCGGCACCGAATGCCGCCGCTCGAAACGCCACAATCCCGTGGCATTCGCACAGCCACAAGTTTCGGCCGTGCGATCAATCCAGGTGGAACGGCCTGCCCGCCCGTCCACCGCAACGGCGCGTCAGACAAATCACTCGTCTGCGCGTACAGCACGCTGGAGGCAGACAATGAAACTTTCCATGTTGTTGTGGCTGACCACCTTGATGCCACAACCCGTCGCCAGCCAGGCTTGCCTGGCAACGACGGTGTACCTGGAGGCACGAAGCCAGCCCACCATCGGCCAGATGGCCGTAGCCGAAGTGGCGATGCGTCGCCGCGAACGCGGGCAATGGGGCGACACGGTATGCCAGGTCGTGACGGCGCCGCATCAGTTCGCCACCACCACTACGCCTGGCTCGTTCGAAATCGACAACGTCGACGCCTTCCACAAGGCCTGGGAAATCGCCGGCCGCACGATCCACGACTGGCAACTGCCGGTGAACAAGCGCCGCATGCTGGTGCCGCGCGCCGATCACTTCGCCACCGCAGCGGTGGCGCCGGCGTGGTCGCACAACAAGCCGGCGATCACCATCGGCGACCACACCTTCTACGCCGTGAACTGAAACCGGCGGCGACGGTGCAGAAAAAAGGCCCTCTTTCGAGGGCCTTTTCATTTAGACGTCCAGACGTCTATGCATCCACCAATGAAAACACCCAAGCGTCACATCGGATAGACGCTTCCATTGACGATCTGCACGTAATCGCCGTTGCGCACCCGAGGATCGTCGCGCTGCGTCACCGTGGCGTACTGGCCGTTGTCCAGCCGCACCACGATGCGCCACGCGTTGCTGCCGCCGCCGGAGTTCTGGCCGATCTGGTTGCCGACAACGCCGCCGGCCACCGCACCCACCACCGTGGCGGCCGTGCGGCCGTTACCCTTGCCGATGGTGCTGCCAAGCACACCGCCGGCCACCGCACCGATCACGGCACCCAGCGTGCCGCCATTCGGGTTGCCATTGTCGATGTACACCGGACGCACGTCCTCTACCACACCGCAACCCTGCTGGCAGCGGCTATAGCCCTGGCCGTAACCCTGCTGATAGCCGCCCTGGCTGTAACCCGGGCCCGTGGCGCAGCCGGCCAGCGCCAGCCCCGCCGCAAGCACGGCCGCCGGGAGAATGCCACGCATGAAAGTGTTCATTGCGCCGCTCCTTCGAGGACCGTGAAATCAGCGGGCATCCGAAACGGCGGTCACACCTTCCTGCACCTGTACACGATCGCCCGGATCGTGGTCCATGCGCGTGGTACGGGTGACGCCGTTGTACACGTATTGCACGTCGTAACCGACGATCTTGTCGCCGCCGCCCGCCACCGTGCTGCAGCGGCGCTGGACCGAGGAAGTCACCTGCGGCTGGTGGTGCGCATTCTCGATACGGTTGCCGGCGTAGCCACCGCCCACCGCACCCGCCACCGTGGCCAGGGTATTGCCCTTGCCGCCGCCGACCATATGGCCGAGCAAGCCACCGGCGACGGCGCCGATCGCGGTGCCGGCGATGTTGTGCTGATCCTTAGGCGGCGCCGTGTGATTCACCACTTCGTCGCGGCACACTTCGTGCGGCGAGCTCGTCGAACGCACCGGCGTCACGCTGACCACCTGGGCGTACTGCGGGCCAGCAGGCTGCGCCGGCTGCTGCATGGGCGCGGGTGCCGAAGCTGCCGCTTGCGCACCCTGCGTACCGGCATCGGCACTGCGGTTGCACGCCGACAAACCAACCGCCAGCGCAGCCGCGATCCCCACATTGAGTGCATTGACCATCAAGCTTTTCATGACCTTCCTCCTCTGTCAGTGTTTCCGGCCAGAACGCGTGTGTAGTTTGCACCCGCGTACGATCCGCAGCGCCATTGAACATTCACGAATCTGAATACCGGCTAGACCATCGTTATTACAATAACTTCACGCCAAGACCACTTCAGCCGGCGTTGCCGCCCGGCATCAGGAAACGAGAGACACATCACGCCCGTGCTTGCCGACAGCCACGTCCATCTTGACGACCGCGCCTTCGATACCGACCGCGCCCAGGTGCTGCAGCGCGCCCGCGACGCCGGGGTCGGCCAGATGGTAGTGCCCGCCGTGGATGCCTCCAGCTGGACGCGTATCCGCGAACTGTGCGCCGCGCACCCGCACGCGCTGTTCCCCGCCTACGGCCTGCACCCGCTGTATCTGAATCAGCATGCACCCGGCGATGTCGACGCCTTGTTGGCATGGTGCGAGACGCATGCCGCCGTGGCGATCGGCGAGATCGGCCTGGATTTCCACCTCGACGAACTGGATCCCGGGTTGCAACGCAACTACTTCACGCAACAGCTGGCCGTGACGCGCACGCTCGACCTGCCTGTGATCGTGCATGCACGGCAGGCGCTGGAAGAAGTGATCCTCACCCTGCGCCGCCATCCCGGCGTGCGCGGCGTGGTGCACAGCTTCTCCGGCAGCGAGGAACAGGCGCAACGACTGTGGCAACTTGGCTTCCTGATCGGCATCGGCGGGCCGGTGACCTACGAACGGGCGCAACGCCTGCGTCGCATCGTGGCGCACATGCCCATCGAGTTCCTGCTGCTGGAAAGCGACGCGCCCGATCAACCCGACGCAAACCATCGCGGCCAACGCAACGAACCGGCGCGCGTCGCCGACATACTTCGCTGCGTGGCGGCGCTGCGCGACGAACCGGAGCATGCCGTGGCCGCCGCCACCGCCGCGAACACCCGCCGCCTGTTCCGCCTGCCCGACCCCGGATCCGCCTGATCGCCACGCGGCACTTGCACTGCACTTCCATCTGCGTCAGCATTTACTTCACCAGTGAAATATGAACTGATGAAATGGCTCAGCTACGCGACTGCATCGCGATGATGGACGAAGGCATCGGTCGGATGCACGAAGTCGTCCCCCAATTGCCCGCCGAACAGGCCACGCTGTGCCGACTGATGGCGATGGTGGGTGCGCGCATGGACGAAGGGCTGGAAGAAAAGCTCAAGCCGCACCAGCTCAACCACAGCGAATTCCTCACCCTGATGATCCTGTACAGCCGCCCGGACGGCAGCTCCACGCCGGGCGAGCTGTGCGAATTCACCTCGCAGGGCAGCACCAACATGACCCGCATCGGCAACACGCTGGTGAAGCGCGGTCTGATCTCGCGCGGCGCCAGCGCCGAGGATCGCCGCCGCGTGCTGATCCGCATAACCCCCGCCGGCCGCCGCTTCGTACTGAAGATACTGCCGCCGATGTTTCCCCGCGTGGAAGCGATGTTCGCCGGCTTCAGCGCCACCGAACGCAACCAGCTCAGCCGCCTCCTGCGCAAGCTCGCCAGGAACCTCGACCAGCTCGACGCGGACGACGCGTCGTGAAGGAGCCCGCGATGACCTTCACCCCGCCCCGCCCGCGCGCGGCGCTGGCCTTAGCCGTTGCGCTGACGCTCGCCGGCTGCGCGTTCGCGCCGCCGAAGCTGCAGCATCCCGCGCTGCGCGACGACGTACCCCTGGCTGGCCTGTCCGCACCCACTCGCGCCGGCTGGCCGGCCACCGATTGGTGGCGCGCCTACGACGACCCGCTGCTCGACGAGCTGATGGCGACCGCGCTGCAACAGTCGCCCGATCTCGCCCAGGCGCAGAGTCGCGTACTCACCGCCGAACAGTCGGTGAAGCTCGCCGCCGCGCAGGCCGGACTCAGCATCAACGGCAGCGCGCAGGTGAGCCGGCAGCGCCTGAGCGAACACGGCCTGATGCCGCCGCAACTGCTCGGCTTTACCTGGTACAACCAGGCCGATCTCGGCGTGCAATTCCAGTACGACTTCGACTGGTGGGGCAAGAAGCGCGCTGCGATCGAAAGCGCGCTGGACCAGGCGCACGCCGCCGAGGCGCAACGCAGTGCAGCGGCGCTGACGATCCAGAGCTCGGTCGCCGACACCTATTTCGGCTGGCTGGCCGACGAGGCGCGGCTGGCGTTGGCCCAGCAGGCGCTAGCCGTGCAACAGCACCTGCTGCAGATCGCCGAGCTGCGCGTGCGGCAAGGCGTGGACCTGCCCGACGCCGTACAGGAAGCGCATGCGCGCGTGGCCGCCGTGGAGCAGATGCAGACCGCACTGCAGGGTTCTGCGCAGATCCGCAAGGTGGCGCTCGCCGCGCTGCTCGGCGTGGCGCCCGCGCAATTGCCCGCGCTTTCGCCACGGCCGCTGCCCGCCATCAGCGGTGCGCTGCCCGCCGACGCCGGACTCGATCTGGTCGCTCGCCGTCCGGACATCGCCGCCAGCCGCTGGCAGGTGGAGGCGGCACTGAAACAGACCGACGTGGCGCGCGCACAGTACTTCCCCGACTTCAGCATCACCGCGATGGCCGGGCTGTCCAGCACCAACCAGGGTGCGCCGGCGCTGTTCGGCGGCGGCAGCTCCGGCGATCTGGGCAACGTATTCAGCGCTGGCAGCCGCGTGTTCGGCATCACGCCCGCGCTGCACTTGCCGATCTTCGAAGGCGGCCGCCTGAAGGCGGCCTACGGCATCAGTCGCGCCCAGCTCGACGATGCGGTGGCGCAGTACAACGCCGCCGTGTTCCACGCCGCGCGCGAGGTTGCCAGTCAGGCCCTGGCCGCCGAGCAGTTGGACACGAATCGCCAGCAGCAGGAACGTCAGGTCGGCGCCAACGAACATCTCGTCGCCAATGCCGAGGCTCGCCTGCGCCGTGGCGTGCGCGATGCCCGTGAAGGTCTCGCCGCGCAGGCTCAATTGCTGCAGCAGCAGGACCAGGCCATCACCTTGCACGCGCAGGCGTTGAGCACCGACCTTGCCTTGATCAAGGCCTTGGGCGGCGGCTACCGCATCCCCGCCGATGCCGCCGGCACCGCGCCGCCTTCCCCGACCCCATCGTCCGATACCTCATCTTCCAAGAACGCCAGCCGGAGTCCCCGCCCATGAGCGCCACCGAGTCCGCCCTGCCGCAGGACCGCAACGACAGCGGTCTCGCCGCCAAGGATCCGCCCAAGCGCCGGCGTGCGCTGCTGATCGTGACCTTGGTATTCATCCTGGCCGCGCTGGCCTGGTTCCTGCTCTGGTTCTTCGTGCTCTCCACCCGCGAGAGCACCGACAACGCCTACGTGGGCGGCAATCTGGTAGGCATTTCCGCCCAGGTGCCCGGCACTGTGGTCGCGGTGCTGGCCGACAACACCGAGCATGTCGATGCCGGCCAGGTGCTGGTGCGCCTCGACCCCACCGATGGCGACGTACGCCTGCGCCAGGCCCGCAGCGCGCTGGCGCTTGCGGTGCGCCAGGTGCGCGGGCAGACCGACAGCGCCAGCGGCGCCGACGCCGCGGTGGCCGCGCGCAAAGTGGATCTCGCCAAAGCCCAGGCCGACCTGAAGCGCCACCTGCCGCTGGTGGCCGCGCAAGCCGAGTCGCCCGAGATCGTGCAGCACCTGCGCGACGCCGTGGCTGGCGCGCAGGCCGCGCTGGATGCGGCCCAGGCCCAGGCCAAGGCGGCGCATGCCGCCATCGCCGGCACCGACATTGCCGGCAATCCCGCCGTGCAGCAGGCGCGCGCGAACTTCCGCGCCGCCTGGGTGGCCGCCCAGCGCAACACCATCGTGGCACCGGTGTCCGGTTACGTGGCCGAGCGCAGCGTGCAACTGGGCAACAGCGTGGCACCCGGCCAGTCGCTGATGAGCGTGGTGCCGCTGCACGACCTGTGGGTGGACGCGAACTTCAAGGAAAACCAGCTGCGCCACATCCGCATCGGCCAGCCGGTAAAGATCACCACCGACCTCTACGGCGACAAGGTGGAATACCGCGGCAAGGTGATCGGCCTCGGCGCCGGCACCGGCAGCGTGTTCTCGCTGCTGCCCGCGCAGAACGCCACCGGCAACTGGATCAAGGTGGTGCAGCGCGTGCCGGTGCGTATCGCACTGGACGACAAGGAACTGGACCAGAACCCGTTGCGCGTGGGCTTGTCCGCCGACGTCACCGTCGACATCAGCCATGACCAGGGCAAGGTGCTGGCCGCCGGCCCCGCATTGCCGGCCGCCGAGACCACGGTGTACGACCGTATCGCCAGCCAGGCCGACGCCGAGGCCGAGAAGGTGATCGAAGCCAACCTCGACACCGCCAGCCCGTCGCGCTGACCGAGCCCACGAGCCCACCCATGGCCACCACGCCCGAAAATGCCGCACCGCTGAAGCCATTGCACGGCGGTCCGCTGGCGCTGCTCACCATCGCCGTCGCGTTCAGCACCTTCATGGAGGTGCTGGACATGACCATCGTCAACGTGGCGGTTCCGCACATCTCCGGCAGCCTCGGCGTGAGTCCCAACGAGGGCACCTGGACGATCAGCTCCTACGCCCTGGCCAGCGCGATCATGCAACCGCTGACCGGCTGGGTGGCGCGGCGCTTCGGCGAGGTGCGCACCTTCGTGACCTCGGTGCTGCTGTTCGTGGTGTTCTCGATGCTGTGCGGGCTGGCCACCAGCATGCCGATGCTGGTGGTCTGCCGCCTGCTGCAGGGCGCCGGCTCCGGCCCGATGGTGGCGTTGTCGCTGACCCTGCTGCTGACCAGTTATCCCAAGGAAAAACAGGGCATCGCGCTGGCGCTGTGGGCGATGACCGTGGTGGTAGCGCCGATCTTCGGCCCGATCCTGGGCGGCTGGCTTACCGACAACTTCTCCTGGCCGTGGATCTTCTACATCAACCTGCCGGTGGGCCTGGCCGCGGCGGCGATCACCTGGGCGATCCTGCACAAGCGCGAGACCAAGACCTTCAAGACCCCGATCGACATGGTCGGCCTGGTGCTGCTGGTGGTGGGCGTGGGCTGCCTGCAGTTCATGCTGGACAACGGCAACGACCACGACTGGTTCGCCTCGCCGCTGATCCTCACGCTGGGCATCACCGCCCTGGTCTGCCTCACCTTCCTGGTGGTGTGGGAAATCCACGCCAAGCACCCGGTGATCGACCTCTCGCTGTTCAAACAGCGCAACTTCACCGTGGGCGTGATAGCGCTGACGCTGGGCATGTTCGCGTTCTTTGGCATCAACGTGGTGTTCCCGCTGTGGCTGCAGATCGACCTGGGCTACACCGCCACCTGGGCCGGCCTGGCCACCGCACCGGTGGGCGTGCTCGCCTTCCTGCTGTCGCCGATCCTGGGCAAGAACATGCACCGGCTGGAGCTGCGCGCGGTGGTGACCTTCGCCTTCATCATCTTCGCGCTCACCTCGTACTGGTTCGCGAGCTTCGACAGCAACGCCTCGTTCGGCACCCTGGTGCTGCCGCGCTTCGTGATGGGCATGGCCATCCCCTGCTTCTTCATTCCGCTGAACCAGATCTATCTCGCCGGCCTGCCAGCATCGGAGATCGCCAGCGCCTCGGGCCTGTCCAACTTCTGCCGCACCATGGGCTCCAGCATGTCCACGGCGATCACGGTGACGCTGTGGCAGCACCGCAGCGAGCTGCACCATGCCAACCTCACCGAGTTCGTCAGCCCCGGCCACCCGGCCGCCACGCAGTTCCTGCAAGGCCTCACCCAGCGCGGCATGCCGCACACACAGGCCCTGGGTCTGGTCGACCAGCTGGTGAACCGCGAGGCGCTTACCCTGGCGGTGAACGACGTGTTCTGGGGCTGCGCCGTGCTGTTCCTGCTGCTGATCCCGATTCTGTGGTTCGCCAAGCCGCCGTTCGGCAGCGACGGCGCCGCGATGGGGCATTAAGCCGCCGTCGGGCTTTGCTGCAGACCACTGCAGTGCACATCGCCGCGCCACGGCCCGTCCCGGAGCAGACCAATTCCGGAACATGCAATGCCAGTGGTCTACTGGTGCGGCGCAATATCTTCTGCTAGTTTCGCCGCATGGCACAAACCAAGCGCGTCATCAAGAAGTATCCGAACCGTCGGCTCTACGACACCGAGATCTCCAGCTACATCACGCTGGAGGAGGTGCGCCAGCTGGTGCTGGACAACGAGGACTTCGAAGTCCGCGATGCCAAGACCGGCGAGGACCTGACCCGTTCCGTGCTGCTGCAGATCATCTCCGAGCACGAGGAAAAGGGGCAGCCGATGCTGTCGCCCCAGCTGCTCAGCCAGATCATCCGCTTCTACGGCGACTCCCTGCAGGGCTTCATGGGCCCGTACCTGGAGCGCAGCCTGCAGGTATTCCTGGACCAGCAGCAGCAGTTCCGCACCCAGCTCAACAGCTTGATGGGCCAGACCCCGTGGGCGATGGTGAACGAGCTGACCGAGCGCAACATGGATGCGTGGAAGACCATGCAGCGCGGGTTACTCGATGCGGCGGCGCAGATCAATCCGCAGGGCGGCAACCGCGGCGGCAACAAGAAAACCGGCTGAGGCCGCTTCCCGTCACCCCTGACGCGCCGCCCAAAGCGGCGCGTTTTGTTTTCTATTGAAGCGTGCGGCCAAGGATGGCCGCTCACTTGATTTTCGCGATCAGGGACGAGCGCAAAAGCATCGAAGAGTGCAGCCACGGATGGCCGCAATGTGTTTTCCGCGATCAGGGACGATCGCAGAAACCACGGAACCAACCATGACTCTATCCAGCATGAACGGCGCCCCTGCGCGCCTGGCCCTGGTCACCGGCGGTCTCGGCGGCCTCGGTACGGAAATCTGCCGCCAGTTGGCTCGAGCCGGGCGTCGAGTGATCGCCGCCGACCTGCCCGCCAGCGAAGCACGCCTCGCCGGCTTCCGCGAGGCTGCCGCCGAATTCGCCGATGCCATCGCCTACGCGCCGCTGGACGTCAGCGACCATGCCGCCTGCGCCGCACTGATCGGCCGCCTCGAACAGGAACATGGCGGCGTGGACATCCTGGTCAATGCCGCCGGCGTCACCCGCGACGCCAGTCTGCGCAAGATGACGCCTGCGCAGTGGCACGAGCTGATGCGGGTGAACCTCGACGGCTTGTTCAACACCTGCCACGCCGTGGTGGAAGGCATGAGCACACGCAGTTTCGGCCGCATCGTCAACATCAGCTCGGTGAACGGCCAGACCGGCCAGTTCGGCCAGACCAACTACTCGGCCGCCAAGGCCGGCGTGCATGGCTTCGGCATGGCGCTGGCGCGCGAAACCGCGCGCAAGGGCGTCACCGTCAACACCGTTTCCCCCGGCTATTGCGACACCCCGATGGTGGCCGCGGTACCCGCGGAAATCCGCGCCCAGATCGTCGCCGGCATCCCCGTGGGCCGGCTGGGCCAGCCCGCCGACATCGCCCGCGCGGTGTGCTTCCTCAGCGCCGACGACGCCGGCTACCTCACCGGCGTCAATCTGCCGGTGAACGGCGGCTATTTCATGAGCTTCTGACCGTGCTTCACCCTCCCTCCGGCGTCGTCGGAGGAGCGGCTGTGGCGACAAGGCGCTGCTTGCTCCGGCGCCGGCGGCGAGAGGCGCTACGTTCTCACCACACCCAGTTGCCGCCACCGCAATCGTCGAGGGTTCCATCCTGCTTGAAGGAAACATGGCCGGCAGGACAGCTTTTACCGTCCACCACGGCAGGGCTGGCAAGAACCCCCTGCTTCAAGCGGCCATCCGGCCAGAACTGGACATCGAATCTGTTGCCACGATTGGACCGCTCCAGTTTCAGCGTTCGGTACGTGGAACCCTCGCCAATCCACGCCTGCCTGATGCGGCCGTTGGCAAAGAACTCGATCGGCCCGGGCTGCACATGCAAGCCGTCCACGACAAACCCTTTCAGCAGTTCGCCGCTCTTGACGCGGCCATTGGGATGGAACTCGATCCAGTCGTTGCTTCCGAACAGCCGGCCCCCGATCCTGATCGGAGGCCCGTCAAGGCCATTCATGTCGGCCAGCCGCCCCTGCGCATCGAAATCGACCTGGGTCCCTGCGGGCAGATCGATGCCGTGGAAACGTTGACCAGGCGCGGCGTCGAACCAGGCCAGATGCGGCGGTGTTTCCTTGTCCTTGACAACCATCAGTTGCGTGCCGCTTTTCAGCCAGTGGCCGTCCACCTTGCAGCCGCGGTGGAGAATGACTTTGCCGGTCGCCTCGCCCGTGCTGTTGAGGACCTCGACCTCGGTGCCTGCAGGGAAACGGAAGCCCATCACGGACCGCTCTGATTTGATCCGCTTCATGTGACCGGGGAAAACGGGCTGGGTAGCCATCGCCGGCAACGCACAGGACAGCAACACCACCGCCGCCCACCATGCCGCCAGTCGCGGCCTCCGGGAAACGGCACATCCATTTTCCATGTCGCTCCCCCTGGCCAGCAATGGCACCGCAGCCATTGCGATCATCGCACAGGTCCGCGGCGAGGGATTGCAGTCGCGCGCCGCTTGCGGAACAGTGGGCAGACCACTCTCCGGTACCCGACATGACGCAAGCTCCTCGCATCACCTTGATCGGCGGCGGCCTGGTAGGCGCCCTGCTGGCACGGCAACTGGCGCAGCATGGCTTTGCGGTGGAAGTGTTCGAGAAGCGGCCCGATCCGCGCCGCGCTGGCTTTCTCGGCGGGCGCTCGATCAATCTCGCGCTGGCCGAGCGCGGCCTGCGCGCGCTGCGCACGGCCGGGCTGGCCGACGAGGTGCTGCTGCGCGCGGTGATGATGCGCGGACGCATGGTGCATGCGCAGGGTGGCACCAGCGGCCTGCAGCGCTACGGCGTGGACGACAGCGAGGTGATCTGGTCGGTATCGCGCGGTGCGCTGAACATGCTGCTGCTGGATGCCGCCGAGACCTCCGGCGTGCGCTTCCATTTCGGCCAGTCGCTGGAGGGCGCGGATTTCGATCGGTGCCGCATCCGGCTCGCCGACGAAACGGGCACCACGCGCGACCACGATGCCGGCCTGCTGATCGGCGCCGACGGCGCGGGCTCGGCGCTGCGCGCGGCCATGAACGCGCATGCGCCGCTGGGCGAGCGCATCGAATCGCTCGGCCACGGCTACAAGGAACTGGAGATACCCGCCGCCGACACGCTGCCGCCCGCCCTGGTGCAACAGGCCGGCGGCGAGGGCCGCTTCGCGCTGGAACCGCATGCGCTGCACATCTGGCCGCGCGGCGGCTACATGTGCATCGCGCTGCCGAATGCCGAAGGCAGCTTCACCGTCACCTTGTTCCTGCCCGCCACCGGCGCCCATCCCAGCTTCGTCGCCCTGCCCGACGTCGCCGCGGCACGCGCGTTCTTCGCCGCGGATTTCCCCGACCTGCTGCCGCTGATCCCACGCTTCGACACGGACTACGCCGCCCACCCGATGGGCACGCTCTCCACGCTGTATCTGGATCGCTGGCACCTCGACGGCCGCGCGCTGCTGGTCGGCGACGCCGCGCACGCCATCGTGCCGTTCCACGGCCAGGGCATGAATTGCGGCTTCGAGGACACGGTGACCCTGACCGAGCTGCTCGCCGCATCGCCGCAGGACAGCGCCGGCGTATTCGCCGAGTTCCAGCGCATCCGCCAGCCGAACGCGAACGCGATCGCCGCAATGGCGCTGGAGAACTACGTGGAGATGCGCGACTCGGTGGCCGACCCGCACTACCTCGCCAAACGCGCGCTGGGCGCGAAACTGGCCGAACGTATCCCCGGCCACTACATGGCACGCTACCGGCTGGTCACCTTCACCCACCTGCCCTACGCCTACGCGCTGGAGCGCGGCCGCGCGCAGGACGCGCTGCTGGAGCGGCTGCTGCGCGGCGAGCCGGACGTGGAGGCCGTCGACCTCGATGCCGCCTCCCGGCTTTTCGAATCGACCCTGGAGCCACTGCCGGAGCTGCGCCATGGATGAGGCCTTGCTCGAAGCGTTCCGCTCCACCACCTACCACGTCTGCCTGGATACCGTGCGCTGGGCCGTCATCCGCGTCGACCTGCCCCTGCCCGCGCCGCTCGCCGCCGCGGTCGGCGCGCAGGCCTGGGCCTTCATCACCGCCTGGAACCCGCAGGCGCGCCGGCGCCCGCCGGCCGAGAACGAAGCCGCCCAGCGCGAACTGCTGGCCTCGCTGGAGCAGCAAGCCGGCGTGCGGGTCTATCCGGCCATCGGCGTGGGCACCTCCGGCTGGAGCGAGCCCAGCCTGTTCGTGACCGGGGTGGATGTCGCGGCGCTGGACCAGCTGACCCGCGCCCACGGCCAGCTGGCCTACGTGCATGGCGAAGCGGGCGGCCACGCCACGCTGCGCGTGCTGGACTGAATACCCGCCCAGACCCGCAGCGGCAGCGCGCCGCATGGACAAGCGCGCGAGGCATTGCGGAGAATGGAAGCGATGACCGCAACCGCCTCAGTACCCTTGCTCGAAGCACGTCGCCTGAGCTTCCATCGCCAGGACGAGCCGGTGTTCGCGCCGCTGGATTTTCGCGTGCACGCAGGCGAACTGGCCTTGATCGAAGGCGACAACGGCAGCGGCAAGACCACTTTGCTGCGCCTGCTGGCCGGCTTGCTGCATGTCAGCGAAGGCCGGCTGCTGTGGCGCGGCGCACCGTGGCAGCGCGAGACCTGCGCGGGCGAAATCCTGTTCCTCGGCCACCAGCTGGGCCAGAAGCTGGAACTGAGCCCGCGCGAAAACCTGGCCTTTGCCACCGGCCTGCACGGCCGCCGCGACGGCGTGGTGGTGGATGACGTGCTCGACGAGGTAGGACTCGCCGGCTATGAGGACGAACCGGTACGGCGCCTCTCCGCCGGCCAGAAAAAGCGCGCGGCGCTGGCGCGCCTGCTGCTGTTGCCGGCAGCGCTGTGGCTGCTCGACGAACCTTACGCGAATCTCGACCGGCACGGCATCGCGCTGGTCAATCGCCTGCTGGAGCAGCACGTCGCTGCCGGCGGCGCTGTCCTGGTGAGCAGCCACGGGGCCGTGGGTTTTCATGGCGGCGAGCCGCAGCGGATACGCATGCATGCGTGAGTCTTTTCCGCAGGGGAGCGTTCGAGGATGAGCGGTACACCGTTGCCACAGGCCTGCGCCGCAATGTTGCGGCGGGATCTCGTGCTGGCCTGGCGCCGGCGCGGGGATCTGGCGATGCCGGTGTTGTATGCGGTGATCGTGACGGTGCTGTTCCCGTTTGCGCTGGGGCCGGACCTGGCCTTGCTGCAGCGGATCGCGGGAGGCGTGGTGCTGGTGACCGTGCTGCTGGCGATGCTGCTGGCGCTGGATGCGATGTTCGCCAGCGACATCGAGGACGGTTCGCTGGAACAGCTGGTGCTGGCGCCGCAGCCGCTGGCGCTGATGCTGGGCATGAAGGTGCTCGCACACTGGCTCACCACCGCGCTGCCGCTGATCGTGGTCGCGCCGCTGCTGGCCGGCATGCTGCACCTGCCGGCCGTCGCGATGCCTGCGCTGCTGCTGGCGCTGCTGCTGGCCACGCTGCTGCTCAGCCTGCTCGGCGCGGTGCTGGTGGCGCTGACGGCCGGCACGCGGCGCTCTGGTATGCTGCTGGCCTTGATGTTGCTGCCGCTGTGCGTGCCGGTGGTGATCTTCGCGGCCGGCGCGGTGGCAGCCGCCCAGGAGGGCCTTCCGTGGCTCGCTCCGGTCGCCTGGCTGGCCGCCGCCTTGATCCTCGCCGTAGTGCTGGCGCCGTTGGCCTGCGCAGCAGCTTTGCGTATCGCACTGGATTCGTGACATGGCGAAGTGGATTCCACTCTGGTTGCACAAGCTCGGCTCGCCGCCGACGTTCTACCGCTTCGCGGGCGCGATGCGGCCGTGGGCGATGGGGCTGGCGCTGCTGTTCGGCGCGATCGGCCTGTACGGCGGGCTGGTGCTGGCGCCGCCGGATTACCAGCAAGGCGATGCCTACCGCATCATCTTCATCCACGTGCCCAGCGCGTGGATGAGCATGTTCGTCTACGCGGTGATGGGCGTGGCCGCATTTGTCGCGCTGGTATGGCGCATGAAGCTGGCCGAGGTGGTGGCCATGGAATCGGCGCCGATCGGTGCGGCCTTCACCCTCATCACCCTGGTCACCGGCTCGCTGTGGGGCAAGCCGATGTGGGGCACCTGGTGGACCTGGGACGCGCGGCTCACCTCCGAGTTGGTGTTCCTGTTCCTCTACCTGGGCGTGATCGGCCTCTACCACGCGTTCGAGGATCGCCGCCAGGGCGCGCGCGCCGCGAGCTTCCTCGCGATCATCGGCGTCATCAACGTGCCGATCGTGCATTACTCGGTGGTGTGGTGGAACACCTTGCACCAGGGCAGCACGGTAAACATCTTCGGCCATTCGAAGATGCCCTGGGACATGCTTTGGCCGTTGCTGCTGATGATGCTGGCCACCAAGTGCTACTACGCGGCCAGCCTGTGCCGGCGCGCGAGCACCGACATCCTCGCGCTGGAAGGCGGCAAGGACTGGGTACGCGAGATCGCGCAGACCGAGGCCGGCCGATGAGCGCGCTGGCGCACTTCTTCGCCGCAAGCGACCATGTCGCCGCCTTCTTCAGGATGGGCGGCTACGCCGGCTACGTGTGGCCCGCCTACGCGGTGTTCTTCATCGTGCTGATCGCCGACAGCGTGGCGCCGCGGCTGCGCCGCCGCCGCATCCTGCGCGAATTGCGCGGCCGGCTGGCGCGGCAGTCAACGCGCGCGCGCCGCGCCCCCTCTTCCACGCCCTGAGCGCCGCCATGCCGATGAACCCTACCCGCAAGCGCAGGCTCACCATCGTGATCGTGGTCGCGGTGGCCGCCGCGCTGGCGATCGGCCTGGGCGTGTACGCGCTGCAGCAGAACATGAACTACCTGTTCACCCCGAGCCAGGTGCAGTCGGGCGAGGCGACGCAGTACAAGACCTTCCGCCTCGGCGGCATGGTCAAGGCCGGCTCGATCCAGCGCAGCAAGCATTCGTTGGACGTCACCTTCACCGTGGTCGATGCCGGCGGCGCGATGCCGGTGGAGTACACCGGCATCCTGCCCGACCTGTTCCGCGACAACCAGTCGGTGATCGCCACCGGCCACATGGACGGCGCCCGCTTCGTCGCCACCGAAGTGCTGGCCAAGCACGACGAGACCTACATGCCGAAAGAGCTGAAGGACGCGATGGCCAAGGCACACGCGGACGCAAAGGTGAAAGAAGCGGCGGCGCAGGACAAGAGCCCATGACCCCCGAACTCGGCCAGCTCGCGCTGGCGCTGGCCTTCCTGCTCGCCATCGCGCAAGGCGTGCTGCCCTTGCTGGGCGCCTGGCGCGGCAACCGTGCGCTGATGGCCGTGGCGCGCCCCGCCGCCACCGGCCAGGCGGTGTTCGTGGCGATGGCGTTCGGCATCCTCGCCTGGGCCTTCCTGCGCTTCGATTTCTCGGTGCAGTACGTGGCCGACAACTCCAACCTCGCGCTGCCGTGGTACTACCGCATCGCCGCGGTGTGGGGCGCGCACGAGGGTTCGCTGCTGCTGTGGATCCTGATCCTCAACGTGTGGGCGGTGGCGCTGGCGGCGCTCAGCCGCCGGCTGCCCGAGGTATTCGCCGCGCGCGTGCTGGGCGTGATGGGCCTGATCGCGACCGGCTTCCTCGCCTTCATCATCTTCACTTCCGACCCGTTCGGCCGGCTGCTGCCGATGCCGGCCGACGGCGCCGACCTCAACCCGGTGCTGCAGGACCCGGGCATGACCTTCCACCCGCCCGTGCTCTACATGGGCTACGTAGGCTTCTCGGTGGCGTTCGCGTTCTCCATCGCGGCCTTGCTGGGCGGCGAAGTCGAGCAGGCGTGGGTGCGCTGGGCGCGGCCATGGACAAACGCGGCCTGGGGCTTCCTCACCCTCGGCATCGTGGCCGGCAGCTGGTGGGCCTATGCCGAGCTGGGTTGGGGCGGCTGGTGGTTCTGGGATCCGGTGGAGAACGCCAGCTTCATGCCGTGGCTGGTGGGCGCGGCGCTGATCCACGCGCAGGCGATCACCGAAAAGCGCGGCGGCCTGCGCGCATGGACCCTGCTGCTGTCGATCTTCGCGTTCTCGCTGTCGCTGCTGGGTACCTTCCTGGTGCGCTCGGGCGTGCTCACTTCAGTGCATGCATTCGCCTCCGATCCGCGCCGCGGCGTATTCATCCTGGTCTTCCTCGCCGTCGTGGTGGGCGGTTCGCTGCTGCTGTACGCGCTGCGCGCGCCCAAGGTGGCCGGCGGCAAGCCATTCAACATCGTCTCGCGCGAAACGGTGCTGCTGATCGGCAACCTGATGCTGGCCACCGCGGCGGCGATGGTGCTGCTGGGCACGCTGTTCCCGTTAATCGGCGACGCGCTGCACCTGGGCCGCATCTCGGTAGGCCCGCCCTATTTCGGCCTGCTGTTTCCGCTGCTGATGGCACCCATCGTGCTGCTGTTGCCGTTCGGGCCGTTCCTGCACTGGGGCAAGGCCGACGGCGGCGTGCTGAAGCAGGTCGCGTTGCGTGCCGGCATCGCGGCCGCGGCTTGCGCAATCGCGGCGGCGTTCTTCGTGCAAGGCCAGCTGAAGGCTGTGGCCGGCGTGGCCGCGGCGGTGTGGATCGCGGTGGGCGTGCTGCTGTACGCGCTCAAGCGCTGGCGCGAGCTGCCGCGCGGGCGCCGCTACCCGGCCGAGATGGCCGGCATGCTGCTGGCGCACCTGGGCGTCGCCGTGTTCGTGATCGGCGTGCTGTTGTCCGAGTCGCTGAGCATCACGCATGACGTGCGCATGGCACCGGGCCAGAGCGAAGCCATCGCCGGCTATGTGTACCGCTTCGAAGGCGTGCACCGCACACTGGGGCCGAACTGGCACGCCGACCAGGGCGTGGTCACCGTGCAGCGCGACGGCCGCACCGTGGCGGTGATGCATCCGCAGAAGCGCACCTATGCGCACGAGCAGGTGCAGACCGAGTCGGCGGTGGACGCCGGCGTGTTCCGCGATCTGTACGTGGCGCTGGGTGAGCCGATGGATGCGAACGACATCGGTGGCGCCTGGGCGCTGCGGCTGTACTACAAGCCGTTTGTGCGCTGGATCTGGGGCGGCGGTGTGCTGATGATGCTGGGCGGCTTCGTCTGCGCCGGCGATCGCCGCTTCCGCATCAAGCGTATCGCGGCCGAGGCGGCAACAACGGCTGCTGCAGCGACGCCGCAGGAGTCGCCGGCATGAAGCGGCTGATTCCGTTTCTGGTCTTCGTGCTGCTGGTCGGCCTGTTCGGCTTCGGCATCTGGTGGAACACCTGGCACGACGCACGCTACGTACCCTCGCCGCTGATCGACAAGCCCGCGCCCGAGTTCGCGCTGCCGAAACTGGATGCGCCCGAGCAGACCGTGACCAAGGCCAGCCTGCTCGGCAAGCCCTACCTGCTCAACGTGTTCGGCAGCTGGTGCGTGGCTTGTGCCGAGGAGCACCCGGTGCTGATGGCCGACGGCCGCCAGCTCGGCATTCCGGTGGTGGGCTACGACTACAAGGACACGCCCGACGACGCCACGCGCTGGTTGCGCGAGCACGGCAGCCCCTATGACCTGGTGATCGCCGACTCGTCCGGCCGCACCGCGATCGACTTCGGCGTGTACGGCGCGCCGGAAAGCTTCCTGATCGATGCGAAAGGCATCATCCGCTACAAGCACATCGGCCCGCTCACTCCCGATGTGATCGCACAGGAACTGAAACCGGCGATCGACGCGCTCAAGCGGGAGGCACCGTGAAGTTGCGCCCCGTGCTGCTTGCCGTACTGCTGGCTTGCGCCGGCCATGCCTTCGCCGGCAGCGGCGCGATCGAGCCGCTGCCGTTCAAGGACCACGCGCAGGAAGTGCGTTTCCAGAACCTCACCAAACAACTGCGCTGCCTGGTCTGCCAGAACGAGAACCTGGCCGACTCCAACGCCGACCTCGCCCGCGACCTGCGCCTGGAAGTGTTCCAGCTGATGCAGCAGGGCAAGAGCGATGACCAGATCAAGCAATACCTGGTGGACCGTTATTCCGATTTCGTGCTGTACAAGCCGCCGCTGAAGCCCGGCACCTGGCTGCTGTGGTTCGGGCCGCTGGCGATCCTGCTGGCCGGCGGTGCGGTAGTGACGGTGGCGGTGCGCCGGCGCAACCGCGGCGACGGTGCCATCGACGATGACAAGCCTGCCGATGGCAGGGCCGGCAACGAGCCGGCCGATACGGGGGACGACTGGTGAAGCTCGCGTTCTATCTGGCCGCCGCGGCGATGGTCGCGGTGGCGCTGGCCCTGCTGCTGGTGCCCCTGCTGCGCGAAGGCCGCCGCCATGGCCGCCCGCGCGGTGTGTTCGTACTGGCGCTGGGCATCGCCCTGCTGCTGCCGATCGGTGCCGGTGCGCTGTACCTGCACATCGGCACGCCCGTCGCGCTGGACGGCGTGCCCGCCGCGCCCCGGCCCATGGATTTCCAGCAAGCGCTGACCGAACTGCGCGCGCACCTCAAGCAGGCCCCGAGCGACGTGCAGGGCTGGACCTTGCTGGCCGAGGCCACCACCGCACTGAAACAGCCAGACGAAGCGCGCGACGCCTGGGACCATGCGTTGAAGGTCGCCCCGGACAACGTCGCCGCGATGGTGGGCTGGGCCGAAACCGATTCGATGGCGCGCAGCGACCACCTGATCGAGGGCCGCGCACTCGACCTGCTGCACCGCGCCCTGACGCTGCAGCCGGACAGCCAGCGCGCCCTGTGGCTGCTTGGCATCAGTCAGTTCCAGCACGCGCAGTACACGGATGCCGCCGCCACCTGGCGCAAACTGCAGCCGCTGCTGGAACCCGGTTCCAGCGTAGCCAAGGCAGTCGCCGAGCAGATCGCAAACGCCGACAGCCGCGCCGGCAGCAAGCCCTCGACCGAACCCGCGCCCGCCACGAGCCAGGGCGCCGCGCTGAAGGTGGAGGTAAGCCTGGTACCCACACTCAAGAACAAGCTGCAGCCGGGCGACCAGCTCTACGTCTACGCCCGCGCGGTGAGCGGCCCGCCGATGCCGCTGGCGGTGGCGAAGCTGACGGCCGACGCGCTGCCGGCCACGGTCACGCTTACCGACGCGATGGCGATGACGCCGGCGCTGAAACTCTCTTCGGTAGCGCGCGTGGTAGTAGCCGCGCGGATCAGCCATAGCGGCGAGCCGATCGCCCAGCCGGGCGACCTCGAAGGCAGCGCCGGCGTCGTCGACACCGGCCGCAAGACACCGATCGCCATCGCCATCGACAAGGTGCATTGATATGGCCGACGCCCGCCAGTACTGCGTCCTGCCCTCGCCGTTCCCGATGAAGCGCGGCGGCATGCTGCACGGCGCACGCGTGGCCTACGAGACCTGGGGTACGCTGAACGCCGCGCGCGACAACGCGGTGCTGGTGCTCACCGGCCTCTCGCCCAGCGCGCACATGACCTCCTGCGAGCAGGATCCCAGCCCCGGCTGGTGGGAAGGCATGGCCGGCCCCGGCAAGGCCATCGACACGAATCGCTGGTTCGTGATCTGCGTGAACTCGCTGGGCAGCGACAAGGGCTCCACCTGCCCCGCCTCCCCCAATCCCGCCACCGGCGAGCCCTACCGCCTCGACTTTCCCGAGCTGTCGCTGGAAGACGTGGCCGACGCCGCGCACCTGGTGGTGCAGAGCCTGGGCATCGCACGCCTCGCCTGCCTGATCGGCTGTTCGATGGGCGGCATGGCCGCGCTGGCCTACATGCTGCTGCACCCCGGCACGGTGCGCGCCCATGTCAGCGTGGACACCGCGCCGCAGGCGCAGCCCTTCGCCATCGCGATTCGCTCGCTGCAACGCGAAGCGATCCGGCTCGATCCGCAGTGGGCCAACGGCAACTACGAAATCCATGGCGACGGCGAGCGCTACCCCGACATGGGCATGAGCATCGCGCGCAAGCTGGGCGTGATCACCTACCGCTCGGCGATGGAATGGAACGGCCGCTTCGCGCGCATCCGCCTCGACGCCGAGCAGCGCGAGGACGAACCCTTCGGTTTCGAATTCCAGGTGGAGTCCTACCTCGAAGGCCACGCCCGCCGTTTCGTGCGCAGCTTCGACCCGAACAGTTACCTCTACCTCTCGCGCGCCAGCGACTGGTTCGACATCGCCGAATACGGCAACGGCAGCGTGATGGAAGGCCTCCGGCGCATCCGCATCGAGTGCGCGCTGGTGATCGGCGTCAGCACCGACATCCTGTTTCCGCTGGAGCAGCAGGAGCAGATCGCCGCAGGCCTCGAAGCCGCCGGTGCCGGCGTGGATTTCGTGGCGCTGGATTCGCCGCAAGGCCACGACGCCTTCCTGGTCGACATCGACAACTACAGTCGCGCGATCGGCGGCTTCCTGGCAAAACTGTAAGCAGCGGCGGAAACCCGCGCGATGCCCTTTTCCGCCTTCCATGCAGGCGTACCGCTGGCGGATGCAGGTTTTGCAGCCGTCCGCTGTGCGCATGGATGCGCGGTCCAGCGCGGCTGCGCGGCCGCCTCGGGCCTCCATCCGGGTCGAGCTTGGGGAGGGCCGGCCAAGGCAGCATGATGCCCTGACGGCAGGCCGGCCAAGACGGAAGCGATAGCTGGGTGCATCAAGCCCGGCGCTTTACAGCACTCGCACGCCAAATGCGTGATGGCACGACGCTTCCGGGGCCCATGCTTATATGGTCATTACCAACTATTATAATGACCGAATTGTTTCACGCCTTCGCGCGGAGTTCCCATGCTCACCACCGAATTTCCGGGCTGTCGCAAGCTGATCGACGCGATCGACACGGCAGTCGCCCAGGGCAGCACGCCGGCCATCACCGACAGCCTGCGCAACAGCCTGTGCCGGCTGATCCGCGGCAACGAGGTCCAGCTACCCGACTGTGTGCTGGAAACCGCCCAGGGCCGCTATGCGCGGCGCGAGCTGTACCGCAGCGATGACCACGGCTACTGCGTGGTGGCGATGACCTGGGGCCCGGGCCAGGGCACCCCGATCCACGACCATGCCGGCATGTGGTGCGTGGAAGGCGTGTGGCGCGGCGCGCTGGACGTGGTGCAGTACGAGCGGCTGGTGGACGACGCGGGCGGCCATTGCCGCTTCCAGCCAGTGGGCTCGGTGCAGGCCGGCCCCGGCTCCGCCGGCAGCCTGATCCCGCCGCACGAGTACCACACCATCCGCAACCCCAGCGACCGCGACATCGCGGTCAGCCTGCACATCTACTCCGGCAACATGACCCACTGCGCGGTGTTCCAGCCGCTGGCCGGCGAACCCGGCTACGAACGCTGCGAACGGCAGCTGGGCCTCGACCCGGTGCACTGAAGCCGGCATAATGCGCAATCCACATGCCGGTGTGGCGGAATGGTAGACGCGGCGGACTCAAAATCCGCTTCTGGCGACAGAGTGGAGGTTCGAGTCCTCTCACCGGTACCAAGGAATGGTTTCAGGCAGTCTCGGGGCAACCCGGAAGCTCACATCAAGCCCGCGCAGTGCGGGCTTTTTCGTGTCTGAAGCGTCTCGTTGCGTGTCGCGGGATATCGCCAATGCCTGAGGGTCCTGGGCATGTCCGGGGCACGGGCTCGCCCCGACCACCGGCGCGCTCGCTTGCAGACACCCAGGCTCCTGCGCACCATCCGACCACTAGCTGCAAACGGACCCGGCGCTACCCTTATCAAGAAAGCGCGCATTTGCCAGCACAACCTGAAAAATCGGCTCTTGCCATGTTTCGAACGACGAACCGCCGGCCATGACCGGACAGCTCGATGTCTTCAGAAGACGCTCATCGTCCAGGCGCATCATGCCCATGTCGAATTTGAGCGGCTGATTGTACGGGTTGCTCAGCTTCAGGAGCATCGTCCCATCAGCAGTTTGCTCAAGGGACAATGTGAGCGTCTTTTCCGGATGCTGCACAGAATCGACGACTTTGAAATTGGTCAGGCCACTACCGACCCTGTCGGCCTCGATGTTGAGTGTCTGGCCAGCAATGATGACCAGCCAATGAGGCTCCACCGCGCCCGGCATCACATCGAATGTGCGGTCGAATACCGTGCCGTCTTTTTGCTTGAGCACTACGTGAAGGTTGTGCTGGCAGATGGTGACCTTGCACATCTCGCCAACGTTGTTCCGTTGAGCGGACCCAACTGAAGATGCTTGCTCACCTGCACCGGCAGCACCAGCCGTCATCAGCAGGCAAGCCATCAATAAGCATTTTGAAAGTCGCACAATATCCCCTTCTTCGCTTCGATATGCCCCTTGGGCATGTCTCCTTTAGGTCGATAGCGGACCTTTCCGGAATATAGCCGTAAGCGTCCCTAACACCCATGGGCAGCACCAGTGGGGTGCTCAGTGGCCGCCGGAATTGATGTTCAGTCAGACCGGAATTCGCACTTAGCAGTTGCTAGAAAGCAAGCGGCCCGAGGCGCGCGCCTATAGAAGGACGCATGCCAGTTCTGGGATCAGAGCAACGTCTCACTTTGCTATAGGCCAACCGTAAATCTTGCTGAGCGCACCAACCGATACTTCGTCCATGAAGCGATCAGGTGTCCCGGACACAAAGGTGAACCCGGTTGCCGTTCGTTGCTCTGTCGCGGCAGCTACCAGTTGCTTGGTCTTCGCATCGTAGAGCTCCACAGAGATAAACAGCTTGTCACCCTTGCCTGACCAGGCTGTCGCGTTGTCTTCCCAATGGGTTATTTCACCCTTCAAGACATAGTTCCAACCACCACTCACGGCTTCATCGAAGCCAGCAGGCAAGGCCTGCGCCGGTGTGGTTGAAAGGGGTACAGAGTGCTCAGCGAGAACCTTGCGAAGTGAATCGACGAGCTCCTGCCCGCTACCTTGGGCGGGACTTTGCCCTTGCTCTTGCCCGTCTTTGACTCCGAGGATGAGCACCTTTCCAACCGGATCGACACGTTGCCCAGGCATCGGACCGCCTTCTCTAATCGCCCGCGGGACAGAGCAGCCAGCCAATAAGAGAACGATGCAACACGCGCCAAGAAACGCTTTCATTCGACTCCCCCTATCGAGCTTATAACGATCGCAATATACCGGGACGATACCTGCCCCGGAACTATCCGGCGTCCCCCTCTGCACCGGTTGCGGTACTTGCAGATAGCGCGCACCGACGTCCACGGGATGTCGAACCGATGGCAAAGGCGCTGGTATCCGCCTTCCCGTGTTCGTAGCCGGTCGAATCACCGGGCAGATTTCGACATGTTCCCTACTGATCAGAAGTGACGGCGACAACTTGCTGACATCTCCGATGTCCGCTATGGAAGCGAACTTTAGAAAGCTAGCGCTTAGGCTCCCAGAGCTCGACCTTGTTCCCTTCGGGATCCAGGATCCAGGCAAAGCGGCCGTTTGGATCGCTGTCGTCGCGCTTCAGCACCGTGACGCCTTTGGATCGTAAGCGCGCGAGCAACGCATCCATATCATCCACGGCGTAGTCGATCATCAATCCGCTCGTCGATGGCGCGAAGTATTTCGTCGATGCGGGGAATGCACTCCACGCCAGCGCGGGAGGGTGCTTTGGCGCGTCGTAGCGCAGCGCGGCGCCGCCCCAGGCCTCTACCGGCATGCCAAGGACATCGTGGTACCACGCCGCAAGCGCCTTGGGGTCTTTGGCCTTGAAAAAGATTCCGCCGACTCCGGTGATGTGTCCTGCCGGAGGTGCGGACGCGGCCGTCGCCTGGCCGGCTGTTGAAAGTACCGCAAGGCATAGCAGAAAAATCGATCGCCGCTTCATCCGAGCCCTCCCCCTCTGTGTGGCTTGCCCTTCTGACTCCTAGTATGTCCGCGTTGGGCCTCCCTGCCGCGGCCACTTTCGCAACGCGCCACCGCCCCGCCCTCGCAAAGGCATCAAAGTGCCTCGCAGCGCTTCTCGCTTCCCTTACCACCAACGAACAAAACAAAGGCCGCTTGCGCGGCCTTTGTCGTATCCGGAGATGCCTGCCCGGCATGCCGGGCGGGCATCGACGCGCATCAGAGTGCGGCGTCCTTGAGCTTCTTCAGCGGGCGCACCTTCACCTTCACGGTGGCCGGCTTGGCGGCGAACACCTGCTCCTGCTTGGTGAACGGGTTGATGCCCGTGCGCTTCGGCTTGGCCGGCACCTGCACGGCATTGACCTTGAACAGGCCCGGCAGGGTGAACTGGCCGGCGCCCTTCTTGTGCACGGCACCGAGCACGGCATGCTCCAGCGCGGCAAGCACGGCCTTGATGTGCTTGGTCTCGACGCTGGTCTGCTGGGCGATGTGGGAGATCAGGCCGGACTTGCTGAGCGTGTCCTTGATCGGCTTGATCGCGGCGGGAGCAGCCTTCGGCGCCGGCTTGGCGGCCTTGGCGGGGGCTTTCTTGGCAGTGGTCTTGGTAGCCATGGGCATCCATCGTGGTTGAGTAAGGCACCGCCTCCAGCGAGGCGATGGCCATTCGGCATGCACAATCTACGCGAAATTAGGGGTTTTGGTGTAGTGCTATGCAGCGCGAACCGGAGACGCCCCGGGTCCCCGGCGCAGCCTCAAAGCTCCCGCACCACGCGGAAGCCGACGCGGCCGCTGCGCACGCCGGCGTCGGCGCCCTGCCGCCAGGCCGAGCGCGCCTGTTCAGGCGAGCTGCCCCAGGAGCCGCCGCGCAGCACGCGCGTGCTGCAACCGGGGTTGAGCCAGGCGCTGCCGTCGACGGGTGCACGGATGAAATTGTCGTGCCAGCAATCGGCCACCCATTCGGAGACATTGCCGCCCATGTCGTACAGGCCGAAGGGATTGGGTGCGAAACTCATCACCGGCGCCGGCCCCCAGTAACCGTCGCCGTAGTCGCGGAACGCATGGTTCCAGCGCCGGCCGCTGGGCGAGCGGTCCTTCGAGCCGGTGAGGTTCTCCACCTTGTGGCTGGGCGTGCCGTCGCCCCACCAGTAACGCGTGGTGGTGCCGCCGCGCAGTGCATAGGCAAACTCGGCCTCGCTGGGCAGACGGTATTTCTTCCCGGTGCGCTTGCTGAGCCAGTCGGCATAGGCCTTGGCGTCGCCCCAGGAAATGTTGACCACCGGCAGGTTGTCCTCGGCCTTGTGGCCGGCGTAGTCGTCCTGCCAGGTGGCGTCGCTGTCGTCGCGCATGGCCCCGCTGCGCTCGTCGTAGACGCTGGCGCCGCCCTGCTTCACCGCATCGGGCACATAGCCGCTCTCGCGCACGAATTCGCGGAACTGGCCCACGGTGACGGCGCTGCGCGCCATGGCGAAGCCCTGGTCGATGGCGACCTTGTGCTGCGGCTGCTCGGCCGGGCCGCCGCTGTCGTCGTCGGCCGCGCCCATCAGAAAGCTGCCGGTGGGAACCACCACCATCGCCGGCGATTGCCCCGGCAGGTCGACGTAGCGGTCGCTGAACACCTGGCCGGGCTTGTGGCTCGCATACAGCTGCGCGTTGACGAGCTGCTGTTCGAACGCGGCGAGGCCGGGCAGCTGCGGACTGATCGCCTCCGCCTGCGCGGCGAGCTGCCGCGCCATCGCCAGGTTGCCGGCATCCAGCGCGGAGTGCGCCTGGGTCAGCACGCCGCTGGCGCGCGACGCGCGCATGTCGTCCACCCGCTGGCGTACGTCGTGCAGTTGCTGCGAGCCGGGATGGATCGCCTGCGCCTCGGCCAGCACTTTGTCCGCATCCGCGAAATCGTTCTGCGCCACCGCGGCCAGCGCGCGATCCAGCACCACGCGCTGCACGTCGAGGACGCCCTGCTCGGCCACCGCGTTCTGCGGATCGAGCTGCTGCACCTGGCGATAGGTATCCAATGCGCTGCGGCCGGTGGGCTGGTCCGCCTTGCCTTGCTGCAGCAGGCCGGCCGCCTTCGCCAGCAACGGGCGCACGTCGGTGAGCGTCTTCAGCGCGGCCGAGAGATGCGCCACGTCGTTCGCGGTGCCCGGCAGCTGTTGCAGTGCCGCCAGCTGGTCGCCGACGTCCTCGGCATTGCCCAGCGCAAGGTCGCGCTCGATCTGCGCCACCAGCCGGGCATGCACGTCGATCACGCCCTGTGCGGCGCGGCGGCTGTCTGGCTTGTCCTTCGTGGCCTGCAGGTAGAGCGCGGCGGCACCGTCCTTGTCGGCGCCCAGGTTGCCGGCGGCGAGCGCTTTGTCGGCGCGCTCCAGCAAGGCACGCAGCTTCGGCGGGTCGGGCGTCAGCTGCTTCGGCAGATTCGTATGCTCGCGGCTCAGCCGCGCGGCGATTACCGCGGTGGGCGCCAGGGTCAGCGGTGGCCCGGCATTCAGTTCCTCGGCCGCCGGCTCGTTGACCGTCGATGCGCCGCCGGGCGCCGCTGCCGGCGCTGCCGGCACGCTGCGGCGCACGACCTCGCCCGGCTCGACGTGGAGCAGGCGCGGAAAGAAGTGGTAGCCGAGCCCGAAAGCCAGCACGAGAATGCCGACCACGCCGCCGAGCGTGCGTTGGCGATGCAGCGTGGTGTTGCTCGGCATGCTTGGGCGTTCCCGGATCGGCCTGTTATCGTGCGCCGTTCACCATATGGCACTGTCGATGACAGGGCAATCCACACCCCGCAATTTTCGAGGAACCCGCATGCCCTTGCCCGATGTCACCGCCGACTGGATCGCCGACCGCGCCACGCTGCAGGCGTGGCTGGACGGCGTGCCCGCGGGCGCGGTGGTCGGGCTGGACACCGAGTTCATGCGCCGCGACACCTTCCATCCGCAGCTCGCCTTGCTGCAGCTGGGGTGCCACGGCCGCCACGCCCTGGTCGATCCGCTGGCCTTCGCGATCGACGATGCCTTGCAACCCGCGCTCGGCGGCGGCGACACCGTCACCGTGATGCACAGCGCGGGCGAGGACCTGGAAACGCTGGCGCCGCTGCTGCCCGACGGCCCGCGCGTACTGTTCGACACGCAGATCGCCGCCGCCTTTGTCGGCATGGGACTGGGCATCAGCTACCGCGCCCTGGTTGCGGAACTGTGCGGCGACGAGCTGGACAAGGGCGAGACCCGTTCGGACTGGATGCAGCGCCCGCTCACCGCGTCGCAGCGCAGCTACGCCACGCTCGACGTGGTGTACCTGGAATCCATCCACGCCCAGCTCGCCGAGCGCCTGCGCCAGCGCGACCGCGCGGCGTGGCATGCCGAGGACTGCGCGCGGCTGAAGCAACGCGCCAGCCACCGCGAGGGCGAACCGCAGCCACAACGCGCCTTGCGTGGCGCCGCCGAATGGTCGCCCGCGCAACAGACCCTGCTGCGCCGCATTCTGCGTTGGCGCGATCGCAGCGCACGCACCCTCGACCGCCCGCGCCCCTGGTTGCTGGACGACGCGCTGGCGCTCAGCCTGGCCCAGCAGCCACCTGCCAGCCTCAGCGAGCTGGAGCAGCGCGGCCGTGGCCAGCGCGCCCTGCGCAGCGCCCAGCGCGGCGAGCTGCTCGAGCTGCTGCGCGCGCCCGTCGAAGCGGACGAGATCGCCGCCACCGCGCCCATTCCCGCGCACCCGCAAGGCGCCGCCAAGCAGGCGCTGGGCGCCATGAAGGTGTTGGTCGACGAGCGTGCCGCCGAACTGGACCTGCCGCCCGGCCTGCTCTGCCCGCGCAAGGTGCTGGAGGAATACGTGGTCACCCGCGAGTGGCCGGATTTCCTCGAGGGCTGGCGCCACGGAGTGCTGCACGAGCGCCTGCCCGCCCTGCTGCCCGGCTGAGCGCCGCCGGTTCATGATACCCGCGAGTCCGGCTGGGAAATCCGCAGGGCCCTGACTACACTGCGCGAAACATCCGTGAGGAGTCAGGTGTGCCTTCCGCCATTCCGCAACCGGTCGTGGCGAAGCTCACGCCCGCCGCCATCTTCCTTGTCGTGACCTTGCAGCCGGAACCGTCGCATCGCGGAACTGTGCGAGCGCTGTGCGGCGACCTGGCCGCACTCGTGCGCGCCGTGGGCTTCCGCGACCTCGACGGCCGCCTGTCGTGCGTCATGGGTATAGGCTCGGACGCATGGGACCGGCTGTTCGGCCAGCCGCGACCGAAGGAACTGCACCCGTTCCGCGAAATCCAGGGGCAGCACCACGCAGTGTCCACGCCGGGCGACCTTCTTTTCCACATCCGTGCCGTCAGCATGGATCTGTGTTTCGAGCTGGCGACCCAGATCATGTCCCGACTCGGCGACGCGGTCGCCGGCGCCGACGAGGTGCACGGCTTCAAGTACTTCGACGAGCGCGACCTGCTCGGCTTTGTCGACGGTACCGAGAACCCGGTGGATCAGGACGCCGTCGATGCCGTGGTCATCGCCGGCGAAGACCCCGGCTTCGCCGGCGGCAGCTATGTGATCGTGCAGAAATACCTGCACGACCTGAAGGGCTGGAACACGCTGCCGGTCGAGCTGCAAGAGAAGATCATCGGCCGCACCAAGCAGACCAACATCGAGCTGGATGATGCGACCAAGCCGACCTCGGCGCACAACGCCTTGACCACGATCGTCGAAGACGGCGAGGAGCTGGACATCCTGCGCGACAACATGCCGTTCGGCGACGTCGGCAAGGGGGAGTTCGGCACCTATTTCATCGGCTACGCCCGCTCCCCGCACCGGATCGAGCAGATGCTGGTCAACATGTTCGTCGGCCGCCCGCCGGGCAACTACGACCGCTTGCTGGACTACAGCAAGGCCGTCACCGGCTCGCTGTTCTTCGTGCCGTCGGCGAGCTTCCTGGACAACGTGGCGGCCGAAAACGACGCCTGAAAGCCCTGCCCCCGGCGCGCCCGGGGGTCTTGGCGGAGTCTCTACCCGCTGCTAACATGTGCAGCTCGCGTGGGGCGGTAGCTCAGCTGGGAGAGCGTCGCGTTCGCAATGCGAAGGTCGGGAGTTCGATCCTCCTCCGCTCCACCAATTTTTCCCAGTAAAAACAGCGCAATACGCTTTGCAGCGTCTTGCGCTGTTTTGCTTTGGATTGCATGGTTTCGCACTGCAATCCTCCCAAATTCCTCCCATCGCATCGACGCGTCGGCGCCGCCTGACTGCTTGCCGGTGCAAAACGTCGCTGCTAGATTGCAAGGCAATGCGGCCGGGTTCGATCCGGCGACTCTCGGGATGGAAGCAGCGCCACCCGCGGGTACGAAAGGATGCTCTGCTTGTCAGTGGCAGCAGCAATCGCCCCACCAAGCTCAAAAAAAGAGTCGAAGGCTAGCCCCTGGAAGATGATTGAGGCCAGGTCAGCAAGAGCGACGCCGGTGGGGAGTGGCAGTGCGAACAAGGGCACAACCCTGCCTTGCGTCCCCGGCCTTTGATGCCTTCGACCTTGGCTGCTGCGAACTCATTCGCACCACGCCTCCGAGCGTGGCACGAAGGAATTCGCCCCATGCGCAAGCAACCCAAACCAACCACCCTGCCGCCGATCGTCAGCGAGAGCCTGTGGACGATCGAGAATTTGGCTGCCTACATGCAAATCGCTGTGGCCACGATCTATTCCGACCTCACCCGCGCCCCCCACCGTGTCCCACCGACCCTGCCCCGCCGCGGTCGCACCAGTCTACGCTGGGATCCAGAGCAAACCCGCGCTTGGATTCGTGGCGAGGATGGCCAAAGCCAGAGCAGCCAGCAGATGACAGCCGCCAACCCGCACCCACCCCGCCGCTCAAAGCGTGGCCGCCCCACCAAGGCTGAGGCCGAGGCACGCCGAAAGCGCAGCGTCGAGTGGCCGGGCGACCCCTGCACTGACTGAATCGCCAAGCAAGGCGGGGCCCAATGGCCCGCCTTGCTGTTTCAACTGCGCAAAACGCTGCCTTTCGTCGGGAAAACAAAAGCTCAATTCTTGCCCAACCCGTGCAAAATGCTGCCATTGTGCGAGCAAACGAAAGCCGAACGCTGCCCCAGCATATGCAAAGCGATCCTTTTCGTCGAGCAAATAGAAGTCGAATTTTGCCCCGGTGCGAGCAAAGCACTGCCGCTGCCTCTGTTATGTAGCCATTTAAAAGCTTTTTGCCCCTACGCTTCGAAAATTACTCCTGTGGCTGGTGGTGCACTTGATCAGGGGTGGACGAAGGCTGGGAAGCCGGTGGGCAACACCTGTGGGCGGACTGTGGGCGACGCGCAGCGTTGTCCACGTGCCGTCCAGCAGGTTTGTCCACGGGACGAGCGAAGCGAGCCAGCCGGTGCGCGCAGCGCATCGTCCACGCCAAAGCATGCATCCATCCAAAGCTCTTTATTGGTTACAACATGAACGCGTGCGCGGTCCAAATCACGCTGTCCCTAATTGCGCGTATGGCGCCCATCGTGATCAGTCCAATCGTCCATCGCGCCCGTGGCGCCATCCGGTATCAGTATCGAAGCCCGTGCCCTCAATTCGGGCAGGTTGATCGCAATCGGATTTTGGGTGGTCACATGCTACGTTACTCCAACCTTTCCGCCGTCATTCATATGACATCTATGGGGGTGTTCTTTGCACCTTCCTAAAGTTCTCGTTCGTTAAGGTACCCATGACTCGCAATTCGTGGGTGGGCACAACACTAGGCATCGTGATTCGTTTACGGACGGATAGGCGCTGTTCATTGGATACAGTCCGGGGCGAATTTGGGGTGCAGGGGCGGGGTCGAAGTAACGTAGCCGGGTTGGGCTGTGACCATTCGGCCAATAGCCTAAAGTGTGATGTGTGCCACCCTGTGGCCAGCACGCGAACGGGCCGTGCGATCAAAGGGTTAGGCTGAGGGCAGTGAGGAACGCGACGGCCCGCGCGACGTGTTCACATTGAGCCGGGGCTGACGCGACCGGCATGGTGCACAGATGGTGTGCGTATAGTGCGCGATTGAAATGACATGGTGCGCACACGGTCTGTACATGGAGCGCATATGATGCGCACTCGCGTGCGGGCATGGTGCGCACTTGGTGTGTGTACGGGCGCAGATGGTGCGCGCATGGTACTCACTTGGTGCATGCATGGTGCACGGATGAGCGTTGTTGGCGTGCTGCGTGTATTCCTCCGCATGCACGTAGATCGAGGTGACGGCGACCCATCGACGGTTGCCTCGTAGTCGCCCAACCCCAATCAGTAGCTGGCTACACCACGCTCGCGCCCCCAGATCACGGCGGCACTGCGCCGTTTGACGTTGATCTTGCTGTATAGGTTGGCCACGTGGTTGCGGATCGTGTTGCGTGAAAGCTTCAGTGCGCTCGCGATTTCGACATCGCCTTGGCCCTTGCAGATGAGCTCGAGGATTTCCCGCTCACGCGGTGTCAGCGCTGCCAGTTCACCGCCGACCCTCCCTGGCTGGCGTATCTGCGCAAGCTTTTCCATCACAGTATGACTGAACCAAGAGGTGTCCTTCATCACGGTTTCGATGGCAAGGATCACATCGGCCTCCGCGCGTTTGCGTTCGGTGACGTCCTGCACCACGCACAGAACACAAGCTTCGTCTTGAATCGTCACTGGCTCGGCAGAAAGCAGGCAATCGATGGCAGTGCCGTCGTGCGCTACCAGTGGAACTTCCAGGTTGCGCGTTTCCTGTCCGGCATCGAGGCCGACGCGCAGGTCATCAAGAATCCGGGCACTTTTCCAGAGCCCGATTTCCCGAAGGGTTTGACCTTGGATGTCGGGGTGGTGGTATCCGGTCGCATCGCCAAAGGCGTCGTTCGCCGCCAGGATGCGCCAGCCCGATCTCGCGCAGATCAGCATCGGCACAGGTGCCAACCGAAACGCCTTGGCGAATTGCTCCTCGCTGCGGCGTAGTGACATCTCGGCCCGTTTGCGCGCATCGAGGTCGGCGAAGGTGAACAGCATGCAAGCTTCTTCGTCCATCTCGATCGGCTGGGCGGCGACGATCACGAATTTGTCGACGCCGTCGCCCATCCGCACCAGCGCCTCCTGTTGCGGGATCGAGCGGTGTTCCCGCATGGCTTCGAGCGCCGCTTCCCGGTGCTCGGCGTCGCGAAGCACGTCCAGTTCGTGGAACGGACGGCCGACCACCTGTTCCTGCGTGAGGCCGGTCATGTCGAGGAAGCCGCGGTTCACCCTCACATAGCGCGAGTCCGCAAGCCGTAGGATCACCGCGGGTGCCGGATTGGCCGCGAAAGCGCGCTCAAAACGATCAGCGGCACTTTCGAATTCGGTCACATCCTTGATGATGAGCACCAGCGATTCGATGATCTTCCGCGTACTGACCACCGGGATCCCGCGCAGCTCGAGCACGCGGCGGAATTCGTCACGCGGCCGATGGATCACTTCCACCGTCACGTCGTCGAAGTGTTCTCCGGTCACAAGCCGGTCCAGCGGATATTGCATGGCTGTAAGCCGATGGTTGTTGAGATAACGCAAAGCGAAATTTTTGCGGTAGCCAACCCTGCTTGCGCCCAACTGCGCTAGCTCAGTGCAGCCATGCATCTCCAGCGCGGCGCCGTTCGCCCATGCGATCGAGCCGTCCAGATCAGCAACCAGCACGCCCTGAATCAGGTTCGCGACGATCTGCTGAAGTTCGCTGCGGTCCCTCGGTGCTTTCGATGCTTTGGCGCTCATCAGCAATCCTGAAAGTCTCAAGCAGGTGACTATTTCGGGAGCGAACAGTGCGCATTGCAACCGGTAGAAACCTACCAGAAGCGCTGGTAGCAACTTCTCTATCACAAAGCGCACGCGGGCCATAGGGTTGGTTCCGGCCTACAACCGGCCCTTCGAAAGCGGAGTTCCCCATGCAAACCACGCGTACACCCAGGCAGAGCGACCATCCCGACAAGCAGACCGGTCATCCCGGCAAGCAACCGGAGCCATCGCCGCAACATCGCCCGGAGCGGAAGTCACCGGGCCGCGAGGATCAGGATGACGGCCGTCATCCCGACGCCCCGCCCCGCCCCGCTGAGGGCACGCCACGCGAAGGCCGCAAGCCAGCGAACCGCCGCTGAGGCGGAATTGTCGACCGAACTTGGAGGCAACCTCGCATGAAAGCATTTCGCACGATATCGGTACTCACCCTGGCCGCAGCGCTGGGGTCTGGAATGGTGGCCAACGCCGCGCTCGCGGCACCGCAAATGTCGTCCAGCAGCGATCACTCGGCCGACGCAGGCCAGGCGGTCAGCGATGCATGGATCACAACCAAGGTGAAAAGCGAACTCGGAACCACCAAGGGTGTGAAAAGCATGGCCGTGACCGTGAAGACCGTAAACGGCGCGGTAACGCTGACCGGGGTACTCGCGACCCAGACGGACGTCAGGAAAGCGGTCGCCGCGGCCAAGAGCGTGAAGGGCGTCAGGGAGGTCGATGCGTCCGGGTTGAAGGCGAAAGACTGACATTCGATCCAGGCGCCGCCGCCGCGACAAAGAACGAATCAACACCTACCGGAGAATCAACCATGAATGAAGACAAGATCAAGGGCCAATGGAAGCAGCTCCACGGCAAGCTCAAGGCACGATGGGGCAAGCTGACGGACGACGACCTCATGGTCACCGATGGGAGGGTAATCCCCCCGCTTTTAGCGCTCGCCAAAAGTGGAGCTAAGCGGGCAAGGCCAATTTCTGCATGGGTGTGATGCCGCCGAGAGCCATGTTCGGACGCTCGTGGTTGTATGTCCATAGCCAGTGGGTCGCCGATGCT
>NZ_JADIKL010000014.1:0-76334 GCF_044904705.1 Dyella agri
GAGTCACTTCTCTTTGCTGGCCCACGCCGCCGCAGGAGCGGCGGCGAACAGCGAAGCTGGCCCGAAGGGCGGAGGGCAGGATGCCCGGAGTCAAGAGAAGTAACCAAGAGAAATGGCCTGGTTCAATACGCCGGGATTACAAGCAGGACGTTTCGAGGTTTTTTGGAGCCACATCTGCCTACGCGATACACGGTGCGGCCACACCGCGCCGTATCAGGATGCCGAGGCACAACGCGCAAAGCCTTGTGTCGCTTCGCGCCGCTTCGGCTTTGATCTGGCTGTTGCCGTTGCTCCTGCGCGCAGGAGCGCGCTGCTTTTCCGGGGCCCCTGAGCGGCGGTGAGGCGGGGACGAGAAGGCCGCGCAGCGGGCGAGGCCATGGATGGACTCGCCTTTTCGCGCGGGCAGGAGCCCGCTCGAAAAGCCCGGCCCCACCTCACGGACTTGCCGGGCAGGACGCCCGGCAAGCGCCAACCGGGGTGGCCTTCTCTTTGGTTACTTTTCTCTTGGCCACGCAAGAGAAAAGTAACTCGGCCGACGACAGGTGGACGAAACCGCTTTGAATCTTCCAAAGACGTAGAAGCAAAAGCCCCGCCCCCTCTCCCTCTTCAACAAGTGGGAGAGTGAAAAGCAAAAAAATATTCAGCCCGGCAAGCGCACCGGCGCGGCGCGGCGCGACCGCCGCTGCTCGGCGCGACGGGCACGCCAGGCCTTCCAGCGCGCGCCGAGACAGGAGAAAACCACGTACAGCGCCGGCGTGCTGAGCAGGGTAAGGCTCTGCGAGATCAGCAGGCCGCCGATCAGCGCGATGCCGAGCGGGCGGCGCAGCTCGCTGCCCTCGCCCAGGCCGATCGCGATCGGCAGCGCGGCGAGGATCGCCACCATGGTGGTCATCATGATCGGGCGGAAACGCACTAGGCAGGCCTCGTGCGCGGCGTCCAGCGGGCTCTTGCCGTGCTCGCGCTCGGCGACCAGGGCGAAGTCGATCATCATGATCGCGTTTTTCTTCACGATGCCGATCAACAGCACCAGCGCGATCTGCGCCACCACCGAGAGTTCGGTGTCGGTGATCCACAACGCCATCAGCGCACCCACGCCGGCCGCCGGCAAGGTGGACAGGATGGTCACCGGGTGGATCAGGTTCTCGTACAGCATGCCCAGCACGATGTAGACGGTGAGTATCGCCGCCAGCACCAGCCACAGCATGCCGCCCTGCATCTGCTCGAAGCGGCGGAAGTCGCCGCCGACATTGAGCTTGATGTCGCCCGGCATGCGCATGTTGGTGACCGTGGCCTGCACGATCGCCATCGCCTCGCCCATGCTCACGCCGGGAGCGAGGTTGAAGCTCAGGTCCATCGTGGTGTACTGGTTCTCGTGGGAGATCGACGCGGGCGCCAGGCCCGGCTCCTGGTGCGCGAACGCAGTGAGCGGGACCATCTTGCCGCTGCTGGACGGCACGTAGATCTGGTTGATCGATTCCGGCGTGGCGGTCTGGTTCGGCAGCGCGTTCACCACCACCGTGTACTGGTTGATGTCCGAGTAGATGGTGGACACCTGGCGCTGGCCGAAGGCGTCGTACAGCGCACCGTCGATGGTGCCGATGGATATGCCCAGCCGCGACGCGGTGCTGCGGTCGATCACGATGTTCTGGCGCAGGCCGCCCTCATCCACGTCGCTGCCCACGTCCTGCAGCTTGGGGTTCTTCTTCAGTTCGGTCACCAGCTTCGGCAGCCACTCCTGCAGCTCCGCGAGGTCGTTGCTCTGCAAGCCGATCTGATATTGCGCACCCTGGCTGGTGCCGCCGCCGCCCGCGCTGGGCAGATCCTGCAGCGGGCGCAGGCGCAGGTTGAGGTCGGGGTATTTCGCTGCCTTGGCGGTAAGTCGAGCCAGCACCGCGAAGGTGTCGTCCTTGCGGCCTTGCGCACGGGTCTTCAGGTCGATGTTGAACGAACCGCTGGCGCCTTGCCGGCTGGTACCGAGCCGGGTGCCGATCGTGGCCACGTCCGGGTCGGACATCAGCATCTGGGTGAGGCGCTGCATGCGCTGCTCGCTCTGCGCGAACGAGACGGTGGCGCTGGACGTGGCGCGACCCCAGATCAGACCGGTGTCCTGCGCCGGGAACAAGCCGCTCTTCACCACACCGAACAGGAAGAAGGTGACGGCGATCAGCACCAGCGGCGTCAGCGCGAACGCCAGTGCGTGGCGCAGCGAGAACTCCAGTGCGCGGCTGTAGATCGCCAGCATGCCGGCATGGAAGCGATCCAGCGCACGCCCCAGCCGCGACGGCCCGGTGCGATGGTCGTGACCGCCGAGGAAACGCCCGCACAACGCCGGCGTGAGGGTTAGCGAGACCAGCGCCGACATCAGGATCGCCGACACCAGGGTCACCGCGAAGTCGTGCATGAACATACCGGTGACACCACCGGCGAACAGCAGCGGAATGAACACGGCGATGAGCGAAGCGGTGATCGAGACGATGGTGAAGCCGATCTCCCGCGCGCCGGCGAGCGTCGCCTCCATCCGCGTCATGCCGGCGTCGATGTGGCGGATGATGTTCTCGATCACCACGATCGCATCGTCCACCACGAAGCCGATCGCGATCACCAGCGCCAGCAGGGTGAGGTTGTTCAGCGTGTAGCCGAGGATGTACATCGCCACGAAGCCGCCGGCCAGCGACAGCGGCACCGCCACCGCCGCAATCAGGGTGGGCGCGAGCCGGCGCAGGAACAGCGCCATCGTCAGCACCACCATCATCAGCGAGATCAGCAGTGTGGCCTGCACCTCGTGCAGCGAGGCACGGATCGTCGGCGTGTCGTCGAAGAACGGCGTCATCGTGGTGCCCGGCTGCAGGTAGTCGCGCAGCAGCGGCAGCTGGGCGCGCACCTCGTCCACCGTGGCGATCACGTTGGCGTCGGACTTCTTGAAGACGTACATCAGGATCGCCGGCTTGCCCTCGAACCAGGCCGCCTGGTACGCGTCCTGGGTGCCGGCATAGACATGCGCGACGTCGGACAGGCGCACCGGCGTGCCGTTCTTCATCGCGATCACCAGGTTCGCGAAGTCATCCGCCGTGTGCAGCTGGGCGGTGGAACTGACCGCCATGGTGGTCTTGCCGTTGGACAGGAAGCCCTCCGGCGAGGTGACGTTGGCGGCGGTGAGCGCGTTGCGCAGCTGATCCGGTGACAGCGCCATCGCATTCAGCGCGCGTAGGTTCACGTCGACGCGGATCGCCGGCGTGGCGGCGCCGGCGATGTCCACCGAGGAGACACCTTTCAGCTGACGCAGGCGTTGCGCCAGCAAGGTGTCGGCCAGGTTGTACATGTCCGCCGCCGACTGCGTGGTCGACGTCAGCGCGATCGCGATGATCGGATCGTCGTTGGGGTTGGCCTTCTGGTAGCTCGGCGTCACCCCCGCGGGCAAGTCGGGTATCGCGGCATTGATCGCGGCCTGCACGTCGCGCGCGGAGGAATCCAGGTTCACGCCGTTCTCGAACATCATGAAGACGAACGTGCTGCTCTCGGAGCTGTGCGAGTTCATCATCTGGATGCCCGGCACCTGGCCGAGGTGGCGCTCCAGCGGCGCGGCCACGGTGGAGGCCATGGTCGAGGCGTCCGCGCCGGCTTCGCTGGCCTGCACGAAGATCGCCGGAAACTGCATGTCCGGCAGTGCCGACACGCCCAGCAGCAGGTAGCAGATCATGCCGGTGACGAACACGCCGATCGCCAGCAGCGAGGTACCGATCGGACGACGGATGAAGATGCCGGAGATGTTCATGCCGGGCGCCCGCGGCGCGACGGCGAAGAAAGGCGGATGGAAGTGCTGCGATTCATGTTCTGCTCAACGTGCGCGCGGCGAAACGGTTGATCGTTTCGCCGCGCCGGATGCGACGCCGCCGTGCGGCGTCGGATGTAACCCGACCCCTCAATGTGCCGCGCCGTCGGCCTGCGCGCGGGCCAGCGCGCGACGTTCATGGCGCTCGCGCAACCAGTCCTGGAAGCGCTCCATGTACAGGTAGATCACCGGTGTGGTGTACAGCGTCACCAGCTGCGACAGCAACAGGCCGCCGACGATGGATACGCCCAGCGGCCGGCGCAGCTCGGCGCCGATGCCGCTGCCCAGCGCCAGCGGCAACGCACCCAGCATCGCCGCGGCGGTGGTCATCATGATCGGGCGGAAACGCAGCAGGCAGGCGCGGTGGATCGCGTCGCGGGCGGACATGCCCTTGCGCTGCGCCTCGATCGCGAAGTCGATCATCATGATCGCGTTCTTCTTCACGATGCCGATCAGCAGCACGATGCCCACGATGCCGTCCACCGACAGATCCATGCCGAACAGGATCAGCGCCAGCAGCGCGCCCACGCCGGCCGGCGGCAGGGTGGAGATGATCGTCAGCGGGTGGATGTAGCTCTCGTACAGCACGCCCAGCACGATGTAGATCACCACGATCGCGGCAAGCAGCAGCAGCACTTCGTCGCCCAGGCTGTTGGAGAACTCCGCCGCCTTGCCGATGAACTCGCCGCGCACCTGCGGCGGGAACTGCAGCTGCGCCTCGACCTGGTGGATTGCCGTCACCGCGTCGGACAGCGAGTAGCCCGGCGCCACGTTGAACGACACCGTCACCGCGGGCAGCTGCTGCTGGTGGCTGATCACCAGCGGTGCGCTGGTGACCTTGGCGCTGACCAGCGAGGACAGCGGGATGGTGCCGCCGCCGCCGATGACGAAGCCCACGTTGCCAGTGTTGCCGATGCCCGACGGCGTGGCCGAGTTGCTCGAGGTGAGCTGACCGAAGCTGGTCGCGGTGCTGCCGGTGAGTGCGCCGTTGCCGTTGCCGCGCACGGTGATCTGGTCGAGCAGCGCGGTGGTGGTGCGGAACTGCGGCGCCACCTCCATCACCACACGGTACTGGTTGAGCTGGGTGAAGATGGTGGAGATCTGGCGCTGGCCGAAGGCGTCGTACAGCGTATCGTCGATAGTCTGCACCGGCACGCCGAGGCGGCTTGCCTTCTCGCGGTCGATGGTGAGCTTGAGCGCGTTGCCCTGGTCGGCGAGGTTGTTGTCCACGTCGGCCAGCTCGGGCCGCTGGCGCAGCGCCTGGGTCATCTGGCTGGCATAGGTCGCCAGCTCGTCGGTGTTGGTGTCCGACAGCGCGTACTGGTACTCGGTCGCGGCGACGGTGCTGTCCAGGGTCACGTCCTGCACGGGCTTGAGGTAAAGCGCCACGCCGGGGATGCCGGCCACCGCCTGCTGCAGCCGCGGCAGGATCTTGTCCAGGCCGTCGCGGTCGCCGCGATCCTTGAGCACGATGGAGAGCTGGCCCTGGTTGAGCGTGGGATTGACCGTGCCCGCGCCGATGAACGCGGCCACGCCGGCCACCGCAGGATCCTTGCGCAACGCGGCGGCCACTGCGCTCGTGCGCTGCTCCATCGCGGGGAACGCCACGTTCTGGTCGGCCTGCACCACGCCGGTGATCATGCCGGTGTCCTGCTCGGGCAGCAGGCCCTTGGGAATCGCGATGTACAGGAATACGGTCACCGCCACCGTGGCGGCGGCCACCAGGATCGTCAGCTTCTGGTGATCCAGCACCCAGTCCAGCGAGCGCTCGTACACGCCCACGGTGCGCGCCCACACGGTGCGCTTGCCGGCGGCGAGGTGGCGCTCATGCGCATCCTCGCCCTCGGGCAGCTGGTCCGGGCGCAGCAGGTAGGCGCACATCATCGGCGTGAGCGTCAACGACACCAGCATCGAGATCGCCACCGCGATGGTCAGCACCCAGGCGAATTCGTGGAACAGGCGACCGGTGACGCCGGGCATCAGCAGCAGCGGCAGGAATACCGCGATCAGCGACACCGTCAACGACAGCACGGTGAAGCCGATCTCCTTCGCGCCCAGCTCGGCCGCTTCCTTGCCGCTCTTGCCCTGCTCGATGTAGCGGACGATGTTCTCGATCATCACGATCGCGTCGTCCACCACGAAGCCGGTGGCGACGGTGAGTGCCATCAGCGACAGGTTGTCCAGCGACATGCTGGTGAAGCTCATCACGCCGAAGGTGCCGAGCAAGGACAGCGGCACCGCCACCGAGGGGATCACCGTCGCCCACAACCGGCGCAGGAACACGAAGATCACCGCGACCACCAGGAAAATGGTCAGCAGCAGGGTGAACTGCACGTCCTCCACCGAGGCGCGGATGGTGATGGTGCGATCGGCGAACACGTCCAGGTGCACGTCGGCCGGCAACGCGGCGCGCAGCTCGGGCAGGATCTGGCGGATCTGCTGCACGGTCTGCACGATGTTCGCGCCGGGCTGGCGGCGGATGTCGAGCAGTACCGCGGGCTTGCCGTTCGCCCATGCGGCGAGCTGGTCGTTCTCCACGCCGTCGGCCACCTGGGCCACGTCGGAGAGCTTCACCGGCGCATTGTTCTTGTACGCGACGATGGTGCTCTTGTAGTCGGCCGCGTCGGCGAGCTGGTCGTTGGTGCCGATCGAGTAGCTCTGGGTCTTGCCGTTCAACGTACCCTTGGGCGCGTTGACGTTGGCCTGGCTGAGCGCGCTGCGCACGTCCTCAAGCGTCATGCCGAGGTTGGAGAGCTGCGCCGGATTCAGCTGCACGCGCACCGCGGGGCGCACGTTGCCGGCGATCGAGACCAGGCCCACGCCCGGCACCTGCGACAGCTTCTGCGCGAGGATCGAGTCGGCGTAATCGTTGACCGTGCGCAGCGGCCGGCTGTCCGACTGCAGCGACAGCGTGAGGATGGGCGCGTCGGCCGGGTTCACTCGGTTGTACACCGGCGGGTACGGCAGGTTGTTGGGCAGCACGCCGCGCGCCTGGTTGATCGCCGCCTGCACGTCCTGCGCGGCCACGTCGATGTCGCGGTTCATCGCGAACTGCATGACGATGGTGGACAGGCCGGCGGAGGAGTCCGAGCTCATCATGGTGAGGCCGGAGATCTGACCCAGCTGGCGCTCCAGCGGCGTGGTGACCAGCACCGCCATGGTGCCGGCGCTGGCGCCCGGATACTGGGTGGTCACCACCAGGCTGGGTGCCTCGATCTCGGGCAGCGCCGACACCGGCAGCTGACGGTAACCCAGGATGCCGAGCAGCAGGATCGCCACCATCAGCAGCGAGGTGGCGATCGGGCGGCGGATGAAAAGCGTCGAGAATCCCATGGGTGTCCGTGCTGCTGTCTGGATGGCGTCCTGCTCGCCGGTGGCCGCGGCCGCCGGGAGATGATGCATGACTCGCCGCCACCGCGGCGGCGAGTGTCAGGCAGCCGTCACCGGAGCGACGGCCGCCGGGGTTGCGTCAGTGGCCGCGGCGACCGCCACTCTTGCCTTGCTGCTTGGCCTTCTGCAGTTCCGCGTCGCTCGGCGCCGGCGGCACTTCGCCGGGCTTGAGCGGATTGACCTTGCTGCCGGGCTTCAAGCGGAACTGGCCTTCGGTGACGACCTGCTCGCCCACGTTGAGGCCGCTGCCGATCATCACGTGGCTGTCGCCCACTTCGCCAGCGACGACCACCGGCTGCATCTTCACCGTGTTGTCGCCCTGCACCTGGTAGACGTAGTCGCCGTCGGGGCCGCGCTGCACCGCCTCGGCCGGGATCACCAGCGCGCCGTCGTCCACGCGCACCTGCAGCCGCACATTGACGAACTGGCCCGGCCACAGCGCATTGTCGGCGTTCTGGAATTCCGACTTCAGGCGGAAG
Organism: Dyella agri; assembly: GCF_044904705.1. Classification (NCBI taxonomy): domain Bacteria; kingdom Pseudomonadati; phylum Pseudomonadota; class Gammaproteobacteria; order Lysobacterales; family Rhodanobacteraceae; genus Dyella; species Dyella agri. Next base: position 7,699 of record NZ_JADIKL010000014.1, read on the forward strand.
GTACCGGTGGTGGCGTCGATCTCGTTGTCGATCACCTTGAGCACGCCGCCGGTGGCCACCGGGTGCTTGTCCACGCGGTCGAGCGCGGCGACCCCGAGCGGCGCGGCCATCTGCGCCTTGCGGACCATGGCGAGGTTCTGCTCGGGCAGGGTGAACATCACATTGATCGGATGCAGCTGGGTCAGCGTGACGATGGTGCTGGTGGTGGTCACCACGTTGCCCGGATCCACGGCGCGGATGCCGGCGATGCCGTCGATCGGCGAACGGATCTGGGTGTAGTCGAGTTGCACCTTGGCGTTTTCGGCGGCGGCCTTGTCCTGCACCACCGCGGCCTCGAGCTGGTTCACGTTGTTGCGGTAGGTATCCATGTCCAGCGCCGCCACGTAGCCGCTGGCGACCAACGCCTGGTTGCGCTTGAGCGTGCTCTGCGCGGTGGCCAGCGAAGCCGTGTCCTGCTTCTGCTTGGCCAGCGCCTGGTCATAGGACGCCTGGAAGGTGCGCGGGTCGATCTGCGCCAGCAGCTGGCCCTTCTTCACTTCCTGGCCCTCGCTGAAGGCAAGGTTGATCAGCTGGCCCCCCACCTGCGGATTCACCGTGATGGTGTTGAGCGCCTGCACTGTGCCCAGCGCGGTCAGGTAGACCGGCACGTTCTCCTTCACCACCGGCACCACGGTCACCGGCACCGGAGGGTTGTCTTTGCCGCCCATGGCCCCGGGCTGCCCCGCGCCACCTGGCTTGTGCAGCAGGCGCAGGCCGACGGCGGCCAGCACGATCACCGCGACGACGATCAGCGCGATCTTCCAAAAACGCGACATTGCAGAAAACTCCCGATATGAAAACTGTGCCAACGTTGGAACCCGTGCCGACGCACCCAGCGGTCAGCTGATTGGGGCCAAGCATAGGTGCTGTACAACGCAAAGAAACAATGCCAGTCGACAGGGGTGGGGCATGACCGATGGCATGGATGCGCTCCCGCCGCACCACCGTTCTTGGACAGGGACCGATGGCCCCGGTTCCTTGGCGCGACAGATCGCCGCTGCCAGCGGCTGAAAACTTGCCGGTGGCTTCGTCTATACTCCGGGCCTTGCGCCCGCCAGACCTGCCGCATCGCATCGCGGCAACGGCGGGTGCGGGCCTCCGGTAGCCCGTCGACGCACCGGATGCCGCAGGGGCCTTCCGGACGATCCACCGACCTGGAGTACATACGTGAGCGGTTCCATGAACAATTCCGACCGGGTTTTCGTGCACCAGTTCGCCAAGCTGATCGGCGGACTGGCCGCGCTGACCGTGGTGCTGATCCTGCTTGCCCTGGTGATCTACGGCCACGAGCCGAAGGAAACCGACCCGAACGTGCAGGCGCAGGTCGCCGCACGGCTTGCGCCCGCCGGCGCCGCCTATGCCGGCAACACCGGCCGTGCCGCGATGCAGGCCGCCGCCGATGCCGCCGCCAAGGCCGCCGCCTCGCAGGTCGCCTATGGCGGCACCACCGATGGCAAGACCATCTACGACAACCTCTGCACCAGCTGCCACACCGCCGGCATCGCCGGCGCGCCGAAACTGGGCAACAAGGCCATGTGGGCACCGCGCGTCGCCGAGGGCCTGGAGACCTTGATCAAGCACGCTACCGACGGCTACCACGGTCCGGACGGCAACTTCATGCCGCCCAAGGGCGGCAACCCCGCGCTCACCGATGCACAGGTGAAAGCCGCGGTGACCTGGATCGTCGACCAGGCCAAGTAAGCCCCCGCTCCAATCAGATAAAAGCAAACGCCGCCCCCCCGGGGCGGCGTTTTCGTTCACCCCTTCTCTCCTGCGGGGAGTACGGGGGGAGGCGCCATGGATGGCGCCGGCTTTGCGGAGCGAGAAAGGTTGGGATGAGGGGTCAATCTCGCCGCGGACTGCGTTACCTCTCCCCTCCCGCCTCCTGCAGCAGCGAGCCCCCCCATCACCCCACCACATTCACCTCGATCCACTCCTGCGCAAACGCCCGCAGCTGCGGAAAAAACGCCTCGAAATGCCGCTGCAGCAGCGCCTCATGCGCCACCAGCACCGGCAGCGCCGAGTCCAGCGGATTGGCCCGGCTGAGACGCAGCCCGATGTCCGCCAGCGCACGACCCAGCACCACGCGATCGGCGTAGCCGGCCGGCAAATCATGCGTATCCATGTAACCGCGAAAGCGCCGCAACGCCGGCGGCAGCAACGCGTCGTGCCGATGCAGCAAGGTACGCAGTGCATCGGAGCAGGTCTGCAGCGATTGCCCGCTCCAGCGCGAAAAATCCCGCGCCAGGCAATGGTCGAACCACATGTCCAGCAAGATGCCGGCATATCGCCGGTACGGCGACGGCAGCAGCGCCTTGGCAGCAAGCACCTCGGGATGGGCATCGGTATGCACGTCGATCGCGCGATGCAGCTGGATTCCGGCAATCACCCGTGCGGGGAACTGTCGCCCGTCGGGTTGGCCGCGCACGAAATCGCCGAGCATGCCGCCGAGTTGCAAGCTTTCGTCATTGCCGGCCAACAGCACATGCGCCAGGTGGTTCATCGGCGACGCCCGCGGCACGGCCACGGGCGGCAGACACGGGCGGCGGTTATCATCGTGCACATGAATCCCACCGAGCTCCCCGCCGAACCTGTCAGCTTTCCCGATATCGCCGCCAGTTTCATGCTCGACGGCCCCGCCGGCAAGCTCGAAGCCATCAGCGATGTCGCCGAGCGCGCCGATGCGCGCCGCGGCGTGGCGGTGATCTGCCACCCCAATCCCGTGCAGGGCGGCACCATGCACAACAAGGTGGTGACGATGCTGGAGCGCGCGTTGCGCGAGTCGGGGCTGGACACGCTGCGCTTCAACTTCCGCGGCACCGGCGCCTCGGCGGGCAGCTACGACGACGGCAACGGCGAAAGCGAGGATCTCGCCGCCGTGGTGGCCTGGCTGCGCCGCGTGCGCCCCGGCGACGCGCTGTGGCTGGCCGGCTTCTCGTTCGGCAGCTACGTCACCATCCGCAACGCCGTGCGACTCGAGGCCGACGCGCTGGTCAGCATCGCGCCGCCGGTGGGGCGCTGGTCGATGGGGGACGACGTGCTGCCCGGCTGCCCGTGGCTGATGGTGATGGGCGAGGCCGACGAGGTAGTGGAACCGCAGGCGGTGTTCGACTGGATCGAGGCCATGGACAAGCCGCCCGAGCTGATCCGCATGCCCGAGACCGGCCACTTCTTCCATCGCCGCCTGATGGACTTGCGTGGCGCGGTGAAGCACGCCATCGCCGACTGGCTGCCGCCCGCGCGCACGTAATTCCTCCATGACTGAAACCCTCTCGCCCGCACCCAGCGTGCGCTACCAGGAAGGCGTGGCTGCGCACCGCTGGGAATCCGATCCTGCCCAGCTCGCGGTGCTGCCCGAGTTCGATCGCCTGCACGCCGCGCTGTGCGCCGCGACGAACGGCAACGGCGGCCTGTTCGGACGACTGAAATCGCTGCTCGCCAGCGAGGCCGCGCCGCCACCGCCGGGCCTGTACCTGTGGGGCACGGTGGGCCGTGGCAAGACCTTCCTGATGGACCTGTTCGTAGCCAGCCTGCCGCACGGCGTGGCGCTGCGCCGGCACTTTCACCGCTTCATGGGCGAGGTGCACGAGCGCCTGCGCGAACTGGGCGAGCGGCAGGACCCGCTGACCGAGGTGGCCGCCGGCCTCGCCGCGCGTTGCCGCGTGCTGTGCCTGGACGAGTTCCTGGTCAACGACATCGGCGACGCGATGATCCTCGCCCGCCTGCTGGAATGCCTGTTCGCGCGCGGCGTGGCGGTGGTCACCACCTCGAACACCGCGCCGGCCGAGCTCTACAAGGACGGCCTGCAGCGGGCGCGTTTCCTGCCCGCGATCGCGCTGCTGGAGCAGCACTGCCGTGTGGTGAAGATGGCCTCCGCCCGCGACTGGCGGCTGCGCGCGCTGAGCCAGGCCGCGGTGTATTACACGCCGCCCGGGGCCGAGGCGCACCGCGCGCTGGAGCGCATCTTCCGCGACCACGCCGAGGGTGAAGTGGTCGAAGGCGGCGCGCTGGAAATCAACAGCCGCGCTATCCCTTGCCGCAAGCGCGCCGACAACATCCTGTGGTTCGATTTCGCCGCGCTGTGCGAAGGGCCGCGCGCGGTGGCCGACTACATCGCGCTGGCCAAGGCCGGCCCCGCGATCATCGTCTCGGACGTGCCGCAGTTCACCATCTACAGCGAGGACGCCGCCAAGCGTTTCGTGCAACTGGTGGACGAATTCTACGACCGCCACGTGAAGCTGGTCCTCTCCGCGGCCGCACCGATCACCGAGCTGTACGACGGCGAGCGCCTGCGCGCCGAATTCGGCCGCACCGAATCGCGGCTGATCGAAATGCAGAGCGAGGAATACCTGGCGCTGCCGCACCGCGCCGACTGACGTTGCCACTCCCCCGGCGCCGCAGTAGCCTGCGTCGGGGGACACCATGCGGTCACGCAGGGGGATGGGACGATGGAGATCTCGCAGGGTGCGCCCCAGGACGGGCGCCCCGGTATCGACCAGGCGTCGGCAACCGGCGAAGCCACCGAGCAGCACGCCATGCCCGGCTTCGAGGCCGTGGCGCGGCTCGCTGCCGGCGCACTGCACGTACCGCTGGTGGCGCTGCTGCTCACCGACGGCAGCGCGTTCTGGCACACCCCGCCCGGCCAGCCGGACGCCGTGCCGGTCGACGCGGCACTGCTGGCCGCCTGCCGCGCCGCCATGCGCCGTGGAAGCGCCGAGGTGCTGCTCGACGCCCGCGAAGATGCCCGCTTCCTGCCCTCGGGAGCCGACCCCGCGCACGCCGCCGTGGCCTTCTTCGCTTGCGAACCGGTATTCGGCCTGGACGGCCAGCAGCTGGGCGCATTGTTCGTCGTCGACAGGCGACCGCGCCTCGCTCTGAGCGCCAGCGACCTCGCCGCCCTGCGCGACGCGGCGGCGCTGGCTGGCACCGGGGCCGCGCTGCGCTGCTATCTCAACCGCATCGACCCTTCCACGCGACTGCCGCACCGCAATGCGTTCTTCGCCGACCTGCACGCGCAATTGTCGAACGGGACCGATACCGCGTGGCTGCTGGCGATCGAGGCTGCGCCGGTAACACGCTTCCACGCCTTCGTGCGCGCCATGGGCCACGCCTATGCCGACGCGCTGATGCGCGCGGTGGCCGAACGGGTGCAGGCCTGCATGCCCGGCATGCAGTTGTACCAGGTGGCCACCACCCGGCTGGCGGTGCTGCTGCCGGGCTCGCACGAGGCACCCACGCCCGCGCAGCTGGATGCCCTGGTGGCGGCGCTGCGCGAACCCGTCGACTGCCTCGGCGTACCGCTGACCCTGCAGCCAGGCGTGGGCCTGCTCAAGGTCGAGGCGCGCGAGCTGCGTGGCGGCGACCCGCTGCGCCGGGTGATGAACGCTTCGTCCGCCGCGCAAGGCACCGCCAGCGGCTGGGCGGTATACGACCACAGTCAGGATGAGCGCCACCGCCAGGAGTTCTTCCTGGTCACCGAGCTGGCTGCCGCGCTCTCCGAGCGCGCCGAGCTGGAGCTGCACTACCAGCCGCGCGTGGACCTGGCCAGCGGTCATTGCCTGACACTGGAAGCGCTCGCACGCTGGCGCCACCCCACCCTGGGTACGGTGTCGCCCGACGTGTTCGTGCCGCTGGCCGAGCAGGCCGGCCTGATGCGCTCGCTCACCGACTGGGTGCTCGACCACGGCCTCGCCCAGCTGGCCGAGTGGCTGCGCGCCGGGCTCGACCTGCGGTTGTCGCTGAACGTGTCCAGCATCGACCTGGACATCATGCTGGAGAAACGCCTGGCCACGGTCGCGCAACGCCACGGCGTGCCGATGGCCCGGCTGGAGCTGGAGTTCACCGAAAGCAGCGCGATCCAGCACAGCCAGCTCACCCACGACGTGCTCGGCACGCTGCGCAAGGCCGGTGTGGGCATCGCCATCGACGACTTCGGCATCGGCTACAGCAATCTCGACGCCTTGCGCCGGATGCCGGCCACCAGCCTGAAGATCGACCAGTCGCTGGTGCGCGGCATCGACACCCGCCCGCACGACGCCGCCATCGTGCGCTCGATGGTGGCGCTGGGGCACGACCTGGGTTTTCGGGTGGTGATGGAAGGGGTGGAGAACGCGGACGTGATGGCCGCGGTGCGCGACATGGGCTGCGACGAAGTGCAGGGCTACCACATCGCCCGGCCGATGCCGGCCGGGGCGATCGCTCCGTGGCTGCGCGAATACGCGGCACGCGATCCGACGCTTGCCGGAACGAGCTGCTAAGGTCGCCGGCAACTCATTCCGCCGGAGCTCCCATGTCCATCCCCGTCGCCCTTGCCCTGCTGCTCGGCGCCGCACCGGTCGCCGCCGGCAACGACTTCGAAGCGCGCGTGCACCAGGCGAAGATGGCCGAGGCCGCCGCCACCGGACCGGCCTATCAGAAAGCGCTGTGGGGCAAGATCGGCAATCCCACCACCGACGCCTACAAGAGCTGCCTCGCCAGCAACCACGACGACAAGTCGCCGTTCACCCTGGTGCTGGACGTGGACGCGCACGGCAAGCCGCAGCGCATCGCGGTGCAGCCGGCTACGCCGGTCGCCGCCTGCCTGGCCAGCCAGTTCGCGAGCTGGATGCTGCCCGCGCCACCAGCCTCACCGGTGCCGTATCCGCTGGAAATCGATTTCAGCGTGACGCCTTGAATCGCCTCACGCGGCGGGCGTGAGACGCGACTGCTGGTAGCGCCGGTGATGCACCAGCAGGCCGGCGAAATAGACGATGTAGTAGCCCACCAGCAAGCCGATCACCAGCATCGTCAGCGGACTGGCCTGGTAACCCATCTGCATGCTCGTGGCGGGCGGCGCACCGGCAGCCAGCGCGTCGGCCTGCTGCATTTGCGGCGCCAGCACCATGAAGCGCCACACCAGCCGACCCAGCAGCAGCGCGGTGAGCACGGCGCCGATCCATGGGTTCGGCAGGTAGCAGTCGCCCTTCACCGGGTCGGTCTCGAAACGCGTCAGGCGCAGGCCGACGAAACCCAGCGCCGCACCGATCAATGCGCCGCCGAGCACGCCCTCGGCCAGGCGGATGTCGTGCAGGCCGCCAAGCATCAGCAGGCAACCGATCACCGCGAAGATCGCGATACGGGCGATCATCCGGCCGCGCCGGATCGGCTGGCGGCCGAACTGGCGGCTGATCCGGCGCCAGACCATCAAGGCCATCAACGGCACGATGATGACGTAGCTCATCAGGTGAGGAGACATGCTTGGCGCATCCGGCTGGAGGGATGCGCGCAGCCTAACCGAGACGCGGGTGCCGCGCGATGTACGGCACGCAGCCATCGCGCATGACAGCCGTCATGCGCGGCCCAATGGGTTACTTCGCCTTGCCCTGGTTCGCCACCGCGGCCATCTTCGCCTCGATCGCCGCGGCATCGCCCAGGTAGTAGCGCTTGAGCGGCTTCAGCTCCGCGTCGAACTCGTACACCAGCGGCACGCCATTAGGGATGTTCATCTCCACGATCTCGTCGTCGGAGATACCGTCCAGGTACTTCACCAGTGCGCGCAGCGAATTGCCATGGGCGGCCACCACCACGCGCTGGCCGGCCTTGATCGCCGGCGCCAGCACTTCGTGCCAGTACGGCAGCACGCGGGCCACGGTGTCCTTCAGGCACTCGGTGTCGGGGATCTGCGCCGGGGCCAGCCCGGCATAGCGCGGGTCGTGCACCGCCTCGTTCTCGTCGCGGGCCAGCGGCGGCGGCGGGATGTCGTAGCTGCGGCGCCAGACCTTCACCTGGGCGTCGCCGTACTTCGCTGCGGTCTCGGCCTTGTTGAGGCCGGTGAGCGCGCCGTAATGGCGCTCGTTGAGGCGCCAATCGGTGTGCACCGGCAGCCAGCTCATCTCCATCGCATCGAGCACGCCCCACAGCGTGTGCACCGCGCGCTTCAGCACCGAGGTATGCGCCACGTCGAATGCGTAACCCTCGCGCTTCAGCAGCTCGCCCGCCTCGCGCGCCTCCTCGGCGCCCTGGGCCGTGAGATCCACATCGGCCCAACCGCTGAAACGGTTGTCGAGGTTCCACTGCGACTGGCCGTGGCGGATCAGAACGAGCTTGTGCATGGCGGGAATTCTCGGCGGGGAGGAGCGAAATGGTAGCGGCAGCCGCCTCCCCTGCCAAAGGTCACGCCAACCAAACGCCGTCGGCATGCATCCCAGATCATGTCATTCACTGAACGGAGCCCCGCCATGCGCCGCATTCTGCTTTCCCTGGTCTTGCTCCTGCCGCTGGCCGCGGCCGCCTCGGACGACGACATCCACAAGGTCAACGGCGATGTCCGCGTCGAGGCCGGCCAGCACGTCGGTACCGCGAAGAGCGTCAACGGCGACGTGGACGTGGGCGATCACGCCGTGGTGCAGCAGGCCAGCACCGTGAACGGCTCGGTGTCCCTGGGCAACCAGGCCGAGGCGGGCGAGTTGCACACCGTCAACGGTTCGATCGAGGTCGCGACCGGCGGCAAGGTCGACGGCCAGGTCCACGCGGTCAACGGCGACATCAGCCTGGCGCAGGGCGCCCAGGTGGACGGCCGCCTCTCCAACGTCAACGGCGCCATCCGGCTGAATGCCGCCCACGTGGGCGGCGGCCTCGAAACCGTGGCTGGCGACATCACCGTGGGCGCGAACTCGCAAGTCCAGGGCGGCATCCTGGTCAATCAGCCGAACAACAATGGCTGGTTCCACTGGGGCAGCGACCGCAAGCCGGTGATCGTGATCGGCCCGCACGCCACCGTGCAAGGCACCCTGGAATTCCGCCGGCCCGTGGTGCTCAAGGTCAGCGACAGCGCGCAGATCGGCCCGGTGAAGGGCGCGACCGTGGAGCCGTTCCACGGGAGTGCGCCGTAAACCGCGATCCGGCATTCGACGCCACGACGTAACACCCGACCCATCGCCGCGGGCCATTGTCCGGATGGCTCGCCAGGAGGCTGCCATGAACACCCGCATTGCCGTCGCGGTCGTTGCCGCGGCGCTGGCCGGCTGCACCAGCGCCCCCATGAATCGCGACCTGTTGCGGCAGCACACCGAGCGCAACTGCCGCGTCCAGTCTGCCGTTTCGTCGGTTTATGCCATCGACAGCACCGGCATCGGCATGCGCAATGTTGCTTATGTGCAGTGCCTGCGGGCCGCAAGCCCATGGCCCCAGCAACGCGCTACACCCAATCGCGCGGCTTGAGGTAATCGGCCAGCCGCGCCTCCGCCGAACCCGGCTCGGGCTGGTAGGCGTACTCGAAGCGCACCCGCGGCGGCAGGCTCATCAGGATCGACTCGGTGCGCCCGCCCGACTGCAGGCCGAAGAGCGTGCCGCGGTCGTAGACCAGGTTGAATTCCACGTAGCGGCCACGGCGGTACAGCTGGAACTCGCGCTCGCGCTCGCCATACGGCGTGTCGCGCCGGCGCGCGGCAATCGGCAGGTAGGCGTCGAGGAAGCCCTGACCCACGGCCTTCGTGAAATCGAGGCAGCGCTCGAAACCGCCTTCGCTCAGGTCGTCGTAGAACAGGCCGCCCACGCCGCGCGTCTCGCCGCGGTGCTTCAGGTAGAAGTATTCGTCGCACCACTGCTTGTAGTGCGGGTAGACATCCGCGCCGAACGGCGCGCACAACTCGCGCGCCACCGTGTGCCAGTGCGCCACGTCTTCGTCGAACGGATAGAACGGGGTGAGATCGAAGCCGCCGCCGAACCACCACACCGGCGCCACGCCCTCCTTGCTCGCCTCGAAGTAGCGCACGTTGGCGTGGGTGGTCGGCACGTAGGGGTTCTTCGGATGCAGCACCAGCGACACGCCGGTGGCGATGAAGCTGCCGCCGGCCAGATCGGGGCGGTGCGCGGTGGCGCTGGATGGCAGCTGGTTGCCGCTGACGCGCGAGAAATTCACTCCGGCCTGCTCGAACAGCGCGCCGTCGCGCAGCACCCGGGTGCGTCCGCCGCCGCCTGCCGCGCGCGTCCAGGCGTCCTCGACGAAACGCGCCGAGCCGTCCAGCCGCTCCAGCTCGGCGCAGATGCGATCCTGCAGCCCGCGCAGGAAGGTTTCGGCCCGGTCGGCTTGTTCGCTCATCGGCTCCACTCCATTGTCATTGCCGTGAGCTTAGCAAGAGCCGCTTCCGCCACCGCTGCGACGCGGCGTCGCGCGGACTTGCGCCAGATCAAGAACACACCGCAGCTGAACACGCCCGCGCCGCCCGCCAGGCGTACGCTAGGCAGCGCCGAAGGGGCTCGTTAGGCTGTCGCGATGACGACACCGATGACCCCGTTCGCGGTCAGCGCCTGCACCGTCACCTCCGCGCTCGGCCGCGGGCTGGCGGCGCAGCACGATGCGCTGCGGCACGGCCGCAGCGGGTTGCGTCCCAACGATTTCGGCAGCGTACCGCGGCTCGGCTGGGTCGGCCGCGTGGCCGGCGTGGAAAACACCGTCCTGCCGCCCGCGCACGCCGCCTGGGATTGCCGCAACAACCGCCTTGCCTGGCTGGGCCTGCAGCAGGACGGTTTCCTCGACAAGGTGCATGCCGCGCGCGAGCGCTATGGCGCGCGCCGGGTGGCGCTGCTGCTGGGCACTTCCACCGCCAGCATCGGCGCCACCGAGGAAGCCTACCGCCGGCTCGATGCCGATGGCCGCTTCCCCGCCGAACTGCGCCGTCCCGCGCTGCACGCGCCCGACTCGCTGAGCGCGTTCGCCGCGACGGCACTCGGGCTGGAAGGACCTTGCCTCACCGTCTCCACCGCCTGTTCGTCCAGCGCCAAGGTATTCGCCAGCGCCGCGCGCCTGCTCGCACTGGATCTCGCCGACGCGGCCGTGGTGGGTGGCGTCGACAGCCTCTGCGACAACGTGCTGTTCGGCTTCAACGCGCTGGAGCTGATCTCGCCGGCCGCCTGCCGCCCGTTCGATGCGGCACGCGATGGCATCTCGATCGGCGAGGCGGCCGGCTTCGCGCTGCTGGAGCGCGTGGAGGCCGCGCCGCAGGCACCACGCCTGCTTGGCTACGGCGAGGCCAGCGACGCCTGGCATATGTCCTCGCCACACCCCGACGGCCACGGCGCGGAGTTGGCGCTGGATGCGGCGCTGGCCCGCGCCGGATTCGGTGCAGCGCGGATCGATTACGTGAACCTGCACGGCACCGCGAGCAAGCAGAACGACGCGATGGAAGCCGCGCTGCTGGCGCGCCGCTTTCCCGCGACAACGGGCGCGAGTTCCACCAAGGGATTCACCGGCCATACCCTGGGCGCGGCAGGCATCGTCGAGGCCACGATCGCGCTGCAGGCGATCGAACACGGCTTCGTGCCCGGCAATCTCGGCGCCACCGCGCCAGACCCGGCCTGCGGTCCGCAGTTCGCGTGGCACAGCGAGTCGCGGCGGGTCGACGTCGCGCTCAGCAATTCCTTCGGTTTCGGCGGCAACAATGCCTGCCTCGTGTTCGGGCGCGCACCATGACCGGCATGCACTTGCACGTCGAAGGCATCGGCCTGTGGTCGTCCCGCCTGGGCGACTTCACCGCGCTGCGCACTCTGCTCGCCGGCGGTATGCCCGCTGCGCCCGCCGCACCGGCACCGGCCGCCGCGCTGCTGCCGGCGAACGAGCGCCGCCGCGCGCCGGAGAGCGTGCGGCTGGCGGTGGAAGTGGCCGGCCAGGCCCTGGCGATGAGTGGGCGCGACCCGGGCACGCTGGCCTGCGTGTTCGCCTCGGCCCACGGCGACCAGGCGATCACCGACGAAATCTGCACCACGCTGGCGCGCGCACCGGCCGAGTTGTCGCCCACCCGCTTCCATCACTCCGTGCACAACGCGCCGGCCGGTTACTGGACCATTGCTACCGGCTGCCGCGCACCCTCCAGCGCGGTCTGCGCCGGCATCCACAGTTTCGGCGCCGCGCTGCTCGAAGCATCGACGCAGGCGCTGGCCGAGCAGCGCCCGGTACTGCTGGTGTGCAGCGACATCGCCGGACGCGGCCCCCTGCTGGAGATGACCGGATGCAGCCTCGCCTTCGGCTGCGCCCTGCTGCTGGCGCCGGAGGCCGGTGCGACCGCGCTCGCGCGGCTACGGCTGCAGATGCCGGCGGATCACGCTGCATCGACGCCGCTGCCCGCTACGCTGGCTGGCGTGGCGGACGGCAACCCCGCCGCCGCTGCGCTGCCCCTGCTCGCCCTGCTGGCCGGGCATGGCGGCCACTGCCGGCTCGCGCTTGCCGCCACGCTGGATCTGCCGGTCAACGTGGAGTCCGTCGCTTGAACACCGCTCTGCCCCGCTGGTGCGTGTTGATTCCCTGCCTCAACGAGGAGGGCGCGATCCGTGGCGTGGTCGAATCGGTGATCGCCATGGGCGCAGCGGTGATCGTGGTCGACGATGGCTCGGACGACCGCACGCCGGAGATCCTCGCCACGCTGCCGGTGACGGTCTTGCGCCATGAGGCGCGCCACGGCAAGGGCCAGGCCCTGCGCGACGGTTTCCGCGAGGCGCTGCGCCTGGGTTACGAAGCCGTGCTGACCATGGATGGCGACGGCCAGCACCTGGCGGCGGACATCCCGCGCATCGTGGCCGCCGCCGCCGCGTATCCCGGCCAGCTGGTGATCGGCGCACGCCTGCTCGACAAGGCGCAGCAGCCGAACGCGCGCCGGCGCGCCAACGCCTTCGCCGACTGGGGCATCTCATGGGGTTGCGGCCAGCCGGTGGCGGACACGCAGAGCGGCCAGCGCTGGTACCCGCGCGCCGCGCTGGATCTCGTCGATCTGCCGGCGCAGAACTTCGTGTTCGAGGCGGCGATCCTGATCGCGGCATCGCGCGAACTGGGCATGGGCGTGGTCGCCGTGCCGATCGCCTCGCGCTACCCGCCCGGCGCGCGCCCCAGCCATCTGCGTCCGGTGCGCGACACCTTGCGCATCACCGCGTACACGGTCGCCCGCGTGCTGCATTACGGCCGGGTGGCGGAAAGCTACCGGCGCTCGCACACCGCGCCGCGGGTGATCGACGACGCGCACGAGCAGATGCTTCGCGCGTAGGTGCGGCTGCTACCGCGGCGTGTCGGCGTCGGCCGGTGGCGACTGCCAGAAATCGTGGAAGTTGAACCAGTTGTACGGCGCCACCCGCACGTAATGCTCCAACCGCGCGGCGTAGCGCGCGAGCAACGCATCCAGCGCAGGGCCGCGCTGCCCGCGCGGAATCGCCACGCGCTCGGCGAACGGCTCGAACACCAGCCGGTAACGATTGCCGCCCAGGTAAAGGCCGAAGCACAGCAGCACCGGCACCTGCAGCGCGTTCGCCAGCAGCCATGGCCCCACCGGCAGCGGTGCCGGTGCGCCAAGGAAATCCACCGCGCGCTGCGCCTCGTGTTCGCCAGCGCGGTCGGCCAGCAGCGCCACCATCGCACCCTGTCGGCAGGCCTCCGCGGCGGCCAACACCACACCGGCACCACCTTGCGCAGCATCGATCACCGCCGCGCCCACGGCCGGCGCCAGCGCCTCCAGCAGCTCGGTCATCGCCGGCGTCTTGCCCTTGTCCAGCACCACGCGCAGCGGTATGTCGGGACGTCGCGCGCTGAGCACGCGCAAGGCCTCGAAGCTGCCCTGGTGCGAACCGACCAGCAACACGCCGCGGCCTTCGGCGATGCACCGCTCCAGTTCCGCCAGGCCTTCGATCTCGATGCGGAAACCGCGCTCGCCGTGGGCCAGCAGATAGATCCGGTCCAGCGTGGTGGCGGCGTAGGCGTGGAACTGGCGCAGCATCGGCCACGGGCCGGGCCGATGCCCGAGCACTCGTTCGAGGTATTGCCGCGAAGCGCGCCGCTCGGCGCCGCGGCGCAGGAAAAAGTACAGCGTGACCGGGTACAGCAGCAGCCGGCCGGCACGGCGGCCGCCATGCAAGGCCAGCGTGCGCATCAACCACAGTGCGAGCCGACCGCCGCCTTCGCGGTGCTGGCGCCAGTGTGTGGCCTCGCTCATGCCGAGGGCGGGTTCAGCCGTGCGCGCGATGCGCTTCGACGAACGCGCTCAGGCCGCGCAGGCTGGCGAAGATGCGCTGGTTGTCGGGATGGTCCGAGCGCAGCTGGAAGCCGTAGCGCTTGGACACCGCCAGCGCGATCTCCAGCGCATCGATCGAATCCAGCCCCAGCTCGCCGCCGAACAATGGCGCGTCGGGATCGATCTTCGCGGGATCGATCGCTTCGAGATTCAGGCTTTCCACGATCAGGGAGGCCAGCTCGTGCTGGGCAGCAGTCAATTCGGCCATATGCGTGGAAGCTCGGGAAACGTCGTCGAAACAGGCAAAAGCGGCTGCGAAGTGTAACATGGAGCCCTTGTCTCTCCCGGTCGCAAGTATGCTTGAAGGTTGTGAAAGCAGATGGGCCGATACCGGCCCGGCGCGCGCGCCCCGCATCTCTTATCGCATGAACGATGCCGCCACCTTGCTGGCCGAGCCCGGCACGCTGGCGGTATTCGGCTTCGGCAGCGGCGTCGCGGACAGCGACGATCCGCGCTGGCTGCGCGTGCCGCTGGAAACCTTCGACGCGCCGGCGCCACTGGAAGCCTGGCAGGTCGACGGCCAGGTACAGCATGGCCGCCATGGCGCCTTGCGCTGGTCGGCCGGCGGCGGCTGGCTGTTCGCCGCGCTGGAACTGGACGAACGCGAATACGGCGGCCCCGCCGGCGCCGCCCGCTTCGCCTACGCGCAGTTGCGCGACTTCATCCGCAGCCGCGACGAGCAAAACGTGTTGCGCATCTGGAACTACCAGGGCGCGATCAACCGGGGCGATGGCGACAGCGAGCGCTACAAGCTGTTCTGCGACGGCCGTGCCGAAGGCTGTGGCGACTGGTTCGCCCACGGCTATCCCGCCGCCACTGCGATCGGCCACCACGGCGATGCGAACCTGCTGCAGGTCTACCTGCTCGCCGGCGTGCACGCCGGCACCGCGGTGGAGAACCCGCGCCAGGTCAGCGCCTGGCGCTACCCGCGCCAGTACGGCCGCACCTCTCCCGGCTTCGCCCGCGCGATGCGCCTGCCTGCGCAGGACGTGCTGGCGATTTCCGGCACCGCTGCCGTGGTAGGCCATGCCTCCGCGCACGAAGGCGACACCGCCGCGCAGCTCGACGAGATCCTGGTCAATCTCGAATCTCTGCTGGCCAGCGCCGGCATGCCCGCCGGTTTCGATACCCACGCGCCACTGAAAGCCTACGTGCGCCATGGCGCCGACGTGCCGCGGGTGCGCGAAAAGCTCAGGCAGCACCTGCCCGGCGTGCCCGTGCTGCTGTTGCATGGCGACGTCTGCCGCAGTGAGCTGCTGGTGGAGCTGGATGGGTGGCGCTACCTGTGATCCGTCCGCGCCATTGAGGCGGACAGGTCCTTCGTCATGAAAATCCGGCTGGTACCGGCTGGATCGCAGGGGATCTCGCCAAACGCGCGCCAGCCATGCCGCTCGTAAAATTTCGGTGCCTGGAAGCTGATCGTGTAGAGCACGGCGGAACGGCAGCCACGTCGTTGCCCTTCCTCCTCGAACCGCTTCAGAATGCGCGATCCCAGGCCTCCGCTGCGCAAAGGTGGCGGCAGGTAGAACAGGTCGAGAAACAACAGGCCCAGCGACGAGCGGCCCAGCGCCCCACCGAGGACATCGCCGGTAGCAGGGTCCCTCGCGACGACCGCCAGCGGCAATCGATCCGCATATCCCGCGACCTCGTCATTGAAGGCATCGAGCCCGTTGCGGATGACCCGCGACATGCTTTCGTCGATCCGGTCCGTCACCAGAATTTCCGTGTCCCGGATGTCCATTCGCAACTCTCATGTCTTGCAGCGGCATGCTTTCTTCGACGGACGACTACCTTTCTTCGACGGCTGACTACGATTCTGACTGCTTTTCCGGCCGCTGCCAGCCTGCCAGCGTGAGCTGGCGGCCGCGTGCGATGGTGAGCTCGCCAGCCGGTGCATCGCGGGTGATCACCGAGCCCGCGCCGATGGTGGCCTGCGCGCCGATCGTCACCGGCGCCACCAGTGCGCTGTTCGAGCCGATGAAGGCGCCGTCCTCGATGCGGGTGACGAACTTGTTTACGCCGTCGTAGTTGCAGGTGATGGTGCCGGCGCCCACGTTGACGCCGCGGCCGATCACGGTGTCGCCGAGGTAAGTCAGGTGATTGGCCTTGCTGCCTTCGCCGATGCGGGTCTTCTTGGTTTCGACGAAGTTGCCCACGTGCACGCCGGCGTCGAGTTCGGTGCCGGGACGCAGCCGCGCGAACGGGCCGATGGTGCAAGGGCCGTGGGTGACCACGCCTTCCAGATCGCAGTGCGCCTGCACCACCGTGCCGGCGGCCAGACGCACGTCCTTGAGGCGGGTGAACGGACCCACGCGCACGTCATCGCCGAGGTCAACCTCGCCTTCCAGAATCACGTCGATGTCGAGTTCCACATCGTGACCGGCGCTCACCACGCCACGCACGTCGATGCGTGCGGGGTCGGCCAGCCGCACGCCGGCAAGCTGCAATGCGCGCGTTGCGCGCTGGCGGTATTCGGTTTCCAGCGTAGAGAGCTGCAGCGCGTCGTTCGCGCCGGACGCTTCCACCGGGTCGCCGCACTCCACGCTGAGCGCGGGGCGCTTCTCCTCGTTCGCCATCGCGAAGATGTCGGTGAGGTAGTACTCACCCTGGGCGTTGTCGCAGTCGAGCCCGGCGAGCCAGACACGCAAGGCGGCGGCCGGGGCGACGAGGATGCCGGTATTGACCAGGTCGATCGCGCGCTGCTCGTCGGTGGCGTCCTTTTCCTCGATCACGCAGCGCACGTGGCCGTTGCCGTCGCGCAGCACGCGGCCGTAGCCACGCGGCTCGGACACGCGGATCGCCAGCAGGCCAAACCCACCTTCCACTTGCGTGAGCGTGCGCAGGGTCTCGGCGCGGGTCAGCGGCACGTCGCCATACAGCACCAGCGCCTGCGCGTCGTCGGGCACGCCAGGCAGCGCCTGCTCCACCGCGTGGCCGGTGCCGAGGCGTTCGGCCTGCAGCACCCAGTGCAGATCCTTATCCTGCGCGAACGCGGCCTGCACCTGGTCGCCGCCGTGGCCGTATACCACGTGGATCGCGGCCGGCTGCAGCTCCCGGGCGGTGGCCAGCACATGGGCCAGCAGCGGCCTCCCGGCCAGCGGCATCAGCACCTTGGGGCGCGTGGATTTCATGCGCGTGCCGGCGCCGGCGGCGAGGACGATGACGTGCAGTGGAGCATTGTTCATGCGTGTCGGCCTTGACCTGAGCTGTCCGAAAAGTCTATCAGCCCATTCCTGTCCGGCACCGGTAGCCCGGTGACCTTGTTTTGCCAGCGTCGACTCAGCGCTGTGCCGACGCCGATGACACGGTCGTCTTGCCGGCGTGGCACTCGAAGCGGAACGCGTACATCAAACTGAATGGCTTGGTCGTGCTGTCCACTTCGTGCGTGTTGCCGTCAGCATCCGCGGCCCAATGGTCTATCCGCAGCGGATTGAACTCCCACTGCAGTACCGCGGCGCGCACGGCGGCGAAGAACGGCTGTGGGCGCGGCGTCGCCGCAGCATCCGTTGCCATATCGCGCACGTCGCCCACCTTCCCCGCCTCGTCCACGATCACCTGCACCTGTACTTCCTGCAACGGCGCACAGGTCGCCAGCTGGTCCGGCGGATAGACCGGCGTCACGCACTGGAATGGCGTGGCGCCTGTGGCGGTATCGCCGATCGCCAGCTGGTAATGCGCCATGTGGCCGTCGTCGAGCATCCGGTAGCTGGCGGAGCCCTCGTTCGGCGCCCTGGCGGGCGGCGCGGCGACAGTGGCGCACCCCGCCGCGCCCAGCGCAAGCAGGCCTGGAACCAGCAACCTCATGCATGCCATTACTAGCGTCTCCATCCGGCGAGTGTCGGCAACGCTATCAAATTACATTTGTAATTTAAAGCACCGTCACACGGCATCGCCCCCGGATGCAAAAACGCCGGCACAAGGCCGGCGTTCTTTTCCGCGATATTCATTGAAGCAATACTTCCTCAGTGCTTGAGGTTCTTGCGCAGCCGCTCCAGCGCCTGCAGCTGGGCTATCGCTTCGGCCAGCTTGGCTTGCGCCTCGGCCACTTCCAGTGCGTCGGTGCGATTGGCCAGCGCGTCCTCGGCTTCCTTCTTCGCGCGCTGCGCGGCGGCCTCGTCAAGCTCGGCGGCGCGGATCGCGGTATCGGCCAGCACGGTGACCACCTGCGGCTGCACTTCGAGAATGCCGCCGGAGACGTAGAACTGCTGGCGCTCGCCTGCGGCCAGCACCACGTCGACGTGGCCCGGCTTGAGGCGGGTGATCAGCGGAGCGTGACGGGGCGTGATGCCCAGTTCGCCCAGTTCGCCGGTGGCGACGAGCATCGTGGCCTCGCCGGAGAAGATCTCGGCTTCGGCGCTGACGATGTCGACTCGCAAGGTGTGGCTCATGGCGGTGTTCCGATACGTTTGCAGCAGTGGTGGTGGAGCAGTTGACTCTCAGTCAACTGCTCCAGGTGCCATCACGGGATCAGGCAGCCTTCTTGGCGCCCATCTCCTCGCCCTTCTTGATCGCCTCGTCGATGCCGCCGACCATGTAGAACGCCTGCTCCGGCAGGTGGTCGACGTCGCCTTCCACGATCATCTTGAAGCCGCGGATGGTTTCCTTCAGCGACACGTACTTGCCGGGGGCGCCGGTGAACACTTCGGCCACGTGGAACGGCTGGCTGAAGAAGCGCTCGCACTTGCGGGCGCGCGCCACCACCTGCTTGTCCTCTTCGGACAGCTCGTCCATGCCGAGAATGGCGATGATGTCCTTCAGCTCCTTGTAGCGCTGCAGCATGCCCTGCACGCGGCGGGCCACCTCGTAGTGCTCCTGGCCGACGACCTGCGGGTCGAGCTGACGGCTAGTGGAGTCCAGCGGATCCACGGCCGGGTAGATGCCCAGCGAGGCGATCTGGCGCGACAGGGTCACGGTGGAGTCAAGGTGCGCGAAGGTGGTGGCCGGCGACGGGTCGGTCAGGTCGTCCGCGGGCACGTACACGGCCTGGATCGAGGTGATCGAGCCGGTCTTGGTGGAGGTGATGCGCTCCTGCAGCACGCCCATTTCGTCGGCTAGGGTCGGCTGGTAGCCCACCGCCGACGGCATACGGCCGAGCAGCGCGGACACTTCGGTGCCAGCCAGGGTGTAGCGGTAGATGTTGTCCACGAAGAACAGCACGTCCTTGCCCTTGCCGGACGCGTCCTTCTGGTCGCGGAAGTACTCGGCCATGGTCAGGCCGGTCAGCGCGACGCGCAGACGGTTGCCCGGCGGCTCGTTCATCTGGCCGTAGACCATCGCCACCTTCGACTCGGGCAGGTTGTCCAGCTTCACGACGCCGGCGTCCTGCATCTCGTGGTAGAAGTCGTTGCCTTCGCGGGTACGCTCGCCCACGCCGGCGAACACCGACAGGCCCGAGTGCTGGGTCGCGATGTTGTTGATCAGCTCGAGCATGTTCACGGTCTTGCCCACGCCGGCGCCGCCGAACAGGCCGACCTTGCCGCCCTTGGCGAACGGGCAGACCAGGTCGATCACCTTGATGCCGGTTTCCAGCAGCTCGTTGGCCAGCGCCTGCTCGTCATACGACGGCGCCTCGCGATGGATCACCCAGTGGTCCTCGGCCTTGATCGGGCCGACTTCGTCGATCGGATTGCCGAGCACGTCCATGATGCGGCCCAGGGTGGCGTTGCCCACCGGCACCTTGATGCCTTCGCCGGTGTTGCGGGCGAGCAGACCGCGCTTCAGGCCATCGGTGGAACCCAGCGCGATGGTGCGCACCACGCCGTCGCCCAGCACCTGCTGCACTTCCAGCGTGATCTCGGTGCCGTCGATCTTCAGCGCGTCGTACACCTGCGGCACCTGATCGCGCGCGAACTCGACGTCGATGACCGCGCCGATGATCTGAACAACTTTGCCCTGGCTCATGGATGTGCTCCGGATGGATCTTTAGTGTCTGTTGCGGCGCCGCTGCGCGTCGCCATGAATTCTTTTTGAGAGCAACCGCGGTTACACCGCGGCCGCTCCTCCAACGATTTCGCTGATTTCCTGCGTGATCGCTGCCTGACGGGTCTTGTTGTAGACCAGCGTCAGCGTGTCGATCACCTTGTTCGCGTTATCCGACGCGCTCTTCATCGCGACCATGCGCGCGGCGTGTTCGCTGGCGAGGTTCTCCAGCACGCCCTGGTACACCACCGACTCGATGTAGCGGCCCAGCACGTGCTCCAGCACAGTCTGCGCATCGGGCTCGTAGATGTAGTCCCAGTCGTGGGTCTGCTCCAGCTTGATGCCGGCATACGCCGACTCGCCCGCCGCCTGGTGCGCTTCCATCTCCGCCGCCACCAGCGGCAGCGGCAGCAGCGCGTCGATGCTGGGCTTCTGCGTCATGGTGTTGACGAAGTCGTTGTAGGCAAGGAATACGCGGTCCACCGCGTTCGCGCTGTAGGCATCCAGCACCACCTTGATCACGCCGATCAGCTGCTCCAGCTTCGGGCGCTCGCCGAGATGGGTGGTGCTGCCGATCAGGTTCACACCCTTGATACGGCGGAAGAACTGCAGCGCCTTCTGGCCGATCGCGACCACGTCGACCTGCACGCCCTTGCCCTGCCACTCCAGGATCGCGGGCAGCAGGCGGCGGAACATGTTGGAGTTCAGGCCGCCGCACAGGCCGCGGTCGGTGGACACCACGATGTAGGCCACCCGTGCGACGTTTTCGCGTTCGATCAGGAACGGATGCTTGAAGTCCGTGCTGGCCTGCGCCACATGCGCGATCACCTTGCGCATGGAACGCGCATAGGGACGCGAGGCCTTCATCAGATCCTGCGCCTTGCGGATCTTCGAGGCCGAGACCATCTCGAGCGCGCGCGTCACCTTGCGCATGTTCTGCGTGCTCTTGATCTTGGTTTTGATTTCGCGTCCGCTTGCCACGTCTGCCTCGATCTGTCGGGTCTGTGCAATGCCGGCTCAGGAGCCGGCGTGCCGTTCCGGGATTACCAGCTACCCGTCTTCTTGTATTCGTCCAGCGAGCTCTTGAAGACGCCTTCGATCTCGGCGTTCCAGTCGCCGGTGGCGACGATCTTCTTCATCAGCTCGGCATGGTTCTGGTGCATGAAGGCGTGCAGGCCCTTCTCGAACGCCAGCACCTTGTTCACCGGCAGGTCGTCGAGGTAGCCCTTCTCGGCCGCGTACACCGACAGCGCCAGCTCGGCGATCGACAGCGGCGCGTACTGCGACTGCTTCATCAGCTCGGTCACGCGCTGACCGCGGTCGAGCTGGGCGCGGGTGGCCGGGTCAAGGTCAGAGGCGAACTGCGCGAACGCAGCCAGCTCGCGGTACTGCGCCAGCGCCAGCTTCACGCCGCCGGACAGCTTCTTCACGATCTTGGTCTGCGCCGAACCGCCCACGCGCGACACCGAAATACCGGCGTTCACGGCCGGGCGGATGCCGGCGTTGAACAGGTCGGTTTCGAGGAAGATCTGGCCGTCGGTGATCGAGATCACGTTGGTCGGCACGAACGCGGACACGTCGCCGGCCTGCGTTTCGATGATCGGCAGCGCGGTCAGCGAACCGGTCTTGCCCTTCACTTCACCGTTGGTGAACTTCTCGACGTACTCCTCGGAGACGCGGGAAGCGCGCTCGAGCAGACGCGAGTGGAGATAGAACACGTCGCCCGGGTAGGCTTCGCGGCCCGGCGGGCGCTTCAGCAGCAGCGAGATCTGGCGGTAGGCGACGGCCTGCTTGGACAGGTCGTCGTACACGATCAGCGCGTCCTGGCCGCGGTCGCGGAAGTACTCGCCCATCGCGCAACCGGCGTACGGCGCGATGTACTGCAGCGCGGCCGATTCGGAAGCGGAGGCGACCACCACGATGGTGTTGGCCAGCGCACCGTTCTCTTCCAGCTTGCGCACCACGTTCGCGATGGACGAGCGCTTCTGCCCGATCGCTACGTAGATCGAGAAGATGCCCGAATCCTTCTGGTTGATGATCGCGTCGATCGCCAGCGCGGTCTTGCCGGTCTGACGGTCGCCGATGATCAGCTCGCGCTGGCCACGGCCGACCGGGATCATCGAGTCGACCGACTTGTAGCCGGTCTGCACCGGCTGGTCGACGCTCTTGCGCCACACCACGCCCGGCGCGACCTTCTCGATCGCCGAGCTGAGCTTGGCGTTGATCGGCCCCTTGCCGTCGATCGGATTGCCCAGCGAATCGACCACGCGGCCGAGCAGCTCGGGGCCGACCGGCACTTCGAGGATGCGGCCAGTGGTCTTGGCGACGTCGCCTTCGCGCAGATGCTGGTATTCGCCCAGCACCACCGCGCCGACCGAGTCGCGCTCCAGGTTCAGCGCCAGCGCGTAGGCGTTGCCCGGCAGCTCGATCATTTCGCCCTGCATCACGTCGGCCAGGCCGTGGATGCGCACGATGCCGTCGGACACGCTGATGATCGTGCCCTCGTTGCGGGCCTCCGCGCCAAGCTTGAACTGCTCGATGCGGTTCTTGATCAGTTCGCTGATCTCGGACGGGTTGAGAGTGGTGCTGGACATGTCGATATCCTGAAATTTGGAAACGCGATGTTGTCTTGTTGCGACCGGCCCGGCGCGAGCCGGGCTGCGCACGAAACTACTGACTCAGTGCACTGCCGAGGCGCTCGAGGCGCCCGCGCGCGGAACCATCGATCACTTCGCTGCCGGTGTCGATCACCACGCCGGCCAGCAGCGAGGCATCGACCCGGGCGTCCAGTTCGATCTCGCGCTTGAAGCGGCGCTTCAGCGAAGCCTTGAGCTGCTCGGCCTGGGCCGCGTCCAGCGCCATCGCGCTGGTCACCTTCACCAGCAGCTGCGACTCGGACTCGCGCCGGTACTGCTCGTACAGCGCGGCCACTTCCGGCAGCAACGCCATGCGGCGGTGCTCGGCCAGTTCACCCAGGAACTGCGCGAACTGCGCGTCGGCGGCCATGCCCTCGGGCAGGTGCAGCGCCACCAGCTGCGCCGGCTGCACGCGCGGATCGTTGCCGAGCGAGGCCACGCGCGGATCCGCCGCCACCTGGGCGGCGAACGCCAGCGCCTGCGACCACGCGGCCAGCGCACCGCTGGCGTGAGCCAGCTCGAACGCGGCGCGGGCGTAGGGACGGGCGAGGGTGATTGCCTGGGCCATGGATCAGACCTCGGCGGCGAGCTGGTCGAGCAGCGCCTTGTGCGTCGAGGCATCCACCTCGCGCTGCACGATCTTGGACGCGCCCTGCACGGCCAGCGCACCCACGCGCTCACGCAGCTGCTCGCGCGCCTGCTGGGCCATCGCGGCGATGTCGTCCTGCGCCACGGCCTTCAGCCGGTTGATCTCGACGATGGCGTCGGCACGGGCCTTGTCGAGGATGCCGTTGGCCTGCTGCTGCGCCTTGTCGATGATCTCGGACGCCTGCTGGCGCGCCTTGCGGATCTCGTCCGCCACCTTGGTGTCGGCGTCCTTCAGCTCGGCATGCGCGCGCTCGGCGGCACTCAGGCCGTCGGCGATCTTGATCTGCCGTTCCTCGATGGCCTTGTTGATGTGCGGCCAGATGAACTGGACGCAGAACCAGATCAAGATGGCGAAAGCAATCATTTCGCCGATCAGAGTGCCGTTGGGAAGCATCGCTGCGTTACCTGCAAATACGGAATGGAACCGGCGCGGACATCGAGTGATCCGCGCCGAGAGAACGGCGGCGCCAGGCGCCGCCTAGGACATCAGCCCAGCTTCGACAGCAGCGGGTTCGCCACGGCGAAGTACATGGCCAGCGCCACGCCGATCAGGAACGCCGCGTCGATCAGGCCGGCCAGCAGGAACATGCGGCCCTGCAGCAGCGGCACCAGCTCCGGCTGGCGGGCAGCGGCTTCCAGGAACTTCGAACCCATCACGCCGATGCCGATACAGGCACCCAGGGCGCCGAGGCCGATGATCAGGCCGAGCGCGATGGCGGTGAAGCCCTGCACCTGGGCGATTTGAACGATGTGAGCGGCGACTTGGTCCACGGTGATCTCCTCGAAAAAACGGTTTTGCGTTGAAGGGTTGAAACGGAATCAGTGATGGTCGTGCGCCATCGAGATGTACACGATGGTCAGCACCATGAAGATGAAGGCCTGGATCGAGATGATCAGGATGTGGAAGAGGCCCCACACCGTGTAGCCGATGATGCCGGCGCCATACAGCGCCCAGCCGGCCACGCCCGCGCCTGCGCTGAACAGGCCGGCGATCAGCATGAACACCAGCTCGCCCGCGTACATGTTGCCGAACAGTCGCATCGCCAGGCTCACCGGCTTGGACAGCAGCTCAACCAGGTTCAGCGCGAAATTGGGGAGCCACAGCAACGGATGCTTGCCGAACGGCGCGGTGAACAGCTCGTGCATGAAGCCGCTGGCACCCTTGGCCTTGAAGCTGTAGAAAATGATCAGCAGGAACACCGTGATCGACATCGCGAACGTCATGCTGGTGTCCGCGGTCGGCACCGAGCGGAAATGGCCGATGCCGAACTTCTCAGTGATCCAGGGGAGCAAGTCGACCGGCAGCAAGTCCATCGCGTTCATCAGGAACACCCAGACGAACACGGTCAGCGCCAGCGGGCCGAGGAAGCGGCGATCGCCATGGAACACGTCTTTGACCTGGCCGTCGACGAACTCGAGGATGATTTCGACGAAGGCTTGGCCCTTGCTTGGCACACCGGCGGTAGCCTTGCGCGCCTTGGACCAGAACCACAGGCAGAACACTACGCCCAGCACCAGCGACACCGTGATCGAGTCGATGTGTACTGCCCAGAAACCTTCCTTGCTCGCCTGCGGAACGAGATGCGTAAGGTGGTGCTGGATGTATTCGGTAAGACCGCCCGGCTCGCTTGCCATGCCTCAACCCTTGAATCTGAACGCCAGCAGATAAACCGCGTAAGCAGCCACCAGCCCCGTCACGGCAGCCAGCGGCGGCAACTTGTAATGAAACAGGATCAACCCCAGCCCGCCGACGACTACTGCCCACTTCAGCAGCATGCCGAGCAGCAGGCGAACGAAAGCCGCCGCGCCACCGACCAACCGCCCGAAGGCCTGCACGGACATCAGCGCGGTACCCAGCGCCACCGTGAAACCCCCGGCCGCAGCCGAAACCGCCTCCCGATGCCCCTTCAGCAGGAACATCGCGCCGACCATCGCCGCCACCGCAAGCTGCAGCAGCATCGTGCGCAGTGCGAGGCGCCGACCGGCGTCGAGACTGTTGAGCACGTAACCTCTCCGCACCGGCTTCCACCAAGTGGCACCGATACCGGCCACGAACTACGATCCAATCCGTAAAAGTATATCAGTGCCCTGCTTGCAGCGACAAGCCGCGAACGCTGCGGCAACTTGTCCCGCGACCGCCGCATGGCTGCCGGCGCGTGTCCGCTGTCGCCTGATTCAGCTAAAGAAAAGGGCCGGACTGGGGAAGTCCGGCCCTTGCTGCCATGCGGGAGGGGAGAGCCGCCGGCAGGATGCCACTCGGGGTTGTATCGCGAACCTTACTTCGCAGCCTTCTTCGCGGCCGGCGCAGCCACCGCCTCGTTGGCGGCCTGACGCTGTTCCTGCACGAGCGCCTGCAGCGACTCCGCCGCCTTCTGCGTCACGGCGATGATTTCCTGCGAAACCGCCACCGCACGCTCGGCCTGCTCACGGCTCAGGCTGGCGCCCTTTTCCCACAGGCTGCGCAGCGCATCGGCGTCGCGGGTCTCCAGCGCCTCGGCCACGAACGCGGCCGAATCACGCGTCTGCTGCTCGAAGGCCTTGAGCTGCAGGCCGGCGACCGTCTCCAGGCTCTTCAGGGCCAGCGACTGCGCCTTGAACGCGCCCTCGGTGACCTGCTTGGTGTAAGCGAAAAACTGGTTGCTGAACTGCTGAGTCATGAGCTTGCCCTCGCTGGGGTATGCGGTTAGTGGAAGCGACTCTAGCAGGCTCTTTTGTGCAATGCAATATATTTTTTGTCGATTGACCAGACCAGTGTGAAAATATTTATGTAACACAGCATTTTGCGTGTCACGAATCTGTCATCGCACCGCGTCAAGGATGGCCCCGGCTGCAGCTGGCGCCGGAGGTGCAGGTCTCGTGCACCACCACTTCGTCCAGGCCCGGCAGGCGCGGCTCCAGCCGCTGAAAGACCCAGCGCGCCAGCATCTCGCTGGTGGGATTCTCCAGGCCTTCGATATCGTTGAGGTAGTGATGATCGAGCTGCTCGAACAGCGGCGCGAAAGCCGCTTTCACGTCGGCGAAATCCATCACCCAGCCGCTTTGTGCGCCCGGCTCGCCGGCCACGTGTACTTCCACGCGGAACGAGTGCCCGTGCAGACGCGCGCACTTGTGTCCCGGCGGCACGTTGGGCAAACGGTGTGCCGCCTCGATCTGGAATACCTTGAAGATACGCATGCTGTTGCTCCGGCGTTCCGTCGACCGCGGATCGCACGGGCGCGGGAGGGAGCGCATGGTGGCTATGGGTGGACTCGAACCACCGACCCCAGCATTATGAGTGCTGTGCTCTAACCGGCTGAGCTACATAGCCATGGGGGAAGCCGCCGCTACGGATCGCTGCGATCCTGGAGGCGGGGCGCGGCAGTTTAATGGCGAGCACGCTCCGGTTCAAGTTTTTCGGCTTGCCGCGGTTCGGCCTGCATGGTTGAATCCAGCCATCGCCTTGCGCGCGCCAGCTGCTGCCGGCGCGCGACATGGCCCGAGGATGACGAGATGATCGACATCGATGGCTATCGCCCGAATGTGGGCATCGTGCTGCTGAACGCGGACGGCCGTCTGTTCTGGGCGCGCCGCATCAACCGCGACGGCTGGCAGTTTCCGCAAGGCGGCATGCGTAGCGACGAAACGCCACTGGAAGCGATGTACCGCGAGCTGGAAGAGGAAACCGGCCTGGCGCCCGAACACGTCGAGGTGGTGGCCTCCACCCGCGGCTGGCTGCGCTACAAGCTGCCGCAGCGCTATGTACGCCAGCACCAGCGGCCAACCTGCATCGGCCAGAAGCAGGTGTGGTTCCTGCTCAAACTGGTCAGCGACGAAGCCTCGCTGCGGCTGGATGCCTGCGACAAGCCGGAGTTCGACATCTGGCGCTGGGTGGATTTCTGGTACCCGGCCGCCCATGTGGTGAACTTCAAGCGGCAGGTATACGAACGCGCCCTGCGCCACTTCGCGCCACTGGTGGAAGGCATGTGCCGGATCGAGCTGGGCAACGCGCCGCCACGCGAGGACGGCGACGTCCCGCCCGACGAGCCACGGCACGGCTGGCGCGCCGCCTGAGCGGCGGCAGCACGCCGATAGTTGACAATCATTCGCATTTGCGTTCTTATGCGCGGCATGTACATCTGCCTGTGCAACGCCGTCACCGACCACGACATCCGCCGCGAAGTCGCCGACGGCGTGCGCAGCTTCGCCGAACTGCAGGCGCGCACTGGCTGTTCGGACTGCTGCGGCTGCTGTGAAGCCGAAGCGCGCGATTGTCTGCAGCAGGCGGTCGAACAGAGCGGGGCCACGGCCGGGCTGCCCGCCTTCGTCGCAGTCGCCTGAGCCGCCTGCGCGTTCCCACGCGCAAACCATTGCCATTCGTGTTCCGCCTCCGAGGCGGCGAACTTCGTATAGTCGTCGCATTTCCCCGCCAGCGGAGACGGCCATGAAGGGCGACGCCAAGGTCATCGAATTCCTCAACAAGGTGCTCTACAACGAGCTGACCGCGATCAACCAGTACTTCCTGCATTACCGCATGTTCAAGGACTGGGGCTACGCGGAACTGGCCGAGCACGAGTACAAGGAATCGATCGAGGAGATGAAGCACGCCGATCGCCTGATCGAGCGCATCCTGTTCCTCGACGGCCTGCCCAACCTGCAGCACCTGGGCAAGCTGCGCATCGGCGAGAACGTGCTGGAGTGCATCCAGGGCGATCTCGACCTGGAACTGGCCGCCGCCAAAGACCTGCGCGCCGCGATCGCGCACAGCGAAGGCATCGCCGACTACGTCAGCCGCGACCTGTTCAAGGGCATCCTGCACGACGAGGAAGAGCACATCGACTGGCTGGAAACCCAGCAGAGCCTGGTCAAGGACATCGGCGCGGAACGCTACCTGCAGAGCAAGATGCAGAGCTGAGCGCCCGCCGCAACCGGACGACGGTCATGTTATGGCAGGGCGGGCGAAGTATGCTTGTACCGCCCGCCCGCGCCCCCATCTGAGTGCCATGGATACCGTCGTCCCGCTTCCCACCGCCCCCGATTACCGCAGCAGTGGTGCGCCGTTGCTGTTCACCGAAGCCGCCGCACGCAAGGTGCACGAGTTGATCGCGGAAGAGGGCAATCCCGCGCTGAAGCTGCGCGTGTACATCTCCGGCGGCGGCTGTTCGGGCTTCCAGTACGGCTTCACCTTCGACGAGGCCCAGGCCGAGGACGACTTCGCGCTGGAGCGCGAAGGCGTGACCCTGTTGTGCGATCCGCTGTCGCTGCAATACCTCACCGGCGCCGAGATCGACTACAGCGAGAACCTCAGCGGCTCGCAGTTCGTGATACGCAATCCGAACGCGAAGACCACCTGCGGCTGCGGCTCCTCGTTCTCCGCCTGAACATGGGCGCGTCGACGCAGGACAACACCTTCGCCGGACTCAGCCTGACCCTCGACCGCATGGCCGAGCGCCGCGACGACGCGGCATGGGTCGACGCACAATCCGTCGCGCCCGGCACGCGTTTCCTGCTGCTCGACGCGGAGGGTCGCGCCTTCGTGCAAGCAGACCGCGACGCACTGCGCTGGCTCGATGCCAGCGAGCGCCAACAGCTCTGCGCCGAGGCGCCGGCCTGGCTGCTCGGCATCGCCGATGGTCGTCCGCACTTCCTGCTGACGCTGGCGGACGAGGCGCGCGCCGAGGCGCTGGAAACATCGCTGCACGCGCGTCGCGCCGGTCTGCGCGAGGCCGGCCTGCTGCTGCCTGCCGATGAAGCCGGCCTGTTCGCCTACGCCAAGGGCCTGGCGCATTGGCACCGCGAGACGCGGTATTGCGCGCACTGCGGCGCACCGCTCGCCATCGTTTCCGCCGGCCACCGCATGCACTGCACGAACGCGGCCTGTGGGCGCATGCATTTCCCGCGCACCGACGCCGCGATCATCGTGATCGTGGAACACGACGGCGCCTGCCTGCTCGGCCGCCAGGCCGGCTGGCCGGCCGGGCGCTACTCCACGCTGGCTGGCTTCATCGAGCCGGGCGAGGCGCTGGAGGACGCGGTACGCCGCGAGGTGGCCGAGGAATCCGGCGTGATCGTCGGCGAGGTGGACTACCACTCCTCGCAACCCTGGCCGATGCCGGCCTCGCTGATGGTGGGCTTCACCGCCATCGCGCGCGACCCCACCATCCGCCTGCGCGACCGCGAACTGGAAGACGCGCGCTGGTTCACGCCGCGGCAGATCGCCGACGGCATCGCCGACGGCAGCTTCCTGCCGTCCACGCCGCTGTCGGTGTCCTACCGGCTGCTGCAGCACTGGCTGCGCGAACGCGCCGGGATGGAGCTCGACACGCTGTTCGCGGCACGCACCGAGCACGCCTGAGCCGCACCGCTGCGTGCCATGTGACGGCAAGGCGCCTCGCATACAATGCGAGACCGTTTCACGGAGTCCCCGCGCATGGCTATCCGTCTGCTCGTCGCCCTGATCGCCCTCGGCCTGCTGCACTGGCAGCCGCGCCTCGCGCACTGGCGCAACGATGCCGGCTTCCGTCGCTGGGTCGCACAGCTGAACGACACCACCGGCACCGGTCGCGTGGTGCTGGCCCTGCTGCTGCCGCTGGTGCTGTGCGCGCTGGCGATCTGGCTGCTGCGCCTGCCGCCGCTGGCCGATTTGCTGCACCTGCTGTTCGCGCTGGCGGTGCTGCTGTTCTGCTTCGGCCCGCATGCGTTCGAAGCCGATCTCGAAGCGATCCTCGCCGCACCGGACGGCGCCAGCCGCGAAGCCGCCGCGCAGGCGCTGGGCGAAGACGGCGAACAGGTGCCGTGGCGCGCGGCCGAACTGGGCGAGGCCACCGTCTATGCCGCGCTGCGGCGGCGCTTCGGCGTGCTGTTCTGGTTCTTCCTGTTCGGGCCGCTGGGTGCGCTGCTGTACCGGCTGGCGCGGGCGCTGGGCCATGACGACACGCTGCGCCTCGACACTGAGGCGCGCACTACCGCGCGCCATGTTGCCAACGCGCTGGACTGGCTGCCGGCGCAGCTGATGGTGCTCACCCTCGCCCTGGTCGGCCACTGGGACGCGGTGATCGGCGCGTGGCGACGCTGGCACCAGCAGGCGTTGCCGAACGGCTGGTATCGCGAAGGGCCGGGCTTCCTCGGCGCCGCGGCGCGTGCGGACATCCAGGTCGACATCGAAGGCGGCGAAGGCTACGCCGAGGAACGCAGCGATCCGCTGCTGGAGCTGCGCCGACTGCGCGGCGCCCTGCTGCGTGCCCTGCTGGCCTGGCTGAGCATGGTGGCGCTGATCGTAATCGGCGGCTGGGTACGCTGAACTCCAATTCCGGCCGGATACCGGCAGGAAAAGGGGACCGCGGTCAGGCCATCTCGCCGCGCAGCTCGCGCACACGCGCCGCCAGCGCCGCCGCGCTGGCGCGCTCCGGCGGCAGCGGGGCATCCACCACCAGCTCCACCCGTGCGCGGAAGCGCCGCGGCAGGCGTGCGCGGTGCAGCGCGGAATCGCGCCGGCTCCACATGCTGCCCCACAGCCCGCGCAACGCCATCGGCAGCACCGGCACCGGGCGGCGCGCGAGGATTTTCTCCACGCCGGGGCGGAACGGCGCGATCGCACCGTCGCGGGTCAACGCGCCCTCGGGGAAGATGCACACCAGCTCGCCGTCGGCCAGCGCCGCATCCACCGCGTCATAGGCTTGTTGCAGCACTACGGGGTCTTCCTTCTGCCCGGCGATCGGGATGGCTTTCGCCGTCGTGAACAGAAACTTCAGCAGCGGGATGTTGAAGATCTTGTAATACATCACGAAGCGCGTGGGCCGGCGCAGGTTCGCCATCAACAGCAAGGGGTCCACGAAGCTGACGTGGTTGCATACCAGCAGGGCCGGCCCTTCCTCGGGAATGTGCTGGAGCCCGTCCGCCCGCACGCGGTACAGCGTGCTGGTGAGCAGCCAGGTGACGAAGCGCAGGATGAACTCCGGCACCAAGGTGAAGATGTAGGCCGCCACCAACACGTTGAGAAGCGCCGCGGCTAGGAAGATCTGCACCGCATCCAGCCCCAGCGCACCCAAGCCCAGGCCGAAGCCGGCCGCAGCCACGATCAGCACGGCATTCATGATGTTGTTGCCGGCGATGATGCGCGAGAGCTTTTCGCGC
Organism: Dyella agri; assembly: GCF_044904705.1. Classification (NCBI taxonomy): domain Bacteria; kingdom Pseudomonadati; phylum Pseudomonadota; class Gammaproteobacteria; order Lysobacterales; family Rhodanobacteraceae; genus Dyella; species Dyella agri. Next base: position 39,077 of record NZ_JADIKL010000014.1, read on the forward strand.
GGCGCACGCGCCTGCACGAAGGCGAACAACGGCACCACGTACAGGCCCGCGAAGGCGCCGATCAGGGTGAGATCGAGCACCACGCGCCAGCTGCCCGGCGTGTGCAGGAAGCCCAGCCAGCTCAGCCCGCGTACGGGCGCGAGGCCGTGTCGCGCAAAGTACAGATCCACGCCAAATGCCGTGAGCCCGAACGCGCCCAGCGGCACCAGGCCGATCTCCACGCGCCGGCCGGAGAGCTTTTCGCAGGCCAGCGCGCCGAGGCCGCTGCCGATCGAGAACAGCGTGAGCACCAGGGTATAGACCGAGTTGTCGCCGCCCAGCGTCTCGCGCGTGTAGATCGGCAGCTGCGCGACGAGTACGGTGCCGAAGAACCAGAACCAGGAGATGCCCAGCACCGCATTCCACACCGCGCGATCGGCATGAGTGATGCGCAATACTCGCGCAGTCTCGCCGAACGGGTTCCAGTTGATCTTCAGCTCCGGCGCCGTGGCCGGCGCCGGTGGAATCGCCCGGCTGACGAAATAACCGACCACCGCCACGCCGATGGTGATAGCCGCCGCCAGCCACGGGCCGGCCTCGCCCATCGCGGTGGTGCCCGCGACCATGCCTAGCAGGATCGCCAACTGCGTGCCCATTTCCACCAGGCCGTTGCCACCCACCAGCTCGCCGGGCTTGAGCGCCTGCGGCAGGATCGCGTACTTGATCGGCCCGAACACGGTGGAGTGCAGCCCCATCATGAACAACACCACCAGCAGCAACGACACGTGGTGGGTGATGAAGCCCGCAGCGGCCACCACCATCGCCAGGATCTCGAACAGCTTCACCCAGCGGATGATGCGGGTCTTCTCGAACCGCTCCGCCAGCTGGCCCGCGCTGGCCGAGAACAGGAAGAACGGCAGGATGAACAGCGCCGGCGCGAAGTTCGTGTAGATCGAGGCCGCACGGTCATCCAGCCCCAGCTGGAAGGCCACCAGCACCAGCAGCGCGTTGCGGAAGGCGTTGTCGTTGAACGCCGCCAGCGCCTGCGTCCAGAAGAATGGCGCGAAGCGGCGCTGGCCGAACAGGGCGAACTGGCTCATGCAAGTCCATGGCAGCGGAGTCGGCGATCAGCTTAGCTGATGCCGCCCCGCCGCCTCGGTCCGCCGCGGCCACCCAAGGACGGATGGCCCGCGATCAGGCACGAGGTGACCGATTCGACGTGTGGGGAAAGGGCAGGGCTGCCCTGTCCCGCTATCGCTTAATTCCGCGACTGCAACTTCGACAGCAGGCGCAGCATCTCAAGGTACAGCCACACTAGGGTAACCACCAGCGCGAAGGCGCCGTACCACTCCATGTATTTCGGCGCACCGGCGTTGACGCCTTGTTCGATCATGTCGAAATCCAGCACCAGGTTCAGCGCGGCGATCACCACCACGACCAGGCTGAACAGGATACCGATGCCGCTGCTGCCGGCGATGAAGCCGAAGGAATGACCGAAGAAGCCCATCACGAAGCTGGCGAGGTACACCAGCAGCACGCCGCCGGTGGCGGCCACCACGCCCGCGCGGAACTTGTCGGTGACGCGGATCAGCCCGCTGCGATAGCCCATCAGCAATACCGCCATGGTGCCAAAGGTCAGCGCCACCGCCTGCATCACGATGCCGGGATAGCGCATTTCGAAGATCGCCGACAGCGCACCCACGAACACGCCCTCGGCCAGCGCGTACAACGGCGCGGTGACCGGCGCCCAGGTCTTCTTGAACGTGGTGACCATGGCCAGCACGAAGCCCACCAGTGCACCCGCCAGCACCAGCGGCCCCAGGGCCGGCAGGCTGGCCGGGCCGGCGAAACGGCTCCAGCTGAACATCGCGCCCACCACCACCAGCAGCAGCATCAGGCCGGTCTTGTTCACCGTGCCGTTGAGCGTCATGGCGCCGTCGTCGCGGCTGAACACCGCGCCGCTGGCTGCGTCGAGGAAGGTGTTCTTGTTGAGTGCGGGATTGCCGCTTTGCATGTCGTACTCCTATCGGGTTGCCGCCATCCTAGCCTGCCGTCGCGCACCTTGCAGGCGGCGACCTTGCGTGCACGCCGCCAGTGCGAAAATGACCGGCATCGTCAACAGGCTGAGACCGCCGCCATGAGCCAGCAGTTCCACGTCGGCGATCACGTGCGCTGGAATTCCGAGGCCGGCTACGTCACCGGCCACATCCTGAAGGTGCATACCGCTGACACCTTGTACAAGGGCTACCCGCGCCACTGCAGCCCCGACGATCCGCAGTACGAGATCAAGAGCGACAAGACCGACCACGTCGCCATGCACAAAGGCGCGGCACTGCAGAAGATCGCGTGAGCGCCGCCTCTCCCGCCACGATCTGGACGATCGGCCACTCCACCCGCACGCTGGAGGATTTCCTGGCCCTGCTTGCGGCTTTCCGCATCGAGGCCATCGCCGATGTGCGCCGCTTCCCCGGCTCGCGACGCCAGCCGCAGTTCACGCGCGACGCGCTGGCGCAAAGCCTGCCCGCCCATGGCATCGGCTACCAGTGGTTTCCACAGCTGGGCGGGCGACGGCGGCCACGCACGGATTCGCCGAACACCGCCTGGCGCAATGCCGCGTTCCGCGGCTACGCCGACCACCTCGCCAGCACGGAATTCGCCGAAGGCCTGGCGGCGCTGCTGGCGTTCGCGGCATGCCAGCGCACCGCGGTGATGTGCGCCGAGGCCGTGTGGTGGCGCTGCCATCGCTCGATCATCGCCGACGTGCTGAAGCAGCGCGGCATCGAGGTGATCCATATCCTCGACCTGCACCACAGCGTGGTACATCCATGGACCTCGGCGGCGCATGTCGAAAACGGCGCGCTGAGTTACACGGCGCCGCAATCGACCTTGCTGTAGCGCCTCAGCGCGGCGAACCCTGGTACGCGCCCTGGGCCAGTTGCAACAGGATCTTCATTTCCTCGCGCAGCGGCAGCGGCGCGATCACCTCCGCGTCCGGGCCGTACTTGAGTACGTCCATCAGCAATTCCTTCGAGTTGGAATACGGCAGCTGCAATTCGTAGCGGCCGTCTGACAGCCACTCGCCCTTCTGCTGCGAATGCCAGTGCTCGTCGGCCACCCAGCGTGCGGCATGCGAGGAGAAGCGGATCGTGGCCCAGGCCTTGGGCTGGCCGGCGAAGATGCCGTAGCTGGAAGCCAGCGCCTGATCGAGCTCCACCTCGGGCACGTCGCGCGCGGGGGCATCCATCGCCTGCGCCTCGGCGATGCGGTCCACCGCAAAGCTGCGCAGCGCCTCGCGGTCGTGGTCCCACACGTCGAGATACCAGTTGTCGCGGTAATGGGTGAGGCGTTGCGGCGACACGGTGCGGCGGCTGTCGGCGCCAGTGGTGCGCGCGCGGTAGCGGAAGCGCAGCTGCTTCCGCTCCAGCACCGCACCGGCCACGATGCGGAATGCCTGCTGGTCGAGCTTGCGCGCGCCCCACGGGATCACCCGGATGCGCTCGACCGGCAGCGCCTTGCCGCTGCCGCGGTCGGACAGCAGGTGCTCGATGCGCGACTTGAACGGCGCCAGCGCACCGGCCAGCACGCCGGGACCGCTGCGGCCGATCAGTTCGTTCAAAGCCAGCAACGCGGCCAGTTCGTCGGAGGTGAGCCACAGGCCCGGCAATTCGAACCGCTCGCCTTCGCTCAGCTCGTAGCGGAACGCGGCATGCTCGCCGCCGGCGCTTTCGATCGGTGCGCCCAGCGCATCGCGCAGGAAGCCGATGTCGCGGTACAACGTGGCGCGCGAGCATTCGAGCTCGTCCATCAGCTTCGGCAGCGGCACTGGGTAATGCGCCGACTTCAGCAGGCGATGCAAGGTGAGGATGCGTTCGTAGCGGTCCATGGTGGGCTCGTCGGTCGCGGCAGTGGCGCAGAACGGGATGCTTAGCATGGGTACGGCTGCCGGCGCCCGCAAGCCTGCCGAACGTATGCCTAACCCACACGCATGGCGGCTGGCTTAAGCTTGGCAACCCCGCCTTCCCCAGACGGTATCCCCATGCAATCCACCCGCGCGTGGCCAGGCACGATCGCCGCCGGCACGGCCACAACGACGCTGATCGCCCGCCCGACCCGCGCCGCGGCACTGCTGCAAGTGCTGGCGATCGGCGGCTACGGCGTATGGTTGTGGCTGGGCCTGTCCCTGCTCTTGGGACTGAGCCGGCTGGGACGCAGCGGCACCTTGATCCCGCTGGGACTGGGCGCCGTGCTGGTAGCTGCCGGTCTGGTGCTGGCCTGTCTGCGGATACCGGGGCTCGCCGTATGGCACGGCTGGCAGCCACGCCCGAGGCATCGCCCCACACGCTCCGCATTGATGGCCCTGGCCACCTGGTTGCCGGTGCTAGCGGTGGCGGGACTGGCGCACGGCGACAACGGTTTCTGGATCACCCGGCTGGCCGGCGCGTTGCTGATGCTGTGCAGCCTCGTCAGCCTGTTGCAGGCCACCCACGGCGACCGCGCCTGTCTGCCGTCGTCGCTGCAACGCGCAACCGCCTTGCTGCCGACGTGCCGCATCACCGCTGCGGCCTACACCGGCGGCCTTTGGTTGTGGCTGACCTTGCTGGCGCAGGGCGGGTTCGACGGCGGCCACGACGCCTATCTGTGGGTCTTGTTGCTGCTGGCACTGGCGCTGGGACTGGGCCTGATCGAAAGCGGGCTGTGGCAATCCCTGCGTGAGCTCGAGGCATCCGCCGGAGGGAGCGCGGGCAACCGCGGCCGGTTTCCCGCCCGTCTGGTCGCCGCGCTGCTGACTTATGCGCTGCCTTGCGCGGCGCTGCTGCTGGGCGGCACCGCCGGCAGCCTGACGGCCGCCGCGCTCGCCGCGCCCGGCTGTGTGGTGGGCCAGTTGCTGGATCGCTATCTGTACGAGGCCGCGCTGGCCGAGGCGGCAGACACGAAGCAGGCCTGATCGGGCCATGTTCATTGAAAATTCAAGCCGTTCCGTTAAGGTGGTCGACTCACAATTGTTTAACGAGACGGAACCCTCACGATGACCAAGACTCTGATCGCGGCCCTGCTGCTGTCGGCCTGCGCCAGCTTCGCCGTGCAGGCGCAGGACGCCGACAACAGCAACAGCGCCAACAACGGCGGCTGGACCGGCTCGGGCGAGTTCGGCTATGCCTCGGCCACCGGCAACACCCGATCGCAGAACGTCAACGCCAAGCTCGGCCTGAATCAGGAAAACGAGCAGTGGAAGAACAACTTCTTCCTCGACGTGCTGCGCACCAAGGTGCAGGAGAAAGTGGTCACCCCGGGTGGCACTACCATCAGTGAATTCCAGACCACTGCCAACCGCTACGACGGCGGCGCCTCGGTGGGCTACAAGCTCGACCCGCGCAGCTACATCGTGGGCGCAGCGCGCTACGACCACGACGACTTCGGCGCCAACCTGTGGCAGGGCGTGGTCTCGCTGGGCTACGGCTACATCGCGCTGAAGGACGCCCGCAACGAGCTGTCGTTCGAAATCGGCCCCGGTTACAAGGAATACCGGCCGGCGGCGCTTCCGGTGCTCGTCAACGGCAGCACCATCAGCCAGACGCAGCCGGTGGAGCACGAGATGGTGGCCCGCGGCCTGGTCAACTACAAATTCCGCCTCACCGACAACACTTCGTTCGAGGACACGTTCCTCACCGAAGCGGGCTCCAAGAACACCTACATCCAGAACGACGCCGGTCTCGCCGTCAGCATGACCAAGAAGCTGGCGCTGAAGGTGGGCTTCCAGGTGCGCCACAACAGCACCGTGCTGCCGGGCATCAAGAAGACCGATACGCTGACCACCACCAACTTGGTCTACAACTTCTGAGGTTTTGATTCCTGCGATCGTCTGTGATCGCGAGGCTCAATCCGGACCCTCTGCGAAAACGGCCACTGCATTGCAGTGGCCGTTTTCGTTTCCAAACCGCGTCCGGGCGACTAGCCGTCGGTTCCGAGGAATTCGCCGGCGCCCTGCGCGAACAGCGCCTGCGCCACCGACAGCCCGAGAGCCTCGGCATCCTCGCCGTCCGCCTGCGCATGCAGCAGGCGGCCGCTGGCCGCATCGCCGACCAGGCCGCGCAGGTGCAGGCCGCGCTCGGTGACCGTGCACCACGCCCCCACCGGCACCGTGCAGCTGCCGCCCAGCGCCCGGTTCATCGCACGCTCGGCGCTCACCTCCAGCCGCGTATCGGCGTCGTCCAGCACCGCGAGCAAGGCCAGCGTAGCTGGCTGGTCGGCGCGCGCCTCGATCGCGATCGCCGCCTGTCCCGGCGCCGGCAGCCAGTCCGGCGCGGCGAGCCGGCAGCGGATGCGCGCAGCCAGGGCCAGCCGCTCCAGCCCCGCGCAGGCCAGCACGATCGCGTCGTAATGGCCGGCATCCAGTTTCGCCAGCCGCGTACCCACGTTGCCGCGCAGGTCCAGCAGTTCGAGATCCGGCCGCAGCGCACGCAACTGCGCCTGCCGCCGCAGCGACGAGGTCCCCACTTTCGCGCCCAGCGGCAAGGAGGCGAGGTCCGCATAATCGTTGCTGACGAAGGCGTCCGCCGCATCCGCGCGCGGCAGGATCGCCGGCAGGGCGAAGCCCGGCTCCAGTTCCGCCGGCACATCCTTCAGCGAGTGCACGGCGAGGTCGGCGCGGCCTTCCAGCATCGCCACTTCCAACTCCTTGAGGAACAGCCCCTTGCCCCCGATCGTCGCCAGCGGCTGGTCGAGGATCTCGTCGCCGCGGGTGGACAGCGGCACCAGGTCCACCGTCAGCTCCGGATGGACCGCGCGCAGCAGCGCCGCCACATGCTCGGCCTGCCACAGCGCGAGCGCGCTCTTGCGGGTGGCGATGCGCAAGGTGTTCGGGGTCATGCGGGCTCCACGGTCTGGCTCGTGCGCCATTGTCGCCGATGCCGCGGCGAAGCGCAGGCAGCGGCGCGCCTCAACCCATCCGCAGCAGCTTGCGCAACGCCGGCAGGTTGCGCCGGCTCACTTCGGGGCTGAAGTCGGTGCCGGCGAGGCGGGCCAGCACGCGGCCGTCGGACAGGTTCTTCAGGCCGATCAGGCGGGCAGGCGGCACCAGGCAGTTGCGGTGCAGGCGGATCAGCTGCTCGGGATAGGCCTCTTCCAGCTGGCGCAGCGACTCGTCGATCAGCAGCTCGCCGCCGGCATGCCGCACGCACACGTATTTCTCCTCGGCGAGCAGGCAGACCACCTCGTCCAGCGCTACACGTACCTGCTCGTCGCGCACCCGCGCATGCAGCCAGACCGTGGCGGCGCGCGGCGCCTCGGCGAGGCGCTTGCGCGCCCGCTGCAACGCTTCACGCAGACGTTCCAGCCGCACCGGCTTCAGCAGGTAGTCCACCGCCTCCAGCTCGAAAGCATGCAGCGCGTGATTCTCGTACGCCGTGCAGAACACCACCTGCGGCCGTACGCGCCCGGCCAGCCGCGCGGCCAGCGTCATGCCGTCGAGGCCCGGCATGTTGATGTCGAGCAACAGCAAATCGGGTTGCAGCTCGCCGAGCGCGGCAAGCGCGGCCTCGCCGTCGCCCACGCTGCCGGCGAGTTCCGCGCCCTCGCACTCGCCCAGCAGCGCGGCCAGACGCATGCGCGCCAGCGGTTCGTCATCGACGATCAGCACGCGCATCGTCACTTCCTTTGTTTTCCAGTGGCAGCCGCAGGCTGACCACATAACGTTCGCCCTGCGGCCCGGCCTGCACTGCCGCCCGCGGGCCGTAGCGGAACGCCACCCGTCGGCGCACGCTGTCCAGGCCATGACCGTTGCCGCCACGCGCAGGCGAGAGCGGCAGCGGATTGGCGATCTCGATCACGATGGCGTTGCCGTCGCGTACGCCGCGCAGTGTCACCACCCCGCCTTCGCGCAGCGGCTGGACGCCGTGGCGCACCGCGTTCTCCAGCAGCGGCTGCAACAGCAGGCGCGGCAACGGAAAGTCGGGCGGCAAGTCGTCCAACTGGCGCTCAACGTGCAGGCGCTCGCCAAGACGCAGCTGCTCGATCGCCAGGTAACGCTCCAGCAAGGCCAGCTCCTCGCCCAGCGTGCCGTCGCCTTGTTCATGCTGACCCAGCGCGGCGCGGAACAGTTCGGCCAGGTCCTCCACCGTGCGCTCGGCCGCCGCCGGATCGAGCGGAATCAGCGCCGCCACCGTGTTCATGCTGTTGAACAGGAAATGCGGGCGGATACGCGCCTGCAACGCTTCCACCTGCGCCCGCGTCACCGCGGCGAGGCGCAGCCGCCACTGCGCGGCGATGTAGAAGTAGCGCAGGATCGCCGCACCGAGCAGGGCCGCGATCAGCACATTGTCGAGCACGAAGGTCGCCATGCCGTCGCTGAGCAGTCCCATCCGCAAGGCTTCGTCCAGGCCATGCGCCACCCAGCTCGCTGCGCCGACGATCGGCATGATCAACAGCCACGCGGCGAGGTAGGGCAGGTGTCCGGGCAGGCGCTGCAGCCAGGCCCGCAGCAGGCACAGCGTCACCCCGATCACCAGCGTCAGCCAGGTCACGAACAGGATGCCCACGCTGTAACCGGAAAGATCGCGATGGTCACCCTCAGCCAGCCACACCACAGTGGCCGCGAGGGCGCCGGTCACCAACAAGGTGAACAGCACCGGCAGGCTGCAGAAGTCCGGCAGCGGGCTAGGTTCGTCGTGGTGGCGAAAGAAGGGTTCGCGCATGCGCGCAGTATGCCGCAGCATCGGGAGCCTGCACGGTAGAAGCCGTCCGGGTTGCGACACTGGCCGCACAGTGCGCATCACCGCCGCCGCTTGGCCCATGGAACCACCGTGGGCCCGCGAATCGCCGAAGATCTGCGCCGCGCGACAAGCACTTCACCTCGAGTGTTTCTACCCTTCAGGCCGCCAGGCCGGGTCAGCCCAGCCGCGCGCCCAGCCAGCTGCGCAGGTCGGCGATTTCCTCGGCACAGACCGCGTGTGCCATCGGGTAGCTATGCCAGTCCACGCGATAGCCCAGGCGCTGCAGCAGGTCGCGGCTGTCGCTGCCGCGCGGCGGGATCACCACCGGATCGAAGCTGCCATGCGCCTGGAAGATCGGCACGTCCGCGTTCGCCGCGCTGCGTTCGGCCGCCAGCGTGTCAGCAATCGGCAGGTAGGTGGACAGCGCCACGATGCCGGCCAACCGCTCGGTGTGGCGCAGGCCGGCAGCCAGCGCGATCGCGCCGCCTTGCGAGAAACCGGCGAGGAAGATGCGTTCGTCGGGCACGCCGCGCTCGCGCTCGCGCGCTATCAGCGCCTCGGTGGCCGCGATGGAGGCGCGGATGCCCGTCTCGTCCTGGCGCGCCACCAGGTCGAAACCGTGAATGTCGTACCAGGCGCGCATCGGCATGCCGCCGTTGACCGTCACCGGTCGCACCGGTGCGTGCGGAAACACGAAGCGCAGCGCCGGCCAGTCCGCCGCCACCAGCTCCGGCACGATCGGCGCGAAGTCGTGGCCGTCCGCGCCCAGCCCGTGCAACCAGATGATGCTGTAGCGAGGACTGGCGGCGGTTTCGTGTTCGACGGCGGGAAGCAGGGCGGGCATGGCAGGGATCGCGGCGGAAAGACACACAGCTTAGCGCCTGCCGCGATCCCGGGCCGCAGCTCAGGCCGCCACGACCAGCCGCGCCAACGCCCGCTGGTGCGAAGCGTGGATGGTGTCCCGCTCCGGCGTGGTGCCGTGGGCGAGATGGGCGACCCATTCATCGGTCGTCATCACCGCCGCATAGCGCGACTGTTCCACCACCGCGAATACGCGATGGATCTCCTCCGCGGTGGCGGCGCCCGCACGGTTGGCGTAGGGCACGCTGCCGGAGGCGTCCATCAGGAATTCCACCTGCAGGCCGGCGTCGAAGGCATGCTTGATCGTGGTGTCGTTGCAGTTGTGGGTCATGTAGCCCACCACGGCCAGGGTGTCGATGGCATGCGACTGCAGCCACTCGCCCAGGCCGGTGCCGGCGAACGCGCTGGGCAGGGCCTTGCGCAGGTAGTGCTCGCGCGGGCGACTGGCGACGACCGCATGCAGCTCCCAGCCGTGCGAACCGGTGGCGAACAGCGGCGCATCGGTGGGCGAGGACTGTTGCACCACGATCACCGGGATGCCGGCGGTATGCGCGGCGTCGATCGCACGACCGATGTTGCGCAGCGAATCGGCCACGGGCGGGTACTGGATGCGCAAGCCGCCGCTCTCGTATTCGTTCTGCACGTCAATCACGACGAGCGCGCGGCGTGGATGGCTGACTTCGGTCATGGCGGCATTCCTCACAGGCATGGGACGGCTCGTCCCGGTGGCGCCATGATCCGCGCCTGGATGCTTCCGCAGCAGTGGCCTGATTGCCATTTTTGGTTAGAATCGGGCCAATCCAGCGCAGAGGATTTCGGCATGCCCAGGACGCGCGTCGCGGTGGTGGCGTTCGACGGCATCCGTCCGTTCCATCTGTCGGTGCCGTGCGCAGTGTTCGGCGAGGCCGCCGGCGACGAAGCGCCGCCGTTCGAGCTGCGCGTCTGCGCGGCCGAACCCGGCGGCCTGCGCACCCAGGCGGGCTTCGGCATCGTCGCGCAGCACGGCCTGCGCACACTGGCCTGGGCCGATATCGTGGTGGTTCCCTCATGGCGCGATCCACGCGAGCCGCCGCCCGAGCCGCTGCTGGCCGCACTCCGGCGGGCGCATGCGCGCGGCGCCCTGGTGGTCGGCCTGTGTCTGGGTGCCTTCGTGCTGGCCGAGGCCGGCCTGCTCGACGGCCGCCGCGCCACCACCCACTGGCGCTGGGCAGCGCGCTTCGCCGAACGCTATCCGCGGGTACGGGTCGATCCCGGCGTGTTGTACGTGGACGAAGGCGACGTGCTCACCTCGGCCGGCACCGCCGCCGGCATCGACTGCTGCCTGCATGTGCTGCGCCACCGCCTCGGCGCGGAGGCGGCAAACCGCGTAGCGCGCACCCTGGTGGTGCCGCCGCACCGCCAGGGCAGCCAGGCGCAATACATCGAGCAACCCGTACTGGCGGCCGCGCGCGATACGCCGCTGACGAAGACGCTGGACTGGGCCACGCGCCACCTCGACGCGACGCACAGCCTCGACTCGCTGGCCGCACGCGCCGCGATGAGCCGGCGCAGCTTCACCCGCCACTTCCGCCAGCACACCGGCACCACCGTGGGCCAGTGGCTGCTGGCGCAGCGACTGGCGCTGGCGCAACGGCTGCTGGAAACCACCGCGCAGCCGATCGAACGCATCGCCGAGCGCGCCGGCTTCGGCACCGCGCTGTCCATGCGCCAGCATTTCGGCACGGCGTTGCACACCACGCCCTCGCTGTACCGCCGCGAGTTCCGCGGCGGCTGATCGCTCACTTCGCCGGCAAACCCAGCTCCTGCGCAAAGAACGTCAGCATCAACGCGGTGTTCCCTACGCGCTGGCTGAAGGGTGCGCCGATGCCATGGCCGGCATTCATGCGGGTGAGCAGCAGGATCGGCGGCTGCGAGCCGGTGGCGTTCTGCAGGGCCGCGGCGAACTTGCGCGACTGCCACGGCGCCACGCGCGGGTCGTTCGCGCCGGTGGTAAGCAGCACGGCTGGGGTAGGCGGTATCCGGCTGCACGTTCTGCAACGGCGAATACGCCAGCGTGGCCTTGAACTGCGCGGGGTCGGCCACGGTGCCGTACTCGGGCACGTTGTAGGCGCCGTTGGCGAAGTCCGTCTCGTGGCGCAGCATGTCGTAGATGCCCACCATGCTCACCACGGCGCGGTAGTCGCCGGGATGCTGCACCAGCGAGGCGCCCATCAGCAGGCCGCCGTTGCTGCCGCCGAGGATGCCCAGGTGCCGGCGGTCGGTCCAATGCGTATCGACGAGCGCCAGCGCGGCGGCGTGGAAATCGTCGAACACGTTCTGCTTGTGCAGCTTCTGGCCCTGCCGGTGCCATAGCTCGCCGTTCTCGTTGCCGCCGCGGATATTGGCGAAGGCCAGCACGCCGCCGCGTTCCAGCCACGCCAGCTCGGGGCCGACGAAGTGCGGTGACACGGGGATGTCGAAACCGCCGTAGCTGTAGAGGATGGCCGGCCGTGCGCCGTTCGGCGTCACCCCTTTCATCGCCAGCACGGTGACCGGGATCTTTGTGCCGTCTTTCGAAGTGCCGTCGATGCGGTACAGCTCCACCTTCGAGTAGTCGGCGGCGGGCTTCACCTCGAACACCGTCTTCAGCGTGCCGGCCTTGGCGTCGTATTCGGCCCAGCGCGAAGGCAGGGTCCAGCCGCTGTAGTCGATCAGTGCGCGATCCTGGCCCTGCTCGGCGGCGATGCCGCCGATGCCGACGCCGTGCGCAGGCAGCGGCAGGCGGCGCACGAACTTCGCGGCATGGTCGTATTGCTCCACCTGCCAGTCGGACCCCCAGCTGCGTACCACCAGGAAGCCGTCGGCGATCGGCGCCACGCCTTGCAGCGCGCCATCGCGCTGGTCCAGCACTTCGCCGGCTTTGCCGTTCGCGTCGACCGCAAGCAGCTTGCCGCGCGGGGCGCCGGCGAAGCTGGCGACGAACAGGCGCTGGCCCACCCAGTCCGCGAAGCGCACGTCGGCTTCGTTGCCCAGCGCCTTCTTCCATTGACTGCCTTCGCGCAGCCAGACTTCGGCCGGGCCGCCGTCGCCCATGTTGGCCAGCACGGCAAGCTGCTTCGCGCCGGGCGAACTCAGCAAGCGGTATTCGGCCACCTTGGAATAGTCCTTGCCGAACATCACGGCATCCCTGGCGGCAGGCTCGCCGAGCGCGTGATGCACCAGCGCGGCGTGGAATTGCACCACCTCCTGCCCGGCGGACGGCGGCGGGAAACGCACGTAGGTGAAGCCCCGCTCGTCGGCGTCCCAGGCCAGGCCTTGCGGGGTGGTGCCGCCACCGGCCCAGGGCAGGGCGTCGGCCAGCGTCTTGCCGCTCTTCACGTCGAGCACGTGGATGGTGGTCAGCTCGCTGCCGCCCTCGGCGGTGCCATAAGCTAGATAACGGCCGCTGGGGGAGGGCCAGTAGGCGGTGATCGCGGTATTGCCGCCGTTCGCGTTGAGATCCACCAGCACGCGCGGCGTGCCGGCCGGCCACGACTGCGCCATCAGTTGCGGCTGCGGCTGCGGCGGCGTCTCCTGCATGTAGAACAGCGTGCCGCCGGCCAGCAACGGACCGGAGCGGGTGGTGGAGGTGATCGCCAGCTCACGCACCCGCGCGTTCATCGCCTTGCCGTCGGGCATCGCGCCCAGCACCTGCTCGGTGTGCGCGTTCTGCGCCTTGATCCAGGCCTGGACCGCGGGATCGGCGGGATTCTCCAGCCAGCGGTAAGGATCGGGCACGCGCACCCCGTGCAGCGTGGTGGCGTCCTCGTGCCGCGGCGAGGCGGGCGGGGGAAGCGCGCGGTCGTCGATCAGCGATACGTCGCCGCGAGGCGCTGGCGGCGTCTGCTGGGCGGCCGTGGCGGTTGCCGCGGCCGCGAACGCCATCAAGGAAAAAGCGAGCATGACGCGCATGGAGAGCCTCCCTCACCTGAAGCGGTCCCCAAGCGTAGCGCCCAGCCTCCCGGGGCGCACCTGACTTTCAGCACGGTGGCCGTTGCGCATGGGCACGCTCGGTTATGCTGGTTTTTTTGCCCCAGGGAACTTCCATGCGCCGACTGCTGCTTGCCGGCCTCGTGGCCTTCACCGTGCTGCCTGCCGCAGCATTCAGCGCCACCGCAACGCCGGCCGGCGACGCTCCGCTGGACCTGGAAACCATCATGGCCAGCCCCGACTGGATCGGCCATGCGGTGGAGAGCCCGTACTGGGGCGTGGACGGCCGCAACCTGTACTACGCGTTGAAGCGCGACGGCGACAGCGTGCGCGACCTCTATCGCGTGGACGCCGCAGGCGGCGCCAGCAGCAAGCTCGATCCCGCTGCGATGGCGCAGGCCGAAGGCCCGGCGGTGTACGACCGCAACCACGCGCATGCCGCCTTCATCCTGCACGGCGACGTGTTCCTGGTGGAGTTGGCCAGCGGCCGCCGCGTGCAGGTGACCCGCTCGCCGCAAGCGGAATCCTCGCCGCAATTCTCCGCCGACGGCCGCACGCTGCAGTTCCGCGACGGTAACGACTGGTACGGCTACGACCTCGCCAGCGGCGTCACTGCGCCTGCCGCGATCCTGAAATTTGCCGACGACCCGCAGGCAAAGCAGCCCGACGCGCTGGAACGCCAGCAGCTCGAAACCTTCGGCACGCTGCGCGAGATCAAGGCCGACCGCGACGCCCACCGCGCGCAGCAGCAGGCGCTGGACGCCGCCGATCCCGGCCGCGCGCCGCAGCCGTTCTGGCTGAGCGACAAGGTCAAGGCGGTGGACACCGAACTCTCGCCCGGCGGTCGCTGGATGCTGGTGGTCACCGAGCCCGCACACCATGGCGAGGGCGAAGCGCCGGGGGTGATCCACTACGTCACCGAGTCGGGCTACACCGAGGTGCAGAAAGCGCGCACCAACGTGGGCCGCAACGACCCCGCGCCGCAGTCGCTGCTGCTGCTCGATCTTTCTGCGCACAAGATCTGGCCGCTGGCGACCGACAAGCTGCCCGGCATCAAGGATGACCCGCTGAAAGCGATCCGCGACCAGACCATCGCCGCCCTGGAAAAGGCCGGCCACGATGACGAAGCCAAGGCGCTCAAGGCGCCGGGCGTGCGCCCGGTGACCATCGCCAGCGAAGGCGGCGGCGGCATCGCCTGGAGCGACGATGGCAGCCAGGCCGCCGTGCAGCTGCGCGCGATCGACAACAAGGATCGCTGGATCGCCAGCGTGGACTTCGCCGGCCATGCGCTGGTATCGCAGGACCGCCTGCACGACGGCGCCTGGATCAACTGGAGCTTCAACGATTTCGGCTGGCTGAAGGACGGCCGCACGCTGTGGTATCTCAGCGAGGCCAGCGGCTGGTCGCGCCTCTACGTGAAGCCGCTGGACGGCAAGGCGAAGGCGCTCACCGGCGACGCACGCTTCGAAGTGAGCCAGCCCACGCCCAGCCCCGACGGCCGCTGGTTCTACGTGCTGGCGAACAAGGTCGCGCCATACAGCTACGACGTGTATCGCGTGCCTGCGGATGGCGGCGAACTCACCCGTGTGACCCGGTATGAAGGCGTCGACGGTTTCAGCTTGTCGCCCGACGGCAGCCAGCTCGCCGTGCTGCACTCGGCGCCGTACCTGCTCAGCCAGCTTGCCGTGCAACCGGCGGCCGGCGGCACGCCGCGCGAACTCACCGACACCATGAAGCGTGCGTACACCGCGCGGCCGTGGACCCAGCCGCAGTTTGTCGAAGTGCCGTCCTCGCATGGCGCCGGCGTGGTCTACGCCAAGTACTACGGCCCAGGCAACGACGCCGCTGCACCCGCCTCGCGCCCCGCGGTAATCTTCGTGCACGGCGCCGGCTACCTGCAGGACGTGTCGAAGCAGGAGACGTATTACCTCCGCGAGCAGATGTTCCAGAACCTGCTGGTGCAGCAAGGCTACGTGGTGCTGGACCTGGACTACCGCGGCTCCGCCGGCTACGGCCGCGACTGGCGCGATGCGATCTACCGCAAGATGGGCCATCCCGAACTGGAGGACCTGCTCGACGGCAAGGCCTGGCTGGTGAAGCACCACGGCGTCGATCCGAAACGCGTGGGCATCTACGGCGGCAGCTACGGCGGCTTCATGACCGAGATGGCGCTGCTGCGCGCGCCCGGCGAATTCGCCGCAGGTGCCGCGCTGCGCCCGCCGGCGGACTGGGTCACTTACAACCACGAGTACACCTCGAACATCCTCAACGACCCGCAGCTCGATCCCGAGGCGTACAAGACCAGCTCGCCGATCGAATACGCGCAGAACCTGCGGGACCCGCTGCTGATCGAACACGGCCTGATCGACGACAACGTGCTGGCCAGCGATTCCATCCGCCTGTACCAGCGCTTCGTCGAGCTGCACAAGAAGAACTTCTGGATCTCGCTGTATCCGCTGGAACGCCACGACTTCAAGCACGCCGACGACTGGTATGACGAATACCGGCGCATCGACGAGTTGTTCGATACCTATGTGAAACCGGCGGCACCCGCCGCACACTGAACACGCGGGTCACCCTTCCGGTGGCCCGTTTTCCGTCCAAGCACAAGGAACGTACCCATGCGTCTGATCACCCTCGGCCTGCTCGCCGGCTTCCTCGTCTGCGGCTCGGCCGCCGCGGCCACGCCGACCAGCCAGCCACCCAGCGACGCCTCGATCCAGCAACTGCTGCAGGTGATTCAGGCGCACAAGATGCTGGACGCCATGCAGGCGCGCCTGGACGGCATGATGCACACGGCCAGCGAACAGGCACTGGCGGGGCAACCCGCCGATGCCGGCGAGCAAAAGATCATCGACGCGCAGACCGCCAAGCTGAGCACGCTGATGAAGAGCCAGCTGTCGTGGGACTCGATGGAGCCGATGTACGTCGACATCTACCGCAAGACCTTCACGCAGAAGGAGGTCGACGACATGATCGCCTTCTACAAGTCGCCCTCGGGCCAGTCGATGGTGGCGAAGATGCCGGCGGTGATGGGGCAGACCATGCAGGACGTGCAGGGCAAGATGACCACCTTGATGCCGCAGCTGCGGCAGATCTCCGAGGACACGACAAGCCAGCTCAAGGCCTACGAGGCGAACAAGCAGAACGCTGCGGCGCCCGCTCCCAAAGCCAAGTGACACCGCTGCCCCGACCGGGTTTCCGCGTCGGGCCGATTCGGCCGGCGACTAGGGTTGCGGCGCGATGCGCCGCAACCGGTCGGCCAGCGTGGCGCGCGACAGCTCGCCCATCCAGTGGTCGTGCATCACGCCATCCCTACCCGGGAACAGCGTGGCGGGGTAACCGTGCGCGCCAGCAGCTGGCCTGCGGCCAACACCAGGTACACCGCGTTGCCGGCCTCGGGTTGGCCGCGTTTGTGCAAGAAGCCGGCCGTGCCGAGCGCGGCGACCAAGTCGAACAGCAAGGCGATCAGGGCCGTGGAAAAGGCAAACGGACCGATATCCAAGACGCCACGCTCACCACTGCAGATTCCGCACCAGCATGTACACCGCCACGGCAATGACGGCGACCGCAAACACGAGATTCAGCGCACCACGCGTGCGCGCCAGCCGCCGCGCCAGGCGCGCGCCCAGCCAGCCGCCGCCCACGCCGCCCGCCACGAACAACGCGGCGACGCGCCAGTCGACCAGGCCCGAGGCCGCGTAGTTGATCGCGGTGGTCGATGCGAACGCACCCACCGCAACCAGCGAACTGCCGATCGCGGCGATGATCTCCATGCCGCTGGCGAAGATCAGGCCGGGCACGATCAGGAAACCACCGCCGATACCGAAGAAACCGGACAAGGCACCCGCGCCGAAACCGGTAAGACCAAGACGGGGAAACAATCGCGGCTTCGGATAGCTGCCGTCCGCACCGTCGCGCCGGCCGCGCAGCATCAGCGTCGCCACCACCAGCATCAACACGGCGAACAGTGCGAGCAGGTGGTGGCCGTCCACGCGTTTGCCCAGCGTGGAGCCGGCGAGGGCACCCAGCACACCGCTCGCGGCGAACACCAGCGCAGCGGGCCAGCGCACATGGCCGGCACGCGCATGCGGCACGAGGTTGATGAAGGCGTTGGCTGCCACTGCCACCGCGCTGGTGCCGATGGCGAGGTGCGGGTCGCGCAAGCCCACCACGTAGAGCAGCATCGGCGTGGCCAGGATGGACCCGCCGCCGCCGATCAGCGCCAGCGAGAAACCGACCAGCGAACCGCAGGCCAATGCCAGCAGGTCGGCGGACAGCATCAGCGCGATGCGCCCGGGGCGCGATGCAACACGGCAGGGTCCAGCGTGTAGCCGGCATCGGCGGCGATGCGCCGGATGCTTTCGGCATCCAGCGTGTCCGCCATCGCCAGTGCCCACAGATGGATCGAACGCGTGCCGCTGCGGCAGAACGCCAGCACCGGCGCCGGCAACGCGTCCAGGGCGTCGGCGAACGCGGCCACGTCCGCCTCGCGCCATTGCCCGGAGACGATGGGCAGATGGCGCCATGCAAGGCCATGCGCCGCCGCGACCTGAGCGAGTCCGGCGCCGGCCGGCTGGTCTGCCGCCTCGCCATCGGGGCGATTGCAGATCAGGCTGCGCCAGCCTTGCGCGGCCAGCAGGGCGATGTCGTCCTCGTCGAGCTGAGGAGCCACGCCGAACGCGGGCGTGAGGCGATGCACGGGCGTGCTCACTTCGCCGCCCCGCTGCCGAGCAGATGGCCGTCCATCGTGGTGCCGTACAAGGACATCGGCGTGTCGTGGTACTTCGCGCGGGTGGCGGCGACATCGCCGGTGTAGCGCGGGTCCTGCGGGCGCTCATGGGCATCCATGTACATCGCCACGTCCCAGGCATCCTGGTCGCTGAGCGTGCCGCCGCGGCTGAGCGGCATGTTGGCCTTGATGAAGGCGGCCGCATTGTCGATCTCGTGCATGCCCGCGCCCCAGTTGAAGGACTGTGCCCCCCATAGCGGCGGGAACACGTTGCGCCCGGCCACCTGCTGGCCCTGGCCGTCGGCGCCGTGGCACAACGCGCACTGCGCGGCGTAGACCTTGGCGCCGCGCGCATAGTCGGGCGGCTGCGGCGGCTTGAAGCCCTGCTTTGGGTAGCCGGCACCAGCCAGCTTCACGCCCGTCGGCGCGCCTTTCGCCATCCACCACGCATAGGTCTCCAGCGCCACGATGGTGTCGCTGTCCAGCGGCGGCGCCTTGCCGTTCATGCTGAAACGGAAGCAGCCCTGCAGGCGTTCGCCAAAGCTGTTCACGTGGCCGTTCTTTTTGCGGTACTGCGGATACATGCCGTACGCACCCCACAGCGGCGCAGAGTTGGCCAACCGGCCCGCGTCGAGATGGCAGTTGCTGCAGTTGAGGCCGTTGCCGACGTAGTCGCGCGCGTGCCCGGGGGTATCCGTGAAGATGGCGCGGCCCAGGCGGATCTCGTCGCCCAGCGGGCCGGCCGGGATGTCGGCTTCGGCGGGCGGCGCGAAGGCCGGCGGGGCTTCGTGTTTCACCGGAGCGCCTGCAACGCTGGCGGCAGGTGCGGTGTTGGCGGCCATGGGCGCTTCCGCGGCCGGGTGCGAACACGCGGCGAGCATCAACGCGCCAAGCAGCGCGATAGGCAACGGCGATTTCATGGCGTGCCTCCCTTGGCCGGCAACGGCTGCGCGGCGAGCCAGCCGGATACGGCCTGGATCTCCTGCGGGCTGAGCTGCTTCGCAACATGCTGCATCAGTGCCAGTGGATCGTTATGGCGGCTGCCCTGTTGCCAGGCCTTGAGCTGCGCCGCGATGTAAGCGGCAGGCTGGCCGGCCAGCGGCGGGAAGTTCGCGCCCACGCCCACACCACCGGGCGCATGGCATTGCTCGCAGGCAGGCAGGTCGCGGCTCCAGTCGCCGCGCGTAGCCAGCTTCGCGCCAATGTCGTCGGCGGGCGGCGCAGCAACGCCGTGCGCCGGCACCGGCATCGCGCTGTAGTACTTCGCAAGCTGTGCGCGCTCCTCCTCGCTGAGCGCGCCGGCATTCGGCTGCATCACCGGGTTCGCGCGCGTGCCGTTCGCGAAATCGTCCAGCTGGCGCTGGAGATAGGCGGCGTCGAGCCCGGCGAGCCGCGGGTAACCGCTGGCTTCCTGGCCGCCACCGTCGACGCCGTGGCAGGCCATGCACGGCGCGGCGCCCTTGCCGTTGCCCTGTTGCGCGATGGTGCCGGCTGCCGTCGCGGCGGTGGCGGCGAGCGGCACGGCCAGCAGGGACAGGGCGACAAGGACAGGCATGCGCATCGTCAAGCCCTCTTCATTGCGGCGGCTGGAAGCCGTATTTGCGGTAGATCGCCTGCGCCGTCGGGCTTTGCATGAAGGCGAGGAAGTCTTTCGCCGCCTGCGGGTGCGGCGCGGCTTTCAGGCGCGCGGCGGTATAGGTGGCGATAGCATTCTGCGCCGCGGGGATCGCCACCGTCTCGACCGGGTGATGCAGGATCTGCTGCTGGAAGTACGCCTCGGTGGACCACACCGGCGCCGCGTCGGATTCGCCCTGCAACACGCGCAGCGGCGATTGCCGATGGTGGATGGTGGTGAGGAAGGTGCTGCCGTCCTGCACCTTGGTCACCATGACCGCGTGATCCAGCGCTTCGCCGCCGGCCTTGCGGTAGCCGTCCTCGATCTGTTTGGCGATGCCCTCCCACGCCGGGTTCGGCATGCTCACCCGCACATCGGCGCGGCCGAGGTCCTTGAGGCCCTCGATGTGCTTGGGATTGCCTTTCGCCACCAGGATCGCCAGCGGGTTGCGCGCGTAGTCGGCGGTGGCGGCGAACCAGTCGTGCTGCTTCTGCAGCCGCTCGACCGCGCCCTTGCCGGCCGTGTAGATATCCGGCTTCAACGCAATGCGCAGGTTGCCCATCACCAGGACGCCGCCCTCGATCTGCTTCGCCAGGATGCCGGGCGGCAGCGTTTCCGCGAACACGCGCTGGTACTCCGGGTGCGCCTGCTTGAACGCGGCGACCAGGTCGTGCACCACCATGAACTGGTTGCCGGCGAAGAACACCGTGAGCTGCGGATCGACCACGTCGCCGTGCAAGTCGGCGATGGCGTCGAACGGCGGCACGCTGAACTGCAGGCCTTCCGGCGGCGGGTTCCAGGGCGGGAGGTAGTCGGGTTTGGCTTGGGTGGAGGCTTGGGTAGCAGCTTGAGCGGTGATGCACAGCGCGCCGAGCGCGAAGGCAGCTATCCACGAGTGCTTGTGCTTCATCGGTATTCCCCAGTGCAACAGCAGAGCAAGAGCGGGTGCCTGATGCATGAAAAATGCGTCCGGCACTTTTCATGCTCGCCGAGTCCGGCTGTTGCCGGCCTCGGCTCCGCTCGAACAAGCGCGTACCGCGCCGGTTCGACGTCGGGCCATCCATGGTCCGGCTGATGCCCCTGTAACCCGCCGGGTTACAGGGGCATCAGCGCATAGCCTTGCTGCTGCAGTTCGGTGATCGTGGTGAGCGCGGACAGCGCCACCTCCACGTCCTTCGCCACCCAGGCGTCCTCGAAATGGTTCTCGATCACCGCCTGCCCGCACACCGCCACCGAAACGCCCGCCTTGCGCAGCTGCGCGATCGCGGCCAGGTTGGGGTTGGCCACGCCGAACTTGGCGCGGTAGTGCGCGTCGTCCAGCACCAGTGCGGTGGCCGGGCCGTAGGCGATGGCGACGAACTTCAGGTGACTGAGCGGCACGCCGGAGGTGGTGTACAGGTTCACCGCGCGCGCCACACGCTCCAGCGCAGGGTTCACCTGGTCGGGCTTGTCGCTGGGCTTGGTCATCGCGAACACCACTTTGTAGGTGGCGTTGCGGTCGGGCATGTACGCCGCGTTCGGTACCGGGTGGATCGTGCCGGCGGCGGTGATGGCGGGCGGGGCCTGGTTGTCGCCGGCGATCGCGGCGAAGGGCAGCAGGCTGAGCACGAGCAGACTGGAGAGCAGCGGACGGAGCATGGCGACCTCGCGATTCGTGGCGACGTGGATGAACGTCGCCGCATGCTAGGCCCGCACGCACCGATAAGCCAAGATGGTTTTGATGATGGCGACGATAAAGGCCTCTTATCCTCAGAGCCTGTTCAATGTCTCCGCGTGGCCCGCGTCGGGAGCTGTTTGCGCGCAGGCCAAGGAAGAACGAGGGAGTGGACGTCCGTCCACGACCGAGTGATGACGCCGGCATGGGGGCAAACAGACCCGGCCCCGGAATTTATAGGTGCAGGGGTTGCCCTCGCATGGCCGCCAGGTGGCAACGCGGCTTGACCTGCCGCCGGCTGGCGCTGCGCCACGCGCTACCACCTGACGTCCATGCGAGGGCAACGCGAGCCACGCGAAGACATTGAACAGGCTCTCAGGCCGGCTCAGGCTCCACCTCGCGGGAATGCTGCAGGTGGCGTGCGATACGCGCGAAGCTGGCCGCGGTCGCCACGTCCTCCGGCACGAAGAAGAACGCGGTGGCGCCGCTGGCGATGCCGTCGGCGTCGCGCAGCGGGAAGCGGTTGGAGTGCACGCGTACCTCGCCGAATTCGGGGTGGCGGAAGTGCGCGATCCACGTACTGAGCGCCGCGATATGGTGGCGGCGCCACAGCGCCACGAAATCGGGGCTGGCCTCGACAAGCGCGTCGATCAGCGCGTCGAAGCGCGGATCGTCGGGGTGCGCCGCCTGGTTCACGCGGAAGATCCCGAGCAGATTGAGCATGCCAGGCTCGAAGCAAGGCTCGTACAGGCGCCGCCGCGCCGGGTTCATGAACGCGTTCCACAGGTGGTTCGTGGCGAAGCGGCCGTGGAATTCGTCGAACTGGTACAGCCGCTCGGCCATCGCGTTGCAGCTCAACACGTCGAACACCGGGTCGAGCACGAAGGCCGGCGCCTGGTACAGGTCCAGCACGCCCTGCACCGTGGGCGGCAGCACGACGTGGTTGCGTACCGGCTCCGCGCGGGCCAGCCCGGCCAGCGAGAACAGATAGGCCTCGTCGGTGGCGTCCAGCCGCAGCGCCCGCGCGATGCGCGCCAGCGCGGCGGCGGACACGTTGATCGCCCGCCCCTGCTCCAGCCACGTGTACCAGGTGACGCCGACCTCGGCGAGCGCGGCGACCTCTTCGCGGCGCAGGCCAGGGGTCAGCCGGCGCACACCGCGCGGCAGGCCGACCGCCTCGGGAGCGAGCGCGGCACGGCGTGCGCGCAAGAAAGCCTTCAACTCGCTGCGTTGCCGGGAATGCTGCATGCGTGGGACGCCGGGTGGTAGTGGGAATACCAGCAGTGGGAACTGTCTCCCCATGGTGCTGGCCAGGGATTTATGGTGACGCTACCCCACAGATCCAACGGATGTCCCGGCCCGTCCGTCATGGACGGCTCCTGTCGGGCTGGGATATCCCGCGGTTGCGTGCAACGCGCAACCCCTCGGCCTCTCGCACCGCGTCCCCCGCATGCTCCGGATGGAAGTTCCGCACGCGCCGTCGGTAACGTCGAGGCCACTCCCCACGTCCCTGCTGCTATGGAAGGAGATCGACATGTCTCTGCTGATCACCGACAGCGAAACCGCCGACCGCGTGCTGGCGGAAGCCGACGCGTTGACCGATTTCGTGGTCAACGCGCAACTGATGCTGGACCCGGCGACACCCGAGGCGGTGCGCCGCGAAGCCGAACCGCGGATGCTCGCGTTGCTGCCCACGCTGCAGGCGCTGGGCGTGTTCGACCTGTTCGCGATCCGCGACCCGGCGCTTGCCGCGCTGGTGCGCGACGAACTGCAGGCGAGCCGCCCCTGAGTGTCGCGGCGAACGGTACGCCGCCCCGCCGCTCAGCCGGCGGTGGCGGCGTAGCCGAAATAGCGCGCCGGCGGCAGGCCGTAGGCGCGCCGGAACATCGCGATAAAGGCGCTGGTACTGGCGTAGCCGGTGGCCTCGGCAACCTGCGCCACCGGCATGCCTTCGGCCAGGTGCTCCAGTGCGCGGCTCAGGCGCGCTTGCTGGCGCCATTGCGCGAAGCTCAGTGCGGTCTCGCTGCGGAACAGCCGGCTCAGGCTGCGCACCGACAAGCCGACGCGCCCGGCCCAGTCCTCCAGGCTGCGGTTTTCGTGCGGCGCCTTCAGCACTGCCTGGGCGACGCGCAACAGCCGGCGATCGATCGGCATCGGCAGGTGCAGCGGTTCGTGCGTGGCGCGGCGCAATTCATCCAGCATCACCGTGCATACGCGTTCCTGCTCCGGCTCCAGGGACTCGGTGAGGGTCCATTCGCTGGCGCGGCGCACCAGGGCGCGCAGCAACTCGCTGACCCCGATCACACAGGGGTGCTCAGGCAGGCCGGTGCAGACCTCGGGCGCCAGGAACAAGCCCCAGCCGCTCATCGACCCGCTCAGGCTCACGGTGTGCAGTTCGCCCGGCGGCATCCAGCCGGCGCGGTGCGGCGGCAGCAGCCAGGAACCGAAGCGCGTGCGCGCGTGCACCAGTCCGCTCTCGATGCAGTACAGCTGCCCGCGCAAGTGGCGATGCCAGTCGTGCGTGCGGGTTTCCCCGCCCTGCTCGCTGGCCGCCTGGCCCTCGTCCCAATACGCGATGACGGCCGGGCCGTCGGCGCGCTCGATGCGGTCGTGCAGTTGCTCGTGCCACGAACCCATGTCCATTTCTCGATATTTATTGACCGAATAACGATATCACTGCGTGGCGAGCCCTGCGTATGCTGCGCGGCAGCCGCCGAATCCCTGCGACGGCGCTCATCGCCGCCGCCGTCGCCAGCGGTTTCCCCGCACCCCCGCCTGTCTCCCCCTGTTGCAGGCCTTGCAGGAGAACGCCATGCCGTCGATCCCGCTCCCCGCGCCCAGCGCGCCCTCCCGTGCACCGCTGGAAACCTTCGTGGCATGCGCCCACGAAATGCTCGACCCGGCCACGCCGGAAGCCTTGCGTCTCACCCTGGAGCCGCGCCTGGTGGCGCTGCTGCCGGTATTGCGCGCACTTGGCGTGTTCCGCCTGTTCGAGCTGCGCGATCCGGCCTTGCGCGCCTGGGTGAACGACGAGTTGGCGGCCCTCGTGGCCCAGCGCCGCCTGCACCGACAGAATGTTCTCAAGGCAAACACTGCGTAAAATATATTTGCCTTGACAAATATTCTTCTGGCAATAGAATGCGCGTCTATGAATCGCGCCAACGCCCCCGCCAAACCCCGCGAAAGCCTCGGCATCCTGCTCGGACTGGTGCGCTCCGAGCTGGTGCGCTCGATCGAGGCCGAGATTGCCGCCAAGGGACTGGACCTGCGCTTCACCCAGTTCCTGATATTGAAGCGGCTGGCCCTGCTGGGGCCGATGAGCGCCACCGAACTGGCCCGCTCCGTGGAACTGGACGGCGGCGCGATGACGCGCCAGCTGGACCAACTCGAACGCCGCGGCTACCTGCGCCGCTGCCCGCACGAGCAGGACCGGCGCGCGCTGCGCATCGAACTCACCACCGCAGGGACCGCGTTGTGGCAAGAACTCACCGACTGCAACGAACGCGTGCTCAAGGCGGCCCAGCGCTCGCTGAACGCCACCGAGCGCGAGCATCTGCACGACTACCTGGAACGTGTGCTGCACACGCTCCGCAACAAAGACTGACCCACTCCCACTCCTGCTTCGAGACCGAAAGCTCATGCGCCTGCATCTCCTTGCGGCAGCGGTCGGACTGACCTTCGCACTGGCCGGCTGCGCCAGCAGCGGTGGCCTGCATCCGGACGGCACGCCGATCGATCCGACCTCGCTGAAGGCAGCGCAAAGCCTGGCGAACGTGCCGGCCAATGCGGCCTGGCCGTCCGCCGACTGGTGGACCGGCCTCGGCGATCCCCAGCTCGACACCTTGATCGGTGAGGCGCTGGCCGACAACCCGACGCTGGCCATCGCCGACGCGCGCGCGCAGCAGGCGCAGTCGGTGGTGGGTGCGGCCAATGCCGCGCGCGAGCCTACGTTCAACGTGGGCGGCAGCGTGGCCGATGCGCGCATCCCCACCACCTTGCCGGGGCTGGGCAACGGTCACATGACGCCGGCCCGCTACGTGTACGGCAGCTTCAACTGGGACATCGATCTGTGGGGCGGCAAGCGCGCTGCCTGGGAAGCGGCGGTGGGCCAGGCCCGCGCCGCCGAGGTCGAGGCCCGCGCCGCACGGGTGGAACTCTCCAGCAACGTCGCCCGCGCCTACGTGCAGCTGGGCTATGCCTATAGCCAGCACGACCTGGCCAAGGCCGAACTGGAGCGCGCCGACGCGGCGCACAGGCTCACCGCGCAGCGTGTCGCCGCCGGCATCGACAACCAGATGCAGTTGCGCCAGAGCGATGCCGAAGTGGCGAGCGCGCAGGAACAACTGGCCGTGGCCGGCCGTGCGATCGACGCCGCGCAATCGGCGCTGTCGGTACTGCTGGGCAAGGGCCCGGACCGCGGCCGCGAGATCGGCCGCCCGCACCTGCTGTCGCCCGCCGCGCTCGCCGTGCCGGCCAACTTGCCGGTGGACCTGATGGGGCATCGCGCCGACCTGGTCGCCGCGCGCTGGCGCGTGGAAGCTTCCAGCAAGGACATCAAGGCCGCCAAGACCACCTTCCTGCCCAACCTCAAGCTGGGCGCGATGGTCGGACTGATTTCGATGGGCGAGGCCAGCCTGTTCCAGTTGCCGGCGCGCTTCTATGAGGTGGCGCCGGCGGTGAGCATGCCGATCTTCGACGGCGGCCGCCTGCGCGCGAACCTGTCCGGCAAGGATGCGCAGTACGACCTCGCCGTGGCGCAATACAACCAGACCCTGGTGCGCGCCATCAACGACGTCGCCGACGACGTCGACGCGCTGCAGTCGCTGCAGCAGCAGGCCGAGGCGCAGCAACGCGCGCTGACCGCCGCGCAGGACGCCGAGCGACTTGCCGAGCAGCGCTACAAGGCCGGCGTGGGCAGCCATCTGGAAACGCTCAGCGTGCGTCAGCAACTGCTCGTGGCCGAGCAGCGCATGGCGACGCTGCAAGCCCAGCAATCCGACCAGTCGGTGCAATTGATCCAGGCCCTCGGCGGCGGTTATCGCCCCGCGGCCGGCCAGCAGCCGCCAGCGCCGAACGCATCCGTTCTCCCCGCATCCGAACACCATTCCTGAGGCAGACCCATGTCCAGCCAGATCTCCCCCGCGGCCCCCAACGCGGCCGCCGAACCGCCGCAGAACAAGCGGCGTGGCTTCCTGTTGCGCCTGCTGCTCGCGGTCGTCGTGATCGGCGGCGCCGCATGGACGCTGTGGTACTTCCTCGAGGGCCGCTGGTACGAAGGCACCGATGACGCCTACGTAGGCGGCAACGTGGTGCAGCTGACCCCGCAGATCCCCGGCACCGTGGTCACCATCGGCGCCGACGACGGCGACCTGGTGAAGCAGGGCGACGTGCTGGTGAAGCTCGACCGCTCCAACGCCGACGTGGCGCTGGCCGGCGCGAAGGCGAACCTCGCCGCCACCGTGCGCAAGGTGCGCGGCCTATATTCCAGCGTGAACGGCCAGCAGGCGATCGTGGCGGCGCGCGAGACCGCGGTGGCCAAGGCCAAGGCCGACTACGACCGTCGCGTGGGCCTGGCCAAGTCCGGTGCGATCTCGGCCGAGGAGCTGTCGCATGTCCGCGATGAGCTGACCGCCGCGCAGAGCGCGCTGGTCACCGCCCAGCAGCAGTTCCAGACCAGCAAGGTGCTGGTGGACGACACGGTGGTCGCCTCGCATCCTGACGTGCAGGCGGCTGCCGCGCAGTTCCGCGCCGCCTACCTCGACGACGAGCGCACCACCCTGGTGGCACCGGTGACCGGCTTCGTGGCGATGCGTTCGGTGCAGCTCGGCCAGCGCGTGGCGCCCGGCGCACCACTGATGGCCGTGGTGCCGCTGCATGAAGTGTGGACCGACGCGAACTTCAAGGAAACCCAGCTCAACCACATGCGCATCGGCCAGCCGGTGACGATAGCCTCCGACGTCTACGGCAGTGCGGTGAAGTACCAGGGCAAGGTGCAGAGCCTGGGCATCGGTACCGGCAGCGCGTTCTCGCTGCTGCCGGCGCAGAACGCCACCGGCAACTGGATCAAGATCGTGCAGCGCATCCCGGTGCGCGTGGTGTTCACTGACCCGGCCCAGCTGGACAAGCATCCGCTGCGCATCGGCATGTCGCTCAACGTAGAGGTGAACCTGCACGACCAGAACGGCCCGATGCTGGCGCAGCAGCCGCCGACGCAGCCGGCCTTCAGCACCGACGTCTACGAGCAGCAGGCGGCCAAGGCCGACGCGCTGATCGCCGAGGTCATCCACGCCAACATGGCGGGCAGTTCGAAATGACGAAACGAACCCCTCTCCCGCCTGCGGGGGAGGGGTCGGGGAGAGAGTTCGGCAAGCTGGCAACACCACGTTCCGCACGCACCCTCTCCCGCCCTTCGGGCACCCTCTCCCGGCGTAAGAGGGAACCTTCCGAACCCACGACCGACACGGTTCCATGAGCACCCACTTCCGCCCACCGAATCTCGCGCTGACCACGTTCGGCCTGTCGCTGGCCACCTTCATGCAGGTGCTGGACACGACGATCGCCAACGTGTCGCTGCCGACCATCGCCGGCAACCTTGGCGTGAGCAACGACCAGAGCACCTGGGTCATCACCTCGTTCGCGGTGAGCATGGCGATCTCGCTGCCGCTGACCGGTTTCCTCACCCGCCGCTTCGGCGAGGTGAAGCTGTTCGTGTGGTGCACCCTGCTGTTCTCGCTCACCTCGTTCCTGTGCGGCGTGTCGCAGAGCATGGGTATGCTGCTGCTGTTCCGCGCGCTGCAGGGTGCGGTGGCCGGGCCGATGTACCCGATCACGCAAAGCCTGCTGATCAGCACCTATCCGACCGAGAAACGCGGCATGGCGCTGGCGCTGCTGTCGATGGTGACGGTGGTGGCGCCGATCGCGGGCCCGATCCTCGGCGGCTGGATCACCGACAACTATTCCTGGCCATGGATCTTCTTCATCAACGTGCCGATCGGCATCTTCGCCAGCGTGGTGGTGGCCGCCCAGCTGCGCGCGAAGCAGGAAAAACTCGAACGGCCGCGGGTGGACTACGTCGGCCTGATCACGCTGATCGTCGGCGTGGGCGCGCTGCAGATCGTGCTCGACAAGGGCAACGACGAGGACTGGTTCAATTCCAACTTCATCATCATCACCAGCATCGTTGCGGCGGTTTCGCTGGCGGTCTTCCTGATCTGGGAACTGACCGACAAGGATCCCATCGTCGACCTGCGCCTGTTCCGCCACCGCAACTTCAGCGCCGGCACGCTGGCACTGGTGCTGGCCTACTCCGCGTTCTTCTCGATCGCGCTGCTGGTGCCGCTGTGGCTGCAGCAGAACCTGGGCTACACCTCGACCTGGGCCGGCTTCGCCACCGCGCCGCTGGGCGTGATCCCGGTGCTGCTCACCTTCTTCGTGGGCAAGTACGCCACGCGCATGGACCTGCGCATCCTCGCAGCGCTGTCTTTCGTGGTGATGGGCGGCACCTGTTTCATGCGCTCGGACTTCTACCTGCAGATCGACTTCTACCACGTGGCGATGGTGCAGCTCTGGCAAGGCCTGGGCGTGGCGCTGTTCTTCATGCCAGTGCTGACCATCCTGCTGTCCGACCTGCAGCAGAACGAGATTGCCGCGGGCTCCGGCCTGGCCACCTTCCTGCGCACGCTGGGCGGCAGCTTTGCCGCCTCGATCACCACGCTGATGTGGACGCGCCGCGCGGTGGCCCACCACGAGCAGCTCACCGAGCACATCACCCCCTACAGCCCCGCCGCGCAGGCGGCGCTGCAGCAGTTCAGCCACGGCAACCCACAACGCGGCGCCACGGTGCTGAACGGGATGATCACCCAGCAAGCCTTCCAGATCTCGTTCAACGAGATCCTGCACGCGCTGGGCTGGATCTTCCTGGGCCTGATCGTGGTGATATGGCTGGCCAAGCCGCCGTTTACACCGAAGGCAGGGCCGGCGGCATCGGGCGGCGGGCACTGAGCGGCGCCGCCCGGATCGCCTAGTTCAGATCGAAGCCCAGCCCCACCAGGGCCATCGTCTCGCCGCGGTTCGGCTGGTGCAGCTTGCCGTTGGAGATATGGCGGATCTGTACGCTGAAGTGGCGCCACTGCCAGCCCACGCTGTTGACGAATTCATAGGCGCTGCTGAGCGCCTGCGTGCGACCGCTGTGCAGGGCGACCTGGAAGCTGTAGAAGAAATGGCGGTACCAGTCGCCGGGGCCGCCCGCGCTCAGGCGCACACCGCCGGCCGCCAGCCAGATCGCGTCGCGGGTGCCGTAGCGGGTATCGCGATAGCGGCCGATATCGCGGCCGTCGATCCAGCCCAGCGAGA
The DNA here is from genome assembly GCF_044904705.1 of Dyella agri. NCBI lineage: Bacteria > Pseudomonadati > Pseudomonadota > Gammaproteobacteria > Lysobacterales > Rhodanobacteraceae > Dyella > Dyella agri. Next base: position 68,926 of record NZ_JADIKL010000014.1, read on the forward strand.
CATCAGGCGCCCAGTGCAGGCCCGTGTCGCCGAGTGGATGCTCGGCGAACACGCCCTCGGCGAAAACGGTGTTGGTGGCGTGGCTGTCCATGTAACTGCGGCCGGCCTGCAATTCGACCTGGGCAGCGGCGGCGGGAAGCGCGGCGGACGCCAATGCTGCCGCCATGAGCAGGTGGAGGAAACCTGAGGGTGCGCGCATGTCGGATACCCGCGGGGGCTGGGTTCGTTGGCTTACTATGCCGCTCGGTGCTGTAAATAAAGCGTCACCGCCCCGGCAGCGGCAGATGACCGCTCCCCCTGCGGCGTCAGCCACCCGAGAGACACCGGTGTTTTCGCGATCATCCCCACCCGCTTGAATCAATCGGGCAACCATCCACGCCCGCGCTCTTCAAACAAAACCCCGGCCGGAGCCGGGGTTTCGGATGCCGCATGGACTGTCCTTCCGTTCCTCGCGCCCATGCCGGGGGGACGCGGGCGGCAATCTACTTCGGCAGTGCCGGTAGCTGCCGGGCCAACTCGCGCTGGCGGCGGACTTCCTCGCGCAATGCCTTGCGCTTTGCCTTGCGCTCGCGGCGATCGTGCTGCCACAGGTAGATCGCCGGCGTCGACAGCAAGGTCAGCAGCTGCGACACGAACAGACCGCCCAGGATCGCGATGCCCAACGGCTGGCGCATCTCCGAACCCGTGCCGAAGCCGATCGCCAGCGGCAGCGCCGCACCCATCGCCACCAGGGTGGTCATGGTGATCGGGCGGAAACGCACCAGCGCCGCCTCGCGGATCGCCGCCGGCGGCGCCATGCCGCGTTCGCGTTCCGCGACCAGGGCGAAGTCCACCATCAGGATCGCGTTCTTCTTCACGATGCCGATCAGCATCAGCACCGCGATCACCGACATCAAGGTGAGCTGGGTGTGGGTGAGCAGCATGGCAAGGAAGGCGCCCATGCCGGCGGCGGGCAGGGTGGAAAGAATGGTCAGCGGATGGATCAGGCTCTCGTACAAGATGCCCAGCACCACGTACATCGCGCCGATCACCGCCAGCAGCAGCAACAGCGAGTTGGTAAGGGAGTCGAGCAAGTCCTGGTTCTGGCCGGTGTACTTCTTCTGCACGCCGGACGGCAGGTTCGCGGCATAGATCGCCTGATCCACCAGCTTCAGGCCTTCGATCTGGGTGGTGCCCTTGGCGAGGTTGTAGCTGATGGTGGACGACTCGATCTGGTCGTAGTGGTCGATGCTGATCGGCGCGATCAGGGGCCGGATGTGCGCCACCGCCGACAAGGGGATCATCTTGCCCGCGCTGTTGCGCACGTAGGTATTGAGTAAGGTCTCCGGACTCAGCGAATCGGCCTTGTCCGACGTCAGCACCACCTGGTACTGGCTGATGTTCGAATAGATCGTCGATACCGGCGTCTGGCCGAAGGACTTGTTCAGCGCATCGTCCACTTCGCCCATGCTGATCTGCAGGCGCGACGCCGCATCGCGATCCACTTGCAACATCTGCTGCTTGCCGATGCTGTCGAAACTGGTGGTGATGTCGGTGAACTGCTTCATGCGCCGCATCACCCGTGCCACATCCAGCGTGGGCTGCTGCAGCGGCAAGCCACTGGTGCTGGTGAGCTGGACCGAAAACTGCGGGCCACCACTACTTCCGCCACCACCGCCACCGAGGAACTGCACCGGCGTCAGCGACACGTTCATGTCGGCCAGGTTCTTGAACTGCTTCGCCAACCGGTCGACGACCTGCTGCGCCGTGGCCTGGCGCTTGTCCGGACCATCGCCATGCGGCTTGAGGTCGATGAACAAGGTGGAGTTGTTGCCGACGGCGCCGCTGTTGTTGTTGCCGCCAAGCAAGGTGGTGACGTCGAGTACGGCGGGATCGGCGCGCACTGCCGCCGTCACCGCCTGCGTGCGCACGGCCATCTGCGTCGGCGAGATGTTGGCGTCCGCCGTGATCTGCGCCTGCAGCAGACCGATGTCCTCCTTCGGCATCATGCCGCCGCCCGCGGTCATGCCCACCGCCACCGCCAGCACGACGGTCAGCACCAGCAGGATCGGCGGCTGCCAGCGCATCAGCCGGCGATGCTTCATCGCCCAGTTCAGCCAGCGCTCGTACAGCCGCAGGAAGCCCTGGTCGAAACGCTCGGCCCAGCGCTCCAGCCGGCCCGGCTGGCGCGGGGCCCGCGCCTCGTCGTGCACCAGCCAGCGCCCACACAGCGCCGGGGTGAGCGTGAGCGAGACCAGCGCCGAGATCACGATGGTGGCGATCAAGGTCACCGAAAACTCGCGCATCAGCAGGGTGAACATGTTGTTGCCGAACACCATCGGCCCGAACACCGCGATCAGTGACAGCGTGATCGACACCACCGTGAAGCCGATCTCGCGCACGCCGGTCAGCGCCGCTTCCAGCGGCTGCATGCCTTCTTCCATGTGGCGCACGATGTTCTCGATCACCACGATCGCATCGTCCACCACGAAGCCCACGCACAGCACCAGCGCCACCAGCGACAGCGTATTGAGCGTGAACCCCAGCGACCACATCAGCACGAAGGCGCCGGCCAGCGACAGCGGCACGCTGAACATCGCGATCACCGTGGGCCGCGCGCGACGCAGGAACACCAGCATGACCAGCGCCACCATCACCACGCTCATCAGCAGCGCCACGTTCACTTCGTGCAGCGCGGATTTGGTGGTGGCAGTGAGGTCGAAGATCGGCTGGATCTGCACGTCCGCCGGCAACAGGTTATGCAGTTGGGGCAGCCGGGCGAGGATGGCCTCCACCGTGGCCACGGAATTCGCCTCGGGCCGCTTGCTGATCTGCAGCAGCACGGCGCGCTGATCGTTGAACCAGGCCGCCGCATACTCATCCTGCTGGCCGCCGGTGACGGCGGCCACGTCGGCCAGCTGGATCGGTACGCCGTTGCGCGTGGCGATCACCAGTTTGGCGAAATCATCCACGCTGTGCAGGGAGTCGTTCGCGCTCACCGTGAGCTGGGTGGCACCGTTGCCGAGCAGGCCTTGCGGCGCGGTGACGTTGGCCGCCGTCAGCGCGTTGGACACGTCGTTCGCGGTAATGCCGACATGCGCCATCGCGGCGCTGTTCAGCGCCACCCGCACCGCGTGCGGCGAGCCGGCCACCTGCACCTGCGCCACGCCGGGCACCTGCGCCACCGCCGGCTGCAGCAAGGTGTCGCTGAGGTCGTAGAGCTTGTCCGGCGACAGGCTGGTGGAGGTAACCGCCACCAGCAGGATCGGGATCTGTGAGGTGTCGAATTTGAAATATTGCGGCGGCGACAGGCCGGTGGGCAGGTCGGGCATGGCGGCGTTGATCGCCTGCTGCACTTCGCGCGCGGCCTGGTCGGCACTGCGGCTCATGTCGAATATGACCTGGATCTGCACCCCGCCTTCGTTGGCGCTGGACACCATCTGCTTGACGCCCGCGATGCGCCCCAGGTGCCGCTCCAGCGGCGCCATCACGGTATTCGCCATGGTTTGCGCGCTGGCACCCGGCGCCGACGCGAATATCACCACGCCCGGAAACTCGATCGACGGCAACGCCGCCACGCCCAGCAGCAGGTACGCCCAGAAACCGGCGATGGCCAGACCGATCGCCAGCAGCGCGGTGCCGACCGGCCGGCGGATCATGGGGGCGAAGATGTTCACGTGTCCTCCGTGGCGCGCAAGCTTTGCGGGAGAACACACGCGACCAGCGGCGGCATGGAAGGGTTCCCGATCATGTGCCCTTTATGCCCCGCTTCGCGCCGCGGCGTATGTGCCTGAAGGCCGCCCCTGTCGAAAGGCATAGGGTGTGCGGACGGGCACGAATGTTGCGGTCCGCGCCCGCCCGCCGGCGCTATTTTGGCAGCGCCGGCACCTGCCGGGCCAGCTCGCGCTGGCGGCGGATTTCCTCGCGCAATGCCTTGCGCTTCGCCTTGCGTTCGCGGCGGTCGTGCTGCCACAGGTAGATCGCCGGCGTCGACAGCAGGGTCAGCAGCTGCGACACGAACAGACCGCCCAGGATCGCGATGCCCAACGGCTGGCGCATCTCCGAACCGGCGCCGAAACCCACGGCCAGCGGCAGGGCCGCGCCCATCGCCACCAGGGTGGTCATGGTGATCGGACGGAAGCGCACCAACGCCGCCTCGCGGATCGCCGCCGGAGCGTCCAGCCCGTGCTCGCGCTCGGCGACCAGGGCAAAGTCCACCATCAGGATCGCGTTTTTCTTCACGATGCCGATCAGCATCAGCACCGCGATCACCGACATCACGGTGAGCTGGGTGTGGGTGAGCAGCATCGCCAGGAAAGCGCCCATGCCAGCGGCGGGCAGGGTGGAGAGGATGGTCAGCGGATGGATCAGGCTCTCGTACAAGATGCCCAGCACCACGTACATCGCGCCGATCACCGCCAGCAGCAACAGTAGCGAATTGGTGAGCGCATCCAGCAGGTTCTCGTTCTCGCCGGTGTACTTCTTCTGCACACCGTCCGGCAGGTGGGCGGCGTAGATCGCCTGGTCCACCAGCTTCAATCCATCCGCCTGGGTCACGCCCTCGGCGAGGTTGTAGTTGATCGTCGCCGATTCGGTCTGGTCATAGTGCTGCACGCTCACCGGGGCGATGTGCGGCTGGATCCGCGCCACCGCCGACAGCGGGATCATGGTGCCCGCGCCGTTGCGCACATAGGTGTTGAGCAGGGCGTCCGGGCTCAGCGAATCGGCCTTGTCCGAGGTGAGCACCACGCGGTATTGGTTGATGTCCGAGTAGATCGTGGAGATCTGGTTCTGGCCGAAGGCGTCGTACAGTGCCGAATCGATCATGCCCATGCCGAGCTGCAGCCGCGCGGCGGCACTGCGGTCCACCTCCAGCATCTGCTGCTTGCCGATGCTGTCGAAGCTCGAGGTCACATCTTGGAACTGCTTCATGCCGCGCATCACGCGCTGCAGATCCAGCGTGGGCTGCTGCAGCGGGGTGCCGCTGATGCTGGTGAGCTGGAACGAATAGCGGCCCACGCCGCTGCTGCCGCCGCCGCCCATGTTGATGAACTGCTGCGCAGTGAGCGTCACGTCCAGGTCAGGCATGTCCTTGAACGCCTTGGTCAGCCGGTCTACCACCTGCTGCGCGGAGTCGCGGCGGTCGTCGGGCTTGTCGCCCAGCGGCTTCAAGTCGATAAACAGGTTCGCCTGGTTGCCGCTCGCGCCCACGTTGCCGCCGACCGATGCGGTGATGTCCAGCACCGCCGGATCGGCATGGATCCGCGCCACGATCTCTTGGGTGCGCTTCATCATCAAGGTGGGCGAGATGTTCGCGTCGGCGGTGATGTTCGCGTTGATCAGGCCGGTGTCTTCCTTGGGCATGAGCCCGCCGCCCGCGGTCATGCCCACCAGTACCGCCAGCACGATGGTCAGCACCAGCAGGATCGGCGGCTGCCAGCGCATCAGCCGGCGGTGGTGCATCGCCCAATCCAGCCCGCGCTCGTACAAGCGCAGGAAGCCCTGGTCGAAACGCTCGGCCCAGCGCTCCAGCAGGCCCGGCTGGCGGTCCGGCGAAGCATGGTCGTGTGCCAGCCAGCTACCACACAGCGCCGGAGTGAGCGTGAGCGAGACCAGCGCCGAGATCACGATGGTGGCGATCAAGGTCACCGAGAACTCGCGCATCAGCAGGGTGAACATGTTGTTGCCGAACACCATCGGCCCGAACACCGCGATCAGCGACAAGGTGATCGAGATCACCGTGAAACCGATCTCGCGCACGCCGGTCAGCGCGGCCTCCAGCGCCGGCATGCCCTTTTCCATGTGGCGCACGATGTTCTCGATCACCACGATCGCATCGTCCACCACGAAGCCCACGCACAGCACCAGCGCCACCAGCGAGAAGATGTTGAGCGTGAAACCGAGCACCCACATCAGCACGAAAGCGCCGGCCAGCGACAACGGCACGCTGAACATCGCGATCACCGTGGGCCGCTTGCGGCGCAGGAACACCAGCATCACCAGCGCCACCATCACCACGCTCATCATCAGCGCCACTTCCACCTCGTGCAACGCGGACATCGTGGTGGGAGTGAGGTCGAAGATCGGCGTGATCTTCACGTCGGCGGGCAGCAGCTTCTGCAGCTCGGGCAGCCGTGCGCGCACCGCTTCCACCGTGGCCACCGCGTTCGCCTCGGGGCGCTTGGTGATGCGCAGCACCACGGCGCGATGCTCGTTGAACCAGGCCGCGGTGTAGTTGTCCTGCTGCCCGCTGCTGACCGTGGCCACGTCGGACAGGCGTACCGGCACGCCGTTGCGGCTGGCGATCACCAGCCCGGCGAAATCCTGGGCGGTGTGCAGCGCGTCGTTCGCGGTCACCGTCATCTGGGTGGCGTTGTCGCCGATCGCGCCCTGCGGCGAGGTGACGTTGGCCGCACGCAGCGCGTTCGCCACGTCATTCGCGGTAATGCCGGCATGTGCCAGCGCAGCCGTGTTCAGCGCCACGCGCACCGCGTGCGGCGCGCCGCCGCGCACCTGTACCAGCGCCACGCCGGGGATCTGCGCCACCGCCGGCTGCAGCAGTGTGTCGGTGAGGTCGTAGAGCTTGTCCGGCGGCAAGCTGGTCGAGGTCAGCGAGACCAGCAGGATCGGGATCTGCGAGCTGTCGGCCTTGAAATAGGTCGGCGGATTGGGCAGCTGCGGCAGATCGGGCAGCGCGGCATTGATCGCCGACTGCACGTCGCGCGCCAGCTGGTCGGGTTTGCGCCCGAAATCCAGCTGCAAAAAGATCTGCGCCCCGTTCTCGGTGGCGGTGGAGGACATATGCGCCACACCGGGGATGCGGCCCAGGTGCCGTTCCAACGGGCCCACCACGGTGTTCGCCATGGTCTGCGCACTGGCGCCCGGCAACTGCGCCGACACCGCCATGAACGGGAATTCGATCGACGGGAATGCCGCCACGCCGAGCAGCAGATAAGCGCAGAAGCCGGCGATGGCCAGACCGATCGCCATCAACGAAGTGCCGACCGGCCGGCGGATCATGGGAGCAAAGATGTTCACGTGTCCTCCGTGGCGCGCAAGCATAACGGGAGAACACACACGACCGACGGCGGCATGAACGGGTTCCCGGTCATCTGCCCTTTATGCCTGACCGGCCGCTGCAACGAATGTGCCTGAAGGCTGCCCCTGCCGAAAGACATGTGTTCCTTGCACGTGCCCGCCAACAGCAAAGCAGGAGCACCGCACGTAGCGCGGCGCTCCGCCGTTGCTGTTGCTTCTGGCACGCAGGAAGCGTGCCTGCTTTCGGGACCCCTGGTAATCCCCCCGTAAATTAGCAGACGCTGAAAGTGGAATTTTCTCGTAATCTTTCCCGAGGAGGTTCCATGAAGAAGTCCCGATTCAGCGATAGCCAGATCATCGCCGTGCTCAAGCAAGCCGAGGACGGTACGCCC
>NZ_JADIKL010000015.1:0-80887 GCF_044904705.1 Dyella agri
AGTGAGGTCGGCAGGGCCGATGCCCACCACCACCACTTCTTCGGCCAGGCCTTTCTCGCGGAGGCGCAGGGCTTCTTCCAGCGCGATGTCGTCGAACGGATTGGCGGAGAGCTTCACGCCATCGGTCACCACGCCACTGCCGTCGGGCTTGACCTGGATGCGCACGTTGTAGTCCACAACGCGCTTGTAACCGACCAGAATTTTCATGTGCCTTTCCTCAATCGAAGCGCCTGCTCGGCGCTTGCCTTGTCACGCAAACGGCGATTGTAACCCATGCCTAGACGGGTTCGAGCCGAGGGTCGTGCTGTGCCCGTCCGGTCCGGCGAGCGGGTGGGGATTGAGGCTTCGGTGCGTGCCGCCCTGCATCGGTCGACCGCATGTCAAAAGGGCTGGACAAGAGTCCAGCCCTTTCCGTGCAGGGCCGATTTCAACTAGTTGCCACGGAGGGGCGTCGCCGCCTGAACCATCGCCCCGGAAGACAGCGTCACGGCCCCCCCTGCGACATTGTGCAAACGGTAGGCTTGGAAGTCCGAGCCGGTGCTTTGCCAATCGTAGGCATCCCCCGCCGCGTCCGTCCACAAGACATCCGCTTTGCCGTCGCCATTGAAATCGGCGATCTTCGCAATCCAGTACCCCGGCGCGATAGAGCGGGTGCCTCGGGAAGCGACGGTGCTGCCATTCATCAGCCACCAGCCGAACTGATGCGTAGTGTCGTTGGTGAACAGCAAATCACTCTTGCCATCACCGTCGACGTCGCCCGCGCCTTGCAGAACCCAGCCCGCAGGGAAGTCGTTCACAAAGTGATGGGTGAAGTGTCCGGTGCCGTCGTTGATCCAGGCGTACAGGTCGTTATTGGGGCCGGTGAACACGAAGTCCACAAAGCCGTCGCCATTGAGATCGGCGAGCGTCAGCTTGTAATCGACGGCGGTTGGCAGCAGCGCGGAATAGCTCACCGTTACCTGGGGGCTACCTGGCATGAAGGTCAGCTCCCACCAGGCCACCTGACCAGTCGATTCATTGCACCAGATCAACGCATTCTTGCCAGAGGCATCTACCTTGCCGGCGCCGACCAGCGTCCAGCCAGCAGGGTAGGGCGGCCCCACTTTGTAGGCAGTGCGACCGCCATTGCCATCGTTCAGCCAGACATACAATTGGCGGGTGGTCGGGCTGGTGAACGCGAAATCGGCTATGCCGTCGTTGTTCAAGTCGATCATCGCACCGATCGTGTAGCCCGCGGCGATCATCTGGGTTTGCGATTGCACGACGGTCGCGCCGTTCACACCCAATAGGGTCAATGTGCTGGCCGCTGGGTCGATATAGGTGATAGTGGCTATGACCGGGGGCGGTGGGGTGCCTACAATCGGATGCTGCAGATCGCATTCGTTGGTGTCATTCGACCAGATGCTTTGCATGGCGTAGCTGCCATTGCCCATGACCACGTCCGCGAGGGCACCCTGACCGGTGTAGATCCAGGCGCACTCGTCCCCGGACTCGCCGCCATTGGTTGAGGCGTTACTCGTGTTGAACCAGCCATTGTCCGGGATCTGATCGGTGATGGTCTCGGCGTACTCGTGGCCCTCGACGATGGAAAAGCCGTCCAGGTTGCCCTGCGTGGAACTGCCGTTGACGGAGCCTTGCCCGCAGTTCGTGTCATTGACGTAGGGCATGTTCGTGTATGCGACGTAACCGCTCCAGGAGGCCCAGGCGTCGCTGTGCCACGCGCAAAAATTGCCGCTGGGGGTATTGAAGCCGTCGGGATGAGTACCCGTTGGCGACAGGATTACGTACTGCGCGTAACGGTTGGACGCAGCTGTCGTGTTGCCAAAATGCTGCGCAGCGTTGAGCGCTTCCTGTCCGAGTTGGTCTTGGGTCGCCTGTGGTGGCGCGGCAGCCGAGTTGTCATACCAGATGCCGGCGAATGCTGCGCCGCCGGTTGGGTAGCTGATGTATGCAGCACCGGATGGGCAGGATGTCGCGCCGGACGAGACTGCCGGGCCGTCGCAATACTGTGTCATGGTGCCTGACCACAGCTCGCCCCCGGTACCCAGGCCCTTGAACATGCTCTCCAGGTACGGCACCGCACCGAACGCGTCGCTGGACAGGTTCATGTTGCCGTTGCCGTCGGTGCTGGCGGTACCCCATTGGCTGCCGTAGACAACCAGATATACCCTCGGGATGCCGCTGGTGACGCCGATGCCGTTGTAACCGCCGTGGTAACTGAGCGTATTCGGGCTGGTGGTGGAGGCTGTGGACATGTGCGGCGCCCGGTATTGCATCATCTGGCCATAGGCATCGCGGGTCGGCACGGCACCATGGCGATACGGATGGCCGTACGCCGGCGCATACGGGTTGCCCATTGGATGCGCACTTATTGTGTTGCTCGTCTCGTAGTTGTTGCCGTCACTGCTGCTGGCGATGGCAGTGCCGGCAACCAGGCCCAGCAACGCCGTCGCGGCGGCTATGAGCATGCGGCTTTTCGTGCGATGGCTCATTTTTGTTGACTCCTATCAAAAAGGCATTGAGCCAACCGGTGTGACCGGCTGGGCTCATGCCAGATGCGCCCAGCATACGACTGGTTCAGTGCTCCTGACTTCGCGTCTGATGGCGTACCTGAAAGGCCATCTATTTCACCGCGGATTTGACGGAGCGTTGGTGCTGATGCTGGCGCGATAACGCATGTCGCACCTGGCACATGAAGGGGCTGTGATGCTTGATGGACTAACTCCAAAAGAGCCAATGGAACAGGCCGGCAGAAGGCCGGCCTGTTCATGCAGCACTAGTCGCGAACTAGCCTAGAACAGCAGTCCCTGATAACGATTTGTCTGAACCTGCACGCCGGCAGGCAGTGTCACGGGAGCCCCTGTGGCATCGTTGAGTCGGAAGCTCTGGAAGTTTGAGCCGGTGCTTTGCCAGTCGTAGGCATCGCCCGCCGCGTCCGTCCAAAGGATGTCGACCAGGCCGTCACCATTGAAGTCGCCGATCGTCGAGATTTGATAGCCCGGCGTGATGGAGCGGACACCCCTGTACATGACGGTGCTGCCATTCATGAGCCACCAACCGAATTGATTCGTGGTGTCGTTGGTGAACAGCAAGTCGCTCTTGCCATCGCCATTGACGTCGCCGGCGCCTTGCAAGACCCAGCCGGCCGGGAAGTTGGTGACGAAATGATGGCTGAAATGGCCGGTCCCATCATTGATCCAGGCATACAGATCGTTGTTGGGTCCGGTAAACACGAAGTCCATGTACCCATCGCCGTTGAGGTCGGCGAGCGTCAGCTTGTAGCCGGGCGTGGTGGACAACACGGTAGCCGTCACCCCTACGGTGCTGCTGCCTGGCGTGAAGGTCAGATCCCACCAGCCCACCTGACCGGTGGTTTCGTTCTGCCAGATCAGGGCACTGTGAAGTGATGCGTCCACCGTGCCGCTACCAACCAGTGTCCATCCATCCGGATATGGTGCGCCTACCTTATAGGCCGTACGTCCGCCATTGCCATCGTTCACCCAGATATAGAGCTGGCGGGTGGCCGGGTTGGTGAATGCAAAACTGGCAAGTGCGCCGGAACTATGAAGTCCGGCCGAGGACTCCGCGTCCAGGTCGGTCATGGCGCCAATCGAATAGCCTGCAGCAACCGGTTGCGTGTGCGACTGCAGGACCGTTGGTCCACTCATGCCCAACTCGGTCAGCGTGTTGTTGCTCGGATCGATATAGGCAATATCACTGTGTCCATCGGCGGCATCGGCCGAGGCGCCGCCAAGAAAGTCGCTGACGACACCGATGGCGCCGGCAGAGTAAGTGCGTTCCTCGTTGAAAGTGGCACTTGCCAGGATGCTTGCGTTCACGGAACCGAGGCCGGTGGCGTAGTTGTAACCGGCACCCGTGAGATAGGCCGGCTGCAATTGCGACCGCGACGTGCTCAATACGCCGTGCTGGTGTCCTGGCCGGCTGTAGCAATCCGGGCTCAATGGCAGGCAGGGCTCGTCGATGTCGCCGACGGTGACGTTGTTGAACGGGCAGCCGTTGCCCGTCAGGCCAGCCGTCTCCGAATTGCATGCTGCCAGCCCGGTGGCGTTGGGTGACTGTACGCTGCCGTACTCGCGCATGGCGATGTCGTAGTAGATAGGCAGCACATTGCCGAGAAGATATGCAGTTCCGGCAGGTTGTCCGAATCCAACACTGGTTTCCTCGTTGATCAGCGCCTGCACGCCGGCCATGGCCGGCGCCGCGAAGGAGGTTCCGCCGGCGCTGTTGGCATTCACGTCGCCCGCAACGGTGTAGGTGCAGGGAGTACCGCCCTGGCTCACGTCGGACATGCAGTAGATCAACGAGTGGCCGTACAGGCCGTTGGCGGCGAACATTGAGACGTCCGGCAGCGTGCGCGCGCCGTCGTTGCGGGTACCGTACACGCCGTATTGCCAGGTCGGCTTGGCGATGTAGCTACTGATGCCGCCGCTGCCGCCGCCAGTGTTGATGAAGTTCGCGCCGAAGGCTGTGTTGCAGAACGATTCGCCATCCTGCGTCCCGGGGTGGCCCAGGCTGCCTGCAAGCGCCGTCAGCACGCTGCTGGCGCAGGAGTCATTCCATGTCTGTTCCGGGATGTAGCCCAGCGCCGACGCACCGTTGGGCGCATTGGTCGGGCTCCAGTAGTTGGCCTGGTTCGCGAAGTTTCCGTTCGGGCCCGCATCGTAGAAATCGGTGCCACCGACGGCGACGTTGTACGGCGTAGAAGCGAGCCCGTTGACGGCCGTGCCTGCGGTGGTGAACGGCTGGTTCTGGTCGCAACCGGCTGCACCGGAATCACCGGTGGACACGAACACCGTGACGCCTTGTAGCGCGGCCTGCTGCCACAATCCGTTGACCTCGGCGAGTCCGGCGGTGCCTTGTTGTGCTTCGCAGCCACCATAACTCAGGCTCATGATGGTGACGTGGGCAGTGTTGTTCGCCAGGATGTTCTGCGCTGCGATGAATGGGCCGAAGTTCGTGGCACTATCGGCACACGAGGCCACCATGACGTTTGCATCCGGCGCCGCAGCACCGGCCCACTCGGCGTCCAAAGCCGCCTCACCCTCGTCACCATTGGTGCCGGGGCTGGTGCAGGCCTGGGGGCCGGCGGGTTGCACATAGGTCACCGTGCCCGTGGCATTGGCCGGCAGGAATGCGCTGCGGAATGTGCTGACATCGGCCGCCTGGATATTCGTGCGCTCAAGGACGGCCACGGTCTGGCCGCCGCCGCGTACAGGGGTGGCCTGAGTCCACAACGGAGTGACGCTGTAGACCGTGTTGAAATCCGCCGGAGCCATGTCGTACTGGCCAGGGCTATTGGTGAACAACGGCGTGGTCCTGCCGTCGGCGGCTTTCCAGATGCCGGCGGCGGCCTTGTGCACTGGCCCGACTTCACGCATTTGCGGTGCAGGCTTGAAGTCATTCAGCGATGCTACGCCGGCGACCACTGGGCTCAGCGCTGCGGGAATCTGCTGTGGGGTGGCATTGGCGAAATGCACGACGCCGTTGACGACGTAGTTGTGCAGCTCGGTGTGGAAGGCATTCTGCACGGTTGTGGTGTTGCCGGAAAAATGCACGCGCAAGCCGGTCGGATCGACACCATCCACCTGCAAGCCCCGACTGGTGAGCCAGGTAGTGACTTTCGCGATGTCCTGCTTGGAAGGGCCGAACAGGTCGCCGATTTGCTGGGCCGTCAGCCACTTGTGGAAATAGGGAGAGTGCGGGTCGGTCAGCTGTCGCGCGTAGGCCTCGGCGCGCGCTTCGCGCTCGGGGCTGCGCTTGAGCATCAGGGTGAGCTCGCCCAACTGCAAGTTGGCGTTGACGAGGCCGCGGTCGAAGCGCGGCGAGGCGGCGGTGATGACTGTGCCCGGCACGGCGACCCGGCTGCTGTTGTCGACGGTGGCGGTGATCTGCGCCACGGCCGGTGCCACGACCAGGTTTGGCGCCGGGAAGGTCAAGTGGCCGGTAGCCGCTTGCGCAACGGGCATCGCGCCGACGCAGGCAACGCTGAGGAGCGTCGCCCGAAGGCGATTTCGGGTGTGCATGGATTTCCCCTGAGAAAAGGCCAAGTATCCATGGCATGGGCCGCCGCACCCCGATTCAAGCATTCGGCGGTGACTCATTCCATGGAGTCTCACCTTCCGGGTAAATGGATTCACCCGGAATGGGCGCCAAACATAATCAGGTGCCAATTGCGCTGTCAAACGAATTTTGCTGAGCGGATGTTATGTGCCGAAAGGGTGGCGATGGGTCGATTTGTCGGCAAAATATTGCGACAGCCACAACAAAATCGCTATATCGTATTAACTTGCGATATTCCCTATGGCTGGGGAAAGACAGGTACTTGCAGTGGCGAGTCAATCTAGAATGGCATCATCAATACCCTGCGACTTCCCTCCGCGTTAAGCAGCTGGACGGTTTGGAGTCCAACGTCGCTTCAACTGCTTCACGTAGGCGGCAGGTGTCAGCCCGGCCAACGCTTTCTTCGGTGGCTTCTCGTTGGTATCCCCGCCGTCAACTTTCGATCTCGGCGCGTGCGTGCAGCAGGCTGGGGAATCGTTGCTCGTTGAGGGATTCATCGCGTAGGCGTCCGTTGGACGACTCGATGTAGGCGTTCTGGTTCGGCCTGCCCGGTTCGATCAGACAAAGTTGCACACCATATTCAATTCATGCGCCAAGGTGACCATCGCCTTGCCGCAAAACTCCTTGCCGTTGTCGGTGCGGATGACCTCGGGCAGGCCGCGACTGAGCGCCAGGCTATCCAGCACGCGCGTCACGCCCAGGCCGGCGATCGCCCGCTCCACCTCGGTGACCACGGCTTGGTGGGTGGCGTCATCGGCGACCGTCAGGTATTTGATGACGCAATCTTCGGCCGTGCGATCGAACACGAAGTCCATAGACCAGACCTCGTTGGCTGCTTTCGGTCGGGCGAGAGGCTGCCGTTAGACGACAGGCGCCTTCTTTCGCCCGGGCTGCCGCACCTGCAGTTTCGCTTCCTGATACAGCCGTTCCACGCGCTTGTAGTTCACCTGCAATCCCGCCAGCCGCAGCTACAGATGGATCATCCCCGTGCTGTAGCGCTTGTGTCGCCGCGCCAGAGCCAGGATCCGTTGCGGGGGTTCCATGTTGTGATCCGGGTGCGTTGGATAGCGATACGCGCTGGCGCTCGTGCCGGCGATCGCCGTTTGCTGAGGCCCATGTCGATCATTCGCTGCACCGGCTCGCATCTAGCCGGTGCGCTCACCACTTTTTTCGCAGGGTGTCCTTGATGACCGTGTTCTCAAGCACATGCTCGGCGAGCAGCTTCTTCAGTCGCGCGTTCTCCGCCTCCAGCTCCTTCAGGCGCTTGGCGTCGGGCGCGCTCATGTCGCCGAACTTGCTACGCCTCAGGTACTACAAGGCCTCGCTGAAACCGTACTGCCGGCACAGCTCCTTCACCGGCGTGCCGGCCTCCGCCTCACCTAGGAAGCCGATGATCTGCTCTTCGGTAAACCGCTTCTTCACGTCCAATCTCCTTCGGATGGGGGATCGGACGCCAAGCCACCACGCTATTCAAAAGCGAGGGGGCACCAGTCGCAGCGCTGGCCGGCGCGACGCGTCGAATGCGTTATTGTCCGGTTTCGCGTGCTACGCGACAAACCCGGCGCTCCGGGCTTGCGCGGGCTTCACGGGTGATGGCGATAATCCGCCCACGCCCATTGAAGAGTGCGGCCAGGAATGGCCGCTTCTTGATCTTCGCGTTCATGGATGAGCGCACATCTAAGGAATGCCATGAGTTCGCTGCCGCCGATCACCGACCTGGACCTGCGCCGCGCGACCGTGTGCCAGCTGTTGCACTGGATGGCGATCGGCCGCACCCATCCGCAGGCGCTGGCCGAGGCGACCCAGGAGGCGATTGAGCGCATCAATCCGCAACTCAACGCCTACGTAGGCCTGAGTCCCGGCCTGCTGCAAGAACAAGCGCGCACCGCCGAGCACCGACGCCGCGATGGCGTGATCGGCCGGCTCGACGGCATCCCGGTAGCGGTCAAGGACAACTTCGACATCGCCGGCTGGCCCACCCGTGCCGGCCTGCCCGGCCGCCAAAGGCCGGCGACGGACGACGCGCACGTGGTGGCGCGACTGCGCGCCTCGGGCGCGGTGCTGGTCGGCAAGACCAACATGGATGAGGGTGCACTGGGGGCGGCCACCGACAACCCGCACTACGGCCCCACCCACAATCCGTGGAAGTGCGGCTATACCGCCGGTGGTTCCTCCGGCGGTTCCGCGGTCGCAGTGGCCGCGGGCCTGGCCGCGGCGGCGGTGGGGTCGGACAGCCTCGGCTCGATCCGCATTCCCGCCAGTTACTGCGGCGTGTACGCACTGAAGCCCACCCATGGCGAGATATCCGCACGCGGCCTGGTGCCGGCGGCGCGACGGCTGGATGCGGTGGGACTGATCGCGCGCAGCGTGGCCGACCTCACCGTGTTGCTGCAGGTGCTGGCCGGCTACGACGCCGACGATGCGCGTTCGCGCCGCCGCCGCGTGGCGCTGGCGCTGCCAGACTGGGAGCCGGGCAAGCTGCGCAGTGGCTTGTTGCCGGATCTGGCGGCGCTGGGCGTGGAGCCTGAGGTGGCCGCGCTGTTCGAATCGGCGGTGGCGAGGCTCGCCCACGCGCTCGGCGAGCGCCGCACGGTGGACTTCGCCGACTGGGATTTTGCCCGCACCCGCCGTGCCGGCCTGTTGCTGATGGAGGCGGAGATGCTGGGCAGCTTTGCTGCGGATCTTGCCGACACGGCGCACCCGGTCTCGCCGCGCTTCCGCGAGCTGTTGCGCTATGCCGAGCACAAGAGTGCCGCCGATTATGCCAAGGCTGATCGCGTGCTCGACGCGGCCACCTTGAAGATGCGTCGGCTGTTCTCGCAGATCGACGTGCTGGTGCTGCCCACCACGCCGCAGGGTGCGTTCCCGCTTGGTGGCCTGGCGCCGGACAATCAGGCCGACCTCACCAGTTTCGCCAGTCTTGCCGGCTGCCCCGCGGTGAGCATTCCCATGGGCACGCTATCGAACGGCCTGCCGGTGGGCCTGCAACTGGTCGGTGGCCGCGGTTCGGACCTGCGCCTGCTGGAGCTGGCCGCGGTGTGCTCGGCCACGCTGGATGCCGATCCGGTCTATCCGGCGATCGCCTGACCGGCATATGCCGCATGCGGACGCAGCGGGCGGCTCCGGTTATTTCGGGTGCGGGCCGGGGATCGCGTAACATCGCCGATCCAGCGTCGCGCGCTTGCGCCGACGCCCCCGGTCAGTCACGGTTCCAGGCATGAGCAAAGACATCGCGCAGGCGCCTTCCCACCTCGACACGCTCGAGGCGGAGAGCATCCACATCTTCCGCGAGGTGGCGGCCAGTTTCCGCAGGCCGGTGATGCTGTATTCCATCGGCAAGGATTCCTCGGTGCTGCTGCACCTGCTGCGCAAGGCGTTCCATCCCGCGAAATCGCCGATTCCGCTGCTGCACGTGGACACCACCTGGAAGTTCCGCGAGATGATCGCCTTCCGCGACCAGGTCGCCGCACAGGGCGATGTCGAGGTGCTGGTGCACATCAATGAAGAGGGTGTGCGCCAGGGCATCTCGCCGCTCACCCACGGTGCCACCGTGCACACCGACGTGATGAAGACGCAGGGCTTGAAGCAGGCGCTGGACAAGTACCAGTTCGATGCGGCCATCGGTGGCGCGCGGCGCGACGAAGAGAAGTCCCGCGCCAAGGAGCGCGTGTTCTCGTTCCGCAATGCGCAGCACCGCTGGGATCCCAAGCACCAGCGTCCCGAGTTCTGGCACACCTACAACACGCTGATCCGCAAGGGCGAGAGCGTGCGTGTGTTCCCGCTGTCCAACTGGACCGAGATGGACGTGTGGCAATACATCCGCCGCGAGGGCATCCCGGTGGTGCCGCTGTACTTCGCCAAGCCGCGTCCGGTGGTGGCGCGTGATGGCGCGCTGATCATGGTGGACGACGAGCGCTTCACCTTGCGCGAGGGCGAAAAGGTAGAGACGCGCATGGTGCGCTTTCGCACCCTGGGCTGCTATCCGCTTACCGGCGCGGTGGAGTCGAATGCCGGCACGCTGGACGAGATCATCCAGGAGATGGCCGATTCGAAGAGCTCCGAGCGCCAGGGCAGGGTGATCGATCACGATCCCACGGCCTCGATGGAGCGCAAGAAGCAAGAGGGTTATTTCTGATGGGCGCCGTCAACGCCAACCATGCCGGCCAGGGCCTGCTGCGCTTCATCACCTGCGGCAGCGTGGACGACGGCAAGAGCACCTTGCTCGGTCGCCTGCTGTACGACGCCGGCATGGTGCCGGACGACCAACTCGCCGCGCTGGCCCGCGACAGTCGCCGGCTGCATGCCGACGCGGGCGATGCGCTGGATTTCGCCCTGCTCACCGATGGCCTCGACGCCGAGCGCGAGCAGGGCATCACCATCGACGTGGCCTACCGCTATTTCCATACCGCGCGGCGCAGCTTCATCGTGGCCGATTGCCCCGGTCACGAGCAGTACACCCGCAACATGGCTACGGGCGCCTCGAACGCCGAACTGGCAGTGGTGCTGGTGGATGCGCGCAAGGGCTTGCTGCCGCAGACCCGCCGGCATACCTATATATGCAGCCTGCTCGGCATCCGCCAGGTGGTGCTGGCGGTGAACAAGATGGACCTGGTGGACTGCGACGAGCGCGTCTATCGGGAAATCGCCGAGGCCTACCGCGCGCTGGCGCAGACACTGGGCATCGCCAAGGTCGACTGCCTGCCCGTGATCGCTCCCGGCGGCGACAACGTAGGCACGCGCTCCACGCGCCTGTCCTGGTACCAGGGGCCGACCTTGCTGGAGCTGCTGGATGCGGCTGATGCCACGCCTGCCCGCGCTGCCGACTTCCGCATGCCGGTGCAGTGGGTCAATCGGCCTGACCAGAGCTTCCGCGGCTACGCCGGCACGATTTGTGGCGGCCGCGTGGCCAAGGGTGACGAGGTGGTGGTGCAGCCCGGCGTGCAGCGTGCGCGCATCGCCCGCATCGTCATCGCCGACGGCGACCTGGACAGCGCTGGCGAGGGGCAGGCGGTGACCTTGTGCCTGGATCGCGAGCTGGACGCCAGCCGCGGCGACGTGATCGCCGATGCGCTGCGGCCCGCGCCGGTGGCTGACCAGTTCGCCTGCCATGTGGTGTGGCTGGGCGACAGCGCGTTGCTGCCCAATCGCACCTACTGGCTGAAAATCGGCACGCGCACGGTCAATGCACGGGTGATGTCGATCAAGCACAAGGTCGACGTCAACACCCAGGCTCGGCTCGCCGCGCGCCATCTCTCGCTCAACGAAGTGGGCTATTGCACGGTGGGCCTGGACGAGGCGATCGCGTTCGAGCCGTACGCCACCAACCACACCCTGGGCGGCTTCATCCTGATCGACCGCCAGACCAATGCCACCGTGGCCTGCGGCATGCTGGACTTCGCGCTGAAGCGTTCCGCCAACGTGCATTGGCAGCACGTGGACGTGGACCGGGCCGTGCGTGGAGCCAGCCTGGGCCAGCGGCCGCTGTGCCTGTGGTTCACCGGCCTGTCCGGCGCCGGTAAGTCCACCATCGCGAACCTGGTCGAGAAACGTCTGCACGCGCTGGGCCACCACACCTACCTGCTCGACGGCGACAATGTGCGCCACGGCATCAACAAGGACCTGGGTTTCACCCCCGAGGACCGCGTGGAGAACATCCGCCGCATCGGCGAGGTGGCGCACCTGATGGTGGATGCGGGCTTGATCGTGCTGGTCAGCGCGATCTCGCCGTACCGCAGCGAGCGGCGTTCGGTGCGCGAGCTGTTCGACGAGGGCGAGTTCGTCGAGGTGTTCGTGGACACGCCGCTGGCGGAATGCGAGCAGCGCGATCCCAAGGGCTTGTACCGCAAGGCGCGCGCCGGCGAGATCCGCAACTTCACCGGTATCGACGCGCCCTACGAGGCCCCCGAAGCGCCGGAGGTGCATCTGCACACGGCGGGCGAACGCGCCGAGCGACTGGCCGAGCAGCTGACCGAGCAACTGCTGGAGCGTATCGCCGCGCCGGTGGACGACGGCGACTACGCGGTCTGAGCGATGAGCGGAGCGCCGGCATCCGGCCTCTGGCAGCGCATTGCGCTGCCAGAGGCCGATGTGTCGCTATGGCCGCATTGGCTGGACAGGGACGAAGCTGATGCACTGTTCGCCGAACTGCGGGAGGCGATCGCCTGGGAAAACCATCGCATCCGCCTGTTCGGCCGTGAACTGGCCTCGCCCAGGCTGAGCTGCTGGATCGGCGACCCCGGCGCCGCCTATACCTATTCGCGCACCCGCTTCGAGCCGCGGCCGTGGCCGGCGGCGTTGGCCGGGCTGCGCGAACGCATCGAGCAGGCTTGCGCCGCGCGCTTCAACAGCGTGTTGGCGAACCTGTACCGCGACGGCAACGACGCGATGGGCTGGCACAGCGACGATGAGCCGGAGCTGGGCGCGCAGCCGGTGATTGCCTCGTTGAGCCTTGGTGCGGAACGCCGCTTCCGTTTCCGTCGTCGCCGTGCACGCGGCGAGCCGGCGCAGCCCGGCGACCTCTGCACCTTGCCACTGCCGCACGGCAGCCTGCTGCGCATGGCCGGGAGCACCCAGCGGCTATACCGCCACGACTTGCCGCGCATGCTCGGACTGGCCGCGCCGCGCATCAACCTCACCTTCCGCTGCATCGATACGTCGGCGCATTGAAGCCCGGCTTGGAATGGCGTGCGCGGGCAGGGGATAATGGCCGTCTCCCTTCCCCGCAAGGCACCTCCGCGATGACCGAGAAGACCGTACTCAACGCCACCCATCGCGCGCTGGGCGCACGCATGGTCGACTTCGGCGGCTGGGACATGCCGATCAACTACGGCTCGCAGATCGAGGAACACCACGCGGTGCGCCGCGACGCCGGCATGTTCGACGTCTCGCACATGACCGTGGTCGACCTGCACGGCGCGCGCGCGAAGGATTTCCTGCGCCACCTGCTGGCCAACAGCGTGGACAAGCTCAAGGTGCACGGCAAGGCGCTGTACTCGTGCATGCTGAACGAGCAGGGCGGGGTCATCGACGACTTGATCGTGTACTTCCTCGGCGACGAGCATTACCGGCTGGTGGTGAATGCCGCTACCCGTGCCAAGGACCTGGCCTGGATCGAGCAGCAGGCGAAGGCCTTCGGTGTCGAAGTGAAGGAGCGCCCCGAGTTCGCGATGATCGCGGTGCAAGGCCCCAACGCCCGTGCCAAGGTGCTGGGCCTGCTGCACGAGGTGGACCGTCCGCGCATTGAGAAGCTCGGCAAGTTCGCCGCTGCCGCGGCGCAGGGCCCGCACGGCATGCCGCTGTTCGTTGCGCGCACCGGCTACACCGGCGAAGACGGCTTCGAAATCATCGTGCCGGACGAGCATGCCGTGGCGTTGTGGGAGGCGCTGGCTGCTGCCGGCGTGAAGCCGGCGGGCCTGGGCGCGCGTGACACGCTGCGCCTGGAGGCGGGCATGAACCTCTACGGCCAGGACATGGACGAGACCGTTTCGCCGTGGGAGGCCAACCTCGGCTGGACCATCGCGCTGGACGAAGGCCGTGATTTCATCGGTCGCGCCGCGCTGGAAAAGCAGAAGGCGGATGGCGTGCCGCGCGTGATGGTGGGCCTGGTGATGGACGAGAAGGGCGTGTTGCGCCACGGCCAGAAGGTGCTCACCGCGAACGGCGAGGGAGAGATACTTTCCGGCAGCTTCGCCCCCACGCTGGAGAAGGCGGTGGCGTTTGCCCGCATCCCCGCCGGCGAGCCCGGGGCGATCCGCGTCGACATCCGCGGCCGCGAGGTGCCGGTGCGCCTGGTGAAGTACCCGTTCGTGCGCGACGGCAAGCCCTGCGAAGGCATCTGAGCAGTCTCTTACCCCAAAGCTTCTTGCGGCTAGAATGGCCGCCTGTCCCCTGACCCGAAACTGGACCCGACCATGAGCGAGATCCCCGGCGACCTGAAGTTCAACAAATCCCACGAGTGGGCCCGCGTCGAGGACGGCGGCCTGGTGCGCGTGGGCATCTCCGACCATGCCCAGGGCCAGCTCGGCGACCTGGTCTACGTCGAGTTGCCGGAAATCGGCGCCAGCGTCACGGCCGGCAATGCCGCCGCGGTGGTGGAGTCGGTGAAGGCCGCCTCGGACATCTACTCGCCGGTTTCCGGCGAGGTGGTGGAGGTCAACGAGGCGCTCAACGACAAGCCCGAAACCATCAACGAGGATGCCTACGGTGAAGGCTGGATCTTCACGGTGCGCATCAGCGATCGTGCCGAGCTGGACGGTCTGCTCGACGCCAGCGCCTACGAGGAACTGATCGAGAACGAGGATCACTGAGCGTTCTTGCTCCCGAGTGGATTGACGACGGCCGCCTTGTGCGGCCGTCGTCGTTTCCGGCATCCGGCGTCGCGGCTATCCCGCAAATGGACGGCCATTTGAAGCGTGGGCGCATGCCGGTGGCATGGTCGCCGTCGTCTCGGTGGCCCTTGCCGGCGCCTCCGTTGCCGCCGCGACGAGTCGCCGGAAGGCGTTCGTTCGATGCCTTTGCCGGTGGCGATCACCCCCTTGGCGGACCTTTCGTGAAAAATCCGGTCGCGTCCCGTTCATCTCGGCGGGACGTCGTTGCGGGGTGTTCGGGGCGCGATGCCGATGTAGTGGCGCGATGTTGACGTGCATTCCGTGTTATTCGCAGTCAATGAGCGAAAACCCCTTGTTTCATGGGTTTTCTCATGGCTGCAGAGAAAATGGTCTTGTTTTAGTTTGGATGTATAGACATCCAAACAAAAATGGCGCTGGCATCGGAGTGCGGGTGCCGCCCGCGCGGGTGCCGGGCGCCCCTTGGCGAAACGGATTGATTTGCCGACGAAAATCCATTGACAGCTGAAATCTTACGGAATAGCTTTCGCCCAAGTTCATGGGGAACGGCAACATGGCAACACCGAAATACATCAAGCCTTACGTCGAGCATGGAGAGAAGGCGAATGCGGTACGCAAGATCACCGTTTCGATTCCGCTCCACGTATTGCGAACGCTGTCCGACCTGCGCACAGAACGTCAGGTGAAAAATTTGAGGCACGCCACCAACAGCGATTTGCTGGTCGAGGCGTTCCTCCACGCTTTTACTGGGCAACCACTGCCAACCGATGAGGAGCTAAGACGAACCATGGCCACTGCCAAGAAATCCGCTGCGAAGAAGCCGGCTGCCAAGAAGGCCGCCAAGAAGACCACTGCCAAGAAGACCGCCGCCAAGAAGCCGGCCGTCAAGAAGGCTGCTGCGAAGAAGGCCGTCCGCAAGCCGGCGGCGAAGAAGGCTGCCGCCAAGAAGCCGGCGGCTGCAAAGAAGACCACGGCGAAGAAGGTCGCCAAGAAGCCGGCGGCGAAGAAGGCCGCTGCGAAGAAGCCTGCCGCCGCCAAGGTGGTGAAGGCCGTCAAGACCAGCAAGACCGCCAAGAAGTAAGCATCACACAATAGGCATCATCGACTTGCCTCCCCGCGGTGCCCAGCGCGGGGAGATCGATTCGGAAACTTCGTCCCGGCCCTGCCGGGACGTTTCGTTTGTAGCGCCGGAAATCGCCGGCGCCGATACCGTCGCCAGGGTGCCCTGCCTCTGCAGCACGACGCCCGCCGGGCTGCAGCGGCATGCGTCACGGCTTGCGGCGGAAAACTCTGCGATTTGCGCCGTCCGGCGCAATGCGGTTACCTTTTGCACATCCGCGCCGCGACGTAGTCAGGGGACACGCCGCTCCTGGATGCACAGGGGGAAAAAGCGCGGGTATCTGTCGACACTCGGTGAGAGACCATGGATACCCGATACATACTTGCCGCGCGCCGCCGCGCGCGCGGAGCCGTCCGGCCCGTTGCCGTCGCCATCGTTGCCATCGTCGCGGCGCTCGCTGCCGCCGCGTGGCTGCTGATCGTCCGTCCCTACCAGCAGCAGATGCAGCTGGATACTGGCGGCGTACCCGCCGTGTCGGCGGCAAAAACGCCGACCGAAGCCGTGCCGGCCAACGTGCAGGCGATGGACGTCAACCAGCTGCTGACGGAAGCCAGTAAAGCCCTGAAGGACCAGCGCCTGCTGGCGCCGGCGGGCAACAACGCGTTCGAGTTCTATCTGCGCGTGTTGGCCAAGCAGCCGGACAACCCGGTGGCGACCAGCGCTTTGCGCGAGACCTTCCCGTATGCCGCCACGGATGCCGAGCAGGCGGTCAACTCGCGCGACTTGAACGAGGCGCAGCGCGAGATCGACCTGTTGGCCAAGGCCGATCCGGCGAACTACACGCTGACCATCCTGCGCTCCAAGCTCGACGCCCAGCGCAAGCTGGCCAGCCAGCAGCAACAGCAGGCACAGGACCAGCAGAAGGCTGCGCAGCTGGCCGCGCAGAAGGCCGCCGCCGAGAAGCAAGAGGCGGCGAAGCAGGCCGAACAGCAACAGGCGCAGCTGGCTGCCGAGGCGACCAAGGCCAAGCAGCAGCGAGCCGAACAGCAGCAAAAGGCGGCTGCACCTGAGCAGGCGCAGCCTGCAGCGGCGGCCCAGGCTGCAGTGGCCAGTGCGCCGACCGCCGACGCAGTGCTGTTGAAGGCGGCGAATCCGAACTATCCCACGGCGGCCCTGCGCTCGGGCCAGAGCGGCTGGGTGGTGGTGGGCTTCACGATTACGCCGGAAGGCCGCACCACGGACGTGCACGTGGTCGATGCACAGCCGCGCCATGTGTTCGATCGCGCCGCGATGGAAGCCGTGGGCCGCTACCGCTTCAAGCCGGCGATGCGCGACGGTACCGCGGTGGCCAGCACCAAACAGCAAAAGATCGAGTTCAGCACCGGCCGCTGATTTCCCTGGCCATCCGGAAAAACGAAGACGGCGCATGCGTTGCATGCGCCGTCTTCGTTTGGATTTGCCGATGGCGCCGGATCAGCGGTGGCGGCGCGCGCGTGCTTTGTGCGAGGGCTGCGTCTTGGCAGGCGCGGCCCTGGCCGGTTCGGGGCTTTCCACGCCGGCCCAGTCCACGTGCGGCAGGCCGAGCAGGTTGTCGAGCACCATCGGCATCAAGCCGCTGGGCATCGGGCCGGTGGAGTTCCACAACGTGACCACGCCGGCGTGGTATTTCGGGAAGAAGCCGATCATGGTGCGGTAACCGGCCACCGCGCCGGCATGGTAGATCAGCGTCTCGCCGCCATAGGTGTACACGCGCCAGCCCAGCGCGTAATAGGCGGCGCTGAGCCGCGCACTCCGCCATGGCGTGGCGCGCAGTTCGGTCGGGGTATTCACGTCGGGCGCGTGCAGGACGTCGAGCAAGGAGGTGGGCAGCACGTCCTGGCGGCCACCCATCTGCGCGATCAGCCATTGCTCCATGTCGCGGATGCTGGCGTTGACGCCGGCGGCCGGCGCCACGCGGTAATAGGTCTCGCTGGGCTCGAACGGAATCCAGCTGTGGTTGCTGCCGGGACGGTGCGGGTGCGCCCAGCTCTTGCTGGACTCCAGCCCGTAGCGCCCGTAGCTGGCGGTCTGCATGCCCAGCGGCTGGAAGATGCGCTGGCCGACGAGGCGGTCGAAGAAGTTACCGGTGCGCGCGAACAGCACGTCGCCGATCATGCTGAAGGCAACGTTCTGGTAGCCGTAGCACTGGCCCGGGGGACAGGTGTTGTCCACCTCATCCAATTTGCGCACCAGCTCCTGGTAGGACACGTCGCCTTCGAGCAGGTTGTCGTAGGTGTTGTGCGGCAGGCCCAGCCGCTGGCCGAGGATGTCCGCTACGGTGGCCTGGTCGGTGGCCTGCAGGTCCTTGAGCTTGAAGTAGGGCAGCACGTCGACCAGCTTCATGTCCCAGCGCAGTTTGCCGCTGTCCACCAGCACACCGGTGACGGCCGTGGCGAAGGCCTTGGAGAGCGAAGCCAGCCGGAACACGGTGTCCGGTGTTATCGGTGTCTGCTTGCTTGCATCGGCATAGCCGAGGGTGTGCTCGAACACCACCTTGTCGTCGACCACCACTGCGGTGGCGAGGCCGGCGACGCCGCGGCGCGTGTCGAGTTCGTCCAGCCAGCGACGGTAGTCGTCTAGCGTGGCCTTGACGCGTGTCGCCGGCAGCTCCGCCGCGGTGATGTGCGCGCTGGCCGGCGGCAGCGCGCTGGCTTGCCCGGCCGGCGCGGCACGGAGGCTGGTGCAGGTAAGGCCGATGGCGCAGGCCAGGGCGAGAGGCAGGTATCGAGGCTGCATGTTCTTCGCAAGGCTGGTCGGCGCGGAGGCGCCGGAAACGAGAGCCGCAGACGGCGTCTGCCGGCCGCATGGAAACATCGATTCTCCGGCACTTTGCGCGCGGGGACAACGCGGTTCGCCCTGGCGGCGGGTGATGTGACCCGCAATGCAAGCACAGGTTCACCCGGCGCGGCTCCGAGCCACCGACAGCCGATGAGGGGGAGTGCCCGGAGCGCGTGTTAGCCTTGCAGCCTCCGGGGTCTTGCCCGTGCTGGATGTCCTTGGTGAGTCCGATCCGTGCCGCCGCGACCCGTGAGGGCGCCGAACCCGTGCTTTCCGCGCTGGCGTTCTTCTTCGTGATGACCGCGTACTACATCATCCGCCCGGTGCGCGACCAGCTGATCGGGGCGGTGGGTTCGCAGTCGCTGCCGTTGTTCTACGGCGCCGTATTCGTGGCGATGCTGCTGCTGACACCGGTGTTCGGCACCTTGGTGGCGCGTTTCCCGCGGCGACGGCTGCTGGGCTGGAGCTACAGCTTCTTCATTCTTTGCCTGCTGGCTTTCGTGCCGGCATTCCTGGCACAGGACCGCATCGGCGCGCGCGAGCTTGGCGTGCTGTTCTTCGTCTGGGGCAGTGTGTTCAACCTGTTCGTGGTGTCGCTGTTCTGGAGCTTCATGGCCGACATCTTCAGCAGCGGCCGGGCGCGCCGGGTGTTCTCGCTGATCGCACTGGGCGGCATGGCCGGGGCGATCTTCGGCCCGTTGCTGACGCGCTGGCTGGTGCGCTGGCTTGGCGTGGCGCCGTTGCTGGTGGTATCGGCGCTGGCGCTGGCGATCGCGTTGGCGCTGCTGCTGTGGCTGTCGGCGCGGCACGAACAGGCGAAGCCCGGTCAGCGGGGCGGCGAGGCGATCGGCGGTTCGCTCTGGGCCGGCGTGCGCGAATTGTGGTCGCGGCCGTTCCTGCGCTACATGGCATTGCTGATGCTGTTCGGCGACGGCATCGGCACCCTGGCCTACGCGTTGGTGGCCGATTACGCCAAGGCGCATTTCGTCGACAACGTGGCACGCACGATGTTCTACAACGATCTGGACCTGGCCACCAATACGCTTGGTGCGCTGCTGCAGCTCACCCTGACCCGCTGGTTGCTGATACGCCGCGGTGCCGGCTGGGCACTGGTGCTGCCTGCGGTGGTGAACGTGCTGCTGCTGCTGATGGTCGCGCTTGGCGGCCACGGTGCCGTGGTGATATCCGGCTACGGTGTATCGCTGCTGGCGGTGATGATGGCGACCACGCGTGGCTTCGCCTACGGCATGACCAAGCCGGCGGTGGATGCGCTGTATACGCGGGTGCCGCGCGAGACGCGCTACAAGGGCAAGAACTTCGTGGAAACCGCGGTGTGGCGCTTCGGTGACCTGGTAGTGACCACTGGGGTGAGCGGCCTGCGCTTGCTGGGCGTGGGCGTCACCGGACTGGCGCTGGCGGGTGTCGGCGTGGCGGTGCTGGCCACTTGGGTGTCGCGTCGCGCCGGCTGGTCGCCCGATCTGGCGCCGGAATCCCCGGCGCCCCGCGCCGCGCGGCTCAGCCCGTGATGTAACGTTCCAGGTGCTCGATCTGCTCGGCCTGGGCGTCGATCACCGCCTTCACCAGGTCGCCGATCGAGATGACGCCCACCACCTTGCCACCGTCCAGCACAGGCAGGTGGCGCACGCGGCTGTCGGTACACAGGCGCATACAGTCGAGTACATCGGTCTGCGGCCCCACCGTGAGCGGATCGCCACGCATGATCTCGGCTACCGCGGTCTGCGCCGAGGAGCGCCCCTGCAGGATCACCTTGCGTGCGTAGTCGCGTTCGGACACTACGCCCAGCAGCTGTTCGCCGCGCATCACCAGCAGCGCGCCGATGCGATGTTCGGCCATCGATTTGATCGCTTCCAGCACGGGCGCGTCCGGCGCGATGGTGTAGATGCTGCCACCTTTGCCTTCCAGCAGATGCCTGACCTGACGCATGCCTGGATCTCCGGTTGAACCCTGCGAATGAGGGTGGAGCCAGTCTAGCGCCGTCGTCCGCGGAGGGTGTAGCGGGATCGTGAAGCGCCCTCTTGAAAAGTGCGGCCAGGGATGGATGCCCGTTTGACACTCGCGATCATGGACGATCACAAAAGCCAAGCCAAAGTGCGGCAGGGATCGCCGCCCGTTTGGTTTCCGCGATCATGGTGCCGCAAAGGTCAGACCTCAGCGGCGGCCCTCGATGTACGGCGGTCCGCCGAGCTGGCGCATCTGCCGCTCGATCCAGTCCGCGCGGCGCAGCACATAGGCGCTGGGGCGGTCGGCGTGCAGGCGCCGCGGACTGGGCAGCACCGCAGCCAGCCTTGCTGCCTGCGCTGGGCTGAGGCGTGCGGGCGGCGCGTGGAAATAGGCCTCGCTGGCCGCGCCCACGCCGTAGATGCCGTCGCCCAGCTCGGCGATGTTCATGTACACCTCGAGGATGCGCTGTTTCGGCCAGGTGAGCTCCAGCAGCACGGTGAAATACGCCTCCAGCCCCTTGCGCACGAAGCTCCGGCCGTTCCACAGGAACAGGTTCTTGGCGGTCTGCTGACTGATCGTGCTGGCGCCGCGGAGGCGCGCGCCATCGTCGGCTGCGTCGAGCGCCTGGTGGATGGAGTCGAAGTCGAAGCCGTGATGGAACGGGAACTTCTGGTCCTCGCCGGCTACCATCGCCAGCGGAACCCATGGCGATACCTGCGACCATGGCACCCAGTGCTGCTGCAGCCGGAAATCGCGCTCGCCGTGCACCCAGGTGCCGATGCGGTGCTTCAGCATCATTGCCGAGGTGACCGGCGGCACGAACCGCAGCACCAGCACCGCCAGCCAGGTGACGGCGATCCACGCCAGTACGGCGAGCACGGTCCAGCGAAGCAGGCGACGGAGGAACGGGCGACGGAGCATGGCAGTCCAGGGCAGGGATACGCGGCAGTATAGGCATGGCGCTGGACCAGCCATTGCACGCCAGCCATCTGCCCTTATCTTGCGGGGATAGTTTTGCGAGGTGATTGCGTGGAAACCGTACTTGTCGAAGATGTGCTGCACCGTTTCCTGCTCGAACGCGCCGGGGTGCGCGGCGCCCTGGTGCGCCTGGGGCCGGCGTGGCGCGAGGTGGCCGGTCGTGCCGACTACCCGGCGCCACTGCGCGAACTGCTCGGCGAAGCGCTCGCGGCGAGTGCGCTGCTGACCGCCAACATCAAGCTCGACGGCGAGCTGTCGGTGCAGCTGAAGAGCGCCGGCGCGCTGCGCGTGCTGTTCGCCGAATGCACCGATCAGGGCCGCCTGCGCGGGCTGGCGCGCTGGGAGGCGCCGTTGCCGCAGCCGCTGTCGCTGGATGCGCTGCCGCAGGCGGTGATGGCGATCACCATCGGCAACGTGGAGCGCGGCCGGCGCTACCAGGGGCTGGTGGAGCTGCGTGCGGCGGATCTGGCGGGCGTGCTGGAAAACTACTTCGCCCAGTCCGAGCAGTTGCCTGCGCGGCTGGTGCTCGCCGCCGACGGCGAGCATGCGGTGGGCCTGATGCTGCAGAAGCTGCCCGACGAAGGCGGTCATGGCGGGGCGAAGGATGAAGATGCGTGGACGCGGATCCTGCACCTCACCGCCACGCTGGGCGCCGAGGAGCTGCTGGCCACCGCGCCGGAGCAGCTGCTGTACCGCCTGTACCACGAGGAGTCCGTGCGCCTGTTCGAGCCGCGTCCGCTGACGTTTGGCTGCAGCTGCAGCCGCGAGCGGGTGGTGGCGATGCTGCGCTCGCTGGGACGCGACGAGGTGGAGGCGACGCTGGATGCGCAGGACGGCCGTATCGAGGTGAACTGCGAGTTCTGCGCGCAACGCTACGAGTTCGACCGGGTCGATGCAGAGCATCTGCTGCGCGATGCGGGCGGCGCGAGCGTCTCCGGCACGACGCAGTAACGGCGCCGGGCGGGGCGCCGTCGCCTACCGTGACAGGCGGCGCTCCGGGCGCAGCCAGTATTCGGCGGCCTGTGGCTGGGCGAACAGGAAACCCTGGCCGAAGCGGCAGCCCACATCGAGCAGGGCCTGCCGCTGCGCGGCCTGCTCGATGCCTTCGGCGATCACCTGCATGCCCAGCGAATCGGCCAGCACCTGGATCGCGCGGATCACCGCCGTGCCCTGGTCCTTGCGGTCGTCGCCGAGCTCGGTGACGAAGGAGCGGTCGACCTTCAGCGTGTCGAACGGGTACTGGTGCAGGTAGCTCAGCGAGGAATAGCCCGTGCCGAAATCGTCGAGCGCGATGCCCACGCCCTGGTGGCGCAGGTTCTGTAGCATTTGCTTCACCTGGGTGGGATTGTCCAGCAGGGTGCGCTCGATCACCTCGATGCGGATGCTGGACGGCGGTACGCGATGCTTCTCCAGCAGCGCAAGCAGGCGGGCGTCGAAATCGGCGTAGCGGAAATGCAGGCCGGAGACGTTGATGCTGACGGTGCCCTTGTCGCCGACCAGCTGGGTGACCTGGGCGAAGACCTGCTCGAAGATCAGCCAGTCGATCGCTTCGGCGCAACCGGTATCCTCGGCGATCAGCAGGAAGTCCTGCGGCAGCAGCAGGCCGCGTTCGGGGTGGTTCCAGCGCAGCAGGGCCTCGTAGCCGGTGACGTGGCCATCGACCAGCGAGACGATCGGCTGGTAGAACGGCACGAACTCGCGGCGGGTCAGCGCATGGCGCAGGTCGCTTTCCATGCGCAGCAGCGACAACGCCTCGCGGCGCAGGCGATCGTCGAACAGCGAGGCGCGATGGCGGCCGCCGTCCTTGGCGTGGTACATGGCCGAGTCGGCGTCGCGCAGCAATTCCTCGGGCTGGCGATAGTGCGCGCCGGCCATCGCGATGCCGATCGAGGCGGAGGTGAATATCTCGCGCGCACCCAGCCGGAACGGCGTCTGCAGTTCACCCAGCACGTGTTCGGCGATCCGTCGCGCCGCGGCCGCGTCGGACACGTGCTCCAGCAGCACGGCGAACTCGTCGCCACCCAGTCGCGCCACCACGTCGCGGGTCTTCAGGCAGGCACGAATGCGGCCGCCGACCTGGAACAGCAGGTCGTCGCCGACCAGGTGGCCGACCGAATCGTTGATCACCTTGAAGCGGTCGAGGTCGATAAACAACACCGCGAACTGCTCTTTCGGGTTCGTCTGGTAGCGCTGCATGGCCTGCTCCAGCCGTTGCAGCAGCAGGGTGCGGTTGGGCAGTCCGGTGAGCGAGTCGTGCAGGGTCTCGTACTTCAGCCGGCGCTCGATGCGCTCACGCTCGGCGATCTGCTCGCGCAGGTCGCGGTTGGCCAGGCCCAGCGCGCGGGTGCGCTCGACCACACGGCGCTCGAGGCTGGCGTAGGCCTGCTTGAGCGTGGCGTCGGCGTGCTTGCGCTGCAGGGCGTTGGCGACGTGGTAGCTGACGAAGGTCAGCAGCTCCTGGTCGCGCTCGGTGTAGGTATGTTCGGGCGAGTAACTCTGCACCGCGAGCACGCCGCGCACCTTGTCGCCCCAGATCAACGGCACGCCGAGCCAGCACACCGAGCGCGAGCCGAAGCGGGTGATCTCGCCGGCGGCGAACAGCCGGTCGATCGTCGCCGCGTCGGCCAGCAGCGGCCGGCCGGTGCGCTGCACGTATTCGGTGGCGCCGCCGCCGTGGCTGCGTGGCGGCCGCTCGCTGTCCACCTCGTCCACCGAATAGGGGAAGGTGATCAGCTGGTTTTCCTCTTCGCTCAGCGCGATGTAGAAGTTGCGCGCATACAGCAGGCCGCCGATCACGCGGTGCACAGCGGGGTAGAAATCCTCCAGACTGTCGGTGGTGCTGGCCAGTTCGGCGATGCGGAACAGCGATGCCTGCAGCCGTTCGCCGCGCTGGCGTTGCAGCACCTGCTGGCGCAGCACGCGGTTTGCCTCGCGCAGCGCAGTGGTGCGGTCGGCAACCCGGCGTTCCAGTTCAACGTGGGCGCTGCGCCGCTCGATCGCCGTCTGCACGTGTTGCGCCACGTAGCTAAGCAGGTCGAGGTCGTGCCGGGTGTAGCGCACGTTGGCGCGATAGCTCTGCACCACGATGCAGCCGACGACCTGCCCGGCGCGGAACAGCGGCACACCAATGCAGTGTTCGCAACGCGGGCCATGCAGCTGGAACTGCCCGCCGAGCTCCTGCGCCAGCTCGTCGGCGGCGCCGAACAGCGGCCGCCCCTGGCGCAGCAGGTTCCAGGTGATGCCGTGCAGCAGTTCGTGCAACGGAACGCTGCGCCCCGGGGTGGGCGGTTCGGTATCGAGGGTATCGACGTAGTACGGGAAGCGCACGCTGTCGCTGGCCTGGTCGTACAGCGCGATATAGAAATTTTCCGCGTACATCAGGCTGCTGACGATGGTGTGCAGCGAGCGCATCAGCGCGGGCATGTCGTGCTCGGCGCTGGCCTGCTCGGCGATTGCATAGAGCGCGCGCTGCAGGCGTTCGGCCAGCGCCAGGCGCGAGATCGCCTCGTACAGGCGGCTGGATTCGGCCAACTGGCGCAGGCGGGTGTCCGCCAAGCGGCCCAGCCAGGCCAGCTTGTCGCGGACGGTATCGGCGACCGGTTCGTCGCAGCTCAGCGTGAGTATGTGCTGGCGCTGGGTGTCTTCGGCCAGGTCGAGCCGCCAGCCGGCTGGCTCGGCATCGTCGGCATCCAGTGGCCGCCACTGCAGCCGGCCGGCTATTCCGAAGTCCTTCAGCAGGCGCTCGCAGATTTCCAGCACGCTGGCATTGTCGTGGGCCTTCAGCAGCTGCTCGATCGCCGCCGGCACGCCACCCAGTCCGTCAGCCGTGGGCGGCGCTGGCGTATGGCGTGAAGTGGGGGCTGCATTCATGAATGAGGTCGGGCCCAGCGAGTCGGGAAAGGCTGCGTCGCCCCTTATATCCTGCGAACCGGTACCGCCGCCAGCAGGAACCCCGCGGAGCGCAAGCCGGTCTATAGAGACGCTTGTCACAGGATGCCATCGATTACTGTACCGAGGGCTTGTGGGGGTGTTAGTTAAATGTAAAATGAGATATAGTTTGGTCGCCAAATACGGCCGATATCCACTGCATCGGATGGTTTGCCATGCGTCGCCTGTTCGTTCCATTGCTGCTGTGCCTGCTGCCGTTCGCGGCGGCCGGGCAAGGCGTGGACGACGCCAACGGCAAGCTGGCGGCGCAACTGCTGAAGCAGCCGCCGGCGCAGGTCGCTGAGGTACAGCCGGGTCTGGTGGTGCCGTTGTGGCGTGGCACGGACGGCCGCCTGCTCGTGCTCAAGGCAGACAGCCGCAACGGCGCGCTGACCCAGCGCGACTCCCCGCTGTCCTTCCATGCCGTCGACGCAACCAGCGTGATGAGCACGGGCCTGCAATACGGCCTGACGCAGAATTGGCAGGCGCATGCCGATGTCAGTCAGCAGTCCTGGGTCAACAGCCTGCTGCGAGTGGTCGGTAGCGAGGTGGGTGCCACCTACAGCGATGGGCGTTACAGCCTCGGCTTGAGCGTGGGTACCAACAGCACCCCGAACAGCATCCCCAGCCTGCCGCGCGTGTTGCCCGGCGTGGCGCCGAGCGTCGATGGCCTTTCCGGTTTCGACAGCAGCTCCCAGTTCAATGCGCAGGGCCGACTGGCGCTGGGCAGCAAGAGCGGCATCGACGTGGGCGCCAGCGTTGGGCGTATCCACCTGCTGCCCGGCAACCTGCTGGGCATCAGCACGCTGGATCAGAAGGCGATCAGTTTCGGTGTCGACCACGGCCCCGTCAGCGGCACCCTGATCGGTCGCACCATGCAGCCGTTGGCCGGCGTGCCGGGCAACAACTACGGTCCCGACCGTCGCTGGAACAGCATCGATCTTGGCGTGACCTGGCACCTGCCGTGGCAGGGCTCGCTGAGCGTGGGCGCGCAGAACCTGTGGTCGTCGGGCACGCCGGCGAACACGCCGATGGGTCCCGAGCCGGACCAGTCGCGCACGCCTTACGTGCAATATCACCAGGATCTCTGATCCCAAACGAAAACGCCGTCGCATAGCGACGGCGTTTTCGTTTGGGAGTGCGCGGTTCAGTTCGACGTGCGGATGCGCAGGTCGCCGCTGAACGTCTGGATGTCGATCGCGCCGCTGCCGCTGCCGATGCGCGCGTCGAGCTTGCTGCCGGGGCCGTGTTCGGATTTCTGCGCCGTGCCGAAATCGCTGCGCAGATCGCCGCTGAAACTGCTGGCATGTACGGCGGCGGAGGTACCGGCAGGCAGTTGCAGTTGCACGTTGCCGCTCATGCTGTCGACACCGAGCTTGCCGTCCGGCGTGAGGCCGCCCGCGAGCTGCACGTCGCCCGACACCGTGCTCAGTGTTAACTGGCGCCACGGGCCGCCGTTGGCCTGGATGCGGCCGGAGATAGTCTGCAGCTTCGCCTGTTCGCCCAGTACGGGGGCGAGGATGTCGCCGCTGACCGTCTGCAGGTTGGCCTGCGTGGCATGGCCGGCCAGTTCGATGTTGCCGCTGACGCTGTCGACATTGAGCGAGGGCGTACGGGCGTTGATCCGTGCGCGGCCGCTCACCGCGTTGACGGTGATGCTGCCGCCGTCCATGCCGTCGATCACCAGTGGCGCGCTGACCACGCGCACGTCCAGCGTGGCGCCGCGCGGCACGCGCAGATCCAGCGTGGTCGGTCCCATGTGACTGTCGTTGCCCCAGTTGAACCAACTGCCGCTGCTGCCCTGCGGCTGCACCTGGATCGTGAGGTTGCCGTCGCTGCCGGTGATCGCCAGCGGTTTGGCGCCGTCGCCGAGTTGGCCGCCCACCTGCACCGCAGGACGATCCCAGGCGGTGACGTGCACTTCGCCGGCGACGTTGCTGATGCTGATGCGCGCGGTGGGCGTGGCTGCATGCTGCAGGTTGATCGGCGTGTCGGCCAGGGCCTGGCCGATGCACAGGCACAGCAACAGTGGAGCGTAACGGGAGATTTTCATGGTCGTTCCTGGCGGTGGTTCAGCCGGCCTCGTGGACGAGTTGGCGCAGTTGCGTCTGTTGTTGTTCGGTACGCGCCAGCAGGCGCTGCAACGATGGTGAGTGGGGGGATTGCTGCATGGCCTGCCGCAATTCGAGTCGCGCCGCATCCAGTTCGATCGCCGCGCCACTGAAGCGCGGATCGGACGGGTTCCAGGGCGATGGCGCGCGCGCCAGCGCAGCTGCGCCGTCCATCATGGGGCTGGCGTTGCGATGCAGGCGCAGGCCGATGCCGCCTGCCAGCAGGAAGGCGGCGGCCAGCGCTGCGGCCAGCAACCAGGGCTGCGGCGATGCGTGGTGCGTGACCGGCGTGGCCGGCGCATGGTCACCGCGCGCTTCCAGCGCGGCGTCGATCGCGTTCCACAGGTCGCGGCGCGGTGCCGTCGGCTGGCGCAGGTTCCGCATCTGCTGCCGCCATTCGAATTCGTTCATGGTGTTTCTCCCAAGGCCTTGCGCAGCAACTGCCGTGCCCGGTGCAGTTGCGCTTTGGATGTGCCGACGGCCATGTCCAGTTCGTCGCCGATTTCCTCGTGCCGCCAGCCTTCCACATCGTGCAGTACCAGCACGGCGCGTGCGCGCGGCGGCAGCTTGCCGATGGCGCGTTCGAGCTCCTTGCGCTCGGCGGCGCAGAACGGCGTCTCGCCTTGTTCGGGCAAGCTCTCCTCGTCCACGTAGCCAACCGGATCGGCGCGGCGGGCGCGGATCTCCATCAGCGCCACGTTGATCGACAACCGGTACAACCAGGTGCCGAAGGCGCTCTCGAAGCGGAAGCCGGGCAGCTTCTGCCAGGCGCGCACGAAGGCCTCCTGGGTGAGGTCCTCGGCGCGGGCGTGGTCGTAGCCGGCAAGCCGGTATACCGCGCCGTGGATGCGGTCGACGTGCCGGCGGTACAGCCGCTGGAACGCATGGCGGTCGCCAGCCACCGCCGCGCGCACGTCGTCGGTGTCGTTGTCTGCGGCAACGGGGGCTGGCGGCATCGAACGGTCGGTGGTTGGACAGGCGGCGATCATCTTGCCAGCTTGGATGCCGCCCGTGGCGCCAGGGTTTGCATCGCCGCGGCCGGATCGGTCCGCGACGATGCAAACGGACTCTCAAGCGGTGGCCGCCTCGCGCGGCATGTCGCCCAGCGCTCCGGCCACGCGTTGTTGCTCGGCGCGCAGGGCCGCGGGCAGGCGCGGTGCAAAACCGTCGAGGTAGTCGCCGATGGCGGCGAGCTCGGCCTGCCAGCCCGCACGATCCATCGTCAGCAGCTCGTCCATCGTGGCGGGATCGATGGCGAGGCCATCGAGCTTCAGTTCACCGGTGGCGGGCAAGGTGCCGATCGGCGTCTCCACGCCGCTGACCTTGCCTTCTACGCGGTTGATCATCCATTCCAGCACGCGCAGGTTGTCGCCGAAGCCCGGCCAAAGGAACTTGCCGTCCCTTCCTTTGCGGAACCAGTTGACGTGGTAGATCTTCGGCAGCCTGGCGCCTGGGCGATCGAATGACAGCCAATGCGCGAAGTAGTCGCCGTAGTGGTAGCCGGCGAACGGCTTCATCGCCATCGAGTCGCGGCGCAGCACGCCGACCGCGCCGGTGGCCGCGGCGGTGGTTTCCGAGCCCATCGCCGCACCCATCAACACGCCATGGGTCCAGTCGCGCGCTTCCATCACCAGCGGCAACAGCGAGGGGCGGCGGCCGCCGAACACAATGGCGCTGATCGGCACGCCTTGCGCGTCCTCGGCCTTCGGCGACCAGGTGGGGCACTGCTTTGCGCTTACGGTGAAACGCGAGTTCGGGTGCGCGGCCGGGCCGTTGGCCGGGTCGTAGGGGCGGCCTTGCCAGTCGGTGACCGGCGTGCCGGGCAGGCCTTCCCACCACGGCTGGTTGTCGGCGGTGACGGCAACGTTGGTGAAGATGGTGTCGCGCGCAATGCTCTTCAGTGCGTTCGGATTGCTGCTGTCGCTGGTACCCGGCGCCACGCCGAAGAAGCCGGCCTCGGGGTTGATGGCGTACAACCGGCCGTCCGCGCCCGGGCGCATCCAGCAGATGTCGTCGCCCACCGTCCACACCTTCCAGCCGTCCCTGCGGTAGCCCTCCGGCGGGATCAGCATCGCGAGGTTGGTCTTGCCGCAGGCAGAGGGGAAGGCAGCCGCGATGTAATGGGTTTCGCCCCGGGGATTCTCGATGCCCACGATCAGCATGTGCTCCGCCAGCCAGCCCTCGTCGCGAGCCTGGTTGGAGGCAATGCGCAGCGCGTGGCACTTCTTGCCCAGCAGAGCGTTGCCGCCGTAGCCGGAGCCATAGGACTTGATCGTGCGCTCCTCGGGGAAGTGCATGATGAAACGGCGATCCGGGTCGAGCTCACCGGTGGAGTGCAGGCCTTTCACGAACACGCCGTCCGAGAGCAGGCCCTCGCGCTCGATCCGCTCCTGCGCCGCCTTGCCCATGCGGGTCATGATCTTCATGTTGGCGACCACGTAGGGGCTGTCGGTGATCTCCACGCCGCAGCGCGACAGCGGCGAGTCGATCGGGCCCATGCAGTACGGGATCACGTACATGGTGCGCCCTTCCATGCAGCCCGCGAATAGCGCGTCCATCTTTGCGTGCGCCTCGGCCGGATCCATCCAGTGGTTGTTCGGGCCGGTGTCTTCCTGGTTCGGGTGGCAGACCAGGGTGAGGTGCTCGACGCGTGCCACATCGGACGGGTGGGAGCGGTGCAGGTAGCAGCCCGGGTGCGTCTGCTGGTTCAGCTCGATCAGGGTACCGTCGGCCAGCATCTGCTGCACCAGGGTGCGGTACTCGTCCTCCGAGCCATCGCACCAGTGGATCTGCGCGGGGCGGGTGAGTGCCGCCACCTCGTTGACCCAGCGTTCGAGCGCTTCCAAGGTGCTTGCCATCGTGTTCCTCACTGGTCTTGTGACAAAAGAGAGGAGGAACCGTAGTTTGCATGCACTGGCATTGCAAGGTTGCATGCAGCAGGAGATGGAAAAAACGGCGCCGTGGCGCCGTTTCGCAAGCTCTTTACGGGGTGGATCAGGCCGGGATCAGAGTAGCGATCATGTGTTCCACGTAGGTGTCGAATTCCTCGTGGTTGATGCGCGGCAGGCCCAGGGTGAAGTTCAGTTGCAGGAAACCGACGTAGGCGGCGTAGGTAAGCCGCGCGCGATTCAGTGCCTCGCGCGGCGGCAGGCCGGCTTCGCGATAGGCAGTGTTGAGAAATTCGGTGCGCCGCTGCGATACCCGCGCCATCACCGGCACCACCAGCGGATGGTCCAGTGCTTTCAACAGGGCGGCGTAGACGCGGTGCGGCTGCAGTTCGTGCGCCACGCGGCGGAACAGCTCGGGCAGACGCTGGCGCGGATCGGCGATCTGTTCGATCTGGCCCAGCACTTCGCGCTCGCCGTACTGCTCCCAGCGCTCCAGCGCTGCCTGCAGCAAGGCCTCGCGGGTGCGGAAATGCCAGTAGAAGCTGCCCTTGGTGACGCCCAATTGGCGAGCCAGGGCCTCGACGGCCAGTGCGCCCACGCCTTGGTCGGCGATCATCTGCAGGGCGGCAACTTCCCAATCTTCCGCGGTAAGGCGGGTGCGTTCCGGTTTGGGGCTGGAATCCATGACCGTATGGTAGCCGCTGTGCCCGGCTTTGTAATCCACGGCAGCGGCACGCCGGGTCGGGCGGTACCGGGTTGACTGTGCTGGATCGGGCGATCCATACTCACCCGTATGGACAAATTCGCGCCATCGACATCCGCCAGCCGTACCGAGTTCGCCGCGACCGGCGACGGCCTGCGTCTGGCCGTGGAAGCACATGGTGCCGACAGTGCGCCAACCCTGCTGT
Organism: Dyella agri; assembly: GCF_044904705.1. Taxonomy (NCBI): domain Bacteria; kingdom Pseudomonadati; phylum Pseudomonadota; class Gammaproteobacteria; order Lysobacterales; family Rhodanobacteraceae; genus Dyella; species Dyella agri. The sequence goes on from NZ_JADIKL010000015.1 coordinate 31,078, forward strand.
TCGCGCACGGCTTCGGCCAGACCCGCCGCGCGTGGACCGGCGCAGCTGCGACGCTGGCGGCGCGAGGTTGCCGCTGCGTCAGCTTCGATGCGCGTGGCCATGGCGAGAGCGACCCCCTGCCAGGCGGCAGCTATCACATGCAGCAGTTCGCCGACGACATGCTGATGCTGGCGCGCGCGCAACCGGCACCGCCGATCCTGGTGGGCGCCTCGATGGGCGGCCTGCTGGGGCTGGTGGCCGCCGGCGAAACGCGGCCGGCACCGTTCCGCGCGCTGGTGCTGGTGGACATCACGCCGCGCTGGGAGACCCGCGGCGTGGAACGCATCCTCGCCTTCATGCAGGCGCACCCGGATGGCTTCGCCGGCTATGCCGAGGCCGCCGAGGAGATTGCCGTCTACCTGCCGCAACGCAGTGGCCGCAAGAGCGAGGAGCAGTTGCGCCCGCTGCTGCGCGAAGGCGTCGATGGCCGCCTGCGCTGGCATTGGGACCCGGCTCTGCTGGGCGGCGATCTGGTGCAGGAGAGCGAGCGCTACCAGCCGCGCCTGCTCGCCGCCGCAGCCCGGGTGGACGTGCCGGTGCTGCTGCTCTCGGGCGAGCGCAGCGACGTGGTCTCGCACGCCACGGTCGCCGAATTCCTGCAGCTGGTGCCGCACGCGCGTCACGTCGAGGTGGCCGGCGCCACCCATATGCTGGCGGGCGACGCCAACGATGCGTTCACCCGCGAGATCGCAGGTTTCATTCATTCACTGGACGATGCAGACGCCCGGCCGGGCGCGCGCATCGCCCGACCGCAACAAGCATGACCGCAACGAGGATGTCGAGATGGCCGTGATACTGACCCTGCTGGCGGCGCTCATCGCGAGCGGCGCCTGCGCCTACCACCGCAGCAGCCTGCGCATGTTCGCAGTCGCCGCCCCTGTGGCCACGCTGGTCGTGGGCCTGGCGGCCGGCGCGCCGTGGACGATGATCCTGCTGCTGATCGTCGAGCTAGGCATCGCGGTGCCGTTGCTGATGGACGGTTTTCGCCGCCGGCAGATCACCGCGCTGCTGCTGAAGCTGTTCGCCAAGGTCACGCCGAAACTGTCGGAGACCGAACAGACCGCGCTGGAAGCCGGCACGGTGGGCTTCGAGGGCGAGCTGTTCTCCGGCAAGCCGGACTGGCACGAGCTGCTGAAGCAGCCGAAGCCCGAGCTGAGCGTGGAGGAACAAGCCTTCCTCGACGGCCCGGTGGAAGAGCTCTGCGCGATGATCGACGACTGGCAGATCACCCACGAGCTGGCCGACCTGCCGCCGGAAATCTGGGCCTTCATCAAGAAGCACCGGTTCTTCGGCATGATCATTCCGAAGCAGTACGGCGGCCTGCAGTTCTCCGCGCTGGCGCATTCGGCGGTGTTGCAGAAGCTGTCGACGATGTCGGCCACGGTGGCGTCCACGGTGGCGGTGCCGAACTCGCTGGGCCCGGCGGAGCTGCTGCTGCACTACGGCTCGGACGAGCAGAAAAACTACTACCTGCCACGCCTCGCGGTGGGCGAGGAGATCCCCTGTTTCGCGCTCACCGGCCCCTACGCCGGTTCCGATGCCACCTCGATTCCCGATTACGGCATCGTCTGCAAGCAGGTGGTGGACGGCGTCGAGACACTGGGCGTGAAGCTCACCTTCGACAAGCGCTACATCACGCTGGCGCCGATCGCCACGGTGGTGGGCCTGGCCTTCCGCATGTACGACCCCGAGCGCCTGCTCGGCGACAAGGATGACCTCGGCATCACCCTCGCCTTGCTGCCGCGTTCGACGCCGGGGCTGGAGATCGGCCGCCGCCATTTCCCGCTCAACATCCCGTTCCAGAACGGTCCGATCCACGGCAAGGACGTGTTCGCGCCGCTCAGCACACTCATCGGCGGACCGCACATGGCCGGCCACGGCTGGCGCATGCTGGTGGAATGCCTGTCGGTGGGGCGTGCGATCTCGCTGCCGTCGAATGCCACCGGCGCCATGCGCGGCTCGGCCGCAGCCACCGGCGCATACGCGCGCATGCGCAAGCAATTCGGCCTCGCCATCGCCCGCTTCGAGGGTGTGGAGGAAGCGCTCGGCCGCATCGGCGGTCTCACCTACGCCACCACGGCGCTGTCGCGCGCCACCGCCGCGGCGGTGGATCGCGGCGAGAAGCCGGCGGTGCCGTCGGCGATCGCCAAGTACCACGCCACCGAATGGGCGCGCGTGGTGGCCGGCGACACCATGGACGTGCACGGCGGCAAGGCGGTGCAGCTCGGCCCGAAGAACTACGCCGGGCGCGGCTGGTCCAGCGTGCCGATCGCGATCACGGTGGAAGGCGCGAACATCATGACGCGCAGCCTGATGATCTTCGGCCAGGGCGCGATCCGCTGCCATCCCTACGTGCTGAAGGAAATGCAGGCGCTGTCGATCGCTGACTACGGCGATCGCCTGCGCAGCTTCGACAAGGCGCTGTTCGGACACATCGGCTTCGGCTTCTCCAACGCCGTGCGCAGCTTCGCGATGGGGCTGTCCGGCGGCCGCATGGGCGAAGCCGCGGGCGATGCTTACACGCGCCGCTACTACCGCAAGCTCAACCGCTACTCCGCGGCGCTGGCGCTGTGCGCCGACACCTTCATGGGCGTGCTGGGCGGGAAGCTGAAGTTCAAGGAGAAGCTCTCGGCGCGTCTAGGCGACGTGCTGAGCTACCTGTATATCGCCAGCGCGATGCTCAAGCGCTACGAGGACACCGGCCGGCCGGAGGCGGATCGCCCCTTCCTCGCCTGGGGTTTCCACGAGTGCATGTGGCTGATCCAGAACGCGCTGGACGGCGCGATCCGCAACTTCCCGGTGCGTCCGGTGGCGTGGCTGCTGCGCGCGCTGGTGTTCCCGCTGGGCCGCCGCGAGGTGCCGCCGACCGATCGCCTGGGCCGTCGCGTGGCGGCGTTGCTCACCGCGCCGAACGAAGCGCGCGCGCGCCTCACGGAATGGGTGTACCTCACGCCCACCGCGAACAACACGGTTGGCCGCATGAACGCGCTGCTGCCCGACGTGATCGCCGCCGAGCCGGTGGAGCGCAAGTTCCTGAAGGGCCTGAAGGCTGGCCAGTTCAAGGCGCACGACTACGACGGCCAGCTGGCCGAGGCATTGGCCGCCAACGTCATCGGCCAGGCCGAGCACGATCTGCTGAAGCGGGTCCACGCGGCGGTGTTCGAGTTCATCTCGGTGGACGACTTCGATCCGTCCGAGCTGCGTGCGGCGTCGGCGCGCATGGACGAGCAGCGCAAGCCTCTGGCCGACGTGGCGTAGCCGCGTCGCAGCCGTGGTAAGCAACGAACGGGGCGCGCGTCGCCCCGTTCGCTTGCCGCAGGCGGGTTGTCAGGCGGCGTCCAGTACGTCGAGCAGGCAGCGGTTCTTGCCGGCGCGCTTGGCCCGGTAGAGTGCGCGGTCGGCTGCCTGGATCAAGGCCTCGTCCGAGGACGTTTCGGCAGCCCACAGTGCAATGCCGATGCTGGCGCTGACGCGGGCCACCACTTCGCCGGACGGGGTAGGCAGCGGATAGGGCAGGGCGAGCAGGTCGCACAGCTGCTGGCAGCGCTGGAGCAGCAGCTGCAGTTCGGTGGCGTCCTCGAGAATCAGCGCGAACTCGTCGCCGCCCAGCCGGGCCACGGTGTCGCCGGCGCGCACGTGCTCGCGCAGGCGAGCGGCGATGGCTACCAGCAAGGCGTCGCCGACAGGATGGCCGTGGGTATCGTTGACGGCCTTGAAGCCGTCGATGTCGAGCATGGCCAGTGCGAAGCCGCGTCCGTGATCCACGGCTTGTGCGATGGCACCGCGCAGGCGTTCGTGGAACAGAGCGCGGTTCGGCAGGCCGGTGAGCATGTCGTGGGTGGCCTGGTGGCGCACCTGGGCTTCGATGCGCTGGCGTTCGGCGATCTCTTCCTGCAGCTGGCGGTTGCGATCGGACAGCTCGCCCAGCGTTTCCTGCAACTGCATGCGCGCATTGTAGAGTTCGAGGAACACGCGCACCTTCGAGCGCAGGATGGTGTCGTTGATCGGCTTGGCGATGTAGTCCACCGCGCCGGAGCGGTAGCCCTTCAGGCGGTTGAGGTCGTCGGCGTAGGCGGCGGTGACGAAGATGATCGGTGTGTCGCGCAGCTGCTCGGTCTCGCCGAGCAGGGTAGCCACCTCGAAGCCGTCCATGTCGGGCATGTTCACGTCGAGCAGGATCAGCGCGAAGGCATGTTCCAGGCACAGCGCCAGCGCTTCGTTGCCACTGGTTGCCTCGACCAGTTCAGCACCGCAGTCGCCGAGCAGGTGGCGCATGGCCACGAGGTTGGCGCGGGTGTCGTCGACGATCAGGAGTTTGGGGCGCGTTTCGTTCATGGCAGGCACAACTGGTTGAGCAAAGGGGCAATCGCATCGAGTGGCACGCAGTGGTCGGCGCCGGCGCGGTCGATAGCCGCCTGCGGCATCGTGCGCGCCACCGCGCTGTCAGGCGACTGCACGATGGCGCAGCCGCCGAGCCGGCGCAACTCGCGCAGGCCGTCGGCACCATCGGCGTTGGCGCCGCTGAGCACCACGCCGACCACGGCGTCGCGCCATGCTGCGGCAGCAGAGGCGAACAGGACGTCAATCGAGGGGCGCGACAGGTTGACGCGCGGATCCGCCGACAACGTGAAATGCAGATCGTGTTCCACCAGCAGGTGGTAGCCGGCGGGGGCGACCTGTACCACGCCGCCGCGCGCCGGTGCGCGTTCCGCGGCCTCGATCACCGGCAGTCGCGAGGCGCGGGCCAGCAGTTCGCACAGCAGCTCCACCGTTTCCGAGCCGGTGTGGCAACAGGCCAGCACCGCCTGCGGCAGGTGCGGATCGAGCCCGCCCAGCACGGCCTTCAGCGCCTCGGGGCCGCCGGCCGAGCAACCCAGCACGATGGCGGCCGGGCGCTTCATGGCGCCGGTTCCGTCGCGGCTGTAGTGCTGCGCCGGTAGATCCGCAGATTGGCGTCGACGGGCGCGAAATCGGCCGCGGCTTCGGCGGAGTCCGGGCGTTCGCGCAGCCCGAGGCAGAGGAAGCCGCCACGCACCAGCGAATCGCGGAACAGCGCCAGGCAACGCTGCTGCAGCGGATTGGCGAAGTAGATCAGTACGTTGCGGCACAGCACCAGCTGCGCCTCGCAGAACACCGTGTCGGTCGCCAGGTTGTGCTGGGCGAAGGTGACATGGCGACGCAGCCGCCGATCGAGCTTGAGCAGACCGTAGCGCGCGCTGTAGTAGTCGGCCAGCGAGTGGTTGCCGCCTGCCGCCAGATAGTTGCGCGACCACTGCTGGGCCACGCGCAACGGGTAGATGCCTTCGCGCGCGCGCTCCAGCGCGCGGGCGCTGAGGTCGGTGGCGAAGATCTGGCTGCGTTCGTACAGCCCGGCCTCCTCCAGCAGGATGGCCAGCGAATAGATTTCCTCGCCGTGCGCGCAACCCGCCTGCCAGATGGTGATCTGCGGGTACGAGGCCAGCATCGGCAGCACCTGCTCGCGCAGGGTACGGAATACGGAGGGATCGCGGAACATGTCCGAGGCGGGTACCGACAGTCCTTCCAGCAATTGCGGCAGCAACTCCGGCTCGTGCAGCAGTCGGTGGGTGAGCGCGCTGATCGCGCCGTCGCCGAAGTTCGTCGCCAGCTGGCGTACGCGGCGCAGCAGCGAGGCTGGCGCGTACTGTCTGAAGTCGTAGCCATGGCGCCGCCGCATCGCCTCGACGAACAGGTCCAGCTCGATGCCCTCCAGCTCGATGTCGTCGGACGCACGGTCCATGGTCAGCGGCGCAGCCAGACGCGGATCATCGAATTGAGCTTGTCGAGGTCGACCGGCTTGGAGAGGTAATCGTTCGCACCGGCGGCGAGGCATTGTTCGCGGTCGCCGCGCATGGCCTTGGCAGTGAGCGCGATGATCGGCAGCTGGGCGAGGCGTGACTGGGCACGGATCTGCCGGATCGCCTCATAGCCGTCCATGCCGGGCATCATAATGTCCATCAGCACCAGTTCCAGCGCATCCTCCTCCTCCAGCATGCGCAGCGCCCTGGGGCCGTCCTGCGCCATGCTGACCTTGAGCCCCCAGCCGCGCAGCACCTTCGACAAGGCGAACAGGTTGCGCATGTCGTCGTCCACCAGCAGCAGATGGTGGCCTTGCAGCCCGTCGGCGATATCGGCCGCGCTCGCGGAAGGCTGTTGGCGGATACGGTGCAGGAACAGGCTGACTTCATCCAGCAGCCGGTCCGGCGAGCGCGCTCCCTTGATCACGATGCTGTCGGTGTACTGGCGGATGCGCAGGTTCTCCTCGCGGCTGAGATCGCGCCCCGAATAGATCACCACTGGCGGCACGCTGCCACCGGCGGCGAGGCGTTCCAGCAGCTCCATGCCGGAGAGGCCCGGCAAGCCGAGGTCGAGCACGATGCAGTCGTAGGCGCCGCCTGCGATCTGTTCCAGCGCCTGCTCGGCGGAGCCCGCCTCGTCGATCTCGACGCGGTCTTGCCGCAGCAGGTTGCGCAGCGCGCTGCGTTCGGCTACGTCGTCGTCCACCACCAGAAGGCGGCGCGTGCGGTCGCGCGCCACGTGCAGCAGGCGGTCGACCGCATCGTTGATCTGTTCGCGGCTGACCGGCTTGGTGAGGAAGCCCACCGCACCGAGTTCGCGGCTGTGCTCGGCGCCATCGGCGGCGGAGAGGAAATGCACCGGGATGGAGCGCGTGCTCGGATCGGCCTGCAATCGCTCGATCACGGTCCAGCCGTCGATACCCGGCAGCATCACGTCGAGCAGGATGCCCAGCGGGCGATAGCGGCGTGCCAGCTCCAGCCCGCTCTCGCCGTCGGTAGCGAGCAGCATGGAATGGCCCTTCTGGCGCACCATGTCGGCCAGGATGCGCGCGAATGCAGGGTCGTCCTCGACGATCAGGATGGGTGCCTCGCCCGGGACAAGGCGCTCGCGATCGTCGGGCAGGGTGCCTGGCCGCAGCGCCAGGTTGGGCAGCGGCCGTGGCGGTGCCGCGGCGGGCGGTTCCGTGGTCGTGGTCGTGGCCGAGGTGGCGGGTACGCCATGCTCCGGCAGCAACAGCGTGAATTCACTGCCGCGATCGCTTTCGCTGCGCAGCATGATGTCGCCACCGAGCAGCCCGGCCATGCGACGCGAGATGCTGAGGCCCAGGCCGGTGCCGCCGTAGTTCCGGCTAGTGCTGGAGTCGACCTGCTCGAACGCGGCGAACACTTTTTCCTGCTTGTCGGCCGCAATGCCGATGCCGGTATCGGTCACGCTGATCGCCAACAGCGGCTGGCCCGCCAGTGTCGCGGGCAGCGCCAGGTCGGCTGCCGGGCGCCCGATACGTACCTGCACCGACCCGGTGGCGGTGAACTTGAAAGCGTTCGCCAGCAGGTTGTTGACGATCTGCTCGAGCTTGCCGGGATCGGTGTGGGTACGCTCGGGCAGTCCATCGGCCACCTGCACGCCGAAGTCCAGCTTCTTGTCGCGGGCCACGTGGTCGAAGTTGCGGCGCAGGCTGCGGGCAAGGTCCTCCAGCGCGTAGTCGTCCAGCGCCAGCTCCATCTTGCCGGCCTCGATCTTGGACAGGTCGAGGATGTCGTTGATCAGGCGCAGCAGGCTGCTGCCGGCGTCGTGGATGATCTGCGCCGATTCGACCTCCTCGCTGTCCAGCCGGCCGCCCGTGTTCTCCGCCAGGCTGCGCGAGAGGATCAGCAAGCTGTTCAGCGGCGTGCGCAGCTCATGCGACATGTTGGCGAGGAACTCGCTCTTGTACTGGCTGGCGCGCGCCAGTTCCTGTGCCTTCTCAGACGTCTCCGCCTGCAATGCCTCCAGCGTGCGCTTCTGTTCCTGCAAGGTGTCGCTCTGCAGACGCAGCTCCTCGTTCGAAGCCTGCAGTTCCTCCGCCTGCACGCGCAACTCTTCCTCGGAAACCAGCAGGCGCTGCGACTGTTCCTCCAGTTCCAGCGTCTTCGTTTCCAGGTGGTCGTGCGACTCGCGCAGCGCGTCCTGCTGCTGGCGCATCGTGATGCTGCCGACGCGCAGCTGGTCGGCCTGTTCCTGGGTCTGTTCGAGCAAATCCTGCGTACGCACCGCGCGATTGAGGTTGTCCAGTGACAGGGCGACCAGCGGCAGCAGCTGTTCCAGCAGCTGCCGCTGCAGCGCCGTTGGCGATTCGAAACCGGCGAATTCCAGCACGCCGAGCAGACGGTCGCGCAGCAGCACGGGCAGGATCAGCAGATGGCGCGGCAGCGCGTTGCCGCTGCCGGAGTCGATGCGCAGATAGTCGTCCGGCAGATGATCCAGTTCGATCGGCTGATGGTCCAGTGCGCACTGGCCGACCAGGCCCTCGCCCGGCATGTAGCGCACGGCGGGGTGGTTGCCCAGTCGCAGGCCGTAGCTGCCGATCAGGTCGAGCCGGCCGCTGGCTTCGTCGTGCAGGTAGAGCACGCCGACGCCGGCCTTGAGCAGCGGCATCAGCTCTTCGGTCAGCTGCTCGGCGAACCCGCGGTGGGTAGTGGCCTCCTGCAGCTGCTGCGAGATCGCCGCGACCTGGCTCTTCAGCCGGGCATTGTCGTGCGTCTCGATGGCCATTTCCTTGAATACCTGCAGCGCGCGGGCGATCTCGCCGATCTCGTCGCGACGCTCTATCTGGCGGATCACGATGCTATGGTCATGCGCGGCGAGCTGGTTCATCTTGTCGGTCATGCGCCGCAGCGGCCGGGTGATCAGTCGGTAGCACAGCACGATCACCCAGAGGCCCAGCACCAGCATGAGCAGGGTGACCACCGCGTCGATCACGCGGGTGCGCGCCATCAGATCGTCCAGGCGCGCGGTACGGCTGGCCAGCAGGCTCTGTTCGCTGCTGGTCATCTGGGCGAGCAGGTTGAGGATGTCGCTGGCGCGCACCGAGCGGTGATCCATGTAAATGGCCTGGATGCGCTGCAGCTCCGCTGCCTGCTGCGTCGGATCCAGTGTGTCCAAGCGTGCCATCGGAACCGCCACGCGGTCGTCTGCTTCCTGGTGCCATTGCGCGATCGCGGCTTCGAGCCGGTCGATGCGCGTCTGCTGCAACGGGTTGTCTGCGGTCAGTTCGCGCAGTTGGCGGAGCTGTCCGCCGAGTGCCTGCATGCCGGTCAGGTAGGCGTCGCGTTCCTCGGTGCGCCGGTTCAGCAGATAGCCTCGCACGCCGAGCTGGGCGGCCGCGGTCGTATCGTGGATTTCGTCGATCTGCTGCAGCACGGCGTAGGTATGCACATACCAGTGCCGCGCCACGTCCTGCTGGCGCAGCGAATCCAGCGTGATCAGGTTGGCAGCCAGCGCCACGCCGAGCAGCAGCGCGATGGCCAGCTGGATCTTGCGCTGGATCGGCTGGTTGGCCAGCCAGGAGTACTTGCGGGGCGTCGTGCGGTTAGTCGCGGGCATGGTCGTGTCGCCGGGCATGTCGGTGGACTGGCCGTCGCACGTCCCTGCCGTGCGCGGGGCTGCTGCTGCGCACAGGGTAACCGTTGCGGGCGCCCAGCCATAGCCGGGCGCCCCGCGGGCTCAGCGGCGCCGCCAGCTGGGCGGTACCAGCGAGCGCTGACGCAGGGCCAGCACCAGCAGGGCCGTCGAGCACAGCAGGCACAGCGTCAAGGCCACCACCGAAGCCTCGGCGCCGAACACGCCGCCACTGAGCCAGTCTGGCCCGGTGCGCGTGGACACCAGCCAGCCATCGGCCTTCATGCCCGACACCGGGATGCCGTAGACCGTGCCCTGGCAGAAGTTCCAGGCTGCATGCAGGCCCATGCAGAGCGGCAGCGAGCGGGTCACGTTGTACAGCAGGCCGAACAGCAGCCCCGCCTCGACCGTGATCGCCAGCGAGCTCCACACCGTGGCGCCAGGATTGGCGGCATGGGCGAGGCCGAAGAACAGCGACGAAACCAGCAGCGCCGCCCAGGTGCCGAGGCCTTCTTCCACGAAGCGGAACAGCGCGCCGCGGAACATGATCTCCTCGCCCACGCCGGCACCGATACCTACCATCAGCAACGGTGTCACCCAGTTGGCATGCGGATTGAACCCGGTGACGTGGTAGACACCCAGCAGCCAGAGTACGCCGACCACGGTGCTGAACAGGGCGGCGCCAGCCGCGATGCCGACGATGGCCCGCGATGCAGCGTTGCGCGACAGCAGTTCGGCCGGCTTGCGGCGCTCGATCAAGAAGGTCACCACCAGGTAGGCCACCAGGGCTGGGAGGATGCGGCCAACCATCTGGCCCAGCCCTGCCTGCAGTGGCGTGCCTTTGCTGGTCCATCCCAGCATGTGCATGGCGAATTCCACCAGCCTCACGCCGGGAATGAACACGATCACGAAGGCGAGCAGCCGCGCCAGTGGCGAAAACACCATCCAGCGTTGCCAGCCGGGCGTGCCTGCGGGCGTGACGAAAGCGACCTGTTGGCCGGAGACGATCATGAAAACCCCTTGGTGATTGTTGGTGGGCATGAGTCTGCCGGGCGCCGCAAGTCGGCGCCCAGTGACCTCAGTCATGCCTTGCCAGAGGTCACGCCTCGATCGCGGTCGCGTGCTCGCGCGTGGCCGAGAAGCGCACCGCCGGCGAACGTTCCTGCGCCAGCTGCAGGTTCACCCGCGAGGGCGCCAGGTAGACTAACTCGCCCGCGGCGTCGATGGCGAGGTTCATCGCGTTCTTCTCGCGGAACTCCTCCAGCTTCTTCGCGTCGTCGCAATGCACCCAGCGTGCGGTGGCCACGGTCACCGGCTCAAACGCGGCGTCCACGCCGTACTCGTCCTTGAGCCGGTAAGCCACTACGTCGAACTGCAGCACGCCCACCGCGCCAAGGATCAGGTCGTTCGACATCAAGGGGCGGAAGAACTGGGTGGCACCCTCCTCGGACAGCTGCGCCAAGCCCTTCTGCAGCGCCTTCATCTTCAGCGGGTCGCGCAGGCGGGCGCGGCGGAACAGCTCGGGCGCGAAGTTGGGGATGCCGGTGAAGGAAACAGGCTCGCCCTCGGTGAAGGTGTCGCCGATGGAGATGGTGCCGTGGTTGTGCAGGCCGATCACGTCGCCGGGGTAGGCGGTTTCCACGATCTCGCGGTCCGAGGCCATGAAAGTGAGCGCGTTGGCGATGCGCACTTCCTTGTTCGTGCGCGTCTGGATCATCTTCATGCCGGCGTTGTAGGTGCCCGAGCAGACGCGCATGAAGGCCACGCGGTCACGGTGCGCGGGGTCCATGTTCGCCTGGATCTTGAATACGAAGCCGGTGAGCTTTTCCTCCTCCGGCTGCACTTCGCGCGAGGTGGTGGTGCGTGCGCGTGGCGCGGGCGCGTGCTCGACAAAGAAGTCCAGCAGCAGCTGCACACCGAAGTTGTTCACCGCCGAGCCGAAGAACACCGGGGTGAGCTTGCCAGCGAGGTACTCGTCCAGGTCGAAGGAGGGCGCGGCGCCCTGTACCAGCTCCAGCTCGTCGCGCAACTCGGCCAGCGCCTCGCTGCCGATGGCTGCTTCTAGGCCCGGTGCGTCCAGGCCCTTGAAGATGGTGGAGTCCTGGCGGGTGAAGTTCTTGCCCTGCTCGAACAGGTGCACTTCATCCAGTAGCAGGTGGTACACACCCTTCAGCCGCTTGCCCATGCCGATCGGCCAGGTCAGCGGCGCACAGGCGATGCCGAGCACGGATTCCACCTCGTCCAGCAGTTCGATCGGCGACTTGCCTTCGCGGTCGAGCTTGTTGATGAAGGTCATGATCGGCGTGTCGCGCAGGCGACACACCTCCATCAGCTTGATTGTGCGTTCCTCAACGCCTTTGGCGCAGTCGATCACCATCAGCGCCGAGTCCACCGCGGTGAGCACGCGGTAAGTGTCCTCGGAGAAGTCCGCGTGGCCGGGGGTGTCGAGCAGGTTGACGATCTTGCCCTCGTAAGGGAACTGCATCACCGACGACGTCACCGAGATGCCACGCTCTTTCTCCAGCGCCATCCAGTCGGACGTTGCATGGCGCGCGGCCTTGCGGCCCTTCACCGAGCCGGCCATCTGGATCGCGCCGCCGAACAGCAGCAGCTTTTCCGTCAGCGTGGTCTTGCCCGCGTCAGGATGGCTGACGATGGCAAAGGTGCGGCGGCGGTGGGTTTCGGCGAGATGACTGGACATGGCGATGGGGTAGGCGCGTAGCGTGAACCGCCTATTGTAGCGGGGCGGCCCGCCTGTCATGCAGGGCCTGGTTCAGGCCGCCTTGAACGTCACCACCAGTACGTCACGATGCGCCGCCCGCCCGGGATCCTTGGGCACCACCGGGGTGACGCCATGGAACACGCGGTGGTCGTCGAGCAGGGCGGCGTCGAAGGTATGGGCGAGGGTGAATTGGCCCAGTTCGCGGCCGTCGGGCGCATGGATGGTGGTGGTGCCACGTTCGATGTTTTCGCGGTCGATCAGCAGCACCAGCACATAGTCCACGCCGTCGCGATGCACACCTTCGGGCGTGGGTTCGCCGGCCTCGCCGGCGCTTGCCTCGATGCGGAACTGATGCACCTCGATGCGCCAGTGCTGTGCCGCCGGCGCCAGTGCGCCGAAACCGTCGCGGCAGAACGCGAGGATGCGTTGCAGGCTGGCGCTGTCCGCGATCGCCGGCACGACCGGTTCGAACCAGCGCTCGATGTCACCCTGCAGCGTGTTGTAGGCCAGGCTCTGGTAATGCGGCTGGTGCGGTTCGCGGCGGATCGTGCCGTCGGCATCGGCGGCGAACACCGCGTGCCGGCGGCGACGCTGGCGGCCGCGTGCGGCGAGGTAGCTGTCTTCGCCGAGATCGTCCCAGCTCGCGGCGAAGGCAGGCCAGTCGGCCAGCGTGGCAGCGTCGAGCAGGCCGCGCATGGCATCGGCGGTGACGAAGGTGAAGCCGTCGCGTCGCAGCGCGGCGCGCAAATCGGGGGGCGTGGGGGCGTTCATGCGCGCAAGCTAGCAGGAAGCGCATGAAACGGCACTGGCTTGCCGATGGCCGTGCCGGGGCGGTACCTCAGAGTGCTTTTGCGAAGGCGCGAGGCGCGACTTCCGCATGAGGTGGCCGGATCGGTGCCCCGGTCGGGAACGCCTGCTCCAGCCACGCCGGCACCGGGATGCCCTTCTCGCGCAGGAAGGCGGGATTGAACAGCTTGGCCTGGTAGCGCGTGCCGGCGTCGGCCAGTACTTCGCAGCCGGTGAGCTCGCTGGCATAGCGCAGGCGGATCAACGGGGTGCGGCCCACGCGGGCGGAAAGGCCTGCTTGGATGCTCTTGGTCGGCACTGGGGCAGGGGATTGGGGGTGAGGCGCGGGCACCAGGCGCAGGTGGGGCTTCAGCTTGCGCCGGCCTTTGCGCAGACGGCCAATACATATCACGAATATGCATATGAACGTCCAGACGTTTAGACGTCTATTGACAGGATGGCGGGGCATCGGCAATATCGTCCGCACTCATCGAGACCGGCTGAGGGACAGGCCCTTTGAAGCCGGGGCAACCTGCGGAATGTTCCGCGACGGTGCCAACTCCTGCGGCGGCGCATGGCGCCCGCCGGCAGATGGGCGGCTTGCGCAGTCGGCTTCGTGCCGTACGCGCGGGGCTCCTCTCCGGCATCCGCAGGGCGATGCCGAACGGAGAGACGCATGAGCCAGCTGCCCGAAACCCGCACCCCCTGTAGCGCCGAGGTGATCGCGCTTCCCGTCGCGCCGCGTGCGCGTGGCGGGCTTGGCGTGCAGCGCAGCGCGCGGCGGCTGGTGCTCAACCCGAAGTACGGCAGCGGCCCGCGCGAGGTCGATGTGCGCTACCTGTGGAGCGGTGCGCCGGATGCACCCACCGTGATCGTGCAGGGCGGCATCTCCGCGAACCGCGACGTCACCGCGCCGGCCGATGCGGCGCCGGGCTGGTGGCAGGAACTGGTGGCCGAGGGCGCCGCGATCGACCTCAGCGGCTTCCGCGTACTGGCGATCGACTGGCTCACCCCGGCCGAACTCGGCACCGCCACCATCTCCAGCGAGGATCAGGCCGACGCACTGGTAGCGCTGCTGGATGCGCTCGGCATCGCCAGGGCGCACGCTTTCGTGGGTTCCTCCTATGGCGCGATGGTGGCGCTGGCCTTCGCCGCGCGGCACCCGCAACGGGTGGGGCGGCTGGTGCTGCTGTGTGGCGCGCACCGCGCGCATCCGCTCTCCACCGCGCAGCGCAGCGTGCAGCGCGGCATCGTGCGGCTAGGCCAGCAGAGCGGCCAGCTGGACGAGGCGCTGGCGCTGGCGCGCCAGCTGGCGATGACCACTTATCGCGGCAGTGCCGAGTTCGGCCGCCGTTTCGCCGGCGGGCCGGAATGGCGCGGGGATCGCTTCCATTTCCCGGTCGAGGATTACCTGGAGCACCAGGGCCGCCGCTTTGTCGAGCGCTTCGACGCCGAGCGCTTCCTGGCGCTGTCCGAGTCCATCGACCTGCATGACGTGGCCCCCGAGCAGGTGCCGCTGCCGGCCACTCTGATCGGTTTTCCCTCCGATCGCCTCGTGCCACTGGCCGACCTTTGCGAATTGCAGCGCCGCCTGCGCGGCCCGGCCACGCTGGAAGTGGTGGAGTCGCCCTACGGCCACGACGCCTTCCTCAAGGAGCCGGAGCAACTCGCGCCACTGCTGCGCGAAGCCCTGCGCTGAGCCTCACTACGACGACACCATCGCGACTTTGAATTTCGGGAGTACCACCATGAGCGAAACCACATCCCCCTGTACCCGCGCGGTTCGCGCCGGCATCGAGAGCGATACCCAGCACGGCGCGGTGGTGCCGCCGCTGCACCTGTCGACCAACTACAGCTTCGAGGGTTTCGGCAAGAAGCGCCCCTACGACTACTCGCGCAGCGGCAACCCCACGCGCGATCTGCTGGCAAATGCGCTGACCGAGCTGGAGCAGGGCGCGGGCGCGGTAGTCACCGCCAGCGGTATGGCCGCAGTGGCGCTGGCGCTGGAACTGGTGCCGGCCGGCGCCACGGTGCTGGCCGCGCACGATTGCTACGGCGGCACCTGGCGCATCCTCGACGCCTGGGCGAAGAAAGGCCGCTTCGCGGTGCAGTTCGCCGACCTCACCGATCCCGCAGCGCTGGCTGCCGGCCTTGCCGCCAAGCCTGCGCTGGTGTGGGTGGAAACGCCGTCCAACCCGCTGCTGCGCATCACCGACATCCGCCACGTGGCGCAGGCCGCGCACGCCGCGGGCGCGCTGGTGGTGGTGGACAACACCTTCCTCTCGCCCGCCCTGCAGCAGCCGCTAGCGCTGGGCGCCGACGTGGTGGTGCATTCCACCACCAAGTACATCAACGGCCACAGCGACGTGGTGGGCGGCGCCGTGGTGGCGCGCACGCCGGAGCTGGCCGAGCAGCTCAAGTGGTGGGGCAACTGCAACGGCCTCACCGGCGCGCCGTTCGACAGCTACCTCACCCTGCGCGGCCTGCGCACGCTGGGCGTGCGCCTGCGCCAGCACCAGGAGAACGCCGAGCGCATCGCCGCGCACCTGGACGGCCATGCCGCGGTGCGCAAGGTGTACTACCCCGGCCTCGCGTCCAACCCGTACCACGCGCTGGCCGCGCGCCAGCAACAGGGTTTCGGCGCCATGCTCAGTTTCGAGTTGGAAGGCGACGAGGCACAGATCGCTGCCTTCGTCGATGGCCTTGAATACTTCTCGCTGGCCGAATCGCTGGGCGGCGTGGAGAGTCTGATCGCGCATCCCGCCACCATGACCCATGCTGCGATGGCGCCGGAAGCGCGCCGCAAGGCCGGCATCGCCGATGCCTTGCTGCGCGTGTCGGTGGGCATCGAGGACGGCGACGACTTGCTGCGTGACCTCGATGCCGGGCTGGCGCGCGCCGTGGCCGCGAGCAAATCCAAACGCGCGGTGGGTGCATGAACGCGGTGCTGGCCCAGGCCGTGCCGGCGGCGGAGTGTGAGCCGGTGCCCGCCATTGCCGTGGTGCTGCTCGGCACCGGCGTCGTCGGCGGAGCTTTCCTCAAGCTGCTGAATACACCAGCCGCCGCCTCGCTGCGGCTGGTCGGCGCGGCCAACTCGCGCCGTCAGCAGACCGAACCCGTGAAGCTTGCCGAACGCAACCTGCGCGAGCAGCTGAAGAGCACTGGTGCGCAGCGCGACGACGCGGCCTTGCTCGCCGCGCTTGATGCCAGCGGCGCGGCGATCAAGGTGATCGTGGACGCCACCGCGAGCGCCGAACTCGCGGCGCGCCATGCGGAATGGCTGGCACATGGCTACCACGTGGTTACCGCCAACAAGTCGCTGGGCGGCGGCGAACTGCCGGGCTGGCGCACGCTGCAGGCTGCGTTGGCCAACGGTGCGCGTTATGGCGATTCCGCCACCGTGGGCGCCGGCCTGCCGGTGCTTTCCACACTGCGCCGGCTGCGCCAGTGCGGCGACGCGCTGCTCACGCTGGAAGGTGTGTTCTCCGGCTCGCTCTCCTACCTCTTCAACAGCTACGACGGCAGCCGGCCGTTCTCCGTGCTGTTGCGCGAGGCCCGCGAGCGCGGCTACACCGAACCCGATCCGCGCGCCGATCTCTCGGGCGAGGACGTGGCGCGCAAGCTGCTCATCATCGCCCGCAACGCCGGCTTCGCGCTGGGCTGGGACGAGGTGCAGGTGGAAGGCCTGGTGCCCGAGTCATTGCGAGCGTTGGGCACGGAGGCTTTCCTGGATCGCCTGGAAGAGCTCGACGAGCCGCTTGCCGCCCGCCACGCCGAGGCGAAGGCGCGCGGCAACGTGTTGCGTTTTCTGGCCCGGCTCAACCAGCGCGGTCGGGCCCGCGTGGGCCTGTCCGAGGTGCCGGCCAACCATCCCGCCGCGCGCCTCTACGGCACCGACAACCAGTTCGCGCTCACCACCACCCGTTACCACACCCAGCCGCTGGTGATCCAAGGGCCGGGCGCGGGGCCGGAGGTCACGGCGCAAGCCTTGCTGGGCGACGTGCTGGCATTGGGCTGAAAGCTGTGGTGTAGAAGCGCACCCAGTGCGCGAATGCCCTGGCGCTTGACCGAGGCCAGAGCCATCGCGCACGGGGTGCGCTCCTGCGGTTACGCTTTTGGCACGTATTGCAGGTACGGTTCCGCTTCGCGCAACGCGCGGGCGAAAGAGGGGCGCTCCATCAATCGCCGCCGGTAGGCGGCGAGATGCGGGAAGTCGTCCAGCGGCTCGGCCCAGTCGGAATAGAACAGCGGCGGCGCCGTCGCGCAGTCGGCCATGGTGAATGTATCGCCGGTTGCCCAGGTGCGCTCGCGCATGTCCTGTTCGACAAGCGCATAGGCCGTGCGCAACTGCGCACGCGCCTGCGCCACGCCGACGGGATCGTGACCGTCCTCCGGGCGTAGCCGGTCGGTGATGATCTTCTGCGTCGGCACGTGCAGGTACAGGTCGAAGAAACGGTCGCGCTCGCGTACTTCCAGCGCGGCCTGCGGATCGGCGGGCAGCAGCGCCGTGCGGCCGGGATAGTGCAGCGCCAGGTACTCGATGATGATGCTGGACTCCGGCACGGTCCGGCCGCGCGCCTCATCGCGCAGCACCGGAAAGCGCAGGATCGGCCACACCTTCCGGAAATCCTCGCGCGAGGCTTCGTCGTCCAGACGCACCATGCGCGGTTCGAACGGCGTGTCGTTCTCGTACAAGGCGATCAGTACCTTGTGGCAGAACGAGGACAAGGGGTGCATGTAGAGCAACAGGCTCATGAGGGTTTCCTTGCGGAGCGAGGTCGCGATGGCGACCTTTCACGGCAGCGACGAGCGGGCAGAAGTCTTTTCGACAAGCCGGGCGATTGTTGTCGGAGTTGACCAGGTGCCGGCGTTCGCTGCACTCCACCCTCAAGTTGGACAGGCGGACCCGGCCGGGTGAACACTCAGCCCGCGATGGGGCCGCCACCTGCTTCGGCGACGGGCAGCAGCACGGGTTTCACGCGCACGGCCAGCACCACGCCGGCCACCAGCAGCGCGATACCGAACAGGGCCGGCGGCGCCGGCAGGTGATGGCGCAGCACGAAGGCATAGACCAGCGCGGCAAGCGTCTCGAACACGATCAGTTGACCGACCAGTGCAGTGGGCAGGCGCTGGCTGGCCTCGTTCCAGCACAGCGTGCCCAGCCACGAGGCGAACAGGCCGATTGCCGCCATCAGGCCGACGAACAGCGCGGGGTGCGGCCCCAGCGGCATCGGAAAAGCGTTGCCGCCGACCTTCATTGCGCCCCAGACCATGGCATAGCCGAGCGTTGCCAGGGGTAGCATGGCCACCCCTTGCGCCGTGGCCCAGGCACGCGGATTGCGGTCGGGGTGATGGCGCAGCCAGTCGGCGTTGCGCAGCGGATACCAGGTCCAGCAGGCCACGGCGCCGCAGGCGAACAGGGCGCCGGCGGCGTAGCGCGCGAGGTCTTCGTGCGTGTGGCGCAACGCGGCCAGCTCGGCGTGGTTCACGCTGGCGATGCCGGCGACGATCAGCAGCAGCGGGGGAGCCAGCCGCAGCCATGGCAGCCGGCCATCGCGTCGGCCGTTGCGCAGGTTGGCGGCGATGGCGATGACCACCGGCAAGGTGCCGACGATCATCGTGGGCAGTGGTGCGCCGGCGCGCTGGATGGCGCTGGCCAGGCACAGGTAGTACAGCAGGTTGCCCACCGTGACGAGCTTGATCGCCTCGATCCAGTCGGCGCGGTCGAGCCGGCGCAACGCGCCGCGGTGCAGCCACGCCAGCGGCAGCGCGATCAGGCCGAAGGCGAGATAGCGCGCTACCGACTGCAAGGCCGGCGGGTAGTCCGGCAACAACAAGGGCGCGACGAAGACCATGCCCCACATCAGGCCGGCCACGAGTGCGTAGAGGGTTCCTTTCAACATGCGCGCAGCGTGGCGTGCCGCGGGGCGTCCGTCTTGAAGCAGATTGCTGTGGGCGTGCCCGTGCTCAGCTTCGTACCTGTCGCTGGTAGCGCGCCGGCGTCACGCCATAGCGCCGCACGAACGCACGGGTGAGATGGGCCTGGTCGCTGAGGCCGGTGGCCGCTGCCACCTGGGCCGGCGGCTCGCCCGTATCGAGCAGGCGCTTGGCGCGGGACAGCCGCAACGCCATCAGCAACTGCTGCGGGGTGGCGTGATGTTGCGCGCGGAACTGGCGCAGGAAATGGAACGGGCTGAGTCCGGCCACGGCGGCCAGCTGGTCGAGGCTGAGGCGGTCGGCCAGGTGCGCATGCAGATAGTCGATCACCGGCGCGAAGCGCATGGCCGCCTGCACCGGCGCCGGGCGTGGCGTGCGGGCATGTGTGCGGAAACGGTCGAGCAGCACCGCAAGCAAGCTGTCGAAGGCCAGTGGCTCGTCGGCTTGCCAGAGCGCGTCGAGCAGGGCGGCGACTTCGTGTGCGCCACTCTGGTCCGTGCGCACCGCCTGGTCGAACCACCAGCCTGGCTCGCCGGAGACCTGTGCCGTCAGCACCGGGTCGATATAGATCATGCGGTAGCGCCAGCCGCCTGCAGTCTCGGCGCTGCCGGTGTGCAGCTCGTCGGCGTTCATCGTCACCAGCGAGCCAGGCGGCGCCAGGTGTTCGGCGCCGCGGTAGCGGAACCGTTCCACGCCGGATTCGATCGCCCCCAGGCCGAAGCCGTCATGGCAATGCAGATCGAAGGCGTGCCGCACGATATGCGCGCGATACAGCTCGATGACGGCGCGGTGTGGCGGATGCCGGAACTGCGCCGTGTCGGCGGGGTGATCGAACTGGCCGGGTACGCCTTGCATGCGCCGATGATGGCACGCCGCGGCGTTTCAGTCGTCCGCATCCCCGCCGGCCAGAGCGCTCAGCCGGCTACGCGTGAGTGGACCGAAGCGCAGGCGTTCGCACAGATCCTGCAGCGCGCTGCCGTCGCCGCGCCGGCGACGCAGCGCGTCGGCACCCTCCGGCACCGGCGCATCGAGCGCGATGCGGGTAAGCCGCCGGTAGAGCAGTGCCTGTTCGCCGTGTTCGCGCAGTTTCGCGGCACAGCTGGCGGCGCCGCGCAGGCGCAGGAAGGCCACTTCGTCCACGCGTTCGAGCAGCGCTTCGAGGTTGCCAAAGTGGCTGAGCAGGGCCGCGGCGGTCTTGGCGCCGATGCCGGGCACGCCGGGAATGTTGTCCACCGCATCGCCGCACAAAGCGAGGTAGTCGGCCACCTGGTGCGGGTGCACGCCGAGTTTTTCGTGCACGCCGGCGGGGCCCCAGCGCAGGTTGCGGGCGTAGTCCCACTGCTCGTCGTGCTCGCCCAGCAGCTGGCCGAAGTCCTTGTCGGCGGAGACGATCACGCCGGGCACGCCATGCGCGCGCAGGTTCCACAGCGCGCTGCCGATCAGATCGTCGGCCTCGTAGCTGTGGTCGATCATCACCGGGATGCCCAGCGCCGCGGTGACTTCGCGGCACAGCACGAACTGGCGTTCCAGGTCGGGCGGCGGCAGTTCGCGGTTGGCCTTGTAGGGCGGGTAGATGGCGTTGCGGAACGAGCTGGTGAGTGAGGCATCGAAGGCCACTGCCAGGCGCTCCGGCCGCACCTTTTCCAGCAGTTCGCACAGGAAGCGCGTGTAGCCGTGCACGGCGTTGGCTGGATGGCCGTCGGCGTCGTGGAATTCGTCCGGCATCGAATGCCAGGCGCGGAACACGTAGAGGCTGCCGTCGACCAGATGCGCGGCGTTGCGACGGTTCGCGTTCACGGCGCCCACGTGCTCAGCAGGTCGGCCAGCGCGGGGCGTTCGCGGTCGGGAACCTCGACCTGCGGCGTGCCCAGGTGCACGAAGGCGACCACGTGCTCGTTGGCGGCCAGGCCGAGCAGGGATGCCACGTCGGGATCGTAGGCGGCCCAGCCGGTGAGCCATTGCGCGCCGTAGCCCAGTGCATACGCGCCGAGCAAGATGTTGTAGGCCACATTGCCGGCGCACAGGCGCTGTTCGATCTCCGGCACGGTGCTGCTGTCGTCGAACCGCGCGACCACCGCGATCACCAACGGTGCGAAGGTGTAGCGCAGGCGTTCTTTCTCGCGCTTGGCTTCAGAGAGTTCGGGCTGCTTGCGGATCGCAAGTTCTGCCAATCGCTCGCCGAAGCGCAGCTTGGCCTCGCCCGCAAGGCGGATCAGGCGGAACGGCACCAGCTTGCCGTGATCCGGCACGCGGATCGCGGCGTCGAGCAGGTCGCGCAGCGTGGCTTCGTCGGGCGCAGGTTCGCCCAGTTGGCGCGAGGGAACGGAGTGGCGCTGCTGCAGCAGCTCGAGCGGGGTGGCCATGGCGGGATCGCGTCGCGGAAAGCCGCATGGTAACCCGCGCGATGCGAAGCTATTGAACAGGCGCTCGGCGCGGGGGCAGTGTGAACGCGCCGGGCAGCAGTGCCGCCACGCTGGTCTGGCTGGTATCGCCGTTGAGGTTGGCAAGCAACACCGGCATATCGCCGTCGCACAGCTCGCTGAGTACCTGGCGGCAGGCGCCGCAGGGGCTTACCGGCGACGTGGTGTCGGCGATCACCGCGATCGCCGCGAAGTCGCCCGGCTTGCACCCGGCCGCGATGGCGGCGAACAAGGCGGTGCGCTCGGCGCAGTTACACAGGCCGTAGGAGGCGTTCTCCACGTTGCAGCCGGCGAAGCGGCGGCCGTCGCGGGCCAGCAGGGCCGCGCCCACAGCGAAGCCGGAATACGGGGCATGCGCCTGTTCGCGTGCGGCGCGCGCCAGCGCCAGCAGTTCGTCATGCGGGATGGAAACGGACATCGTGTTCTCCGTGTTCCCCCGGGCGGCGGGTCAGAGTAGCGCGCCGTGGGCGAGGCGTCCAAACGCGCGCAGTCGTGGCAAGATGCAATGATCTTCCAGCAGGGGATGCGCCATGCCGATCACCGTTGCCGCCTTGCGCGAAACCGCCGCCGGCGAACGCCGTGTGGCGATCACGCCCGAGATGGCGAAGAAGCTCAGCGGCAAGGGCTTGCGCGTGCTGCTTGAGCGCGGCGCGGGCACGGCCGCGGGTTTCCCGGACGACGCTTATGCGAATGCGGATTTCGCCGACGCCGCGGGCGTGCTGGCACAGGCCGACCTGCTGGCCTGCGTGCTGCCGCCGGACGATGCGGTGTTCGCAGCCTTGCGCGAAGGCGCCGTGGTCGTGGGGCAATTGCGTCCTTACGGCGCGGCGTCGCGTATCGAGGCGTTGGCCGCGCGCAGGCTCAGCGCGTTCTCGCTGGAGTTGTTGCCGCGTACCACGCGGGCGCAGGCGATGGATGTGCTGAGCTCGCAGGCGGCGGTGGCCGGTTACCGCGCCATGCTGATCGCCGCCGAGGCCTGCCCCAAGTTCTTCCCAATGCTCACCACTGCCGCGGGCACCATCCGTCCTTCCAAGGTGTTGGTGATCGGTGCCGGCGTGGCCGGCCTGCAGGCGATCGCCACCGCGCGCCGGCTGGGCGCGCAGACCGAGGGCTACGACGTACGCCCGGAGACGCGCGAACAGGTCGAGTCGCTGGGCGCCAAGTTCCTCGACCTCGGTGTCAGTGCCGCGGGTAGCGGCGGTTATGCGCGCGAGCTGTCGGTGGAGGAGCGCGCGGCGCAGCAACAGGCGCTGGCCGAACACTTGAAGGTGTTCGACGTGGTCGTCTCCACCGCGGCGGTGCCGGGCCGGCCGGCGCCGAAGATCTTGTCGGCCGCGATGATCGCGGGCATGAAGCCTGGCGCGCTGGTCGTCGACCTTGCCGCCGAGAGCGGCGGCAATTGCGAGCTGACCCGGCCGGGCGAGCGCGTGGAGCACGGCGGCGTCACCATCCTGGGGCCGCTCAACCTGCCGGCCGGCGCGCCGCTGCATGCCTCGGAGATGTATGCGCGCAACGTGGCGAACTTCGCCGAACTGCTGCTGAAGGACGGGGCGTTGCAGCCGGACTACGACGACGAACTGGTGGCGAAAAGCTGCCTGGTGCGTGCCGGCGAGGTGTTGTTCAAAGGCTGATCGCACCGGCGCCCCGCGCCGGTCAGCGCCCCGGGGCCTGGTGCAGCCAGCGCAACCGCTGGGCGGGCGGCATCGCGTGCCACTGCTTCATCAGTTGGGCGCGACGCTCCGGCGGCAACTGCTGGAAACGCTGGTAGGCCGCGTGCAGCTGGTCGCGCTGTGCGGGCGGAAGCTGGTGGAACAGGCGTTGGTTCTCGCGTGCTTGCTGGCGTTCGTTCGGCGTCATCTGTTGCCAGTGCTGGATCCGCTCGCGGATCTCGTCGCGCTTCCCGGGGGGCAGGGTCACCCAGTGCTCGCTTTTCTCCAGCAGGCGCTGCTGCCGCCGCGGCGGCATGCTGTTCCATTCCTGATGCAAAGGCGCCAACACGTCGCGCTGGGCAGGCGTGAGGCTGTTCCATGTGGTCGGCGCGGGCGCGTTCTGCGCGTGCAGCGCAGGCGCGACGAGGCCGCCGATCAGGGCAGCGAGGGCAAGCGACAGCAGCGGGCGGGCGGATGAGGTCATGGATTCAGTGGGTGGGCGGCTGGCTGTCGTTGGCGGCCAGCCAGCCGTAGAAGTCGAGGTTCTGGTACAGGTTGGGATCGGCCTGCTCGGGGTCGGGCGGCAGCGCATTGTCGGTCTCGCTGCCGTTGCCGGCGGCGGCCGCCGCGGTGGCCGCGGTGGCCGGGGCTTCGGCGGTCGGGCGCGGCGCGGACGGCCATGCCAGCAAGGCGGCCAGCGCGATCATCGCGCAGGCACCGGACGGAACCAGCCAGCGGGCGAGGTGGTGCGGGCGATGCCCGTGCTGCGTGCCGGCCAGCGCTTCGCGGCGCGCGGCGCGCAAGCGTCCGGCGGTGGTCGGGTCGATGCGCCGCGCGGCCTCGTGGTAAAGGGTGCGGGCGCGCTGTTCCAGCGGCTTGTCCGTCATGTTGTCCGGCCTGCCCGTATCGGGCCTGCGCGTGTCAGGCGTGTTCATCGCCAGTCCTCCAATTGCGTGCGCAGCCGTTGCATGGCGCGCGACAGATGCGTTTTCACACTGCCTTCGGAGCAGCCCATCGCCTGCGCCGTCTCGGCCACGTCCAGACCCTCGAGCATGCGCAACATGAAGGCCTCGCGCTGGCGCTGCGGCAATTCGCGCAGCGCGGCGCTGAGGTCGCTCCAGGACTGCGCGTCCTGTACGCGATCCAACGGACCCGGACCGTGGTCGGCCGGCTCCCAGCTGGGCAACTCGTCACCTTCGTCGTCGCGACCGCCGCCCAGCCAGCCCACCACGATCGAGCGCACCTTGCGGCGGCGCTGCAGGTCGACGATGCGGCGGCGCAGGATGCCCCAGAACAGCGGCGCCCATTCGCCGGCCGGCTTGTCGCGGTAATGCTTGACCAGCCGCAACATGGCGTCCTGCACCGCGTCCATGGCGTCCTCGCGCTGGCGCAGGTTCAGTTCGGCCACGCGGAAGGCGCGCCGCTCCACCTGCGCCAGAAAGGCGTCGAGGGTGGCCGGGGTCTCCTGCGCAGTCTCGGCCAGCAGTTCGGAATCGAGTGCGCCGGCGAGGCTGTTCATGGCCGCCTCGTCCGCATCGTCGGCAGATGCATGCCTGGGCTCCATCGGATCGACACCCGTGCTCAACGCTGCAGGCTCGCGCGGGTTGACCGGCACCCGTATGATGCGGGAATGCCGGTGTTCCGGCAGGCGGCACTCATTGGGGGCGGGGTCATGATCGACGGGTTCCTGGCGCTGTACATCTTCATGCTGGCCGCGTTTACCGGCCACGAGATCATCGCGCGGGTGCCGGTGATCCTGCACACCCCGCTCATGTCCGGTTCCAACTTTGTTCACGGCATCGTGCTGGTGGGCGCCATGATAGCGCTTGGCCATGCCTCCACGCCGTTCGAGACCGGCCTGGGCTTCCTCGCCGTGCTGCTCGGCGCCGGCAACGCCGCCGGCGGCTACGTGGTCACCGAGCGCATGCTGGAGATGTTCAAGCCCAGCGCCGGCAAGCCGGGGGACAAGGCATGAGCTGGCTGCCCACCTTGGTCAAGGCCTGCTATTTCCTCGCCGCACTGCTGTTCATCCTGGGCCTGAAACGCATGAGTTCGCCGCGCACTGCGCGCGGCGGCATCGTGTGGGCAGGCGTGGGCATGCTGCTGGCGGTGCTGGCCACGTTCGCGCTGCCCGACATACACAACCGGGGGCTGATCCTTGCCGCGGTGCTGATCGGCGTGGCTGCGGCCTGGTGGAGCGGCCGTCGCGTGGCGATGACCGCGATGCCGCAGATGGTGGCTTTGTATAACGGCATGGGCGGCGGCGCGGCGGCGGGCATCGGCGCGGCGGAGCTGGTGGCGCACGTGCAGCGCGCCGCGGTGGCGGTGCCGGATACGTCGCCATTGCGACCGGAAAGCTGGGCGATGGGTGCGTTGCATCAGGTTGCCGCGGTGGCCCCGCTGTCGCCGGTGGCGTTGCTGCTTGGCGTATTGGGCGCGCTGATCGGCGCGGTGAGTTTCTCCGGTTCGCTGGTCGCCTTCGCCAAGCTGCAGGGCTGGATGGACAAGCGCTTCGTGTTCCCCGGCCAGCGCGTGGTGAATCTGCTGGTGCTGCTGCTGGCGCTGGTGCATGGCGCGATGCTGCTGACCGGGCACCTCGAACTGCCGGTGATCGCGGCCTTCTTCGTCCTTTCCCTGCTGTTCGGCTTGTTGATGACGCTGCCCATCGGCGGCGCCGACATGCCGGTGGTGATCTCGCTGTACAACGCCTTCACCGGCCTCGCGGTGGCATTCGAGGGCTACGTGCTGGGCAACGAGGCAATGATCATCGCCGGCATGGTGGTGGGTGCGGCCGGTACCTTGCTGACCCAGCTGATGGCCAAGGCGATGAACCGTTCGCTGGGCAACGTGCTGTTCGGCAGCTTCGGCGCGGCGGCGGGCGGTGCGGCGCAGGAAATCGCCGGCGCGCAGAAGCCGATCGAGGCCGCCGACGCGGCGGTGATGATGGCCTATGCCGAGCGCGTGGCGATCGTGCCGGGCTACGGCATGGCGGTGGCGCAGGCGCAGCACAAGGTGTGGGAATTCGCCAAGCTGCTGATCGAGCGCGGCGTGAAGGTGAAGTTCGCGATCCACCCGGTGGCCGGCCGCATGCCCGGGCACATGAACGTGCTGCTGGCTGAGGCGGGCGTGCCCTACGACCTGATCGAGGACATGGACGACATCAACCCCGAATTCCCCAATACCGACGTGGTGCTGGTGATCGGCGCCAACGACGTGGTGAATCCGATGGCGAAGACCGATCCGTCCTCGCCGATCTACGGCATGCCGATCCTCGACGTGGCGGCGGCGAAGCATGTCATCGTGGTCAAGCGCGGCAAGGGCACCGGTTTCGCCGGCATCGAGAACGCGCTGTTCTACGCCGACAACACCCGCATGCTGTACGGCGACGGCCAGGCCGCCGCAGGCCAGCTGGTCAGCGAGCTGAAGGCGCTGGATACCTGATATTGAAGAGTGCGGCCATGGATGGCCGCCCATTTGATTCTGGCGATCAGGGATGATCGCAAAGACATAGCGAGAGTGCGGCCATGGATGACCGCCCATTTGATTCCGGCGATCAGGGATGATCGCAAAGGCATAGCGAGAGTGCGGCCATGGATGGTCGCCCATTTGATTCTGGCGATCAGGGATGATCGCAAAGACATAGCGAGAGTGCGGCCATGGACGGTCGCCCGTGTGATTCTGGCGATCAGAGATGATCGCAAAGGTACGGGGATGCGGCCAAGGTGGCCGCAAGGATCATCGCCCTCGCCGCCAGGCCAGCCAGGCGGCCAGCAGCGCACCTGCTGCGTACCAGGCCCAGTCGACCGGACGCAGACCCAGCCGCGCCAGCGACACCAACATGCCGGCGCCGGCCGTGTGCAAGGTATCGGTGAGGCGCAGGCCGAAGTTGCCGGCGAGCTTGATCGCGGCCATCAGCACGTTGAAGTAGAGCGCCGCCAGCAGGGTGGCGAAGGCCGCCAGCACGGCCGCACCGGGTCCGGGGCGGCGTATCCAGTGGCGAACCGCCCACGCCAGCACCACGCCTGCCACCAGCGCCAGCCAGGGCGCGGGCCGGCTCATATACATGGCCGCCACCATCCACGTCGCGCCCACGGCCATACCCATCATCGCGGCGCAGAACAGGGCGAACAGATACAGCGGTACGTCGAGAGGCTTCATGGCGCGGGGCGGAGTGAGGGGAGGTGGCGCATGCGTCAGTCCGGCGGGCAAAGCGCCGATCATAGCCGGTCGCCGCTGCCGGTCGCCGCGCGCGAGCCGGTCGTAGCTTGCAATTCCATGGCGCCGGCCTGATCTGAAGCAGGTAGGCGGCGCCGCGGCACGGCATAATAGACAGCTTGGCGCGCCCGTGGCGCCCATCATTGACGACGGATTGGCGAGTGGCATGAGTGGTTTCAGTCTGAGCAGCGAACCCTTCACCCTGATGCGCGACTGCGAGGCGGTGATGGTGCCGCAGGGCGAAACGGTGAGCCTGCCCGCCGGCCAGAGCGGCTACATCACCCAGGCACTGGGCGGAAGCTTCACCGTCTACGTGGAAGGCAACCTGTTCCGCATCGCGGGCAAGGACGCCGACGCGCTGGGCAAGGAGCCGCCGCCGCCGATCGAAGTGCCGGCGGATGCCACCGATGCCGACGTGGAGAAGCTGGCCTGGGATCAGCTGCGCACCGTGTTCGACCCGGAGATCCCGGTGAACGTGGTCGAACTGGGGCTGGTCTACGACCTCAGCCTGGAGCAGCGCGAGGACGGCCAGCGCAAGGTCTACGTCAAGCTCACCCTCACCGCGCCCGGCTGCGGCATGGGCGACATCCTGGTGGACGACGCCCGCACCAAGCTGGAGATGATCCCCACCATCGCCGAGGCCGACATCGACCTGGTGTTCGACCCGCCGTGGAACCACTCGATGATGTCCGAGCTGGCGAAGCTGGAAACCGGGATGCTTTGATGCTTGGCTCCCTCTCCCCTGCGGGGAGAGGGCTGGGGTGAGGGGTTGTCTTGCGAAAATGGAACGTCGGAGCGCGCTTTCGTTGAGGCGTTCTTGCGGGCGTGCCCCCTCACCTCGATCCTCTCCCCGGAGGGGAGAGGAAGAAAATCAGCCCCGCACTTCCTCGAAGCGATTCTCTGCCCGGTTCTTGCGCACCTTGGCCGGGTCCCACACGCGGCCATTCATCGTGATGTAGACGCCGTCGGGCAGGGTCTGCACCGCGGCCACCGCGCAGCCGATGTTGAACACCGCGTCCGAGCCCTGGAAGCGCGCGGGGTTCAGCGCGCCGGTGAGCACGATCACCTTGCCGGGGATGCCCGCCAGCACGTGTGCGGTCTCCACCATGGTGTCGGTACCGTGGGTGACCAGCACGTGGCGGTGCGGCTGCGCCTCGATGGTGGAGCGGATCAGCGCGCGGTCCTCGTCGGTAACGTGCAGGCTGTCCTTGCGCAGGATCGGGATCACGTCGAACTGGAACGCCACGCCGAGCTGGCCGAGGATCTCGCCGATCTGCGGCGCGCCGATCTTGTAGTCCGACTTGTCGTCGAAATAGATCTTGTCGATGGTGCCGCCGGTGGTGACGATGGTGAGATGCTGCATGGTCCGAGCCGGATCGAGGAGGGCCGCCAGTCTAACGCCGCACCGTACGGGACCGGAACCGCAGGTTTCCGCAAACGTTCCGTGCGCCGGTCATCTTTCGAGATCCCACTGCCGGTAACACTGGCCGATGGCACGCGCAGAGGCGAGCCGGATCTTCGGCAGCAGGATCTGGCGATAGCGTTCAGCGTTGCGCCTGCGGTTTCCCGGCGTGACGACGGCGATGTAGTGGATCATCTCCCACTTGATGCGGTCGCCGCCGCCTTCCAGTGCGCCGGCCCTGGCTCGGCCCGACAGGCATCTCCTCACATACCGGAACAGGCTGAGCGGGGTCGATATGTCCAGCAGGATGATGCCTGTCGCGCGCTGGAGGCGCTGCGGCATGCAGTTGGAATAATTCCCGTCCATGACCCAGGCGTCGCCGAGGATCGCCTCATCGTGCAAGGCCGTGAACTCGTCCGGAGGGCGCGGTTGCCAGTCCGTGCCGGGCAGGTGGTGCAGCTGATCGAGATGGATTGCCGGCAGCCCGTGTTTGCGCGCAATCGCGTTGGCGAGTGTCGACTTGCCGCTGTTGGACGGACCCAGGATGCAGATGCGCCTTCCCAACGCCGGCAACCGCATGGCATTCAATCCAGCAATTGGCGGGTGTCGTCCGCGCCGGTGTCGGCTAGCCGCAGCAGGCCGTGGCCGAGGAAGCGACGCAAGGCTGCCGCGGGTCGCGCATCGCCGCGTGTCTGCGCCCATGCCGCCTGCCGGGTCAGCAAAGCCGCTGCCGCGCTGCGTGCCAGCGTGAGTGCCAAGCCCCGCGCACCCGCTTCCAGCCCGGTACGGTCGGTGGGCGGCGCGTCGAGGTGGCTGGCGGCGGCATCCAGTGCGGCGTCGATCGCGAAGGCGGCGTGCGGGTCGCCGCCCTGTTGCCACGCGGCGACGGCGGTGCGCAGCGCGTCGAGTCCGTCGCCTGCCAGTGCGCGCAGTGCGTCCAGCGCGAGTACGTTCGTGGTGCCCTCCCAGATCGCGTACACCTGCGCGTCGCGCAGCAGCTGCGGCAGGCCGGTGTCTTCGATGTAGCCGGCGCCGCCGAAGCACTCCAGCGCCTCGGAGCAGAGACGCACCGCGAGCTTGCCGGTCCACAGCTTCGCCAGCGGGGTGAGCAGGCGCAGCAGCTGCGCTTCGTGCGGTGCGGCTACGCCGTGTTCCACGCGCCCCAGCAGCTGCGCCACCTCGAAGGCCAGCGCGAACGCGCCTTCGAATTCAGCCTGCATGTCGGCCAGGGTCTGCGCATGCAACGGCTGTTCGACCAGCGGACGGCCGAAGGCCAGTCGCCGCCCGGCGTAGTCGCGGGCCAGTGCGATCGCCCGCGCCATGCTTGCGACGGCGCATACGGCGTTCCACGTGCGCGTGACGTTGAGCATCGGCGCCACCTGGCGCACGCCGTTCGCCAGTTCGCCCAGCGGCCACGCGGGCAGGCCGTCGAGGTGGATCTCGGCGGTGGGCAGCTCATGGGTGCCCAGCTTGTCCTTGAGGCGGTCGATGATGAGTTCCGGCTTGCGTGCGGCACCGTCCATCGTCTCGACGTAGAACAGCGCCAGCGCACCGGAGCCGCCGCCGGCGCCCTCGGGTCGGGCCAGTGCCAGCGCGGCCTCGCCCACCACGGCAGAGCTGAACCACTTGCGGCCATGCAGACGCCACTGGCCGTTGGCGTCCTGTCGCGCCACGGTTTCCGTATGGCTCACGTCCGAGCCGCCGTGGGTCTCGGTCATCCACTGGCCGCTGAGCCAGAACGTCGAAGCATCGCGACTGAGAAAATGCGGTAGCGCGCGCTCGATCAATGCCTGGTTGCCGGAGGCTTTCAACGCGGTCGCCGCGCCATCGGTCATCGCCAGCGGGCAGGTGTAGAACTCGCTGGCCACGTGGTAGAGGTAGGCGCGGGCGAATTCCTCCAGCCGGGCGTGCTCGTGGTTCTCGTGGCCGCTGGCGAGCACCGCATGGTAAGTGGTGATGTCGGGGCCTTCCTGCCACGCCTCGGTCAATTCGATGCGGTCCACCCGTCGGCCCCAGGCGTCCCATTGCGTGAGCACGGGCTTGCGCCGCGTGGTGACGGCGGCGCGTTGCCACGCCAGCAGCGCGTAGTCGCCCAGCGCACCGAGGTCGGTATCCAGTGTGGCGCGGCGCGAGGCAGGCACGGCGCGGTCCAGCAGGGCGTGCAGCAGGCGGTCGCTGCGGTACGGGTGAGCAAGCTGCGGTGCGTCTTGCAGGTATCCCATGACCGGCTCCGGTGCGGATCGACCGCGCCAGTATAGGCAGACAGCTGTCCCCGCCGCGTGAGCCGCTGGCGGCGCTCAGCCGCCGACGGCGGCCAGCTTCTGCAGGCGCGCCGCGTGGCGCTTGAGGGCGTTGCGCAAGCGTGCCGGCGTACGCACCTCGAAGTCGAACGGCAACCGCGCCAGCTGGCGGGCGAACCAGTCGAGGTCATCCGCGCTGCTGCGCAGGAGCACGCCGCCATCAACGGGCTCGAACAGGCCGAAGGCGAGCGAGAAGGCGTCGCGGGCGGTTTTCAGATCGGTACGCAGCAGTACCTCGATCGCCATGCTGCGCGGCAGGGTGGCGATGCTGAAGGCGAGCTGCTCCAACGCGTCGAAGTCCGCCGGGCGTTCGAAATGCGTGGCCAGCGCCTGTACCGCGCCTATGCGATCCAGCCGGAACGAGCGCAGGTCGTGGCGCAAGTGGCACCAGCCGACCACGTACCACGCCCCCGCACGCCAGGCGAGGCCGTAGGGATCGACATCGCGTTCGCTGCGCTGGTGCTGTGGCGTGGTGTAGTCCAGGTGCACGCGCTGCTGTGCCTGCGCCGCGGCGGTCAGCGCGATCAGCGCTTCGTTGCTGTGCGGGGCGTCGCTGGTGTGGGCGAGGTCGACGCGCACCGTCTCGGCAATCGCATGCAGCTGGCGCTTCAGGCGATCCGGCGTGACGCGTGCCAGCTTGGCCTGGGC
Organism: Dyella agri; assembly: GCF_044904705.1. Classification (NCBI taxonomy): domain Bacteria; kingdom Pseudomonadati; phylum Pseudomonadota; class Gammaproteobacteria; order Lysobacterales; family Rhodanobacteraceae; genus Dyella; species Dyella agri. The sequence goes on from NZ_JADIKL010000015.1 coordinate 62,610, forward strand.
GCTGGCCACGGCCGGCGCGGCTTCGGCGAGGCCCAGTCCGCGCGCGGCGACCAACCCTACCGACAGCGCCAGCGCCTCGTCGTCGTTGAACATCAGCGGCGGCAGCTTGAAGCCGGGCACCAGCATGTAGGCGCCGTAGCGTCCGCGCTCGGCGACGATCGGGACGCCCAGTTCCTCGAGCGTGGCGATGTAGCGGCGCAGGGTGCGCCCATCCACGCCGATCCGCCGCGCCAGTTCCGGGCCGCTGATGCGGCCGCAGCCCTGCAGCAGTTCCAGCACGGCCAGCACGCGGGTGGTGGGTTGGGTCATGCGCGGAGCTTGGCGATATATCAGGGCGAATTATGTCCTGATTTGGCCGTAACGTGCGCGCACGCCAACACACGCGCCGACCGGCGCATCGGGAGCCACCATGAAGTCCGCGTACCGCCATCTGCTGGGCCTGTTCTCCATGATCGCGCTGGGAGTGGCTGGATCGACACCGGCCGAGCCGGCCGTCGCCAGCCGCACCAGCGCGTCGTCGCACGAGGCGCTGCCCGCGATGGCAACCGTCAGCCACCTGCACGATTTCCAGGTTGTCGAATTGCGCCGTTACACCACGACGCATGGCGGCCGCGCGCACTTTGCCAGCTACTTCGACACTTATTTCCCGGAGGCCTTCGAACAGTTGGGTGCGATGGTGTTCGGCCAGTTCCTGCCACGCGAGCACCCGGACCAGTTCGTCTGGCTGCGCGGCTTCCACGACATGCCCGCGCGGCCGGTGGTGAGTTCGCAGTTCTACTACGGGCCGCTGTGGCGCGAGCACCGCCTGAAGGTGAATGCGCTGTTGCCGGACAGCGACAACGTGATGTTGCTGCGTCCGTTGCGGCCGGACACCGGTGTAGCCGTGCTGCCGGCGGTGGACCCGGTGGACGAGCCGCGTGGCGCGCAAGGCATCATGGTCATGCAGATCTTCGCGGTGAAGAAGGGTGACGAGGATGCGTTGGCGGCGCGTGCGGAAGCGCAGTTCGGCAGTTACCGTGTTGCCGGCGTGCATCCGGCCGGCATCCTGGTCACGCTGGACGAGCCGAACAACTTTCCGCAGCTGCCGGTGCGCACAGACGGCCCGTGGCTGGTCTGGCTGGGCGTGGTCAGCGACGAAGCGACGCTGCGCGAGCAACTGCAGCCAGCGATGCAGGCGGCCGCGAGAGCCTTGCTCGCCAGCGGCATGCTGCGCACCGCGCCTGAGCAGCTGGTGATGGATCCGACACCGCGCTCGCGGCTGCGCTGGCTGCCGGATACCGGCGAGGTGGCGCGATGAACCACGCAGCCCAGCTGTGGCTGTTCTTCGTGGTGGTGTTCGGGGTGATCGCGTTGCCGGGGCTGGACATGGCCTTCGTGTTCGGCAGCGCGCTGAGCGGCGGCCGTGCCCGCGGGCTGGCGGCGGTGGGCGGCATCGTGGCCGGCGGTGCCTGCCACGTGCTGATGGCGGCGCTGGGGATCAGCGTGCTGGTACGGCTGGTGCCCGGCGTGTTCAACGCCTTGTTGTTGGCGGGTGCGCTCTACATCGCCTGGATCGGCATTTCGCTGTTGCGCAGCGCTGTAGGGTTCCACGCGCCGGCGGCCGGTCAGGCCGTGGCGCCGCTGGGTGCGACCTTCCGGCAGGGAGTGCTCACCTGCCTGCTCAATCCCAAGGCCTACCTGTTCATGCTGGCGATCTTCCCGCAGTTCCTGCGCCCGGCCGACGGTTTGCTGTGGCTGCAGGCGCTGGTGCTGTGGGCGATCATCGCGCTCACCCAGTGTGGCGTGTATGGGGCGCTGGCGCTGCTGGCGGGCCGCGTCCGCGGATGGTTGCAGGGGCGTCCGGGCAGCGGCGTGCTGGCCACGCGTTGCGTGGGCGGTCTGCTGATCGCCGTCGCGGCGTTCACCGGGCTGGAAGCCATGCGGCCCAGGTGAGCGGGATGCTCAATCCGGCACGATCGCGTCGAAGTCCACCAGGTCGGCCTGCTCGCCGCGCATGTACAGACGCTTGCGCCGATGCGGGTAGTCACAGATGTCCTGCTCCAGGCGCTGGCCGGCCACCAGCATCACCAGCGGGATGTCGCCGGTGTTGGTGATCACGTGGGCGGGACCGTTGCGCGCAAAGCCGAGGAAGTCTCCGGTGCCGATGTCGTGGGCTTGCTCGCCGATCAGCGCGCGGCCATGCCCCGCCAGCACGTAGACACACTCTTCCTCGTAGTGATGGAAGTGGTATTCGCTGGAGTCGCGACCGGGCATCAGCTCGATGCGATGGAAGCCGAGCTGGGTGATCCCGGTGGCATCGCCCAGCGATTTGCGCAGGCGCAGCGCGTTCGGATTCAGTGGATGGGGACTGACGACGGCCTCCATGGCCTCGATGTCGGCGGCTTTCAGCAGCTCGCGGGTCTGGGACATGGGGATCTCCCGACGTTGGATGGACAGGACGGTATCAGTGGCGCGGGCGTCGCACGCCGGCGCCCAGCGTGGCGATCAGCAGCAAGGTCAGCGCGATCTCGGCTACGGCCAGCGCGCGCTCGGCGGGCGAGCTCCAGGCCTCGGCCACGCCGTGGCAGAAATAAAACAGCGCGAGGATGCCGACCCAGAGCAGGGCGCGGCGCGGCTTGCGCAAGGCGGCGAGGGGCAGCAACAGCGGGACCACCGTGATCGCCAGCACCAGCACCACGGGCACACTCTGCGATGGCTGCAGCCAGCCGTGCCAGAGCAGTTGCAGCGCCACGAGCCCGGCCCAGGCGGCGAGGCCCAGTTTCTGTTCGACCGGCAAGACGGCAGCGCTCATGCGTTCGCGGCCAGCTTGCGGGCAGTGTCGGCGAGGCGGCGGCCCAGCGCACGGGCCAGTTCGCGTTCGTGCTCGCTGATCGCGTTCTCGCCCTTGGGGCCGGCGACATGGCTGGCGCCGTAGGGCGAACCACCACTCTGGGTGGTGGTGAGCGCGGGCTCGGTATACGGAATGCCCAGCAGCAGCATGCCGTGATGCAGCAGCGGCAGAGACATCGACAGCAAGGTGGATTCCTGGCCGCCGTGCATGGTGCTGGTGGAGGTGAACACGGCGGCAGGCTTGCCCACCAGCGTGCCACTGGCCCATTCGGCGCCGGTGGTGTCGAGGAAGTGCTTGAGCGGGGCAGCCATGTTGCCGAAGCGGGTGGGGCTGCCCATGGCAAGGCCGCTGCAGTCGGCGAGGTCCTGCTTCGTCACATAGGGCGCGCCGTCGTCCGGCACCGGCGGTTGCGCGGTTTCCGTGACCGGCGCCACCGGTGGCACCTGGCGCAGGCGCGCGCGCATGCCGGGGATCTCCTCGATGCCGCGGGCGATCAGTCGCGCCAGCTGCGCGGTGTGGCCGTTGCGGCTGTAGTAGAGGACGAGGATGTCGTTCATGCGTCGGGCAGGCTCCATGGGTAGTTCGATCCAGCAGTGGATCGCTCGCCGGCCATCGCTCAAGCGTGATCGGCGGGCCGGAAAGTGCGGGAAGCATGTCCCCGGCATCATGCTAGTGTACGGGCGATATCCGCGAGCCTGGCTATTGCCATGAAACTCCGTTTCGACCGCGATCGCACACGCAGTTTCGGCCGCTTCCTGTGGCAGCGCTTCGTCGACGACAAGTGCTTCGAAACCGCCGGTGCGCTGTCCTACACCACCTTGGTGTCGCTGGTGCCGCTGATGGTGGCGGCGCTGGCGATGTTTTCGGCATTCCCGGCGTTCGAGAGCGCCCGCGACACCTTGCTCGATTTCGTGTTCCACCATTTCGTGCCGGCGGCGGGCCACCACATCGAGGAGGCGATGCAGGGCTTCGCCAAGAATGCCAGCCAGCTCACCAGCATCAGCCTGCTGGTGATGCTGTTCAGCGCGATCTCGATGATGGTGAGCATCGAGGATCGGCTCAACCGCATCTGGCGCGTGCAGACCCCGCGACGCTGGAGTTCGCGGCTGCTGCTGTACTGGGCCGCGCTGACGCTGGGGCCGTTGCTGGTAGTGGGCGGACTTGCGGTGAGTTCCTACCTCACGGCGGTGCCCTTGCTGCAAGGGGCGGCGGTACAACTTGGATTGGGCGGATACCTGCTGCGGCTGGTGCCGTTCACGGTGACCTTCGTCACCTTGCTGCTGATGTACGTGCTGATCCCGAACCGGCGCGTGTCGCGCCGCAACGCGGCGATCGGCGCCATGCTCGGGGCGGTGTTGTTCGCGGTCGCGCGCTGGGGATTCCGCCTGTTCGTGCATGGCGGCCATGCCTACCAGCAGATCTACGGCGCGTTGGCGGCGATCCCGATTTTCCTGGCGTGGATCTACTTGTCGTGGATCATCGTGATTCTTGGCGCTTCGGTGGCGGCGGCGGTGTCCGCGTTCGAGTACCAGCCGACCGCCGAGAAGCTGCCGCCGGGCAGCGAGCTCCTCGGTTTGCTGGTGGTGCTGCGGCATTGCGTGGACGCGCAGCGCGCCGGCCGCAGCGTGGATCCGGCGGTGCTGCGCGCGAACGAACCGCGCCTGCACAGCCTGGCGATCGCCGGGTACTTCGACGATCTGCATCGCGCCGGGCTGGTCCGGCGCGACGAGGCGGGCGGCTGGCTGTTGGCGCGCAGCCTGGACAGCACCGACCTGCGTCGCGTCTACACCCACTGCGGTTACCGCCTGCCACTCGAGCCGGTGCGCCAGGCCGCGGCGCTGGGCCTGTCCCTGCCAGACGAACTGCTGGCCTTGCTGGATGCGCTCGCCGGCACGCTGGATGGCGCACTGGGCACGAGGCTGGATCGGGCCTATCCTGCGCCCACGTCCCCTGTTGCCGAGGAAACCGCCCGATGAATGCCCGCAAATGGACGGGGCTGTGCGCGCTCGCGTTTGCCTGTCTGGCGCCCGCCTATGCAGCCATGCCGGCGCATCCCGCGCTCAAGGTCACGACGCTGGACGGCAAGCCCTACGACCTCGCCGCCCAGCACGGGCATTGGGTGATCGTGAATTTCTGGGCCACCTGGTGCGTGCCGTGCATCGCGGAGATGCCGGAGCTTTCGCGTTACGTGGCCACGCATCCGGACGTGCGCGCGGTAGGCCTGGCCTACGAGGACAGCGAGCCGGCCGACATCCGGGCGTTCCTCAAGAAACACCCGGTGGTATACCCGGTCGCCCAGGTAACACTGGACAAGCCGCTGAAGGATTTCGACGAGCCGCGCGGCCTGCCCACCACCTGGCTGATTGCGCCGGACGGCACTGTGGCCACGCACTTCATCGGCCCGATCAATACCGCGAAACTGGATGCGGCGATCGGCAAGGCCAAGTGATGCCTGCGGCACGCTTCCTCGTCAGTGGCCGCGTGCAAGGCGTGTTCTTTCGCGCCAGCGCGCGCGAGCAAGCACTGGCGCTGGGCATCGAAGGCCAGGCGGTCAACTTGCCGGATGGCCGCGTCGAAGTGTTGGCCGTCGGCGATGCAGCCGCGGTCGACGCGCTGGAGCGCTGGCTGTGGCAGGGGCCGCCCGCGGCGCGGGTGGATGCGGTCGAGCGGACGGCATGGCCGGAACCGGCGGCCAGCGGGTTCCGCATCGCCTAGCCGCTGATCCGGTTAGTACTAGCTAGCCGCCGATCCGGTTAGTACTAGTAAGTATCCGGCACCAGGCAAGCCTGCTTGGTGACGCGCTCCTTGCCGGGCTTGCCCTTCAGCTTGGGCAGTTTCACCGGCGGCGCAGCCTTGGCGTGCATGGGCACCTGCTGCAGCAGGTGCCGGATCAGGTTGATGCGACCGCGCTTCTGGTCGTTGAAGTCGGCGACGAACCACGGTGCATGGTCGCTGTGCGTGCGTTCGATCATCAGATCGCGCAGCCGCCCCATCTCGGCATATTTGTGCCGTGCCTGCAGATCCACCGGCGACAGTTTCCAGCGCTTCAGCGGATCGCTGGCGCGTTCGGCGAAGCGCTGCTCCTGCTCGGCCTGGTCCACCGCCAGCCAGTACTTGAGCAGGATGATGCCGTCGTCGACGAGCAGCTTTTCGAAAGCCGGCACCGCCTGCAGGAAGGCTTCGTACTGGGCTTTGTCGCAGAAACCCATCGCCGGCTCGACCACGGCGCGGTTGTACCAGCTGCGGTCGAACAGCACGAGTTCGCCGGCGCTGGGAAGGTGGGCGACGTAGCGCTGGAAGTACCACTGCGTGGCCTCGGCGTCGCTGGGCTTGGGCAGCGCCACGATGCGGCAGCCACGGGTATCCAGCCGCTCGCTGATCGCCTTGATGGTGCCGCCCTTGCCGGCGGTGTCGCGGCCTTCGAAGATCACCAGCAGCCGCTTGCCGCTGCTGCGCAGGCCCTGCTGCAGCCGGGTCAGCTCGATCTGGAGTTCTTCGAGAGCGTGTTGGTAGCGCTTGCCCATGTCTGCTCCGGCGGTCGCCATGCTCGGACAGACTATAACCGGCTCTTAGGCGTGGCCGAGCGCCTGCAATTGGTCGGCCTGGTTCTCGCGGGTCAGCGTATCGACCAGTTCGTCCAGGTCGCCCTGGATGATTTCCGGCAGGCGGTACAAGGTGAGGTTGACGCGGTGGTCGGTGATGCGGCCCTGCGGGAAGTTGTAGGTGCGGATGCGCTGACTGCGGTCGCCCGAGCCCACCTGCAGGCGGCGCGATTCGGCCTGTGCTGCGGCCTGCTTGCCTTGGGCCTCGTCGAGCAGGCGCGCTTGCAGCAGGCTCATCGCGCGGGCGCGGTTCTTGTGCTGGCTGCGCTCGTCCTGGCACTCCACCACCGTGCCGCTGGGCAGGTGGGTGATGCGGATCGCCGAGTCGGTCTTGTTGACGTGCTGGCCACCCGCCCCCGAAGCGCGGAAGGTGTCGACCTTGAGGTCGGCGGGGTTGATCGCGATTTCCTCGATCGCGTCCAGCTCGGGCAGGATCGCCACCGTGGCGGCCGAGGTGTGGATGCGTCCCTGCGATTCGGTTTCCGGCACGCGCTGCACGCGATGGGTGCCCGATTCGAACTTCAGCCGCGAATACGCGCCCTTGCCCTCGACGCGCGCCACGATCTCCTTGTAGCCGCCGTGCTCGCCGGCGTGCTCGCTGAGGATCTCCACCTGCCAGCGCCGGCGTTCGGCGTAGCGCAGGTACATGCGGAAGAGGTCGCCGGCGAAAATCGCCGCCTCGTCGCCACCGGTGCCGGCACGCACTTCGAGGTAGAGGTTGGCCTCGTCGCGCGGGTCCTTGGGCAGCAGCAGGAGCTGCAGCTCGCCGTCCAGTTCGATGAGGTGTTGCTCCAGCCGCGCGATGTCGTCGGCGGCCATCTCGGCCAGCTCCGGCTCGTCCAGCATCGCGCGGGCGTCGGCCAGCTCGCGTTCGGCGGCGTCGTGATCGCGCAGCGCGGCGGTGACCGGTTCCAGCTGGGCGTACTCGCGCGACAGCTCGCGGAAGCGCGTGCCGTCGGCGAGCACCTCGGGTTGGGCCAGCAGCAGGCCGATCTCCTCGTGGCGCTCGGCGAGGGTTTCGAGTTTGCGGCGGATGGAAGGCGTCATGGGCAGAAAACAGGAAAGCGAGGACGAAACAGCCGACACGTCGGCCGCGCGAATGCAGGAGGCGGCAGCCAGCCGCCCTCGCTACGCGTTCCGCGTGTCCTGGTCTTCCTCGTCCAGCCCGTACAGCCGGCCGGCCGCATGCAGCAGATCCAGGTCGCCGGAAAGCGCGGCCTCGCGCAAGCGTGCGCTGGGGTGGTGCAGCAGCTTGTTGGTCAGCGTGTGGGCGAGGAAGCCCAGCGCCTCGTCGGGCGACTTGCCGCGTGCCAGCATGGCGCGGGCCTTGTCCAGCACGTCGTCGCGGTACGCCTCCGCGTGCTGGCGCAGGTCCAGTGCGGGGTTGCGCACGGTGAGCGCGCGGCGCCAGGCCATGTAGCGGTCCACCTGCAGGTCGATGATGGCATCGGCCTCGCGCGCAGCGGCGGCGCGCGAGCGGCGGTTGTCGTCGATCACCTGTTGCAGGTCGTCGATACCGTAGAGATAGACATCGGGGAGCTCGGCCACCGCGGGCTCGATGTCGCGCGGCACCGCGATATCGACCATGAACATCGGTTTGCGGCGGCGCGCGGCCAGTGCTTGCTCGACCATCACGCGGGTGACGATGGGCTGGCGCGCGGCGGTGGAGGTGATCACCACGTCGGCTTCGGCGAGGTGTTGCGGCAGGTCGGCCAGCGCGATGGCGTAGCCGCCGTAGCGGCCTGCCAGGTCCTGCGCGGTCTCCAGCGTGCGGTTCGCCACGATCAGCCGGCGCGCTTGTTTGTCGGCGAGGTGGCGCGCGGCCAGCTCGATGGTGTCGCCGGCGCCGATCAGCAGTACGCAGGCCTCGCGCAGGTCGGCGAACACCTGCTCGGCGAGGCGCACCGCGGTGAACGCCACCGAGACGGTGTGCGCGCCGATGCGGGTTTCCGTACGTACCCGCTTGGCCACCGCAAAGGTGTGCTGCAGCAGTCGGTCCAGCGGCGCCTTCAGCGTGTGCGCCTCGCGCGCGAGCTGGTAGGCATCCTTCACCTGGCCGAGGATCTGCGGCTCGCCCAGCACCATCGAATCCAGCCCGGTGGCGACGCGGAACAGGTGGCGCGCCGCATCCTGCTCGTCATGGCGGTACAGGAACTCGTCCAGCTTGCCGGGAGTCAGACGATGGTGACGGCTCAGCCACGCCTGCGGCAGCAGCTCGGCGCCGGCGGCCACGCTTACGTACAGCTCGGTGCGGTTGCAGGTGGACAGGATCATCGCCTCTTCCACGCCGGGCTCGTGCTGCAGCTCGTGCAGGGCGGCGGCCGCGGTTTCGGGGTCGAACGCCACCTGTTCGCGCAGGTTGACCGGCGCGGTGAGATGGTTGAGCCCGAGGGCGATCAGCGGCATGAGGTGGCGGAAATCCGGCGGTGGTCAGGCGGCGTAGGCTAAGCTTGTCGTCGAGGCGCCGTGGATACGGGCACGGTCGTGGCTTGATGGGCGGACAGACGGTGGTCAGTGTGCGAAGCAGGCGTTGCGGATTCAAGCAGATGCGGCATTTTACGGCAGCCGCGACGCTGATGCTCGGGCTGGCCGCCTGTGCGCAGGCGCCGCTCAGGCCGGCCGCCGGTCCGGCACCGGCCGCTGCCCAGCCGCTGGCGCGGATGACGGTGGTGACGCCGGACGAGGATCACGACCTGCTCGCACAGCTGATGGCGGGCGAGATGGCGCTGGGCCGCAGCGATCTGCAGGCCGCCGAGCTCCACTACGGCAAGGCGATGGCGCTGAGCGACGACCCGACCGTGGCCGAGCGCGCCACGATGCTGGCGATCGCGACACATGACGACGCGGCTGCCGGCCGTGCGCTGGATCGCTGGCAGGCGCTGGGCGCCCAGCCGGCGGCGATGGCGCAGGCGCGCGCCCAGCTGGCGTTGAACCGCGGCGACACGTCCGAGGCGCAGCGCCAGCTGGAGATCCTCACCAAAAGCCACGACAAGAACGCCTGGCGCGGATTCGGCCAGGTGCTGTTGACTGCGCGCGACCAGGCCCAGGCCGGGCAACTGCTGGAGGCGCTGGCCACGCCGCAGCGCCTGCCTGCCGACCCGCAGGCCTGGCTGGCGATGAGCGAGCTCGGCGACAAGCTGGGCCGCCACGCCTATGCGCAACGCGTTGCCGATGCCGCGCTGGCGCGTTTCCGCAACGACGCCGAGGTCTTTGCCTGGGCGGCGCAGATGAAGGCCCGCAATGGCGACACCAAGGGCGCGCGCGTGTTGTTGCAGCAGGCGATCGCCAAGGCGCCCGACAACGTGCACCTGCGCCTGGTCTACGCGAGCATGCTCAGCGAGGCCGGCGACTACGCGGCGGCCGCGAAGCTGCTGGATCATGGTCCACAGAGCGCCGATACCTACCAGTTGCGCGCCGCGCTGGCCGCGCGCAGCAACGACACCAAGGCGCTGGCCGCGCTGTATCGCCAGCTGCAGCAGGCCGGTCCGGACGTGCGCGAGCAGAACGCCTTCCTGCTTGGCCAGCTGGCCGAGATGCAGCACCGCGACACCGAAGCGCTGTCCTGGTACGGCCAGGTCGGTGACGACGATCCGCATGCCTTCGACGCCGACCTGCGCAGCGCCGTGCTGTTGCAGGCGCAAGGCAAGAGTGCCGAGGCGCACGAACTGCTCGGCCAGATGCAGCTGGACTACCTCGACCAGCCGGTCCAGCTACGCCAGGCCTGGCAGCTCGATGCCGAGCTCTACATGCGTGAGCTGCGCTACGTGCAGGCGGTCAATGCGTTCACTCGCGCGCTGCAGGTGGTGCCGAACGATCCCGGCCTGCTGTACGGCCGCGGCCTGGCCTATGCCGAGGTCGGCCAGATCGATCTGGCGGTGAAGGATTTCCGCAGCCTGCTCAAGCTCAAGCCTGACGACATCGATGCGAGCAACGCGCTGGGCTACACCCTGGCCGATGCGAACCGCGACCTGCCCGAGGCCGAGCAATTGGTAGCCAAGGCGCGTGCGGCGCGGCCGAACGACCCGGCGATTGCCGATTCCTGGGGTTGGGTGCAGTACCGGCTGGGCCACCTGGACCAGGCGGTACAGGCCCTGCGCGGTGCATGGCAGGCCGGCAAGGCTGCCGATATCGGCGTGCACCTCGGCGAAGTGCTGTGGAGGCAGGGCGACCGCCAGGACGCGCAGCGCGTGTTCGATGAGGTGCGCAAGATCGACCCGCACAACACCAACCTGCAAAGCGCGCTGAAGCGGCTGCATCCATGAAGCGACATCAAAGAATCCTGGCGGCGGCGCTGCCCCTGCTGCTTGCCGCCTGCGCGCCGCAGCTCGTGCGCATCAAGGGCGATGCCGGTCTACTGAACGCACAAGTCGCGCGCGAACAGGCGCTGGCGCACACCGACCATTGGACGCTGGATGGCCGGCTCGGCGTCTCCGACGGCCACGATGGCGTCAGCGGCGGCTTTACCTGGACGCAGGACGGCGGCAACTACAGCTTCGTGTTCCGCGCGCCCATCACCGGGCGCAGTTTCGAACTGAGCAGCGGCCCCGACGGCGCCGTGCTGAAAGGGCTGGACGGCGGTCCGGTTCAAGGCGCGGATGCCGAGGCGCTGATGCAGCGTGCGCTGGGCTGGGAAGTGCCGCTGCACGACTTGCGCGCCTGGGTGCTGGGGCTGCGCGCCGACAGCGGCCCGGCCGAACTGGCCTTCGGCGACAACCGTTTGCCCTCGCTGCTCACGCAGGACGGCTGGTCGGTGGATTACCGCGCCTGGGACACCGCGCGCCAGCCGCCGCTGCCCACCACCATCTTCGCCACCCGGCCGCCGTACAAGGTGCGCCTGTCGGTGGAGAACTGGACGCTTCGATAAGGCCGCATGAGCTTCACCATCGTTCCCGCCCGCCTCGACCAGGCTGACACGCTGCGCGACATCGAGCGCGCGGCGCAGGCGTTGTTCCGCGGCCACCCCGCGTGGCCGTCCTACGCCGATTCACCGATGGACTCGCAGGCGCTGGCCGAAGCGATAGGTGCGGGTCGGGTGTGGGTGGCGTCGGAGGAGGGTGGCCGTGCCGTGGGTTTCGTCGGCGTGGCGATCGAGGATGGCGAGGTAGGCATCGCCGAGATCGACGTGCTGCCCAGCCATGGCCGGCGCGGCATCGGTGCGGCGCTGCTGGAACACGCTTGTGCGTGGGCGGCCGAGTCGGGGTATCCGTCCGTGGTGCTCGGTACGCTCTCAGACGTGCCATGGAATGCGCCGTTCTATGCGCGCCACGGTTTCGAGGCCATCGATCCGGAGCAATACACGCCGGCGCTGGCGGAACACCATGCGCACGACCGCGAGCGTGGCTTTCCCATGCATCTGCGCGTCTTCATGCGTCGCCGCCTGCGCGCCGAGCCCGATGGCTGGACGCGCTGGCCGGCGCCGGCCAAGCTCAACCTGTTCCTGCGCATCACCGGCCGCCGCGCCGACGGTTACCACGAGCTGCAGACCGTGTTCCGCCTGCTCGACTGGGGCGACGAGCTGCGTCTGCGCGTGCGCGAAGACGGTGCGGTCCGCCGCCTCACCGACGTGCCCGGCGTGCCCGAGCGGGACGATCTGGTGGTGCGCGCCGCATCCTTGTTGCGCGAGTACACGGGCGTCGCGCAGGGGGCGGAGATCGAGCTGGAGAAGCGCATCCCGATGGGCGGCGGCCTCGGCGGCGGCAGTTCGGACGCGGCCACTGTGCTGGTGGCGTTGAACCATCTTTGGCGCGCCGGCCTGGACGAGGACGCCCTGGCCGAACTGGGCCGGCGGCTGGGTGCCGACGTGCCGGTGTTCGTGCGCGGCCGCTCGGCCTGGGCCGAGGGCGTCGGCGAGCGGCTGACCCCGCTGGCGTTGCCGCGACGGCATTACGTGGTGCTCGATCCGCAGGAACACGTGCCCACCACGGCGCTGTTTCAAGCGCCTGAATTGACACGAAATGCGCCTCCGGCGACAATTTCGTCCTTTGTTTCGGGCGAAACGACGGAAAACGCCTTCACGCCGGTGGTGCGCGCGCGCCATTCGCGCGTGGCGGCGGCGCTGGATTGGCTGGGTCGCCATGGGGCGGCAAGGCTTTCCGGCAGCGGCGGTTGCGTGTTTCTGGAGTTGCGCACGCTGGAGCAGGCACAGGCCATCGCGGCCCGCTGCCCGCCCGCGTTCGCGGCTCACGTAGCCATCGGTGTCGCGGTTTCGCCCTTGTACGGGGCGCTGGGCCGCCATGGCGGTAGCGCCAGCCCGTAATGGCTGGAAGTACGAGTGGCGAACCATGGAGGGTTCGCGCGTTGGCGTCCACGCGAGTGGGCGCCAACGGAGGCAGATCCGGAAGTGTGCCGGACCTGCCGACCCGATGGGCCGCCAGGAAGGTGGTTCATCGGGATCAATGATGGGGCGTCGCCAAGCTGGTTAAGGCACGGGATTTTGATTCCCGCATGCGCAGGTTCGAATCCTGCCGCCCCAGCCATCCAGTACAGCAGTTGCAGGTTTCCGAGGAACGCAAGCGTGGACAGGTCCAGCCCGATGATGCTGTTTGCCGGCAAGGCGCACCCTGCGCTGGCCGAAGACGTTGCCCACCGCCTGGGCGTGCCGCTCGGCAAGGCACTGGTCAGCACCTTCAGCGACGGCGAAGTGCAGATCGAGATCGAGGAGAACGTCCGCAACCAGGAAGTGTTCGTGCTGCAGCCCACGGGTGCGCCGAGCGCGAAAAACCTGGTCGAGCTGCTGGCGCTGGCCGATGCGCTGAAACGCGCCTCCGCCGCCCGCGTGACTGCGGTGGTTCCGTACTTCGGCTATGCGCGGCAGGATCGCCGGCCGCGTTCGGCGCGCGTGCCGATCACCGCGAAGCTGGTGGCCAAGATGATCGGTACCGCCGGCATCGACCGCGTGGTCACGGTGGACTTGCATGCCGAGCAGATCCAGGGCTTCTTCGACATCCCGGTGGACAACGTCTACGCCTCGCCGGTGCTGCTGGCCGACATCTGGCGCAACCACAGCATGGACGACCTGATCGTGGTGAGTCCGGACGTGGGCGGCGTGGTGCGTGCCCGTGCGCTGGCCAAACGCCTGGACGACGCCGATCTGGCGATCATCGACAAGCGTCGCCCCAAGGCCAACGTGGCCACGGTGATGAACATCATCGGCGACGTGGCGGGCAAGACCTGCGTGATGGTGGACGACATCGTTGATACCGCCGGCACGCTGTGCGCCGCGGCCGCTGCGCTGAAGGAGCGCGGTGCGAAGAAGGTGGTGGCCTATTGCGTGCATCCGGTGCTGTCCGGGGCGGCGATGAGCAACCTGGAGAATTCCCAGCTTGATCAGCTGGTGGTTACCAACACGCTGCCGTTGAGCGCGGAGGCGAAGGCCAACGCGAAGATTCGCGTGCTTTCGGTGGCCGAGCTGCTGGCCGAAACGATCCGCCGCATCGCCTTCGGCGAGTCGGTGAGTTCGCTGTACGTCGATTGATATTTGAAAGGCCGCCCAGGACGGGTGGTTTTTGATGTCCAGCTTTTCGCGGCACGGATGTCGCGCAGAAGCAACCGGCTTTTCTGGTCGCGGAAAAGTCGAACAGCCGCCGCGAGGCGGTTTTCCAACCCAAGGTAATACCGAAATGGCAAAGACTCATGAAATCAAGGCCGAGAGCCGCAAGGACGAGGGGAAAGGTGCGAGCCGCCGCCTGCGTCGTGCGGCCTACGTGCCGGCCGTCGTCTACGGTGCGGGCCAGCCCCCGCAGAGCATCCAGATCGAGCACAACACCATCCTGCTCGCCGCCAAGCACGAGTGGTTCTTTTCCTCCGTGCTCGACCTGAGCGTCGACGGCAAGGTGCAGAAGGTGCTGGTGCGCGACTGGCAGAAGCACCCGTTCAAGCAGCAGATGATGCACATGGATTTCCTGCGCATCGACGAGAACCACGCCATCCGCGTGAACGTCCCGCTGCACTTCCTGAACCAGGAGAAGTCCGCCGCCGCCAAGACCTCCGGCGTGGTGATCTCGCACAACCTGACGGAAGTGGAAGTCTCCTGCCTGCCGAAGGACCTGCCCGAGTTCATCGAGCTGGACCTGGCTGACCTGAAGACCGGCGACATCGTTCACCTGTCGCAGCTGAAGCTGCCGAAGGGCGTCGAGATCGTCGCGCTGCACCTGGGCGCCGACCACGACGTGGCCGTGGTCACCGCGAACACGGTGAAGGAAGAGGTCGAGGAAGCTCCGGCCGCCGAGGGTGCCGCTGCCGAGGCTGCGCCTGCCGCTGCCGCCGCGCCGGCCAAGGACGCCAAGAAGTAAGCCGCTGCGGCCCGCGCTCCCACGGGGCGCGGGCCCAGGCGCTTGCTGGCCGTCATGGCGGGTTTGCGACTCATTGTCGGGCTGGGTAATCCCGGTGCCGAATACCTCAGAACCCGGCACAACGCCGGGTTCTGGCTTGTGGACGCTCTCGCATCAGGGCAGGGCGAGCGCTGGAGCTTCGACGGCAAGCTGCATGGCGAGACCTGCAAGCTGCGTGTCGGCGGCGAACAGGTCTGGCTGCTCAAGCCCGCCACTTTCATGAACAAGAGCGGCATCGCGGTGGCTTCCGCGCTGCGCTATTACAAGATTACGCCGGAGGAATGCCTGGTCGTCCACGACGACCTGGACCTGCCTGCCGGCACCACGCGCCTGAAGTTCGACGGCGGCCACGGCGGCCAGAACGGGCTGCGCGATATCGTCGCCCATCTGGGCCACGGCAAGTTCCATCGCCTGCGTGTCGGCATCGGCCATCCCGGCCACAAGGACAAGGTCACGTCCTGGGTGCTCGGGCGTCCGTCGGCGCAGGACGAAGACGCTATCGTCGACGGCATCGCGCGCGCGCTGGACGTGCTGCCGCTGGTGGTCGATGGCCAGTTCGACAAGGCCATGCAGCAACTACATACCCCGGGGGCGGGCGGGAAGGCCGGCAGCTGATTCGCGGCCACCACCTCGCACCGTTTCCCACGAATACAGTTTTGCGGAGTTCCCATGGGCATCAAATGCGGCATCGTCGGCCTGCCTAACGTCGGCAAGTCCACCCTGTTCAACGCGCTGACCAAGGCGGGTATCGCTGCGGCGAACTTCCCGTTCTGCACGATCGAGCCGAACGTGGGCGTGGTGCCGGTGCCCGATCCGCGCCTGAATGCGCTGTCGGCGATCGTCAATCCGCAAAAGGTGATCCCCACCGCGGTGGAGTTCGTCGACATCGCCGGGCTTGTCGCCGGCGCCTCGAAGGGCGAGGGCCTGGGCAACAAGTTCCTCGCGCACATCCGCGAGGTGGACGCGATCACCCACGTGGTGCGTTGCTTCGAGCACGGCGACATCGTGCATGTGGCGGGCAGGGTCGATCCGGTCGCGGACATCGAGACCATCGACACCGAGCTGGCGCTGGCCGACCTGGATTCGGTCGAGAAGGCGCTGAACCGCGCTGAGCGTGCGGCCAAGGCGAACGACAAGGACGCCATCGCCAGGAAGCCGGTACTGCAGAAACTCGCCGCCGGCCTCAACGAAGGCAGGACGGCGCGCAGCCTGGGCCTGGACGACGAGGAAAAGGCGCTGGTGCGCGACTTGTTCCTGCTTACCCTGAAGCCGCTGATGTACATCGCCAACGTGCTGGAGAACGGCTTCGAGAACAACCCGCACCTCGATGCGGTGCGGGCGCGCGCCGTTGCCGAGGGTGCCGAGGTGGTGCCGGTGTGCGCCGCGATCGAGGAAGAACTGGCCCAACTCGATGAGGCGGACCGCGACGAGTTCCTCAAGGACCTGGGCCTGGACGAGCCGGGCCTCAATCGCGTGATCCGGGCGGGCTACAAGTTGCTCGACCTGCAGACGTATTTCACGGCAGGCGTGAAGGAAGTGCGGGCCTGGACGATCAAGCGCGGCTATACCGCGCCGCAGGCGGCCGGTGTGATCCACACCGATTTCGAGCGCGGCTTCATCCGTGCCGAAACCGTCTCCTATGACGACTTCATCCAGTACAAGGGCGAGCAGGGCGCTGCCGCCGCCGGCCGCCTGCGCAAGGAAGGCAAGGATTACGTCGTCAAGGACGGCGACGTGCTGCACTTCCTGTTCAATGTCTGACCGCGTCCTGCGGGCGGCTCGCGCCCGCCGTTGTCGCCGCGTGCGAGGATGCGCAAGGTTCCCGGCGGGCGGTGGAGCGGCGCATGGCGACGGTGGCATTGCGTATCCGGTTGGGGCGTCCCGACGACGCCCTCGCGACCAGCGTGCTGGTGCGCCGCTTGACGCGGCGCTGGATCCTGCCCGATCAGCCGCCCGGCGCGGGTCAGGCCCTGCTGTCGCGGCAGGGCGCGGCGGTCCAGCGCATGCGCATGCATGAGGGCCATCGCTTCCATCTCGCCTGGCTGGGCGACACCCTGGTCGGCGTGGCGACGATGCGCGACGACAGTCACCTTACCCAACTCTTCGTAAGCACCCGCTACCACGGCCGCGGCATCGCCCGCCGCCTGTGGCAGCGCGCGATGGCCGATGCAGTGCGCCGTGCCGGCACGCGGCGCTTCACGCTCAACGCCTCGCGTTGCGCCGTGCCGGCATACCGGCGGCTGGGTTTCGTGGCCGCCGGGCCGGAGCGGCTTTCCCCGAATGGCGTGCTCACCACCCCGATGGTGCTCGAATGCGTGCCGGCGCGGCGCCAGCGGGCATAATGGCGGTTTCCATGTCGCAACGACCGGAGCCCGCATGCCAGGCCAGCAGCACGAAGTGACCTTCCGCTTCCTTGCCCAGCCCACCGACGTCAACTTCGGCGGCAAGGTGCACGGCGGCATGGCGATGAAGTGGATCGACCAGGCCGGCTACGCCTGTGCCGTAGCGTGGAGCGGGGCGTACTGCGTCACCGCTTCGGTCAGCGGCATCCAGTTCGTGGCGCCGATCCTGATCGGCGATCTGGTCACGGTGCAGGCGCGGCTGATCCATACTGGCACCAGCAGCATGCACATGGCGGTGGATGTGCTGGCGAGCGACCTGCGCAAGAACGAGCGTCGCCTGGCGACCAGTTGCGTGATGGTGTTCGTGGCGCTGGACGCACCCGACGGCAAGCCCACGCCGGTGCCGCGCTGGGAGCCGCGCGACGACAGTGAGCGCCAGTTGCAGGCGCATGCGCGGCGGCTGCAGGAATTATCGCGGGAGATGGAACAGCTGGTTGATCTGCGCGCCGGCGAAAACCAGCAGAATACGGGCTGAAATCCGTCCGCGACACAGAGCTGCGATGCGATCGCGAGTGCTCGCAGGTGTTGACAGTCGGCAGGCCGATCCACACAATACGCGTTCTTTGTTGGAGGGATACCCAAGCGGCCAACGGGGGCAGACTGTAAATCTGCTGGCTTACGCCTTCGGTGGTTCGAATCCACCTCCCTCCACCAGTCGAATTCGCGAAAGATTGCGATTGGGCTGGTCTGCCGAATCGGCCTGGCCGATCCGGCAACGGGCTCCGCGCAGGGCGGGAGTAGTTCAATGGTAGAACCTCAGCCTTCCAAGCTGATGGTGCGGGTTCGATTCCCGTCTCCCGCTCCATTGATCCCGCTAGTTTGAAATTTCGCTCATGTAGCTCAGTCGGTAGAGCACTTCCTTGGTAAGGAAGAGGTCGCTGGTTCGATTCCAGTCATGAGCACCATCATCGCTGCAGACTTCGCCCGTTCCGGGCGGTTGTTTCCTCTCACTGACTCCACTGGGATTCTGGCGTATGGCAAAGGGCAAGTTCGAGCGCACCAAGCCCCACGTGAACGTGGGTACGATCGGTCACGTGGACCACGGCAAGACGACGCTGACGGCGGCGCTGACGAAGGTCGGTGCGGAGCGTTTCGGCGGCGAATTCAAGGCCTA
>NZ_JADIKL010000016.1:0-44884 GCF_044904705.1 Dyella agri
GGGCGTACCGTCCTCGGCTTGCTTGAGCACGGCGATGATCTGGCTATCGCTGAATCGGGACTTCTTCATGGAACCTCCTCGGGAAAGATTACGAGAAAATTCCACTTTCAGCGTCTGCTAATTTACGGGGGGATTACCAGAGGAGCGAGTTCGAAAAGTTAAGGATCGAAATGGATAAAAGGAAAGGCTGAGGATCGCGCCTACTATCATCTGTTGACTTGATTAGCAAAATTTTTGATGCGAAACTCAAGGGGCTAGGATGACCGCTCAGATTACGGCTGAACTGGAGGCAGGGTTTGACGCCGGCGATGACCTGCTCTGGCAAGCGGCGCGGGGCCAACTGGCTCGGCGAGGACCGATCCGCCTACGCCGGTCAGGCCGCATTGGTCCGGTAATCGAACTGATGCAAGCGCGGAGAATGTTCCCTGGGGAATATTCCCAGGTTTCGGCTGAGATTCCGTTTGCGCGCCAGCTACTGGCCGCGATGGAGTCGGGCCGGATCAGCGGCGGTAGCAACAACGATAGGGCAGGGGTTTTCCCATTTGCTAGGTACCCATCCGGAGTACAAGACCAAACTCAGTGGGAGCAATGGGCCCTTCACGCCCAGAACGTTGCAGTTGCCCATGGTTTGAAACGCACTTTCGTCGACGGCCTGATCGGCGCATTAGGTGAACTTCAAGACAACGTCTACGAGCACAGTGAGGCGCCTGAATCAGGCTTGGCTGCATATGCTGTGAGCGCCGGAGTATTCGAGTTTGTAGTGGCCGATGCAGGCATTGGCGTCCTCGCAAGTTTGAGGAGGAATCCTGAATTCGCAGCGGTAGCTGATTCCGGAGACGCGCTGAGGGTCGCGGCATCAGATGGCGCTTCTCGCTTCGATCGCAGTACCGGTCATGGCTTTGGCATCGGGACTCTGTTCCGAGCGCTTGCACGAGATGCGGGAGAGCTACGTTTTCGCAGCGGCGACCATGCCATGTCGATTTGCGGCGACCGACCGAGCCTGACTGGCCGAGTGGATGTTGTCCAGAAGGCCTGGCTGGACGGTCTGGTCGTATCGGTTCGATGCACGCCGAATGATGGGTTTGGAGGCCGATAGCTTCCGCTGCATGGATCTTTGGGGCAGTTCATGGAATTGCCGAACGGTAGCGGCGTTGTGCGCAAAGAGTTCGTCCAGCGGCGCGCCCTTTGGCGTCGGACAGAGAGCCCACTTCAGTTTGCAGCCATCCAGTATTCGCGCTTGGCGTCGACGATGTGTCTTAGAGAACGACTCTGTCTCAAGCAGCGTCACGCGAGGGAAGTGCTGCATCAGAATGGGTAGCTTACGGGCGCCGCCTCTAATGAAGAGGGTAAGTGGCCGGCCCAGGTCGGATGCCAACTGGCACAAGTGATCGACATGCCAGTCGATGCGTTCAGGCCGACCACAGCCTGTTGCGAACTCGAATGCCAGGGCCGCGACCTCTTCGCGGTCGGCGATCATAGCGTGCCAGTTCAGGTAGTCGCGTTCCGTACGCGCATTGACGTGCAGCGCGGCAGGCATCCCCGCAGATACCATCTCGGACCACGTCAGCGCGATTCGCTTGATTGCGTAAAGATTGTCGGTCCTCGGAGCGTCTGTCAGAACGCTGTAGTTGGGGCTCGTAATCATGCTGATGTTGAGCCTTTGCAGCTCCTGCAGTATTTCTTTCCTGTTCTTCAGCTCCCACCAGCGCTCGATGTAGGGATCTTTCTCCACGCCACTGAGCACGATCGAGGTGCTGGCGGAGATGTGAAAGCGGTCGGCGAGCTCTTCCCGCGAGTGAACATGAAGCTTCCCTTCCTTCAAGTCGACGACTCGATAGAGTGGAAGTGCGACGGCATCCGATTGGAACCTGCCTTCTCGAGCGGATTTGTGATCGACTAGCGGAACGATCTTTGGCAAGACTGGAGTATCGACGGGGGCCACTCGGGGCACCGTGCCAAGATCGAATCCACCGATATCGCGTACGCGCTGCACGAAATGCGCCGGCCTGTTGCGGCAGATTAGATCGCATTTTTCTTTGTCGACGCAGCTACACAACGCATCACAGTCGTATACGTTCGCGCTGTTGTGCATGCCGCCGCAGCGAGCGAGTTCGGGGCAGGTCAGGCAGCCGAGGGACCGGGGGTGGTGGGTGGGGTCATCCCAAAGACTGTTGGGATCCCGGAAGGTTTGGAGAGGCTGAAGGTCGAGATGCGAACTCATTTCAGACGGACCTCCGTGGTATCACCGAACAGGCTTACTCGCTCGATTACACCCTGGGCATAGCCGCCGTAGTCCGCAATTGCCGCCAATGATTCTTCGGGAGGCTTGGTGATGCGGCCAATCGGGTAAAGGCCGCGGCTGATGATCAGATCGTCGCCGGCCGGCTCAACGATGTAGCTGTCTCCGATCTTGACTCTGGCGCCAGGGAACAGCTCGGCGGTCAGAACACGCGAGACTTCGCTGATCGTGAGATCCAGCAGCGTGGGCTCCTTCATGCGATCGAGCCCGCCATTCCAACGCTTTTTCCAAGGTTTGCCAGTTTGGCTTCGGATGTAGTCGAGCCCCATTAAGAACCCTCCAGTACCGGACGAAATGTCTTGGTCTTTCCCTGGCGCGTCTCGACAAGCAAGCCTTTGGCGGCCAGTCCGGACAGCCGGTTGTTCCAGGCCGTCGTGCCGATCCCTAGGTCAGGGAAGCGATCGGCTAGCTGAGGAGCGGTGGAGCTCCCGAGCTCGCGCACCTTGTCGAAGGTTTGACGTTGCGCCGGATCGAGGTCGCCCAGGACGCGATAGCTCGTGATCTTGTCCTCGGCGTCGATCCAACAACACCAGAGGACGTCATTTCGCGCGTCGAGCAGATGCTCCAACTCCTCGATAACGGCCGGTGTTGGGTTGGCAACGATCGGATAGATGTTTTGGTGAGCCGCGCGAGTGAAGTCGCGATAACCGATGACGCTTTCCCGCAGATAGGACACGGTTGCCACATCGATCCCCGCAAAGTCGAGAAAGATCTTCTCCGGCGCAGTTACTGCGGGAGTGGACTCGATCAATGCGGCCAACAGCTTTCGTCCTGCGGCGGAGCCTGCAAGGACGTGTGATTGGCCCCCGGTGAGGGATTGGATGCTGAGCTTCACGTCACTTATCTCATTTATGTGAAGTGAGAATAGTGAGATGGCTTTGGCGTGTCAAGACGTGCAGGGGGGGGCGAACAACCAAGGCGGTCGGCACCGGGGTTGTTCAAGTCGGCAGATTCTGCCCTCGAATCCCTGCTGGCCACGCAGACTCTGTGGCACGTCGGCCACGCTGCGGCGATCGCCGCGGATGGAGAGTCGACTGGTGTCGACGTCGACGTGTTGCTGCCGCAACGTGCTTTCACCGAGCTGCTGCTTACCGTGGGCGAGCTGTTGCAGCTCCTGCCCACGCTGGCGCATTCACCAAGGCCGGCGGGTCGCACCGCTCGCACCGGCTTGGCAGGCGGCTGGTGTGGACCTGATGCAACGGGAAGTGATCGACGTCGCTACGCCGCGCGACGCGCTTTGGGCATTCGGCCAGCGAGTGCCTGCGCACCAATGTGGCCTGATTGTTTATGCAACGGCCAATGTACGACCATATCGTCGATGTGCCACGGCTACTGTGGAGCTATGCCATCGACGCGCTGGCGATCTACCGTGAGCAACGTTCTCGACAGCAACGAAGCGAGGGTGGGAACGCCACCGCTTCGCGCCGGATCAGCGTTGACGAGGGCTGCGCGCGCAAGTGGTCTCGAGGCCCATCCAGTTGTCGCAATATGGGTGCAAACATGGGTATAGATGTCGGCTAATTGCAGACTAAATGCTTTGCATTCAACGAATTGATTTTCCTAACGGGTCCTGTGCTCGGACCAGCTTCGGCTCGAATGTGCAATCGCGGTCGTGCGTGACCTCGATGGACAGTTCGCCGAACTCGCCCTTGAGCGTCTTGCGGCCGCGGCCGTTGCGGGTGTTGCCGGCCGGGTTGGCCACCGGCTCGTGCTTGTCGTGACCGAGGTGCTCGGTCATCTCCGCATCCAGGGTCTTCTCGGCCAGCAAGCAGCTTGGTCAGCTGCTTGCTGGCCGTTCTCACCGATCAGGTCTTCGGGCTTCTGGTAGTTGGCCGACAGATGGCTAAGCAGCTCGTCGGGTATATCGTGCTTGCGCAGGCTCATGGTGTCTCCGCTCTGGCGGCAGTCTCCTGTCGGTGCCCGTTTTACACAAAACCTAGGACACGCGCGGCTTAGACCGGCAGAGGGGACCGCTAACAGCAGCACGTGCCGCGTGCAGCAGGCAGTCCAGCCAAGGATCCAACGCAAAAGCCAGCACAAGGCGGGCTTCCGGATGCATGGCTGACGGTGCGAGGCGAGCGATCCGCTCGCCTCGCGCGTCAGATGAATCGACTTGCGTCAGTGGATCAGTGCTTTAAGGCCGCCTTCGGCGGCTGGATCACCGCATCGATCGCGTGGATCACGCCGTTGCTCGAGGCGATGTCTGTGCTGACCAAATGGGCACCGTCGATGGTGAAGCGGTCACCGTCCTTGGCGATATGGGTCGACAGACCCTGCATCATTTTCGGATGGCTGAGCGTGCCCACATCGGCGGCCGACGCGCGGCCGGGAAGGATGTGGTACTTCAGCACCGAGATCAGCTCGGCCTTGTTCTCCGGCTTGAGCCAGTTGTCCAGCGTGCCTTGCGGCAGCTTGCCGAAGGCTTCGTCGGTGGGGGCGAAAATGGTGTAAGGGCCAGCCCCCTTCAACACCTGGGTCAGCTCGGCGGCATCCAGCGCCTTGCACAGGGTCTTGAAAGAGCCATTGGCAGCGGCCGATTCGATGAGATTGGTGGTACGAACGTTGGTGACAGTGTTGTTCATGGAGTTGCCTATGAGTGACGGTCTGCAAGCGCAGATCCAAGGCGGCCGAAACCGCGGCCCCGGTTGGAACCGGGGGCGTGCTCAGTGGCGTTAGGGAGAGTACCGCGAGGCTGAGGCGTGACAGGAGCGACGTGCCTCCTGGTGCCCAAGCAGCATGCGCGTGGTGTTGTTAGCTGCGCGTAACGTGATGTGGCAGGCGCGGATCACCCGGTTCGCCTCGGCTTTACCTTTTCACCCTTTGAAGCAGCGCGAGCATGCGCTTTCGTTGTTCGCTCTTCTTCAAATCCTGCGCCGCCAGCAGTCGCTGCCGCAGGCTCGTCGGTACGGCGGTGACGCGCGTTGCCTCCGCGTCAGATTGCCTGAGCAGGCGGTGGAGGCGCGCGACCCAGCTGCGGACATACCAGGGAGGATGCGGGCGAATTTCGAGATGTGCGTTCATGGCGTTGACCTCAGCCACAAGCCGGGGCCACCGGGCGGCAAAGCAATTACTGCCAGCGCGATCACTTTGCACCGCTCGTTGTTACGCGGCTGTAACTGCAACCATGCACATGGACGCCAAGGCACGCGGTATGCGACGAATAACGATAGCCACCAATGCGCGATTGCGCATTACAGCCGCGTAACAGCGGCAGGCGCATGTTGTTTGTACGCCAGAGCGCCTTCGGGCCCATTCCGGACGCCTCAGACTAGGTTTCATCTTTCGACGCCACTGAGTTCCCTCCGACCGCGTCGGAGCCGCGGGCCAGCACCCGCTTATGACTTGTCGCAGACAAGTGCACACTCAAAGGCAATCACCATGTACGCCCTCAATCAGACCAACGCGCTGTACTTCTTCCCCCACAGGCTCAGCTTTGAACCGCACCCCGCC
Source organism: Dyella agri (assembly GCF_044904705.1). Classification (NCBI taxonomy): domain Bacteria; kingdom Pseudomonadati; phylum Pseudomonadota; class Gammaproteobacteria; order Lysobacterales; family Rhodanobacteraceae; genus Dyella; species Dyella agri. The sequence continues at coordinate 5,750 of NZ_JADIKL010000016.1, forward strand.
GCAATCGATGTCGAGGAGTACGATCACTGGTCTCTGCGGCATCATCCGTCGGTGGCATGGCCATGGGCACCGCAGACGAGCGGCTTTGCCCCACCTACGCCTAAGACGGACCCCGCCGCACGGCGTGAAATCGATCACCAGGCCCAGGATGCCGATCGCATGGACGACGATGGCGCCACGCCTTACGAGCCCGAGTCCGGCAAACGCTAACGGCCCGCACCGCTCCCTGCGGTGCTCATCAAGAGCCCATCGCGTCCGATCGCATGCCGCTCAACTCGCACGGAAGCCGCATCTCATCCCTTTGCGCTGCGCCGAATCGATTCCCTGCAAGCCCCCCAAGTGTGCGCCCTCCCCACGCGGCCCAACAAAGGAGCACGCTGGGCCACGACATCATTCCAAAGGCAACCATCATGACCAGCGTTTCCGGCAAGACCACCAACGGTTTCACTTATGAAGGTGAGTACGACCATGCCAACGTCGACCGTATCACCTGGAGCGCCACCTACCGACGTAACGGCCTCTTCTTCGGCATGCGCCACGGCCGCATCAATGAACTGCTCGGTATTCCGGTGGACGAAGTCGATGACGTGGTAAAGGACGACATCGAGCTGACCTGGCTGCAATCGAGCTAGGCGCATGCCTGCCGATCGAAAGCGCCATTGCACCTTCCGAAAAATTGCCCCAGCGCAGGTAATTCCAGAGCTTCCCGAGCGGTGCCTGCCTGAGACCGTTTCGGCAGCCTATTTGGCGGCTACGGACTAGTGCTGAGACGATTTTCCGCCGTCGCCGCACACGCAAAAATTACGGCGTGTCCATATGGATCTGCGCGAGCTTTGCGCGCCATTTGCCATCTGTCACACGAGTAGTTCATGGCGATGAACAGCGTCGGGCGTCATACAACTCATGACCGGCTGGCACTTGCCATTTGAGATATTCTGATGTGCCTTAGCGATCGTTGATGTCAACGGCCAGACGCAGGAAAGTGGCAGAAATCAAGCCTTGTCGCATGAGGTGTGCCCATGTTCACCTGGACGAGTTGGGCGCGTTATCTGAGTGAACCGAGCGCAGATTTTCCAACCAATCAAACGGTTGACTATGGTTGGTCACGGTGGCGCTTGTGGAAGCAGGCGGTCGTACTCTTTCTTGACCACGGCGTAGCATTCGCAGGTGCGCCGTTCGAGTCCGGCGCGATCAATGACCGTGATGTGGCCGCGCTGGTAGCGAATCAACCCGGCTTGTTGCAGGTTGCCGGCCGCCTCGGTGACACCCTCGCGGCGCACGCCGAGCATGTTCGCGATCAACTCCTGTGTCATCGCCAATTCTTCGGAATCCAGTCGATCCAGGCTCAGCAGTAGCCACCGGCAGAGTTGCTGATCCAGCGAGTGATGCCGGTTGCATACCGCCGTCTGGGACATCTGGGTAATCAGGGCTTGCGTGTATCGCAACAGCAAATGGAGTACGGGGCCGGCACGATTGAATTCCTGCAGCATCAAGTCCGCCTTGAGCCGGAATCCGCGGCCAGCGCTCTGTACCAGTGCGCGGCTTGGCGTTGATTCGCCGCCCATGAAAAGCGAGATGCCGACGATGCCTTCGTTGCCAACGACCGCGATTTCGGCGGAGGCGCCGTCTTCCATCACGTACAGCAGCGAGACGATCGAGGTCGTTGGAAAGTACACGTGGCTCAGACGACTGCCGGACTCGTAGAGCACCTTGCCGAGTGGCATGTCCACGGGTTCGAGGTGTGGCGACCAGCGTCCCCATTCGTTCTGGGGGAGGGCAGCGAGAAGTTGATTCCGTCGCGGATCGGAAGCTTCAACCATACTTTTCCTCCAAGCTTTCCGGAAGTGAATTTCAGCGTCCATCGGTGATGCACTGGTCGGCGTGACCAGTCTTCCGTCGCAAGGGCGGTGTTACTCACCGGCTCCTCCAGTACTTGGCGCCTGGTGCGGATGCATACCGGAATACCACACTGGCCCGATACAGAGTCGTCTGGCGTGGCTACCTTGTCCGGAGAGGCAGAAGCCAGCCAGCGCCATCTCCAGTGGCTTAACTTGTTGACGGTAAATGGCCGCATGTCACCATGGTGTGAATGGCTCATGTTTGCGGATCACTCTCGGCTGTTCTTGCCGATGCATGCACGAAATCCATATCGGGGAAGAAGAATCCGTGGTTGGTCAAACCGGTGCGAGCCAATTCGTATTGGTGTTGACATATGTGGGCCGGCGTACAGAGGCCAGGGCATCATGCGCGTAGGTTGTGCCATGTCACTGATGTCGCAATCCAGCGACGGGAAATGATCATGAACAAGAATCGTATCGAAGGTACCAAGCACGAGGTCAAGGGTGCAGTGAAGGAGGCCGTAGGGAAGGTCACCGGCAATCCGGTGAAAGAGGTTTCCGGCCAAGCCGAGAAACAGGTTGGCAAGTTCCAGAAGGAAGCAGGCAAGAGCCGCGACGACTACAAGAAGCACACGTGAGCCATGGCCGGCGGCAGGCTATGCCTCCGCCGCCCATGAGTCCGCTGTACCAAACGGAAGCCCCCGGGATGGAGCCCAGGGGCTTTCGCTTATGTCCCGGCGTTATCGCCAGGAGGCCTCATATACCAGCGCATCAACGGCCGTATCGTTGCACCGTGCACCAGGATGGAGACGGCCACGCAAGCCAGGGTGAGTGTGACCAGTTCCTGTGCGAGCGGACCGGTCACGCCATGCCGGATCGCGAACAGCAGATAGAACACGGAGCCGATCCCGCGGATGCCGAACCAGCCGATCATGGCGCGCTGAGGCAGGCCGACGGATTCCCCGAGGGTGCCGGCAAACACGGCCACAGGCCTTATCACCACGAACAAGAGCGGGATGAACCACCACAGATCGCGCCACGGCGTCGTGTAGGGGAGCATGGCGCCGACAAGCAGCACCATGGTCAGTTCGGCGAGCTTTTCCAGTTGTGCATTGAAGCCGCGCACGGCATGCGTCATCGTCGCGCTCGCGTGGTGTGAGTGCGTGGCCAGCGCACCGTAGGCATACCGATGGAACTGTGGTGCGATGCCAAGCGATGTCGTCCCGGCCTGCGGGCGTTCCTTTACCCGTTGCAGCGCAAGGCCTGCGGCGAACACGGCCAGGAATCCTGATGCGTGGCAAAGCTGCGCCACGCCATAGGTCACCGCCACGATGCCCAGCGAGACAAACTCGTCGAGCCCAGTTGCCTGCCGATGACGCGTGCGCAGATGTACGAGCAGCTTGCCAATCGCGGCGCTCAGCAGTGCACCGATGCCAAGCCCGCCCACGGTGGCCCACGACACGTCTATCGCCCACCAGCGCCATCCGTACGCACCGAGGGTATGTAGGCCCAGCATGCCGAGGCCAAGCAGCACGAAGGGGAAGGCGGTGCCGTCGTTCAATGCGCCTTCGCCGGCAAGGCTGAAGCGGAGGCCATCGGGATGGGTGCCGCGCTCCGTCTTGACCCCCGAGGCAAGCACGGGATCGGTAGGTGCCAGGATGCCGCCGAGCAATACCGCGCCACCCCACGAGAACCCCAGCCCCCAGGCCGCCGCCGCGGCGATGAGTCCGACCGTGATCGTCATGGAGACGAAAGCCAGCCGCAGTGAAAGTATCCAGCGCCGGTCGAACAGTGGCACCTCCATCCTCAGGCCGACGGTGAACAGCGAAATGAGCAGTGCGATTTTGGCAATTCGCCCCAGCAGGTCCGAGCTGCTGTGCGGATCGGGAGCTATCAGGCCAAGCCAGGCAGGCCCCATGACGTAGCCAATGGCGAGGTAGATCATCGCGCTGCTGAGAAGGATGCGGGCGAGCAGCGATCCGGTCAGCACCATGGCAATGAGCAACACGCCAAGCAGGAGCGACCACAACGGGTCAGACATGGCGGTCCCGCGTTTGGGGGGCGGCCGCGATGCCCGTCGAGCGATGGATGGACGGGAAAGCAGTGTCGGCAACTCCGGCTTGAGAGCTTGGCATGGCCATGTTGGCGCCCATGGAGAGGGCGAACCCCTGCAGCGCGTCGATGCCGCTGGCCACGGCCGCACGCACCCATTGCATCATCGACTCCGCCACGCGATCCGTACGGCGGCTTTCCATCAACGCGGCAAGCTGTTCCCGGAACTGGCAGATGGTGCGCAGGCGCGGCCGGGCATCGACCCAGGCGTCGAGGCGCTTGCGTTCGTCCGTCGACAGCCAGCGCCCGCCATCGGCTAGCGCTCGGCGCAGGTGCATCGAAAGCGGCGGGGTATGGAGATCTCTGCGCCGGATTTCCTCGCGCACGGCTGGCATGGTGACCTTGCGGAAGAATTCCGTCATGACTTTCACCCGTGGTGCCAGAGTCACCGGGTGTGCCATGTGGATGGCGAGGCGGTTCGTCATGTTTGCCTGTTCGATGACGGCGATGCGTCTGACGTGGGCGAGCCCGAGCCTGGAAAGGGCCTGGATGACGAACCATCCCAGATCGAATTCGAAGCGGCGTACTGAGAACTTCGCCGAGCCGGGAAAGGCGTGATGGTTGTTGTGCAACTCCTCGCCACCGATCCAGATACCAAGCGGCATGACATTGGCGGATTTGTCCGCGGTCTCGAAATTGCGATAGCCCCACCAATGGCCGATGCCATTGACCACGCCGGCGGCCCAGAAGGGAATCCACATCATCTGGATCGCCCATATCGCCATGCCACCGACGCCGAACAGGGCCAGGCTGATGAACGCCAACAGCGTCGGACCCCAGTTGCAGTGAGGTGTGTACACATGGCGTTCGATCCAGTCGTCTGGTGTGCCACGGCCATACTTGGCCAGCAACCCTTCATCGTGACGTGCCGCGGCGTAAAGCTCGGTGCCTTCGCGCAGCAACCGGCGGATGCCGACGATGTAGGGGCTGTGCGGGTCTTGCGCGGTATCGGCGTTCGCATGGTGCTTCCGGTGCACAGCCACCCATTCCCGGGTGACCATCGCAGTGGTCAACCAGCTCCAGAAGCGGAAGAAGTGCGTGAGCGCGGGATGGAAGTTGACCGAGCGGTGCGTCTGACTGCGATGCAGGTACAGGGTCACAGTGAATATGGTGAGCTGGGTCGTCACCAGCAGATAAAGCAGCATCGCCCCCGGCCCTGCATGGAGCAGACCGTGCGAGGCCATGACTAGCAGCTCATTGAACATGAGGTCCTCTGCATGGAATCGGAGACGCCTTCTGCCGTGTCACCACGCATCGCGGACAAGACAGAGCCGCCGACGGTTGCATCGGGCGGTGGAAGGCTTCCAGCCATCAAGTGCATGGAGCGATCCATGCCTTCCTCTCGATGCACTGGCGCAAAGTCATGATGCAGCGAGGCATGCATGCCGTCTGTACCCGACCGCACACAAACCACGGTGTCCATCGCCAGGGCTCCTACGGAGGCCCAGCGTTCGCTATCGAACAGAGATTGACCTTCCGTCTGGATAAAGTGATCTGCAACAAGGCACGCATGAAGAATCCTGACGCCCGAGGTCGAGGTTCCCGAGTGCGGTGCGTGCCTCACCGATTCCAAGGAGAACCGAAATGACCATCGGCACCATTATCTTGGCGGTACTCGTCCTGCTGCTGATCGGCGCGATCCCACGCTGGTCGTACAGCCGGCAATGGGGCTATGGCCCGACCGGCGGCCTGGGTCTCGTCCTGCTCGTCGTCGTCGTATTGGTCTTCATGGGGCGAATCTAGGCTGCCCGATACATCCCGATACGGGCGCGCCACGCGGCTGTGCGGAAGGTTCGTCCGGTTCGTGGCGCGGCCCATCGACGGATGGCAGGCCGCAATCATCGTACTGGCATGCCCGCGCGTCCGCGCGGCAAAGCGCATGGCGTTCCGGTCGGCGCCGAAAGGCGATCGGCATCGGCATCGGCATCGCGCAAACACCCCAGAAGAGAGTGTGAACCTTGAAAACCGGCGGATCGCCAGCCCTGTTCCACCTTCATCGCCTCAGAGCCATCTTTCGGCGGAAGGCCCTGCGGCGGCGCTCCGGGCACAAGGCCGAGTCGAACCTGTGCTCGGAGCTTTTCAGCGCCGAACAGATGGATCTGCATGGTACGGCGCTGGCGGCCGCGCACCGGCCGGGCACGCAGAAATCGCGGGCCAATGATTTGCTGGTGCGCCTGGTGGACAACAAGGCCGTGCTCGAACGCGCCTGCGAAACGTTCGCGCTGGCCATCCGCGCGGGACGCCGCATCACGCCGGCGGCCGAGTGGCTGCTGGACAACGGTTACCTGATCGAAGAGCAGATACGCATCGCCCAGCAGCACTTGCCGAAGGGATACAGCCGCGGATTGCCGCGTCTGGCCGCCGGGGCATCCGCCGGATTGCCGCGCGTCTACGACATTGCGCTGGAGACCATCTCGCACGGCGACGGCAGGGTGGATAACGAGAGCCTGTGCCGCTTCGTCGCTTCGTACCAGACCGTCACGCCGCTCACGCTCGGCGAGCTGTGGGCCATTCCGATCATGCTGCGGCTGGCACTGATCGAGAACCTGCGCCGTGTGGCTTCGCGCATCATGGTGGATTGGAACGACCGTACCCTCGCCGCCCGCTGGGCGGATCGGATGGCGGAAATCGCCGAGCGCGACCCGAAGAACGTCGTGCTTGCGGTAGCCGACATGGCCCATTCCGATCCGCCCATGGCCAGCTCGTTCGTCGCCGAATTGACGCGGCGGCTGCAAGGGCAGGGGCCGGCACTGGCGCTGCCCTTGAACTGGGTCGAGCAGCGGCTCGCCGAGTCGGGGCTGGGCATCGAGCACCTGGTCCAGATGGAGGCGCAGCAGCAGGCCGCCGACCAGGTTTCCATCAGCAGCAGCATCGGCAGCCTGCGCCTGCTGTCGGCGATGGACTGGCGTACCTTCGTGGAGGAGACGAGCATCGTCGAGCGCATCCTGCGCGGGGATCCCGCGGGCGTCTACGCCGACATGGATTTCGCCACGCGCGATCTTTACCGCCACGTGGTGGAGCGGCTGGCCAGGCGAAGCGAGCTGTCCGAGGCCGACGTGGCGCGTGCGGCGATCGCGTTCGCCGGAGAGGGCAAGAGTGGCACCGAGGTGGAGGCGCATGTCGGCTTCTGTCTCGTGGGCAAGGGCCTTCCCGTGTTGGAAGAACGCATCGCCGTGCGCTGGAGCTTCGCACTGGCGTGGGCACGGCTGATCGCACGCGTCCCCCTGAAGATCTACCTCGGCCTGATAGGGTCGCTTGCATTGCTGCTCGCGTGGCCGATGCTACGCACGCTGCAAGGCAGCGGTATGCACGGGGCGCTGTTCTGGCTGGCCGCCATACCCGTCGCGCTGCTGGCGAGCGAGCTGGCGATCGCCGTGATGAACCGGCTGGCGACCCTCGCGATCCCGCCTCAGATGCTGCCGCGCATGGATTTTTCGGAAGGGCTGTCAGTGCGCGAGCGCACCCTGGTGGTGGTTCCCTCGCTGTTGTCCGGCATCGACGACGTGGAGGAACTTGCTGCGGGGCTGGAGGTTCGCTTTCTTGCCAATCGCGATGCCTGCCTACACTTCGGCCTGCTGACGGATTTCGCGGATGCCGAGGCGGAGGTCATGGCGCCGGATGCGTCGCTGCTCCAACTTGCGCGGCAGAGGATCGATGCGCTCAATGCGCTTTACGGTGATGCCGGCGCCGACCGTTTCTTCCTCTTTCATCGGCCGCGGCGCTGGAATCCGCGCGACAAGGTGTGGATGGGGTACGAGCGCAAGCGCGGAAAACTGGCCGAACTCAACGCATTGCTCCGGGGCGAAGGCCACGATCGCTTTTCCCTGATCGTCGGCCGCATCGAACCCCTGCGCGAGGTGAAATACGTCATCACTCTGGATACGGATACCCAGTTGCCGCGTGGCTCGGCGCGCCAGTTCGTCGGCGCCATGGCGCATCCGCTCAACCGCGCCGTCTGCGATCCCGGCAAGCGTCGGATCGTCGCCGGCCACGCCATCCTGCAACCGCGCGTCGGCATCAGCCTGCCCAGCGCGGCCCGCTCGGCCTATGCACGGCTGTTCGGCAGCGATGCCGGCATCGATCCCTATACGCGGGCCGTTTCGGATGTCTACCAGGATCTGTTCGGGGAGGGCTCGTTCATCGGCAAGGGCATCTACGCCGTGGATGCCTTCGAGCAGGCCATCGGCGGCCGCTTTCCCGAGAACAGCATCCTCAGCCACGACCTGGTGGAAGGTTGCTACGCGCGCTCGGGCCTGATCAGCGACGTGCAGCTGTATGAGGAATATCCATCCCGCTACAGTGCTGACGCCAGCCGCCGCCACCGCTGGATCCGCGGCGACTGGCAACTGCTGCCCTGGCTGCTGCCGTGGACGCCCAAGGTGGGCGGGGGGCATGAACGCAGTCCGCTGTCGGCGTTGTCGCGCTGGAAGATCTTCGACAACCTGCGTCGCAGCCTGATTCCGGCGGCATGGCTGGCGTTGCTGTTGCTGGGCTGGACGGTTGTTTCGCCGATGTTCCGGTGGACCCTGGCGGTGCTGTCCGTCGTTTTGGTACCGCCGTTGCTGAACTCGTTGCTGGATCTGGTCCGCTGGCCGCGCGACGTGCCGCCCGAACAACACCTTCGCATGGCGATGCGCACGGCCGGGCAGCATTTCCTGCGCGCCGGTCTTTGGCTGGCATGGCTGCCGCATGAGGCGCTGTACAGCCTGGACGCAGCCGTGCGCACGCTGTGGCGTGTCGCCGCAAGCCGGAGGCATCTGCTGCAATGGAGCGTATCGCGGGACGTCGAGCGCACCAGTACCGGCACGCTGGCGGGGCTGTATCGACTGATTTGGATCGCGCCGTGCCTTGCCGTCGTCACCGTCGCCGGATTGTCCTGGTGGCGGCCGGAGGCGCTGGCGGTGGCAACCCCGTTCGCGCTGCTGTGGCTCGCGTCGCCGACCATCGCCTGGTGGACAGGCAGGTCGCCCCGGCACACCACGTATGTGCCTGCCGCGAGGGAGCGGCGATTCCTGCGGACGCTGGCGCGCAAGACCTGGGCGTTCTTCGACGCGCATGTCGGGCCCCAGGAGAACTGGTTGCCTCCCGACAACATTCAGGAATGGCCTGCGGCGGCCGTCGCCTATCGCACGTCGCCGACCAACATGGGCCTGTCGCTGCTGGCGAACCTGGCGGCCTACGATTTCGGCTACCTGACCGCCGGGCGGCTGCTGGAACGGACGGACCACACCTTGCGCACGATGCAGCGCATGGAGCGGCATCGCGGGCATTTCTATAACTGGTACGACACGCTTTCCCTGCAACCGCTTTCCCCACGCTACATATCCGCCGTGGACAGCGGCAACCTCGCCGGCCATCTGCTGACGCTGCGCGCCGGCCTGCTGGCCCTGCCGGACGAGCCGCTGTTCGATGCACAGTCGCTGGAAGGGCTAGGCGACACGCTCGATGTCCTGCGCGATGCAATGTCGGCGGCCGATGCCGATACGCGTGCGCTTTCCGACCTTCAGACGCAACTGGATGCCGTTCGCGCCACGCCGCCGGCGACACTTGTCCTGGCGGATGCCTGCGTACGGCGATTGCTCAAAGGAAGCGAAGCGGTCGTGGCGACGCTCGCACCCGCTGCCGGCGGCGACATAGAGTTTTGGGCGCATGCGCTCGTCATGCAGTGCCGTGATGCATGCGGATATCTGCGCCGCTTCCATGCCGAACCCGTGGCTGGCGCGGTCGGCATGCCCACGTTGCGTCGATTGGCATCGATACATGCGAAAGCGTGCTCCATCGGTACGCCGTCCGGTACTGACGAAGTGCAACGATCCGCCGTGGCACTGATGGCACTTGTCGGGCAATTGGTACGGCAGCTTGGCGAGCTGGCGGTCATGGAATACGGCCTGCTCTACGACACCCGCCGCGACCTGCTGGCGATCGGCTACCACCTGGAAGAGCGAAGGCTCGATGCCGGGTTCTACGACCTGCTCGCATCGGAATGCAGGCTTGCCAGCTTCGTCGCCATCGCGCAGGAACAGCTTCCGCAGGAGAGCTGGTTCGCGTTGGGTAGGCTGTTGACCACGACCGGCAACGGGCCGGTGCTGCTGTCGTGGACGGGCTCGATGTTCGAGTACCTGATGCCGATGCTGGTGATGCCGAGCTTCGAGGGAACCCTGCTCGACCAGACCTGCCGTGCCGCGGTTGCCAGGCAGATCGAATACGGCCATCAGCTCGGCCTGCCCTGGGGCGTCTCCGAAAGCGGCTATAACGCCATCGATGCCCACCTGAACTATCAGTACCGAGCATTCGGTGTCCCCGGCCTGGGCCTCAAGCGCGGCCTGGGCGAAGAGCGCGTGGTGGCGCCCTACGCCGCGGTGCTGGCACTGATGGTGGCCCCCGGGGCTGCCTGCGCCAATCTGCAACGGTTGGTCTGCGAGGGCATGGAAGGGCGTTTCGGCCTCTACGAAGCGATCGACTACACCCCCGCGCGCGTGCCGCGCGGTCAACCCGCGGTGGTGGTGCGCTCGTTCATGGCCCACCACCAGGGCATGAGCCTGCTGGCGCTGGATTACCTGTTGCGGGATCGGCCGATGCAGAAACGCTTTGCGTCCGATCCCGGCTTCCAGGCGACGCTGCTTCTTCTACAGGAACGCATGCCCAGGAGCGCGGTGGAATACCTGCACACCACCGGCTTGTCGGCATTCGACGCGCCGCCGCCCGCAACGGCGGACACGTTGCGCATCTTCACCGACCCGGATCGGGCGCGGCCGGCCGTGCAGCTCCTGTCCAACGGCCGCTATCACGTCATGGTAAGCAGCGCCGGCGGCGGCTACAGCCGCTGCCGGGACATGGCCGTCACGCGCTGGCAGGAAGACATCATCTGCGACAACCGGGGCATGTTCTGCTACCTGCGCGACGTGGCGAGCGGCGAATGCTGGTCGGCGGCCTGCCAGCCGACCCTGAAGAAGCCGGCGCATTACGAGGCGGTGTTCTCCGATGCGCGGGCCGAGTTCCGCGTGCGCGAGCGCGACTTCGACGCGCACACCGAAATCGTGGTGTCGCCGGAGGACGACGTCGAGCTTCGGCGCCTACGCATCACCAACCAGGCGCGCGTGCGTCGCACCATCGAGATCACCAGCTATGCCGAGGTGGTGCTGGCGCCGCCCATGGCCGACGCGATGCAACCCGCCTTCAGCAACCTGTTCGTGCAGACCGAGTTGGTGCGGCCGCTGCAGGCCATCGTCTGCAGGCGGCGCCCCCGTCTGGCCAGCGAGCAGGTGCCGTGGATGTGCCACCTGATGGCCGTGCACGACGCCGACATCGATGCACTGTCGTACGAAACCGACCGCGCGCGCTTCATCGGCCGCGGCCGCAGCGTGGCGGATCCCGCGGCGATGGCCGCCGATGGCGATGGCCGCCTGTCGGACAGCGAGGGTTCCGTGCTCGACCCCATCGTCGCCATCCGCTGCCGGATCACGCTCGACCCCGGTCAGTCAGCGCTGGTGGACATGGTCACCGGTGTTGCCGACAGCCGGGACGCGTGTCTGCACCTGATCGAGAAGTACCGCGATCGTCACCTCGCCGACCGCGTGTTCGACCTGGCCTGGACGCACAGCCAGGTGCTGCTGCGGCAGTTGAACGCGAGCCTCGCCGACGCGCAGTTGTACGAACACATGGCCACCTCCATCGTCTACGCCAACGATTCCCTGCGCGCGGACGCTGCCATCCTGCGGGCCAACCGCCGCGGGCAATCCGGCCTGTGGGGCCTGGCCATCTCGGGCGACCTGCCCATTGTCCTTCTGCATATCGCCGACCCGGCCCACATCGAACTGGCGCGCCAACTGGTCCAGGCGCATGCGTACTGGCGCCTCAAGGGACTGGCGGTGGACCTGGTGATCTGGAACGAGGATCGTGCCGGCTATCGCCAGCAGTTGCAGGATCTGATCCTGGGACTGATCACCTCGGGAGCCGAGGCGAGCCTGATCGACCGTCCCGGCGGGATTTTCGTGCGCGCGGCCCAGCAGGTTTCCGCCGAAGACCGCATCCTGGTGCAGGCCGTCGCGCGGCTGGTCATCGCCGACGACAGGGGCAGCCTCGCCGAGCAGGTCGGACGCCGGCGTTTGCAGACGAAGCCGGTGCCGTTGCAGACGTCCGAAAGTCACACCGACGGCCCGGATTCCGCCCATGCCGCCTCCGAACCGGTGCCGGATAGGTTGCTGCTGGGCAATCCCTATGGTGGTTTCAGCGCGGACGGTACCGAATACGTCGTGGTGCTGCGAGCCGGGCAAACGACGCCCGCACCGTGGGCCAACGTGCTGGCCAATCCGCAGTTCGGCACGGTCGTGTCCGAAAGCGGCGGCGCCTATACCTGGGCCGAGAACGCGCACGAAATGCGGCTCACGCCGTGGCAGAACGATCCGGTCACCGACGCCAGCGGCGAGGCGTTCTACCTGCGCGACGAACAATCCGGCCACTACTGGTCGCCGACCCCGCTGCCGCGGCGCGGGGAGGGCGTCTACGTGACCCGGCATGGCTTCGGCTACAGCGTGTTCGAGCACCGCGAGGGCGGCATCCACAGCGAGCTGCAGGTTTACGTGTCGCTCGACCTACCGGTGAAATTCATGGTGCTCAAGGTGCGCAATGCCAGCGGCCGCGCGCGGCGGCTGTCCGCTACCGGCTACGTCGAATGGGTGCTCGGCGATCTACGCACCCGGTCGGCCATGCACGTAGTGACCGAGTCCGACCCGGTCACCGGCGCGCTGTTCGCACGCAATGCCTACAACACAGAGTTCCCCGACCGTGTGGCATTCTTCGACGTCGGCAACCCCGCCCGCAGCGTCAGCTGCAACCGCAGCGAGTTCATCGGCCGCAACGGCAGCCTGCGGGCGCCGGCGGCGATGACCCATGCGCGCCTGTCGGGACAGGTGGGCGCAGGGATGGATCCTTGCGCGGCCATCCAGCTCGCCTTCGACCTGGACGACGGCGACGAATACCAAATCATCTTCCGACTCGGCATGGCCGGTGACGCCAAGGCGGCGGTCGAGCTGGTCAAGCGATGCCGTGGGCTCGGTACCGCCGGAGCTGTCCTCGATGCTGTGCGCACGCATTGGCGCTGGACGCTGGGCAAGCTGCAGGTGAAGACGCCGGATCCGGCGGTCGATGTGCTCGTCAACGGCTGGCTGATGTACCAGACCATCGCGTGCCGCTTCTTGGCCCGCAGCGGCTATTACCAGTCCGGCGGCGCGTTCGGTTTCCGCGACCAGTTGCAGGATTCGATGGCGATGGTTCACGCCGCCCCTTATCGCGCGCGCCAACATCTGCTGTTGTGTGCCGCGCACCAGTTCCCCGAAGGCGACGTGCTGCACTGGTGGCATCCGCCGCAGGGCCGCGGCGTGCGCACTCACTGTTCCGATGACTACTTGTGGCTGCCACTGGCCGCCAGCCACTATGTGCTCACCACCGGCGACCGCAGTGTGCTCGACGAAAGCGCGGGCTATGTCGAAGGCCGGCCCCTCAAGCCCGACGAAGAGTCCTATTACGACCTGCCGACGCGTTCCGACCTGCACGAATCGCTCTACCGGCACTGCGTGCGCGCGATCGAGCACAGCCGGCAGCGCGGTTCGCATGGCTTGCCGCTGATCGGCTGTGGCGACTGGAACGACGGCATGAACCGGGTCGGCGAGCAAGGCCGCGGCGAAAGTGTCTGGCTCGGCTTCTTTCTCTGCGACGTGCTGTTGCAATTCGCCCCGGTCGCGCGCCTGCATGACGACGAAGCGTTCGCCGGCCGTTGCGAAGCCGACGCCGCCGAACTCCAGGCCTGCATTGAGCTGCATGGCTGGGACGGCGCCTGGTACCGGCGGGCGTATTTCGACGATGGCACGCCGCTCGGTTCGGCCGGCAACGACGAATGCCAGATCGACTCGCTTGCCCAGAGCTGGTCGGTGCTGTCGGGGACAGGCAGCGGAGAGCGGCAGCGGCAAGCCATGGATTCGCTGGATCGGCGGCTGGTGCGGCGCGACGAGGGATTGATCCAGTTGCTGGATCCGCCGTTCGACCGCTCAGCGCTCGACCCGGGCTACATCAAGGGCTACGTGCCCGGGGTGCGCGAAAACGGCGGCCAGTACACCCATGCGGCGGTCTGGGCGGCGATGGCGTTCGCCAAGCTGGGCGACGGCGAACGGGCGTGGGAACTGCTGCGCATGATGAATCCGGTCAACCACGGCCGAACCGCCGAGGCAATCGACATCTACAAGATCGAGCCATACGTGGTCGCGGGCGACGTTTATGCGGCCGTGTCGCACGTGGGGCGTGGCGGCTGGAGCTGGTACACCGGATCGGCCGGCTGGATGTATCGACTGTTCGTGGAATCGCTGCTCGGCCTGCGGCTGGAGGGCGAGCGCCTGCATATCGAGCCGCTGCTGCCCGCCGACTGGCAATCGTTCGAGCTGGACTACCGCCATGTCGAGACGGATTACCACATCACCGTGCTGCGGACGGACGATGCGCTCGAAGGTTGCCGCGTCAGTCTGGATGGCCAGCCGCCGGACGGCCCTTCCGTCCGGCTGGTCGACGACGGCATGAATCACCGGATCGAAGTGCGATGCCCGGCAGTTGGCTAGGTTCACTTCGCGCTGCGGCAAGGCCGCCCGCGCACGCGCCTGGCGAGGAAGTCGGCGGGCACCGCCGCGGCAATGCCGTCGGCCGCCCGGCGCGGCGATGCCGTCGGCCGCGGGCGAGTCGGACATGAACACCACGGTCAGCCCGCTCGCCGGCAAACTGGCGCCGGCCTCGCTGCTGGTCGACGTATCCCGGCTGCTTGCCGCTTACGTCGAGCTGCGCCCCGATCCTGCCGTGCCGGCGCAGCGCGTGGCGTTCGGTACCTCCGGCCACCGCGGCAGTTCGTTCGAGCGCAGCTTCAACGAATGGCACGTGCTGGCGATCAGCCAGGCGATATGCGACTACCGCAACTGCAACCACGTCGATGGCCCGCTGTATGTCGGCATCGACACCCATGCGCTGTCGCTGCCGGCGTTCGAGAGCACGCTGGAAGTGCTGGCCGCCAACGGGGTGCAAACCCTGATCGCCAGCGGCGGCGAATTCACCCCGACGCCCGCCGTCTCGCATGCCATCCTCGCGCACAACCGCGGGCGCGCCGCGGGGCTGGCCGACGGCATCGTCGTCACCCCTTCGCACAACCCGCCCGACAACGGCGGCTTCAAGTACAACCCGCCCAGTGGCGGTCCGGCCGGCCTCGACGTCACCGACTGGATACAGGATCGCGCGAACGCGCTGCTCGAAGACGGACTCAAGGGTGTGCGGCGCATGCCGTTCCCGCGGGCGCGCCGGGCATCGACCACCCGCGAATACGACTATCGCGAAGCCTATGTCGGCGATCTCGGCAGCATGATCGACTTCGACGCTATCCGTGGCGCAGGCATCCGCATGGGCATCGATCCCCTTGGCGGTGCGGGTGTGCATTACTGGGCGCCGATCGCGGAGCGGTACAGGCTCGACCTTACCGTGGTCAGCGAAGAGGTCGATCCGCAGTTCGGCTTCATGACAGTGGACTGGGACGGCAAGATCCGCATGGATCCGTCCTCGTCCTACTCGATGCAGCGGATGATCGGCTTGAAGGACGCATATGACGTCGCCTTCGCCTGCGACACCGACCACGACCGCCACGGCATCGTGACGCACGCTGGCTTGCTGGTACCGAATCATTACCTCGCTGTGCTGATCGACTACCTGTTCCGTCGCCGCCCCGAATGGAAAGCCGCTGCGGGTGTGGGCAAGACCGTGGTCAGCACCGCGCTGATTGACCGTGTGGCGAAGCGGCTGGACCGCAAACTGTACGAGGTGCCTGTCGGCTTCAAGTGGTTCGTCGAAGGCCTGTCCGACGGTTCGCTAGGCTTCGGCGGCGAGGAGAGCGCGGGCGCCGCGTTCCTGCGCCGCGACGGCAAGGTGTGGACCACCGACAAGGACGGCATCGTGCCGGCGCTGTTGTCGGCCGAGATCACCGCTCGCTGCGGCAAGGATCCGGGCAAGATGTACCGTGAGCTCGTGCATGAGTTGGGCGAGCCGGTGGCCGATCGCGTGGAAGCGCAGGCGACGGCTGCGCAGAAGGCGCGGCTGGCGAAGCTTTCGCCCGCGCAGGTGAAACAAGCCACGCTGGCCGGCGAGAAGATCAAGCGCGTGCTCGACCGTGCGCCCGGCAACGATGCGCCGATCGGCGGCATCAAGGTCACCACCGCCAGCGGCTGGTTCGCCGCGCGCCCCTCCGGCACCGAGGACATCTACAAGATCTACGCGGAAAGCTTCAGGGACGAGGCGCACCTGCGCGCTATCCTGCAAGACGCGCAACGAATCGTCGACGACGCACTCAAGTAAACGTGGCGTTCCGGCGCAAGCCACGGTGGTGGCGACCATCGCGACAGGCGAGGGCGCGCGATCACCCGGCATCTTCGACGCACCGGCCCGCGCCGACGTCTTTCCTGTATGCCTGGAGGGAAGCGGTGCGGCAATAAGCCTGTGCAGCCTGCTGGATCGCCGCTGCCCGTGTCGGGTAGGCATGGATCACCTTGGCCAGCGTGCGCAGGCCGATGCCGGCCACCATCGCCAGGGTGATTTCGTTGATCATGTCGCCCGCGTCGCGGGCAACGATGGTGGCGCCGAGGATCTTGTCCGTCCGCTCCCTGACATGGATCTTCACGAAGCCGTTTTCCTCGCTGTCGATGACCGCGCGGTCGACCTCGTGCATGGGAATGGTGAAGGTCTTCACCGGAATATCCATGTGATTGGCCTCGCGAACGTACAAGCCGACGTGCGCGATCTCGGGGTCGGTAAACGTGCACCACGGAACCACCAGCGCGCTCAACCGCTCGTGGCCGCCCAACAGTGCGTTGCGCACCACGATGCGGGCCGCGGCTTCGGCGGTATGGGTGTATTTGTGTGCCAGACATACGTCGCCGGCCGCATAGATGCGTGGGTTGCTCGTGCGCAGGAAGTCGTCCACCCGGATGCCGTCGGCAGCATCGACATCGATGCCTGCAGCCTCCAGACCCAGCCCGTCGACATACGGCGAATGGCCGACGCCGGTCAGGATGGCGTCCACCGGGACGGTATTCCTGTAGTCGTCGCTGAGCAGGTCGACCTGCTTCACCCCGGCGTCCACGCGCACGGCGGTGGCGATGGTATTGAGCCGGATATGGATGCCGTCACGCGCAAACGCGTCCGAGAGAATCTGTGCGGCATCGCGTTCTTCCTTGCCAAGGAACAATGGCAAGTCCTGCACGATCGTGACTTGCGCACCCAATCGGCAGAGTGCCTGGGCCAGCTCACAGCCGAGAGGGCCGCCGCCGATCACCATCAGGCGGCGTGGCAGTTCCGTCAGGTCGAATACGTTCTCGTTGGTCAGGTAACCTGCTTCCGTAAGGCCGGGAATGGAGGGAACCTTTGGCCGCGCACCGGTTGCCACCAGCGCCCTCTCGAAGCGCAAGGCCTCGCCATTGACCATCAGCGTGCCCGGTCCGGAAAAGCATGCTTCACCGAGGAACATGTCGATGCCGGCCGTCGCCAGGCGGCAAACCGAATCGCCCGCGCCGAGGTGGGTGCGAATGCGCCGCACACGCTCCATGACGGCAGGGAAGTCGACGTTTATGTCGTCGGGGATCTGGCCACCGTAGCGCTTCGCATCGCGCATTTCGGCATACAGCTGTGCTGTCCGGATGATGGTTTTCGACGGAACGCTGCCGTTGTTCAGGCAACTGCCGCCCGTCCGATTGCTCTCCACCAGCGCAACCCTGGCGCCGAGCGCAGCAGCCATTTTGGCCGCAGCGATACCGGCCGGGCCGGCACCGACGATCACCAACTGATAGCATGCTGCGGGGCGCGGGTTGCTCCACGCGCGTGAACCCACTTCGGCGATGCGATCGCGCTCATGCGCATCCTGCGGCATGGCGGGCGGGGCGTCGTCCGAGTGCGTCATCCGCGTGCTTCCCTTTCATCGGGAATCGAGGCTTGCAGCCATCCGCCCTGGAACCCAGCGCGATGCAGTCCCTCCCTGATGTACGGGCAACGTCGCATCAATCGCCATATCCAGCCGGTGCGATGGTTTTCGATCATCATTAACACGATGCCCTGATCCAATCCGTAGTGGCCCGCCGATACCCACAGACGCCCATCTGCACCGGCCAGGCCTGGATTGAAGCCGCTCGCCAGGCGGCCGTCAGACAGTATCTCCGGATAGCGCGCGAGCATGCTGCACGCCGCATCGAAGGCGATCTCGGGCGCGAAGGGCAGCGAAGCCAGGACGCATGGCGCGGACAGCGTGCCATCGTCGGGCCCGTACGGCACGCCGCGGGCGGCGTAGCCGAACAGGCGTCTTACTTCATGGGATACCTCCGACTGCTCGTCGCTTGGGCCGTCGCAAGCCGTCAACCCCCATCCGTTTTCGTCATAGCCGGCGAACCCATGCGGATTGCGCCACGCATACTCGCGCTGGATATAGGCGGCACGCCGGCTGTTCTCGAAATAGTCCGAGTGCTTCTCGCGCATGAAAGGGTCGCGGATGCCGCAAAAATCAATCCACGCGTGCGAGAAGTGATGGACGAACAGCGGGCCCGCGTAGAGATAATCGTAGTCGTACAGGTTTTCCCACTGGTAGGTGGCCGTCCACGACCTGTAGCCATCCGCGGCGATGGGAAGGGTTGGCGAGCCGAGCGCCAGCACGTAGAGCAGGATGGCTTCGCTGTAGCCTTCCCAGCCGTAGTGCAGGAATCCGCATTCGGGTTTCCAGCCTTGCCGGATGGTCTCGCCGTCGTTCTTGGCCCATTGCCAGTCGATGCGGCGATAGAGCGCGTCAGCCAGTTCGCGCAGTTCGGCTTCATCGGCCGTATCCGCCGTGAAGTACATGCTCGCGGCAAGCATGCCGGCGACGAGCAGGGCGGTATCGATCATCGACAGTTCCGAACGCCACACGCGTGTGCCGGCATGGATGTCGAGAAAATGGTAGTAAAAGCCCTTGTAGCCGGTCGCTGTGGGGCTGCCGCTCTGGTCGCTGTCACGGAAGAAACGCAACGCCGCAAGGCTGCGCCGGGACGCGTCGGTTCGATCCATCCAGCCGCGCTCCACGGCCACCGGATACGACGACAACGCGAAGCCGACCACGGCGATGCTGACGGGCGACCCCTGTCGGGAGGTGTCGGCCACCAATCCGTTGGCCGGGTTCGCGGTCAGCAGGAAATAGTCGAAGGCCGCATGCTGCAACCGGTCGAGCATGGCTTCATCCGCAAGTGGGTTCATCGATGCCATTGTCGACGCGGATATTTGCCGCGGCAGGATCGGCAGATTCATAAGCAGGTGCCGATGGGCGCGCGATCGATCGAATCGGCACGCCCCCCGCGGAAAGGCGCCTGAGCTCGATTCGCAGTGACTCGTTTTCCTGCATGAGCCGTTCATTGTGTCGCAGCAGAATGCCGAAATCCCTCTCAAGATGGCTGTCGCCGCTACGAGTTGTTCTCATGGCTTTCTCGATGATCCGCACGGATGTGGAAAGACGGACTTTCGCAATCCAGTCACTTCTTCGCCCGTGATAGCGTGACCTCTCCTATGTCGACGCCAAGATCGATGCCTTCGCCGGTGCCGGACAGCGCAAGGGAAACCTTTCCCTTGGTGAGAACCTGCGCCTCGCTCGCCTTGCCGGCTCCCGCATGAACCTCGGCGTCGCCGTAGTGGCCGAGAATCTCCGAGATCGAATGCACGTCGGTGAAACGGCCCGTTCCGTCGTCGATGTGGGACTTGCCAACCGTCAGGCCACCGCCCCTGGCGACGATCTTGACGTGCATGGACTGACCGTTATTGCAGGTAACAAGCCCATGTCCTTCCGACTGCTTGTAGATAAGCGACCAGGTTGAAAGAGAGAACTGCATCTTGCAGCCCAGGTCGGCGGGATGTTGGGCGCGAGCCAGACCAGGATGGACGGCCATGGCCGCGACGATCAAGGTCGAATTCAATGCGAGAAGATTGCGTTTCATGAGGTGTGTCCTGTGTCCGCGTTGCCACTTGCCACACCCGTGCGCGCGGAAGCTGTGACAGAGGGCGATCGATGTATGTCCGAACCGGGCCGCTTTCGTGGCGTACCGACTTACGGGAGGTATCTGTCCCAGGCGAACCGCACGAAGTTTGAAGGTCGCCGCCAAGCCTCGCCGGGATAGTGAGTGCGCACAGGAATCATCGAACATCCCATGCCGGCTGTATGTACGATGCGACACACAACCTGCGCGGACAGATGCGCGATGTGGCGGGACGAGCGAACCGATTGCGGACAGCACGATGGAGCTTGGCTGCATGCTGACGCCGGGATCGTGGTCGTAGCTCACTGCTTGCCGTCGTCGCTCGCCATCCATCGCATCCGGCCGGCGTGCGGTAGGCCTCGCGCGACCAAGACACCCGATAGGCGTTCGCCGGTCGGGTGGCATGGTCGAAGAACCGTTTCACCGTGGCCGCCAATGCCGGATTGTCGACGATCATGCCCATCTCGATACCGACGAGATAGCGCACTTCCTGTTCGTCGGGCACGAAGTACGGTGAGATCAGCAGCAGTTCTTGCCGCGCGCGGTCGGTCATCGCCTTGATCCCCGACCGATGCGCAGCGCCGGATCGTCCTGATGCGGCGCGATCTTGGCGAGCTGGTCGGCAATCAGCAGCACCGCCCCCCAGAACCGCGCGTTGCATCGGTCGCTCGTGGTAATCGGGTGAGCCGCGGCGACTTACATAGAAAATCACCGGATTATCCGTTCGGTCGCGCACAGACGACCGAGGTGTGCGCGGTGCAGTTTGGGTTGCCGAAGCCGGAAACCGCTCTGCACGGGAGTGCGCGGTGGTGGGTTTGACCTGTGGCCGTGTTTGCGCATCCGCCCTGCAACATCGGGGTGACGGCACCACGGACGCAAGTCTTCATCGGGTCGACTGATCTGCCACCAAGGCAGCAACCCGTCGCGCAGCCTCCGCCGCAGCATCTAGAGACGCGGGCTGGTCTGCGGGAAGGTCGGCGGCATGGCCGATCGCGCGCCCGACAACCGTGGCCGACCGGCGACATCAAGGTGGCTTCCGTCAGTGGCGGGTTGGTCGCATGGCTGACCGGCATCGGGAACACCGATCTGTGCCGGGACTTGCCATCGCCACGCGCATCTTGCAGGCGATCTTCAAAGAAGCGCAGCACGTTGCCCGCGATGCCAAGACAAACCCCTCCACCAGGAAGTAGCCATGTCCGCCGAACTCGATCAGCTATGCGTCAATACCATCCGCTTCCTGTCGGTGGACATGGTGCAGAAGGCCGATAGCGGTCATCCGGGCCTGCCGTTGGGCGCGGCGCCGATGGCCTATGCGCTGTGGACGCGCTGGCTGAAGCACAACCCGCACAACCCGCACTGGGACGACCGCGACCGCTTCGTGCTTTCGGCCGGCCACGGCTCGGCGCTGCTCTACAGCCTGCTGCACCTGACGGGCTACGAACTCTCGCTGGACGACATCGGGCAGTTCCGCCAGTGGGGCAGCAAGACGCCCGGACATCCCGAACGCGGCCACACGCCGGGCGTGGAAACCACCACCGGGCCGCTGGGGCAGGGCATGGCCAACGCGATCGGCATGGCGGTGGGCGAGGCGCAACTGGCGGCGCGATACAACCGTCCCGGTCATGTGGTGATCGACCACAACACCTACGCCCTCGTCAGCGACGGCGACCTGATGGAAGGCGTGGCCTCCGAAGCCGCCTCGCTGGCCGGGCACCTGCAACTGGGCAAGCTCATCTGCCTGTACGACGACAACTGCGTGACCTTGTCCGCCGGCACCGATATCACCTTCTCCGAGAATCGCGCCGCGCGCTTCGAGGCTTATGGCTGGCATACGGCGATGGTGATGGACGGCAACGATCTCGCCACGATCGACGCCGCCCTGCAGGCCGCGCGCGCGGAGACGGCGCGGCCTTCGCTGATCCTGGTACGCACGCATCTCGGTTACGGTTCGCCCGAGCAGGATAGCTTCAAGGCGCATGGCTCGCCGCTGGGCGTGAACAGCGTGCGTGCGACCAAGCAGAAGCTGGGCTGGCCCATCGAGCCGGCTTTCCTGATTCCCGATACGGCGCTCACCCATTTCCGCGAGGCAGTGCAGCGCGGCGCGCGGCACGAAGCAGCCTGGAACGAGCGCATGGCCGCCTATGCCAAGGCTTTCCCCGAATTGACGCGCGAACTGCGAGGGCGCCTGCGCGGCGAGTTGCCCGCGGACTGGGATACGGACATGCCGGTGTTTCCCGCCGACGCCAAGGGGCTGACTATGCGCGATGCCTCGGGCAGGGTGATGAATGCCATCGCGCCCAGGCTTCCCGCGCTGTGCGGCGGCTCGGCCGATCTCGATCCATCCACCAAGACCGCGTTGAAGGGACAGGGCGATTTCAATCCATCGCCGTTGCAGGGCGAGGATCAGCAGGGCTCCGACGGCGGCGGCTGGAGCCGCGCCGGACGCAACCTGCATTTCGGCGTGCGCGAGCACGCGATGGGCGCCATCGCCAACGGCCTAGCTGCACATGGCGGCTTCGTCCCGTTCACCGCGACCTTTTTGATCTTCTCCGACTACATGCGCCCGTCGATGCGCCTGGCCGCACTGATGGGCCTGCACGTCGTCAACGTGTTCACCCACGACAGCATCGCGCTGGGCGAGGACGGTCCCACCCACCAGCCGGTGGAACAACTGGCGAACCTGCGCGCGATCCCCGGGCTCATCGTGATCCGGCCCTGCGATGCGAATGAAACCGCCGTCGCCTGGAAGGTGGCGGTGGGGACGCCCTCCCGCCCGGTGGTGCTGGTGCTGACCCGGCAGGCGCTGCCCACGTTCGACCGCAAACGCTATGCGTCGGCGGACGGCCTGCGCCACGGCGCTTACGTGCTGAGCGATGCACCCGACGGCAAGCCGGACCTGATCCTGATTGCCTGCGGTTCCGAGGTGAGCCTGATTGCAGCCGCGGCGGAACGCCTGCAGGCGCAGGGCATCGCCGTGCGCTGCGTGTCGATGCCGAGCTGGGAGCTGTTCGAGGCACTGCCGCAGGCCGACCGCGACGCGGTGCTGCCGCCGTCCGTCGGCGCGCGGCTGGCAGTGGAACTGGGCGTGCGACAAGGTTGGGAACGCTACATCGGCGCACACGGCGACATGCTCGACGTAGAGCGCTTCGGCGCCTCCGCGCCGGCCGACGTGTTGCTGCGCGAATATGGGTTCACCGTCGACAACGTCTGCAAGCACGCCGAGGCGTTGCTGGCCCGACACGCATTGCACTGAATCCGGCAAGGAAGCGCGCCGTTGCTTCGCGGAAGCGCTTGGAGAGATGGTCGGCGCGGGGCAAGGCCCTTCATCGCAGGCTTGCGTGCGCTGCCGCACCGACTCCGGCAAGAGATACACGTCAATCTGCAGCGAAGCTTGGAAAGACAAGCCGTCGCCCAGCCGAGAATCGTGATTCGATCAGGTGGCCATGGCCTGTCATGCAAGGTGCCAAGCTGGGCGGTTTTCCCGCCGGAACATCGCCACCGTCGGACATGCCTCGTTCTTGAAGGCGCGGATGGCTGTCGGTTCTTGGCCACGCAGGAGAAAGGTATGTTGCGCAGCATGAACGACCTGGAAAGCTATGCCATCCGTGCAATGGACGGCGACCTTGGCCACGTCAAGGATTTCTATTTCGACGACCAGGCATGGGTGATCCGTTATCTGGTCGTGGACACCGGCAACTGGCTCTCGAACCGGAAGGTGCTGGTCTCACCCATTGCGGTCGATCGCCCCGACTGGATCGGCAAAGTGCTGCCCGTGTCGATCACCAAGGAACAGCTGCGGAACAGCCCCGGCATCGACACCGACAAGCCTGTTTCGCGGCAGCATGAAATGGATCATCACGATTATTTCGGCTATCCGTATTACTGGGGCGGCAGCGGGTTATGGGGAATGGATCCGTCCCCGTCCTCGATGATGACGATGGGTCATAACAGGCCAGGCGGCAGTCGTCGCGAACCGCGCGACAGGACGAGACTCGGATCCGGCCTGGATCATGACGATCCGCACCTGCGCAGTTGCCAGGAGATACTGGGTTATCGCGTCAAGGCGGCCGACGGCGACATCGGCCATGTGCAGGGGATGCTCGTCGAAGAAGACACCTGGGCCATCCGGTACATCGTTGTGGAGACGAGCCACTGGTGGAGCGGACATCTGGTTCTGATCGCGCCGGAATGGATCCGACACGTGAGCTGGTCGGAGGACACGGTCGCCGTCAATCTTCGCCGTCAGGCGGTGAAAGGTGCGCCACCGTACGACTCGGCCGTGGAGCTGGGCCGCAGGTGGGAGATGGACATCTACAAGCACTATGGCCGCAACGGCTATTGGGCGGAGCATGAGGAACCCGAGTTCATGATATCCAAGCGATAGCTCCGTAACAGGTTGCGGTGCGCTGCGCAGCCTGCCTTATCGGGAGGCGTGTACCACCACGATGCGTGTGCATGAGTTTTCCTGTTGCCCGCCGTCGCAGTGACACAGGCAGACCAGGAGGCGCATCCTGCAACTCCCTCGGATCGCTTGGCCATTTGACCCCACGCGAGTACGCAAAAAGAGGTCAGAATCCATTTCATGTCGTTCGCTGATGTCCATCGTTGCCAACAAGGGCGATGTAGACTGCGCAAGCCCATACCTGCGGACGCTCACGGATCACCGATGCAAGCTGAAGCGCAAGGGATCCAGCCGATGTTTGCGCATCTCGCAAGCGAGAGCGTCGATGCCGTGCGGATCGCGGAGATAGCCGTCTCGATCTGGAATGCCGTGGGCGATGCATTGGCGCCGATCATCGGCCAGTCCGGCGTCGACGCGCTGATCAAGCGCAGTATTCATATGACGCGTACTGCGTATCCATGTCTGCAGACCATCAACGATAACGCGTTGCCCTCCGATGGCTTGGCGGCATTGGGGGCGGTGCTGGCGCAACAGGACTGCACCGAGGCGATCGCAGTGAATGACGCGCTGCTGCAGAACTTTCATAAAGTACTGAGCACATTGATTGGCGCATCGCTCACCGAGCGACTGCTGCGTCCCGTATGGGAAACCCCTCAAGCGCCGATGCCGCGCAGGAAAGCATGACATGACCACTGCCAAAGCCACCATCAACCGGCTGCGCACCGGCGTACCCGGACTGGACGAGGTGCTTGGCGGCGGCCTGCCGGAGTTCTCATTCAATGTCATCGCAGGACCACCCGGCTGCGGCAAGACCACACTGGCACACCAGATGATGTTTGCGCTGGCCACGCCTGTGCGCCCGGCGCTTTACTTCACCGTGCTGGGCGAGCCACCACTGAAGATGCTGCGCTACCAGCAGCAGTTCGACTTTTTCGACAACGACAAAGTCAATCACTCGATCCACTTCGTCAATCTTGCCGAAGAGACCGCCACCGGCGACTTGACCCGGGTACTTGCGCGGATTGTTGCCGAGGTCGAAGCGCACGAGCCTGCCCTGGTGTTTGTCGATTCGTTCCGCTCGGTGATCCTGGCCGGGCAGGGGGGCGGCAAGGGCTTCATCAGCCTGCAGCAGTTCGTGCAGCAACTAGGCATGCTGATGACCAGTTGGCAAGCGACCACCTTCCTTATCGGCGAGTACTTCAGCGACAGCGACCCCAGCCCGATATTCACCGTGGCCGACGGTCTGATCTGGTTGCGCCAGAGCGTTCAGCGAAATTCGATGGTGCGCAAGCTTGACGTCCTGAAGATGCGCGGCCAGTCCACGTTGCCGGGTTTGCATACGTTTCGCATCGGCATGGCGGGCCTGCAGGTGTTTGCGCCTCCGCCGGTGGCCGACGTGTTGGCGAATCTTTCAAATTCGCCGCCCACCGAGCGACTGTCGATGGGCGTGCCCGGGCTCGACGCGATGATGGGGGGCGGCCTGCCGCGTGGCTACTCGCTGCTGGTGGCTGGCCCATCCGGGTCGGGCAAAAGCATCCTGGCGGCGTCATTCCTGGTCGAAGGTGGTTGCCGAGGCGAAACTGGCGTGATTGCCGCCTTCGAGCAGCGCGCCACGCAGTCGCGTGGCCAGCAAGTGGCCAAATTGATCGAAAGCGGCCGTATCGGCGTGGTCGACACCAGCGCACCGGGCCTGTCGGTGGACGAGGTCGCCACTGTGCTCACCGCTGAAGTGAAGAGGCTCAATGCCAGCCGCGTGGTCATCGACTCGCTGTCGGGCTTTGAACTCTCGTTGGCGCCCACTTTCCGCGAGGATTTCCGCGAAGCACTGGCGCGAATGGTGTCCGCGTTGGCCAGCACTGGCGTCACCGTGCTGATGACCTCCGAGCTTGAAGACCGCTACACCGAACTGCGCTTCAGCCCCTACGGCACGGCTTTCCTGACCGACGCAATCATTGTCCAGCGCTACATCGAAGTGGAGAGCCGGCTACAGCGCATGATGGCGGTGCTCAAGATCCGTGCCAGCGTGCATTCGACCGAATTGCGCCTGTTCCACATCGACGACGACGGCATCAAGATCGACCAGATGCTGGCCAACTACGAAGGCCTGTTGGGGAGCAGCCCCACGCGCAGCCAGACTGGAACTCGGCAGCGAAACGGCCCTGACGATGGTTGAGCGCCGCGCCAGTACTCTGCCATGACCGACCAGGCAAAACCGACCAATGCTGCCACTGAACACGCGCTGGCATTGCTTGAAAAGAAGGCCGCCCGGCTGCGTCATGAACTGGTGGAACTGCGGCGAAAACTTTCTCACGCGCGCCGCGCGCTCAGTGAGAACCACGCCATCCAATTGCGGGAAGCCAACCAGAAACTGGTGCTGGCGGCATTGCATGCTGACGATATCGCAGCCATGGCCGTTGCCGATCTGGCTGCCTTGACTGCGGCTTTCCAGCGCGATGTAGTGACCGGGACGCTCAGCCGCGCCTGCATGTTGGATCGGCTGGAACACGCCCTGCTCATGGCCCGACGCGACGGGCGGTGCCTGGCGCTGGTGTTTGTCGATCTCGATCATTTCAAGCCCATCAATGACCACCTCGGCCATGCGGCGGGCGACGAAGTGCTGCAAATCGTGGCGCGCTCGTTGCAATCCGTGTTGCGCGAATCGGACTCTGTGTGCCGCTATGGTGGTGACGAGTTTCTGGTGCTGCTGCCGGCAATCGCGGTGCCCGCCGACGCAGATCGGATCGCCGCGGAGATGCTGACGGCGCTCGGGACGCCTGTCAGCGTTGGGGGCGAGATACTGAAGCTCTCGGCAAGTCTTGGCATCAGCATCTACCCGGATGACGGTGAAGACTCGGTTACGCTCATCAAGCACGCCGACGAGGCCATGTACCGGCGCAAGCGCGCCGGATTCGGCGATTTCCGACCCCACCTGGGAGCATGGTTCCAGGAGCGAAAACCATCGCTGCAAGACCTGCGCGATGCCAACACGCAACTGGTGCTGGCTGCATTGAAAGCGCAAGAATCCGCGGCGGATGCAACCGAGGCGCATCGCCGACAGTTGAAGCACATGGCGATCGTGGCGCATGAGTTGCGCAATCCGCTGACTCCGCTACGCATTGCCGCCAGTCTGCTGATCAACCGCAACAGCACCGGCGAAATCCCGATCGAGCGGCTTCAGGTGATCATCAATGGTCAGGTCACCTACATGACCCGATTGATCGACGACCTCCTCGACGCCTCGCGCCTGAGTACCGGCAGGCTGCGAATCGAACGCAGCAGCCTCGATCTGGGCAGTATTCTCAACCAGGTAGCGGCGTCATGCCGGCTTGGCATGGCGCTTCGTCAGCAGCATTTTAGTGTGGACGTACGATCCGAGCCGATCCACATGCTCGGCGATCCGATGCGGTTGGCGCAGATCTTCAGAAACCTGCTGGACAATGCCAGCAAGTACACGCCGGAGAAAGGCGAGATCGCCCTTGAGCTATTGTTGCAGGATACCTGTGCCGTGATCACCGTGCGCGACAACGGCATAGGCATTTCTGCCGAGGCACTGCCGACGATATTCGACCTGTTTGTGCAGGATGCCGGCGCATTGCCGCATTCCAACGCTGGCCTCGGGATCGGCCTGTCGGTGGTGCGTGATCTGGTGAAGGCACATGGTGGCAGTGTAATTGCGCACAGCGCTGGCCAAGGTTGCGGCAGCGATTTCGTGGTAACTCTACCTCTATCAGACTGGTGAGAAGTGGACTTCCCCCAGATCCACAGACATGTCCGAGCCTCACGCCGCAGCCTTGTTTTCGAAGGCTCCGGGGCTGACACCACCCAGGTGGGTGTGACGTCGGATGCGATTGTAGAAGACCTCGATATAGTCGAAGACGTCGGCGCGCGCCAGGTCGCGGGTTTTGTAGACGCGCTTGCGAACGCGCTCCTTCTTCAGGCTGCTGAAGAAGGATTCGGCGACAGCGTTGTCCCAGCAATTGCCTCGTCGGCTCATGCTACTCGTGCTCCCGCATCAGGCGCGCCACCCGGTGCTTGCCGCAGGTCTCGCCAGCCTCACGAAGATCGCCAAACACACGGGGCGATCCGTACACGCCACCGCTGGCCGCGTAGGCATCGCGGATCAGTCCCAGTAGACGTTCGTCCTCGATTGCGCGTTGCGATTGCGGATGGTGCAGCCACTGATAGAACCCGGCACGTGATGCTCGCAGCACCCGGCACATCGACATCACACGGTATATCTGCCGATGATCGTTGATGAAGCGGTACTTCACTCGGGCTCTTTGGCGAAGTACCGCGCTGCTTTTTTAGGATGTCGCGCTCCTCTTCCGTGCGGCGGAGTTGTGCGCGCAACTTGAGGATTTCGCTCTTGGCTTCCAGCAGCTCGCTCACCTGCTTCTCGGCCTTGTCTGGCGTAGCTGCCTTGACCCACTGATAAAGGCTGTGAGCTGACACGCCGAGGCGCGCTGAAACCTCCGAAACCGAATGGCCGCGATCGACGATCTGCCGAACGGCTTCCTGCTTGAACTCCGGGGTAAACCGCTTGGTACTCATGGCGTCCCCCTATGCTCAAATCATAGGCGAGGGATGCCTGGCGCACCGGGGGGAGTCCACTCTGGATGCCCCGCGGAGCGGTATGCGTTGTCCGGTTTTGGCCATGAGGCGGAGGCGTCAGGGAGGGGCGATTAGGGGAGGTTATCGGGGGTAGGGGACGGATCGCGCTTGGTGCTGGCGAGCGCCTGGCAGCTCGGCTCCCCGTCGAATGCTCGCGTCGGTGAAACACCCGCTCCGCTCGCCATCCGCGGCCCGAGCGAAAAAGAGCTGCGGGTGGGAACGAGCACGCGCGACTATGTCTGGATGGACGGTATACCCGTCGCCAACGTGGATACAACGGGTACGACAAGTACGATTGCCTATGTCACTGCCGATCAGTTGGGCACCCCTCGGGCGATCGCCGACAGTAGCGGCACCACGGTCTGGCAGTGGGCCTACCAGAGCAATGCGTGGGGTGAAGCGGCGCCGACAGGCACTGGATACGTCTACAACCTGCGGTTCCCGGGTCAATATGCAGATGCAGAAACGGGGCTAAGCTACAACGTAAACAGGGACTATGATTCAGACACCGGGCGGTATATGCAGTCCGATCCACTAGGGTTGAAAGGTGGCCAGTTGAACACCTACGCCTACGTAGGCAACAATCCTTTGGAGTTTATAGATCAACTTGGCCTATACGATTTCTACGTTACAGTGTGGAATGGCAATTACCTCGCTGGCGAAGTTGGTCATGTTGGAACATTTACAGGCGATGGAACTCGCCTAACTAGCCAATTTCCTGATCAACATAGAGCGTGGGGCGACAATACGTCACCAGATTGGCCGACCACAGTGAATTTGGAGGACGGTCGGCAGCCGGATGAGGTATACAAGGTCCATGTGCCGGATAATAGAGAGGGTGCTATTAAAAATGCTGCTCAGAACGCTAGGTCGGCAAAACAGTGGTTTTTTGTTCCCGTGAAGCACAATCAAACGAATTGCGTAGATGCCGCCCTGGGAGTTATGAATGCTGCGGGGTTTCCGATAGAACTGATGAATGGACCAATCCTCACTCCAAATGAAATGAATGATGCGATGGAGCAAATGGCTGCGTTAAGTTTGTTAGCAAATTCCCCTTCTGCATCTATCACACAGGTGAGTCATGTCCCTTGGTAAAAATCTAGGGAGGATAATTCAGATCACTCCGTTGTGTTTTTACGCCCTTTTCTCCACGCGAATGGCATATTTGCTGTTCGTGAAAGCGAAGATTGGTGCCGTTGCTGTGCAAGATTTGTTTAGTTTGCCATCTTCGATTTTGGTTGAGCTAGGTGAGTCATTCATTCCCGGGGCGATTCAGTACAGGGATCTGCGAGTTGAGTTCGTGTGTGTCGTTTTTCTGGGAGCCATTCAGTATCTAATAGTCGGCTTAATTCTTAAGAGGATTTTTATTTCTTTGTCAAATAGGTGAGGCATCCTCATTTTTCCAAATCGCGTAGAAGTAGAATTTGCGGATGATGCCATGGCGTAGGCGACGGGCGAGAGTCCGCCGAGTGCACGATGGGGTCGTTGGTCGTTGGTAGTTGTAGCGCTGGCGCCAGTCTTCGGTCATGCGCCGGACTTCGTACAGGCTGGTGAAGACATAGCGATCCAGGAACGGCATGAGTTCAGAACCCATGAAAAGATACAAAATAGACAGATGGGGCCAGCTGCCATATGGAGCCAAGCCTACAGATGAAAAGGGGCCATGGACTGTGCGGTCAATTTTTCTGACTCTGATTCCGATAGTGATGCTGATTGGCTTCCTCTATAGCATCTTCCATCATGGCTAAACGATGCCACAGGAACGAGCCATCAACGGAGTCAGGCGGCCGATAGTCCTGTGACCTGGTGCTGGAACATCACGCGCTGAAGGACGTCCGGTCGCGAAAAGGCTGAGCCAGGCGCGGCGACTCGAGCTGAGTCTAGCGATGCAAACCGATCACGGCCTGGGTGCCCAGCGTGCCGACCGCACGCTAGGCCTGTCGCGCTCGGCGCGGCATTACGTCCCGCACCGGCGGGACGACTCCGCGCTGATCGAAGCGATCGAGGCCCGCCTGAGGCCCACCCTATCGAACCGCATGCTTTAGCGCTTGGGGCGCCTGCTACCAAATGGCGCTGTCGACAACGTGCTGATCCTCAGATGAAAAAAGGGTGCATCCAGCAGGCGGCCGGCCGGGTTTTGGTCGGCGGAGCCCGTATGGAAGTACCCCATCACACTGGATACGGCGCGATGTTCGGTCATCGCCATGATTGCCGGCAGCGGCACGCCCTGGCGGCTGGCCTCGGTCACGAAGCCCGACCGCAGACTGTGCCCACCAAAATCGCCCTCGAGGCCGGCGAGCTTGGCGCGTCGCTGCACGATCTCGCCCACCGCGGCCGGAGACAGGGCAGGGCCGACGTGCTGCTTCCATAGCCGTCGAAAAATCGCCCCCTCGGTAATGCTGGCTGTGGCCAGCCAGGCCTCGAGTGCTTGGGCGGCCCGATCTAAAACCGGTTTGTCGGGTGTCGAGGTCGCGCTCACGCCGGCCTGCTGGGTCTTGCTGTGCTCCAGTCGGTAGATAAAGCCCTGGGGACCGATGCGGCGCAGATCGCGCAGATTTGCCGCGGCGACCTCGCTGCGGCGCCGGCCGCCGCTGGCAAAGCCAAAGCAGAGCAGGGCGCGGTCGCGTAGCCCTTCAAGGCTGTCATCGCAAGTCGCCAGCATGGCCTCGAGCTCGGCCAAGGTAATCGCGGTCTTCTTGCGCGGCCGTTCGCCGCGCTTGACGGCTGCCCGGGCGGCTCGACTGAGCACCGTGCGGATGGCCGGTTGCTCGCAGGGATTGGTCACGTGCTTGAGTCGATGCGCCGTGGACAGCACCGCAACCCGATGCCGAACCGTCGCCAGCGTCCACGGGCCGAGCTTGGCCTTGAGGCCGGCGGTCACCAATGCCTGATCGACCACCGGCGGCAGCTCCCAGGCCAGCTCGCCGTCGACGGATCGGCGTACGACGTGATCGACCACGAACTGCAGCACGGTGGCTTCAGGCACCGGCAACGCCAGCTCGACGCCGTAACGCGCCGCATGCCAGCCGGCCCAATAGCGCAGGGCGCTGGCGTAGCTACGAGTGGTGTTGGCGGCCGCCGCCTCCGCGAGCAATTCGCGCACGGCGTCGGCCGCCTGCTGCGCCAGTTGGATCGGCAACGTCAGGCTGGCAGCAGGTTGCGCAAGAGTCGAAATAGGACCATGCCACGACGACTGAGAGCAAAGACAACATCGAGCTGATGATGGATAGTCTTCACGCGATTGCCACTGGCACCGCAGGATTTGGTTCACCAAAGCGCGACTCAAATCCGCGCGCGGCCGACGACATCCGCGACCGCGCCACAGCTCTCTTGAGCAGTCTCACCGACTTGAAACTGCAGCCCAAGAAGTAGCACAAGATCCCGCCCCAGGCTGCGCGCAAATAGGTTCTCGATGGGCCGAAGCAGATTCGACTGAAGCCGGCGTGTCACGCTGCACCGGGGGCAAGGGCGTTCATTAGGAGGCGTTATCGCGGGGGCTGAGCGTTCGGAGATCGCGCGATTCACTGCTCAGATCGTTATGCACCAGTCGGCTGTGGCCAGCTAAGACTCGGGTGGCGTGGGAACGGCGGCCGGCCGTGAACGTCAGGAGCGCTGGGGGGCGTATCGGCGCTGCCTGGATGTAGCGAAAACCATTCAGTCTAAGGAGCGATGTATGGCGACCAAGCTACCTCGAGGACTGGATGGGCGGACCCGCGACCAAGACCCGCCGAAGGCCGGCGAGATCCGTCGGAGGCGAGCCCATCTCGGTGGCACCTTGTTCGCGGCCAGGAGGCGGTTTCTTCGGCCGGGCGGTGGCAGGTCGTTGTTCTTAGACAGCCGCCATGATCAAGACGCAGTGAGGTAATCAACCGACCTTTGTTGCAGAGGTTTCTCTGCACTGCATCCTTCGATGTAGAGGTTTGTCTGCGTTGCATTCCCCAGTGCCGAAGTTTGTGTGCGCCATTTGCAGAGGTTTACTGCCGTGGGCGTAGAAGTTTCTCCGCGGAGAACAGCTCCTGAACAAGAACAAGTGCCGATTGCAGCCGAGAGCAGTGGACGACGGGGCTCTTTAAGTGCAGCCGTTGCAACATGAGGGTGATTGCCCGCGCCGTTTGTGGAGAGGTAGCGCGTTGGTTGGGGATATTTCGCTGTGGTCAACAACGATCCGCCGCCGCATTGCCCGGTTGATCAGCGACAAGCGCTTTTCCAGCTAGAAAGTGACGGGGTAAAGGGGGATGACGGGGTTAAGGGCCAAATGACATGGTTAAGGGCACAACGACAGCCGCGAATAGGAGCATAAGCAGCAACCCTGCATTGCGCATAATGTATATTATGTAAAATACGAAATGGGGTCGGCACGGCAGTAGTCAGGCATTGGTGTCACCTTGATTTAGGTGCAAATAGTGACACCTCTTCACTCCGCGTATCTATCTGATTTTGCGATGAAAAATCCTTCGCTATTTTGAAAACCTCTTTTGCATCAAATAGTTGCTGCTACCCTCTTTTCAGCCCACAATTTGGGCTAAACGATGGTGGCGCGTCGCGACTTTGCTGCAAATAGTGTCACTTCGCCTCAGCGACGAATGGCCAGACCTTCCAAGTCAGCGCGGGGAACGAGTGCGAGATCGGGAGGATTTCGTGGCTTTCTTCGCTGGACTCGGTCGCTTGATCTTCATGGTTTGCCCTTGGGCTCGAAGTATCGCCGGCAAATCGCCCAGCGTGATCCATTGCTGTTCCAGCGTCTCAACCCGTGCCCGATAGGCGGCCACGTCCTGTTGCGCTGTCGCCAAACGCGTGCGGAGCGCGACAAGTTCCTGCTGATGACTCTCGCGTTCGGTGGCGCGCTCCTTCTCCACGGCGGTGAGCCGGGTGCGCAATCCCTTGCTCTCCTGGCGTGCGCGATCCACTTCGGCGTGGCTATGATCTTCCGCGGCGCGCAGTTGCTGGGCCAGTGTTTCGCGTTCGGCGGCCGCAGCGGCCTCCTGGGTCTGCAGGCGTGCCGTAACACTAAGGAACTCCCTTTCTAGCCGCTCATTGCGCGTTTCCAGCGCCTCCCGCTGTTGCGCCAGATCGGCCAGTTGTGCCGCTTGCTGTTCTACCAGGCGTTGGATGTCGATCAGCCGTGCGGCGGCGGTGGCTTCGGCCTGTTGGGCCTGCACCAGTGCTTGCCGTTGACGCGTTTGCTCGTCCAGGCAAGCCGCCCGTTCGCGTTCCAGCGCGAGTCGAGCATCGGCCAACTGCTGACGTTCGACGGCCATGTCGACCTGCACGGCCTCGCGCGCCTGCTGCCAAGCTTGCGCCCACCATTGCCCGGCCAGCGCCGCGATTTCGGCCGGCACGTCGGGGATCGATGCCATCGAGTGTTGCGCGGTCAATCGGGCACCCAGCGCCTGCCACCAGGTGTCCAGCAACCGCGTGACGGTGTTCGGCGAGCCGGTGCCGAGATGGGTGCGGATGCGCTCCACTGTGGGTCGCTCACCGGCGACGACCAAGGCGTCGGCGGCAGCGTGAACCTGGTCTTCAGTGATGCCTTTGGCCATAGCGAAGCTTTCCCATGTGCGAGGTGAACCGGTTGGGTGGTATACAAGCGATAATGGATGCTTATCGCAAGTAGGCGATTTAAATCATTAGATAATTTACATACTACATATGAAAAAGTACGGTGATTTGCGGATCCCCATCCTGCCTCCCCTCTGCGCGCCGGAGCAATTGGCCGAGGAAGCAGCCGCGGCCGTGCGCGAGATCCTCGCCGAAGCGGCCTCGGCGAATACCGCACGCAGCTACGCCAGCGCCTTGCGCTATTGCGCGGCCTGGTACCAAGGGCGCTACGGGCAACCTTTCACCTTGCCGCTGCCGGAAACCGCGGTGATCCAATTCATCGTCGACCACCTCGCCCGGAATCGTGCATCGGCGCTGGTATGGGAGCTGCCGCCGGCGCTGGATGCCGCCTTGGTCGAGGCCGGGCTCAAGCAACGCCCGGGCCCCCTTAAATTGAGTACCGTTAGTCATCGCCTCGCCGTGCTGTCCAAGGCGCACCAGTGGCGTCGCGTAGCCAACCCGTGCGAGCAACCCACCGTCCGTCACCTGATCGCGCGTGCCCGGCGCGCGGCCGTCAAGCGCGGGGAACGCCCTGCCAAGAAGACCGCGATCACCCAAGCGGAATTGGCGCGCATGCTGGCCACCTGTGAGGACACGCTGACCGGCTTGCGCGATCGCGCGCTGCTGTTGTTCGCATTCGCCAGCGGCGGGCGCCGGCGTAGCGAAGTGGCCAACGCCGAACTAAGTGATCTCCGGCGGGTAGGCGAGCGTGCGTTCGTGTACCACTTGGGACACAGCAAGACCCAGCAGGCCGGACCGAGCGCCACTTCTACACCGGACAAGCCCCTCCTCGGCCCAGCGGCCGAGGCGCTCGCCGATTGGCTCGCTGCAACCCAGCTCACCGAGGGACCGATCTTCCGCCGGCTGTGGCGACACCGGGTCGGCGACAGACTCTCGCCGGCGTCGGTCGCCATGATCGTGCAGCGCCGTGCTCGTTTGGCCGGGCTAGAGGGGAACTTTGGCGGCCACAGCCTGCGCTCGGGCTTTGTCACTGAAGGCGCCCGCCAGGGCATCGCGCTGCCGGCCTTGATGGCCATGACCGAGCATCGCTCGGTGGGCAGCGTGGTCGGATACTTCCAGGCGGGCGGCGTCACCGACAACCCAGCGGCCCGCTTGTTGGGTGATGCGATACTTGTATCTTCGCCGCCGCGACCCGAAGATATGCCCTGCGAGCAGGTTGCGGATGCATCGGCAGATCCGTCTACCTGACTGCTCTTGATTACACGATGCGAACTCCCCGCGGATTCACCTTAGGGTTACGCCAGAAGGCGTCATCCTTGAAGCGCGCGGCGAGGTCTGGTGGCAACAAGGTCTTGCGCTCATTAGCTTCAACCCGGGGGCGAATCTTGTGCAAACCAGGAGTGCCAGCGCGGGCATCAAACTCGTCGTTGTCGAGGCTGACGTTCTCGAAGTCGTGGTCGAAATAAGGTTCGCCAATGAAGTCATACACTGCCGCGAGTGCACGGGGCGGAGTGCTCACCAGCGTTTCGTATTGCAGCAGCATCAGGTTGGCAGTGTCTTCACCGAAGTACGCTTCTTTGAGCGCATTGTAGGCGAAACCCACCAAGCCCTCACCACTGAGCAAGCTCTCCACTCGTGAATACACGGTCCCTCCAGCCTTATAGCTGAAGATCGACGACGGCTGGAATGCGTTGCGGCGAACCAGTCGCTCGATGCTGTCAAGCACCCAAGGAAGCTGACGGACACAGGCAATAACACGGCTACCCGGAAGCAATGCGTTTAATGCGCCTAGCCTGGTACACCAAGAGCGATGAGTATCGAACACGACCTCGGCATCGACGAGTTCATCGTAGTAATTGCAAAACAGGCCGCGCAGGATACGCTGGCGTTGGGTGTCGCTGATGAATAGAGAAAACTCATTGCGGCCGCTCATTTCGCCAAGCATAGTACTGAACATGCTCGCAACAGGGCTGCTTATATTTGCGTGGAAGCGTGGATTCTGCCGTAAGATTGCAGAAAGAAGACTTGATCCAGATCGCGGCAGTCCAGAGATAAAGTGAGTTTGGCGATTCATCCTATCGCTCCATGCTTCGTGCCATATATATGGGCAAGCTATTGCGGGATCAGTATGTTGAACAACATCACCGCACCTTGGACATTCATGTAAAAGTGAAACGCCATGGCGATGAAAAATAACAACATCCTTCCGGCATAGTTGTACCTGAACGAATTTACGCAAAGCAATCCATTTGTGGAGTGAACAATCACTGACCCAAGTCGAGCCACAACGTACACACCAACGGGCATGTTTCCGCTGAAGTCATAAAACGTCACGAATTCTATTGCGATCGCTAACAACGAAAATAATATCTGCGATCTAACGATATTTGCCGAATATCTTGCGAAAAACCATCGCGCCTGTTCCTCAATAAAAACTGCGACAAGCATAATTACCGCGGACGTGATGTACTTGTTTGCACCAAAGAAACTTAGTGTAACCCAGATCAGAGCCGACAAGCACCACGTCAATAGAAAGCATCGCAGTACAAGTAGGCGTACAAACAGCGCAATACTAGAATGCTGCTTAGACTGGTATCGTCTCTTATAGAATCCGCCCTCGAGCATTAGCTCGCATATATACGGAATCCAGGCGAGCCCTCCTCTTGGCGGTTGACTGTGAACGCTTGACATTTGATTTCCGCAACTATGCTTTTGCATAAAGCCATGTATAGATCATTCGCGCTTTATTGCCGCGCGTTTGTCTACATTCGCATTTAATTGGTGAGCCTGAACGTTTCAGGCTCACCAGTTTTCAGGCCCTCCCTCTCAGGGCAGCATTCCCCATTTTGAACCATTTGCCAAACCCTGCCCGAGCCGTTCCCAATAGTTATGGGACGCTGTTGTTGTTTCTAGTATATGTGCAAGGCCGCTGCCAAGGAATGAGCATCCTACTGCTCCAGTCCATCTCTTTGAGGCGGAGGTACACAACGCAGTAGCGGCATTTCCGACAGCGGCCGCGGTTTCGGCGCTCATGATTGGATAGTTAACATCATCCGTATTGATTTTCACGTCAACGTGGATAGGCCCAACGCCTACATCACTAAGATCGAGAGTGGTATCAAATCCGCCGATATCAATCGGGGCCAGCTGAATGTCGATGGGAGGTAGGTAGCCGCCGCCGCCACCACCGTAACTTCCCTCGTACCCACCGTATCCCCCGCCACTACCTCCGGTAACAGGCGGCATAAGGTCCGGCTGCATCATTCGACCACCGGCCACCAATCCTTGTTCATTCAATGTCAAGATACGCATATCTTCATCCTCGTCCGTAGTCTGAATTATGTGGGCTGCCCGTGCTGTGTTCGGGTTCTCGCGTATCCGTGGGCAGGTAGGTCCGGGTACACGAAAGCTCTTTTGTCTAGATGGCTTCTGCCAACGCCTGGGGCGGTGTTTCACCGCTGCTGTCAGCGGATTTACTCGCACGAACTTTCCCCTTGTGCATCGTCAGAACACGTTCGGCACTTGCGATGGTCTCTGGTCGATGTGCAATTACGACTCGTGTTACATGCAGTTGTCGCACCGTTTCGGTGATCTGCCGTTCTCGCGCGATATCCAGATGGCTCGTGGCTTCGTCCAGCACGAGGATTTGAGGCTTGCAGTAGAGCGCCCGCGCCAACGACAACCGCTGTTGCTGACCGCCGGATAGCGATGAGCCCATGTCACCGACCAAGCTGTGGTACCCCATCGGCATGGCGACGATGTCCTCGTGCAGCTCAGCCTGCCGCGCCGCGTTTTCGATGGCTTCCTGCGTTGCCGACTCGTCGAAGAAGGCGATGTTGTCCGCGATGGAGCCGGCAAACAGCTGATCGTCCTGCATTACGCTACCGATCATGGTTCGATAGCGGTTCTTGCCCAGATGCTTGATATCAATACCGCCGATGGTGATCTTGCCTTCCTGCGGATCGAGCAATCCGAGGAGCAGGCGCGCCAGCGTGCTCTTGCCGCAACCGGATGGCCCGACGATGGCAACTGACTCGCCAGCCGCCACCTCGAATGTGCAGTCCTTGAGGATCCACGCCTCGCCCTTCGCATACCGGAAGCTCACCTTCTCGAAGCGTATGGATGGCTCCGGCATGGGCCCGACATAACTGCCTTCTGCAAACGCCTCGGTGGGGGGCAGCACGATGTCGGCGAGGCGATCACCCTGGATACGAAGAAGACGGATCTCGATGGCGTAGTCCACCAAGTTGGAGGCGCGACTGCTGAACTGATCGGCGTAGGCGGTGAACGCCATCAACATACCGGCGCTGAATTGCCCCTTGAGCGCCAACCACGCGCCCAGCCATAGCACGCCGATGCGCTGGCTGCCCGAGACGAGCCCCTGAACCGTGCTGAAGCCCAAGCTGAGCCGCTGTACCGGGTAATCCCCCCGTAAATTAGCAGACGCTGAAAGTGGAATTTTCTCGTAATCTTTCCCGAGGAGGTTCCATGAAGAAGTCCCGATTCAGCGATAGCCAGATCATCGCCGTGCTCAAGCAAGCCGAGGACGGTACGCCCG
>NZ_JADIKL010000017.1:0-33561 GCF_044904705.1 Dyella agri
AAGCATCGGCGACCCACTGGCTATGGACATACAACCACGAGCGTCCGAACATGGCTCTCGGCGGCATCACACCCATGCAGAAATTGGCCTTGCCCGCTTAGCTCCACTTTTGGCGAGCGCTAAAAGCGGGGGGATTACCCGCCGATGCCAGATCCTCACTAACCACGCGAACCTCCTCAGCACTGTCGGTCGCACAATCGATGCAGTTGCCGCTTGGGATGCTGCCCTGGAAATCATTCCAGGCTTCGCCATTGCTCGGGGCAATCGCGGCCTTGGGCTCAGAGACTATGCCGGCATGCTGGATGACAATCGTGAGCGTGCGATTTTGGCTTTACATGC
Source organism: Dyella agri (assembly GCF_044904705.1). Classification (NCBI taxonomy): domain Bacteria; kingdom Pseudomonadati; phylum Pseudomonadota; class Gammaproteobacteria; order Lysobacterales; family Rhodanobacteraceae; genus Dyella; species Dyella agri. Next base: position 340 of record NZ_JADIKL010000017.1, read on the forward strand.
CTTCGACAGCTTCAGTTCAACGATAGCTGAGGACGCAGCCTTCGAATCTAGTAATCTGCAAGGCGCAATTGCCTATTTCGCCGGTCAAGCTGCGAAACTTGCCGGCGCCGTCAACATCGACGCAGTCCGGGCGATGCAGAACCTCGATCATGGCGATGAAGGCTGGTCGAAGAGCGAGCGCGCATACCGTCGTTGGTGCCTAGAGCACCGTCTCTTTCTGTGTGCTCTGAACGATCTTGGACCGCATCTTGCGGCCGCTAACGACGACTTGATGCTGCCACCTCTGGCCGAGAAGTTGAACGACCGCCTCGACGGACATCTTCCCCCGCCAATCATCGGATTTTTCAATCAAATGAAGCAGGAGTACGCGTCGGCGCGCTTTATGCTGTTCGAGGGGATAAGCAGCACACAGATCCACTTTTCCGATCGCGGAGTTGCGCTCACCGACACGCTCGACTACCCGCTCTACTCGTTAGCAAGCGAACGGATCCGTACAGCTTTCCGCATCGCCTATTCTCTGCTCGATAAAGTCGCCTTTCTAGTTAACCGCTACTGGGACTTAGGAAAAGATCCCGACAGGATCAGCTTCAAGAACGTGTGGATGGTCGAGAAGAAGACGCGTCTGCTACCACAGTTCGAGAAGCTCGATAACCCGCCACTCCGAGGCTTGTTTTGGCTGTCGAAAGAGCTTTTCGACGATCAACTCAAGCAGACTACCGCTGCAGACGCTCGTGAGCTGCACGGCATTCGCAATGCACTGGAGCACACCTATCTACGTGTGAGCGATGGCTGGGCCAAGCCTTTTGAAATTAACGGGGAAAACGACGGGCGCTTCGGCATCGCCATCGGCAGCGACGAGCTCGAAGCCAAAGCGATCCGGGTCATGCGGATGGCACGATCGGCACTGTTTTATGTGTCTCTCGCAATCGGTGTCGCAGAGCAGAGGAAGCGATTCGCCAATCCTGGCCAGCTTATCGGTTCCATGCCGCTCTATCGCCTGGATGACAAGCGGAAGCGACGTGACCCATGCTGAGCCAGCGCACCACTACCCCACTGGGCGGTTCAAAAATCAAAGTTGTGCCGACCTACAAACCTAAACGCTATTCTTGACTTGCGGAACTGTGTGCTACGGTCCGCCAGCGATTGCCCCCCACACTCGACTCATCACAATGCATCTCGAAGAAGCTTTCAGCCTTCAACTAGCTCAGCACATTACTGCTGAGCGAGCCTATGAACTTTTCTGGGCAGGCACAATCAACGATAAGCGAGCGTTCCAATGCCCGGGTGAGGGCTGCACGGCTCAGGTGACGTGCGCCAACTTGGATACGCTGGAACACGACCTTAAAGTTCAGCCTCATTACCGCCCCTACGGAGAACATATTGAAGGGTGCCCTTTTTCAGAAAAAGGCCCCCCCTCTTCTACATCGAGTGGGACGAAACGACGTGACGTGAGCACGCCAGCAGTACAGACAGCGGACGTGTTCAACCTTTCGCGACCCAACGATCATTTTTCCCAATTGACCTCAACGACACCCTCTTCGCCCAAGGGCACACGCAAAGCCGGATCGGGCGGACATGCACAGAGCGACGGCAGGCCTCGCCAGCGTCATTATTACTCTGTAACCAATATAGTGCAGCGTTGGCTACGCTTCAGGAAGAAGAATCTTCTTTCCGAAGTCGAAATCAGAATTGGCACCAACGTTCTGACGTACGAAAAGCTCTTTAAGGGCGTCTACAATCAGGATGCCAAAAGCCTTGAGAAGGCGCAGCATATTTATTGGGGAAAGGCCTGGGCGAGCCGGATCGCAAGCAACACGGGCTATCGAATCGAATTCAACAATAAAATGAATACGGAAGGCTTACTTCGACGTCCTTCGGTGCTCATCAGGGACGACATGATTGAAGGATACCCGCTCAAGAAGCTGCTCATCAAACGCCTTACGAAGGCCATCGAGGAAAATAATGGCGGCTGCATCCTTTTCATTTATGGCACCCCCATCATCGTCCCCGACCTTAGGAGCACCACAACATTGGCGCAGAACACCCGATCCTTCATCAATTTTAACACCACAAGTCTTGACATGATCGACATTCAGAACGTGAATTTATTCAAGCAATTGAAGCGAAATAGATAGCCTTGCCAACTTTCGCGAGGGAAGCCTACTTATTCGGATAATCGCGCGACGTCGATATAACCCTTCTCCGAAGTGATGTTCGGCTTCAAACCATAAACGCCGGCTGAGCAATAACTATAGGACTAACCACGTCGCGAATTTCGCCAAGTCCAGCAATAAGCAAATCGTACTGCTCGGTGCGCCGCCCTTGGTCCCAGATGATCGGAAGCACTTTGCGATAGGGGCTGCCGCGCTTCAGGTAAAGGCTGACATCTTCACCAATCTGCGAAATCAGGTCCTGCGGCGTGCTGCTTTTTCGCCAATACTTGACCTCGATCACCAGGTGCAGCGACGGGACTACCAAGTCTGCCCGCGGTTTCTTTTGCCCCACCGACGCAAGCCACTCTTCATCACGCAGATCGGGCAACACTGGCGCAAGCACCGCGCAGAGAAGGTTCTGAAAGTGGTATTCGTTTTCAACCGCCCACTTTTGCGCGGTCGAGTTCGGCGTCTTCTTCTGTTCGTCCCAGGTCCACCGACGCAACCCGGATGGGAGCCGGCGAAGCAGCAGTCCGACATCGTCTAGGCTCGGTGCGCGCAGATCGATCTGCGCCGTGCCCTGGGCGAGATAGTGAAACGCTGCCAGATCCAAGGCCGCCTGTTCAGGGTCGTCATAAACAACCGACTTAATGCGGCCAAGCAACTGCGACGCAAAATCGCTATCGGCCGAAAGCGAAGCATCCGCCAAGCGACGTGCGACGTAAATAGCTGCGCCCGCAGTGGCGGGCACCACTGCCAGTTCGCCGTTCAATCCCACCTCGCACCGCGTCTTGATCATGGACAGCAGTTCATGGCGCCAGCCGACTTCCGCCGGCAACAGCGGCTGCAGCTTTGCATAGAGCGACGCGAACCATGCGCCGAATTTCGCCCACCGCACATCATCGGATGTGGCCAACAAACCCACCAGAACGCCGGTATGCGCTAACGGCTGCATCAGACTGACGAGAGCCGTTTGGGAATCGCCTCTACGTCCCATCAACCAGTCCACGCCCTGCGCAAATGAGTCGCGGCACGCAGCACTCAACGTCGGATCGATGCTCAGCAGGAACCCCAAAGCCGCCACGGCATGAATCGACCGGCCACCGCCGGAAATCTCTTCGCACAGGTCCCGCGCCATTGCGGCGCTATGCTGGGTGGACAACCCTTCGGCGAGCACCCAGTGATAAAAGGCAATCGACAGCGGACCCGCAGTCGTCAGTGTCTCGGCCTGCCCTGCCACTGCGCGCAGCGCTTCGTGCAGCATCGGGTTGCTGGCGCTCATAGAAACCACCGCGTTGTGCCGATCTTGCCGAGCATCACACTCGGGCTCCACCGGCTACCCAACCGGTCAAGCCGCCCTAAGAGACCCGCGACAAGGTCGGAGTAGTAGATGGTGACCGGCATCGCCGCCGGCAGGAAGCTGCGCCAGGAATGGTTCGAAAACCAATAGACCTGTTTGGTGAGATAGATGATGTCCGTGAACGTCGAATCGCGATGCAGGCTCAGCAGTAGCGGTTTGGGTAGGCCATCTGTCGGGCGCTTGAGCTGCTGCGGCCCCGTCAACGTCAACAACGTCTCGTTGTGCCCGACTTCCGCAAAAAGGCCTCGAACCGGCGTCTTCTCTCCCCTGCCCTTGGTCCCGATGGAATCATCGTCAAACAGCAGATACGGATGGTCCTGTTTGACGTGCAGGAAGGCGAACTGCAGATCGAATTCAGAGAACTCCTTCAACGCCGCCTTGACCGATTCCACCTCAGTATTGCGCATCGGCTTGAACGCATGAACGATCACGCGTACCGAATCGCCCTTGATCCAGTTCATCTCGTTGCGTACACGCTGAAGGGTCGCCTGCAATGATTCCGTCAGGGCCTCGCCGTACTTCGACATGGGGACGGCGTTCGAAAGATTCGATAGCAGATAGCCGCCGTCGCCGCGAAAGACGCTAGTGATGCCGACGATTCTTTCTTTCCTGGAAAAGCGGGATTCGCCAATCGCCGCGCTACCTAGGCCAATGACCACTTCGTGCGCGATACCCTTGTCCGACTTGATCAACCAGGGAATGCCGCCGAGCTTGGCATAGACCGCAAGGGCGAGATTGCTGAGGGTGTAGGCGAGATTGAGCGGCGCCATCGAGAACGTCTCGAACGCGACGAACTGCGTGGGGATCTGATTGGAGAGAAACGCCGCCTTGGCCACCAGATACGGATTCTTCTGCGGCGCCAATTGGCGCGAGTCTCGCTCGGTCTGCACCAAGGCCAGATGCCAGGGCGCGCCCTCGGCGCCCATCCGGACCGCCTTGGAAGCAGCCGCGTGGTAGGCGTCGGCCGTGAAGGCGTCGGCCTCCACGAACGTCAGGTTGATGTCCTGCAGTCCGTAGATGCCGAGAAATCCTCGGCCGAATGGCAATGACTTGCCGTCGACCGACAGGCCGTCCCGAAACTTCCGAAGGAACAGCTCAAATTGACCCCGCCGTGCACGGTCGCAGATCACGCAGACATTCGGCCGCGTGGGCGTGAAGACGTGTCGACTGTAGGGGCCAAACTTGCTCAGACCGACCGCTGCCCGCGACTCCGACTTGAGCGTGCCGGCGTCGAACACATAGGTCGGCGTCGTGCCCTCGGTGAAACGGGGGAAGTTCTGCGCATCTTTCTCGCTCAGCAGATTGCCGATGCCAACGCTAAGACCTTCTTGCAGTTCGATCTCGCCGAGACCGCGGAGCCAGTCCGAAATCCGGGCAATGTGCTCCATGCGCGCACGCCCTCTGCTGTTCTCGAACACGATCTCATCGATCTTGCCCTGCACCCTGCCCGACGTATTCCGCGTGAAGTGCTGCAGCAGGTGCCGAAGATTCTCAGGTGAGGCCTCCAGGTACAACTCGTCGAGTGGAAGCAACTCCTCTACATTCTGAAACCGCTCGGACAGGCGCGCGTGGCCGTCCGTGATCGCGCCGACTCGACCCACCAGCCGGCGATATGGCAGCATGCGCACATCTTCGACCGGCACCAAGCGCTCGACCGTCAACCCATCCAACCGAACGCCTTGCGCATGCAACACGGCTAGGCTGGTTGCGCAGGTCTTCTGAATCTCGATGTCCCACAAGAGACCGAGCGGTTCTGCTTCCGGCAGCTTTAGCGAGCGGATCGCGATCAAGACGCGTGACTGCAGATGGAGATGCCTGTCGGCTTCGATGAAGCCCGTCGGCAAGGTGCGCCCCACCGTCGTAATCGGGTTATAGCGCGCAACCAGTCGCCGATTGGAACTGAGCAAGGTCACGAGACGCTGCTCTAGCAGCGGACGAATGAGCGAAGCGTTCTCGACTACCGAAACAGTCTTCTCTTCGCCAATCGGCGAAGCGCCCAATGTAAGCGGCAGCGCCACGATGTGATCGGATCGACGGGTCACGGCGTAGTGCACACGGTGCTGGTCGCGCAGATTCCGGAACTGCTGCGCGTCCTCGAAGGGCAACGTCTGCAGCCGAATGGCATCACCGCGCACTCGCAGCGGCGTGAAATTGAGCTGCAGCTGTCGTCCCATAAGTCCTCACATCCTCTTGTGTCGCCGGATCAGCATCCGAATTTTTAGAATTGATCTATCGATGAACCACCTCCCGCGCATCCGCCACGAAGGCTTCCCGAAGCCGTTGTCGATGCCACCAATAAGCGCTTCGATGATCTGGCGGTTCTTACCGGGATAGATGCCGTTGTCGTGCAACATGACCAGCAGGGGCTCGATCGAGATGGCACTCGAATAGCCTGTCTCCGCGTCCTTGCCATTCATCACGAGCGCTTCGACAAGCACCCCCAGCAAAAAGCCATATTCACTCAATACAGGGCCGCCGCTAAAACCGCCCCTCGCAGGACACGAGATGATGAAATGCGGGTGCGGCCCACTGTATTTGTCCACCACCGCGTTGACTTCTCCTTCCGACGCCAGGAGCACCGCGTGCTGCGAAAACGGAATCGGCGGATAGCCCATGAGCAGCACCTTTGAGAGCACCAACTCGTCGCCGATCCAGTCATCCAGATGCCCACCGATTTCGATATGGTCCGTTTGCACAAAGCCTTTCGGTGAGCCATGAATCGTCGTCATGTGCAGGTAATGCGACAGATCCAGATCTGTCTTCATCAAGGCAAGGTCGATGCGATCGTCCTTGTTGAAGATCACCGACTGCACGGTCAATGGCACCGATGCATGCTCGGACACCACTTCCTGCACGACACCATCGCGCAACACATGGGCCGCCGTGACCAGCCAGCCGTCACCGATGTGGAAGGCGGTGCCGGTACTCAAATCGCCCGCCGGCGTCTGCACTGTGATACGGACCAGTGCCGGCTTATAGCTTTGGAATAGCGCCCGCAGGACCATAACCGTCAGCCTGGTTACGGGATCAGGGTCAGCAGAACTTGCTGAGCGACACCACTGGTGGCGCCGGGGAACCAGCCCTGTGCGGCCACGGTGAAGCCGCCGGCCACGACCGGCTGAAACGGATCGGTCTTGATATCGATCTCGTAGTAACGCAACTGATTGCCAAACTTCCCCAGCGCGACGCCCGTCACTGACGCGGCACCGGCTTTGCGCAAGAAAGCTGCGGCGACGCCAAACGACACGCCATAGGTCGTGCAGTCATCCACAACGATCACGTGCTTTCCGACCAATCGTCCGCTCTGTTTGTAGAACGGGTTCAGGTGAACGGTCAGAATTTGGCCGGTCGGATCGGTTCGATCACCGCCACCACCAGCCGAACGCTTCGGCGAAGCGGTGTGCCGAATGAATAGCGGCTCTCCTCGCTTGGAGAAGCGAACGCGGGAAACCGTCGTCCGCAGGCGATGCGTGAAATCGCTGAGGATCTCGTCATCGTCGTTAGCACTCTTCGACGACGGGTAGACGCCCCATACCAGCCCATCCAGTTCGTTCACTTTTTCCATGAGCAGCGAACGCGAGGTGACGGCCAGCAAGGCGTTCAGTCGCACGCCGCCGCCTTTGACGGTGGCGGTCAATCGCTGCGCAAACAGTTGCTGCGTGACGTCCTTGCCAAGGCCGGACAAGTCGCTCAGTGCGCGCACCCGATAGCGGCCAGCGTCGCCTGCATACCACCACTGTCCTGACCAGCCGGCCGTCAGGTTGATGATCTCCTGCAACTGCGCGGCGTTGTCCACGCGAATGCCCAGTGAGGCGACCTGCTGTGCTGCCGACCATCCGGCCGCCACGATGATCGCGCCGCCGTTCTTGCCCATCTGGACGTCTTCGTCCTTTGCCGCGAGAACCAGCGCATCAAAGGGATTGAGCGCAAACTTCTTGGCGTTCTGCGACACGATCTCGCCGGACTGCCGCCCTCGACTCTGCAGGAACTGAACGCCGCTAGCGCCAAACGTCCCATTGAACCAGGCCGGCTCCGCATGATTGGAAATCAAGCCCACGGGATTGCCCGCCGCCTTGGCGTTGATCAACACTTGGGCGAGTTGCGGGTCGGGTTGGCCATTACGCAGGACGGCGTCCGGAGAGGTCATGACGATCAGCATGTGGCGTGTCCCTTGTCCTGTTCTTAGATGCTGTCAAAATCCAAGTCCACCGACTTGGGCGCTCGCCGCGCGAGGAACAGCCCGACGATGCGTGCCTCGGGAAATCGCCGCTCCAGCACTTGCTTCACCGCCTTGAAATGGCTGCCTGTGGTGAGCACGTCGTCCACGACAAAAATGGTCTGGGGGGTCGGCTCGGCCAAGCTCTCGTCGAGTTGATAGTTGGCGACCAGTTCGTCCGGCGTCGGGCGCGTGTCCGACAGATGGGCCGCCGCCGCCGATTCGCGCTGGACAACCAGTTCGCGGATGTCGGTGTGACGTCCCCGGCAGACGGCCTGCAGCAATTGCAACATGCGATCGTCGTATAGCGGATCGCTCTTCGCCTTCGACGGTGGAATCGGGACGAAGGTGATTTCGGCATCAGCCTTGATCGCGGCCCGAAAGATTGCCGCTGCCTGCAGGATCGCGCGCTCTTTGTATTGCCACTGCGCGGTTCCACGCTTGTCCACAGACTTCTTGAAGTTGAGGATCAGCTGGTTGGTCTCGCTGTAGGCATGCCCCTCGCCCGCAGTGTATTCACCTGCGTAGTAGCAAATGTCCTGCGCATCCAGATAGTGATGATCCGGAAGTGTCAGGGCATCGATCTTGAGTACGTGCTTAGCCAAGAGCTGCCCTGATGTCGTCGATGCCGGTGACGCGAATGGCCCCTTGATCTTGGAACTTGGCCGGCCATGTCAGCTTGGGATTGCGAAAGCAGTTGTCCAGAATGAACAACTTTCGGCCCTGCTGAAGCGCCGCGCGTGCCTGCGCCAGGGTGCCCGACGTATCGCTGGCTTCGACGATGACTGTTGCCTGCGCGAGCGCTGACATCGTGGCATTGCGTTCCGGGAAGAACAGGCGGTTGCTACGGTAGTCCTGGGTCGAGTAGCGCCAGATCGGCACCTGGCTCACCAGCAAGAATTTCTCGGCGATCAAGTCTTGCAACGCCCGGTTCTCGGGCGGGTAATACTCGGTAATCGGTGTGCCGATCACGGCGATCGTGCTGCCGCCGTTGTCGATGGCCGTTGTGTGTGCCGCGGTGTCCACGCCCTTGGCCAAACCGGAGACGATGGTGTAGCCATCCTGGACCAGCAGCTTCACCAGCCTGCGGGTTCGGCGCAGGCCGTCGTCGGAGACGCTGCGCGAGCCAACGATGGCGATCCGTTTGGGCGAGTCGATCAGATCCCACCAGCCTCGGTAGTACAAGAGTTCGACGGGATGCGCGGCATCGCGCAGCCGATCGGGGTAGTCTTCCGCGCCATGCACACGCACACCAAAGTCGTGAATCTTCGCGTGCGCGATCTGGTCTCGCACACGCCGCAGCGCCGTGTCAATTTCCTCTTCCGAGACCAGCTCGGAGGGCATCGCATTCGGACTATCGCGGAAGCAGTCAGCGATCGTCTTGAACGTCGCTTTTTGATGCGCCCACAACGCCTCGTACGCCGCCATCTCCCGAGACGGCGAAATCGGTTTATTGCTCAGTACGGCGTCAATATCATTCATCGCTTGACTGATACCCATAGGCACCCCTGCACCAATTTACAAGCCACTTCGGTGCAAACACAAAAACAGCTTTTTCGCTGCATCGAACGTTGCTGCCACCTGACCGCCTAACCTCTCGCCCCACCGCCATGAACGCTTTCAGCAAGTACAGGAGCGTCGTCATCGCATCGACCGCTTCGCCAAAATCAGGACTTCCTCTGCAGCCAAGGCTTATCGCGCTTCGAAAAACTCTCTCCCTGAGGGAGACTTACCACTCGCTTTTCGTTGCCATCAACTATTGTCCTGGTCTTTGCCCGCTCGCCTTTCATCGGGGGGGCAGCCACCTTTTGGATATCTTTGCCGATCAGCAGTGGCTGATCGCGTCCAGACCACTTCTCCCCACCTAGAATGCCAGTTCGTTTCCCACCGCTATCGAGCTCTGGGCGCACAGCGACCAATTGTGCATTCGTTAGCTTAGCAGTCGACTTCTGCTCCTGTTTGTCCACACATACGGGATCTATGCGGTCTGTCTTTAGGTGGTCCAGATAGTCAGCCCATGCCTGCATGACCTCTTGGCGCTTTTCACGAAATTTGACCCGCGCATAGGCAGCTTCGACTTGGTCCTTCGGGGCGTGTGCCAACTGGGCCTCAAGCACGTCCACGTCGATACCCAGGCGCTCACGCCCAAGCGTTCGCAGTGAAGCACGAAAGCCATGGGTCGTGTGCTCGCCTTGAAAGCCCATTTCACGCAAAGCCTTGCTCAAGGCATCTCGACTGAGGTGCGCCGATTTCTGGCGGGCCTGGGGAGGAAATACGTATTCACCCCCCATGTTCCGCTCGCGCATCTCACGCAGCACCACGAGCGCCTGCTCAGGCAGCGAGGTGCTGTAGTCCTGTCCCGTCTTCATGCGATGGGTGCCGTCCGGATTCTTTCCCGGAACACGCCATTCGCCAGCCTCCAAGTCCATCTCATCCCAACGAGCGCTGGCCACGACACCAGAGCGCATCGCAGTCAGAGCGGCGAGGATCAGGGCCGCGCGCACGACACGATTCTCGTAAGCATCGATGGCTCGCATGACATCACCAAGTTTGCTGGCGTTATCGGTGACGGCGGGCATATGGCCGCTGCGGTGGGTTGGCAAAATACGATCAAGGCGCAGTCGGCTGTCGTCGGGGCGCAGGCCTTCGTTGATGGCGTGCTCCACGACGCTTGCCATGTACTGACGCGCTTTCCGGGCCAGCTGCGGTGTTTGCTTGGCCATCTCGACCAGCAAAGGGCGGACATCCTTCGTTTCCATCACGCGAACGTCCAGGTCGCCGATCTTTGGCACCAGGTACGACTCCACCACCAGGCGCGCTTTGCGATAGGTCTCCAGCGCCCATGTCGGGCGCTTCTCCGCCATCCATCGACCCGACACAGCCCGCAACGAAGCGTGTTCGATTTCAGCACGCTCTTGCACTGCTGCTTCCTGCTCGGCCCCGACCGCAGCTTTCGCCTCCTGCTGGGCCTTCCGTATCCCCGCCGTGGTTTTGCCCTGCTTGGCAGCGCGCTGTATCTCAATCGCCTTGATCCGCGCTTCGCTCAAAGACACATCGGGGTAGTGCCCGATGGTCGCGGGGGCCGGGCGTGAACCATCCGGGAGCCGGTAGCGTACGCGCCAGGCCTTGAGTCCAGCGGGGCTCACCCAAAGCACCAGACCATTGCCATCGGACAAAGAGTAAGGCTTGTCGTCCGGCTTGGCACGACGAACCTGGAGCTCTGTCAGCGAGGCGGCGAGGCGGGGCATGGCTTGAGACCTACTTGGGTACAAACGATGCAGATTGTACCCAAAAATGTACCCATAGCTCCTGGATGCCCCTGGACAGCAATGGACAGCCTTGGACGAAAAAGGCAAAAAAAAACCCCGCAAATCGCGGGGTGATTTGAAATTCCGAACAATTTTGGATGGTTCAGAATTTAGTGTTGGTGCCCAAGAGGGGACTCGAACCCCTACGCCTTGCGGCGCTACCACCTCAAGGTAGTGCGTCTACCAATTCCGCCACCTGGGCAGGTGTGTTGCTTAGTGCTGCTTTTGCGGCGCCGGTGCGGCCGGCACTTCGCCTTGCTGCTTGGTCGCGGCGGGGACCGCCGTGTTCGCAGCAGCAGGTGCAGCCGCGGGTACTTCCGGATTCGCCGGCGTAGCCGCCGCCGGGGCCTGCTTGGCAGGTGCCGGCTGGTTACTGATACCGGCCATCACGCCGAGATCGGCGCCATTGCTCTGCTGCGCGCCGTGGCTGTGCAGGTACACGCCCATGCCGAGGCTCAGCGCGAAGAACAGCGCGGCGAGCACGCCGGTAGCCCGGGTCAGGAAGTTGGCCGACCCGCGCGCACCGAACACCGTTGCCGAAGCGCCGCCGCCGAAACCGGAGCCGGCGCTTGCGCCTTCACCGTTCTGCAGCAGGATCAGCACGGTCATGGCCGCGGCGACCAGGATGTAAAACACGCTGAAAATAACGAACATGATTGCAATCGAACCCGTGGCGACTAACGCGCCGCTGCGCAGATCCCAAGGAAGTCGGTAGCGGTCAGCGAGGCTCCACCAATCAGCCCCCCGTCCACGTCCGACTGCGCGAACAATTCAGCGGCATTCGCCGCCTTGACGCTGCCGCCGTAAAGCAGCCGAGTCAGACGGGCAATCATAGCATCTTCCTTCTGGAGTTGGCTACGGATGAACGCATGTACCTGCTGCGCCTGTTCCGGCGTGGCGGTGCGTCCGGTGCCGATGGCCCACACCGGTTCGTAGGCGATGACTGCGGTATCGAATGCCGCGATGCCGTCGGCAGCGAGCACGGCCTGCAGCTGGCGCGCAATCACCGCCTCGGTTTCGCCGGCTTCGCGTTGCGCCAGGGTCTCTCCCACGCAGAGGATGGGCGTGAGGCCGCCGGCGCGCGCGGCAGCGAACTTGCGTGCCACCAAGCCGTCGCTTTCGCCGTGGTACTGGCGCCGCTCGGAATGGCCCACCAGCACCCATTGCGCGCCGCAGTCGGCCAGCATCGCGGCGGAGACTTCGCCGGTGTATGCACCCTGCCCCGCATGTTCGCTGAGGTCCTGTGCGCCCACGCCGATGCCGGCATCGACACAAGCCGCGGCCACGGTACCCAGGTAGGGGAACGGCGGACAGACCACCACATCCATGCCATCAGGACGGGCCGTGGCGATCTCTCCGCACAAGGCGGCGGCCATCGAGCGGCTGCCGTGCATTTTCCAGTTTGCGGCGACGAGCTTCTTGCGCATGTTCGACGTCATTCCATTCGCACAAAACCGAGATTTTACAGGACGATAGCTGGACTGGTATTGCTGCAGCGCAACGTCCAAGATGCGAGGGGTATTTTCAGGAGAAACGCATGCCCCCTGCACGTCCCCTCAGTCTCGTCACCGGCGCCTCCGCCGGCATCGGCGCCACCTTCGCCCGGGCACTGGCCGCGCGCGGCCACGATCTGGTGCTGACTGCCCGCCGGCGCGACCGGTTGGAGACACTGGCTGCGGAACTGCGCCAGCAACACGGATGCACGGTGACCACGCTGGCGGCCGACCTGTCCGATCCCGGCACGCCGAAGGCCTTGTGCGAGGAAGTGGCGCAGCGCGGACTCGTGGTTGACTGGCTGATCAACAACGCCGGCTACGGCGTGCCCGGCAACTTCACGGCGAACGACTGGCATACGCACGCGGACTCCCTGCAGGTGCTGCTGACCGCGCCTGTCGAATTGGCCTGGCGCCTGTTGCCCGGCATGCGCGAACGCGGCTACGGCCGCATCGTCAATGTGGCCTCGCTGGCCGGTCACGTGCCGGGCACCGCGGGACATACGCTGTACGCGCCCGCCAAGGCATTCCTGATCAAGTTCTCGCAGGGCCTGGCGCTGGAAAGCCGCGAGCGCGGCGTGCATGTGTGCGCGCTGTGCCCGGGCTTCACGTATTCCGAGTTCCACGATGTCACCGGCACCCGTGCGTTGATGAACAAGCTGCCCGGCTTCATGTGGCAAAGCGCCGAGGCGGTGGTGGCCGAAGGCATCGATGCCGTGGAACGCGGCGAAATCGTGCGTGTCACCGGTCGCGTGAACCGCGTGATCAAGAGCGTGTTCAAGCTGGTGCCGGACCGGCTGGCCATGAAACTGGCCGCCAGGCAATCCAGGCGATACCGGACGCAGGGCGCAGCCTGAGCACAACATTCCGGTGAGCCCGTAAGCGACCCACGGGGCAAGCGCTGGCGGTGCGCGGCAGGCGCACTCGCCAGCGCCTTCAGTCAGATCAGCTTGATCTCGCGCAACCGCTGCTGCAGGTATTCATGCGAGGTGATCGGCGTGTCATAGCGCTTCGGGTTGTCCGGCGTCACGCACTGCGGCAGCGGGTCGAGCACCACGTCGGGATTCGGGTGCAGGAAGAACGGCACCGAATAGCGCGGTTTGCGCGCGTTCGCGTTCTGCGGGTTCACCACGCGATGGGTGGTGGACGGGTACACGTGGTTGGTCAGGCGCTGCAGCATGTCGCCGATGTTCACCACGATGGCGTCGCCCTCGGTGGTGATCGGCAGCCACTCGCCTTCGCGGGTGAGCACTTCCAGTCCTTCCGCGCTGGCGCCGACCAGCAAGGTGATGAAGTTGATGTCCTCGTGGGCGCCTGCACGCACGTTCGGGATGTTCTCCTCGGCGATCGGCGGGTAGTGAATCGGACGCAGGATGGAATTGCCCTGGTCGGTCTTGTCCTCGAAGTAGTGCTCGGGCAAATCGATGTGCAAGGCCAGCGCGCGCAGCACGCGGGTGCCGAGCTGGTCTAGCGCCTTGTATAGGCCGTAGCCGTAGCGATGGAACTCCGGCACTTCGGCCGGCCACAGGTTCGGCGCCATCACATCGGCGAACTTCGAATCGCGCGGAAGCTCGCGGCCGATGTGCCAGAACTCCTTGAGGTCGGCGAACTTGCTGTCCTTGGCGGTCTCTACCTTGAACGGCGTGTAGCCGCGAGCGCCACCGCTGCCCGGCACGTGGTACCTCATCTTGGTTTCGGCGGGCAGCGCGAAGAAGCGCTGGAACACGTCGTACGAACCGTCGATCAGCTCGCGCGGAATGCTGTGGCCGCTGATGCAGCAGAAACCGAATTCGCGATAAGCCGCGCCAAGCTCGGCGACGAAGGCATCGCGGTCGCTGTCGTAGCGGCGGATGTCCAGGGTGGGAACGTTCTTCATGGGCTCGGATCCTTCAGGCATGCGGTCAATGGGTGTACCGCCACCGCAGGGACGGTTCACGTCGGGCCATTCCTTGGCGACCGGGTCCTGATTGACCTGAGTCAGGCGCAGCGCGCCTGCTGGTTCACGAGCGTTCTGCGGAGGATTTTACGACGTCGGCCAGGCTTTGCGCCAACTGCTGCACTTCGGCCGCGTCGGCGCCCTCCACGGTGACTCGCACCAGCGGCTCGGTGCCGGAGGCGCGCAGCACCACACGGCCGCGGCCACGCAGCGTCTGTTCCGTATCGGCCAGCGCCTGGCGCACGGCATCGCCGTCCAGCGCCTCGCGTGCACCCTCGGCCCGTACGTTGATCATCACCTGCGGCAGCTTGCGCAGGCCTTGCCGCGCCGTGGCGAAGTCCTCGCCGGCCAGCGCCTCCAGCACAGCCAGCGCAGAGACGATGCCGTCGCCGGTGGTGGCGCGGTCCAGGCAGAGGATGTGGCCCGAGGTCTCGCCGCCCAGCACGCCGCCGCGCTCCTTGAGCTGCTGCAGCACGTATCGGTCGCCGACCTTGGCGCGGACCAGCTCGATGCCGAGCTGGTCCAGCGCGAGCTGCAGGCCGTAATTGCTCATCAAGGTACCGACCAGCGGTCCGTGCAGCTGGCCGCGCGCCTGCCAGGCGCGTGCGATCACGTAGAGCAGGTCGTCGCCGTCGGCAAGCACACCGTGGCGGTCGACTATCTGCACGCGGTCGCCGTCGCCGTCGAAGGCGATGCCGAGGTCCGCGCCCTGCTCCAGCACCGCGCGCTGCAGCGCCTGCGGATGGGTGGAGCCCACGTCTCGGTTGATGTTGAAACCGTCGGGCTTGTCACCGATCGCCGTCACCTCGGCGCCCAGTTCGGTGAAGACCTTGGGCGCGACCTGGTAGGTAGCGCCATTGGCGCAATCCAGCACGATCTTCAGGCCGTTGAGGCTGAAGTCCTCGGCCACCGTGCTCTTGCAGAACTCGGCATAGCGGGTCACTGCATCGTCGATGCGGCGCGCCTTGCCCAGTTGTTCGGAAGGCACGGTGACGAAGGGGGCGTCGATCTCCGCCTCGATGGCATGCTCCATGGCGTCGCTGAGCTTCTCGCCCTGCGCGGAGAAGAACTTGATGCCGTTGTCGTAGTGCGGATTGTGCGAGGCGCTGATGACGATGCCGGCCTCGGCGCGCAGCGATCGGGTAAGGAAGGCCACCGCCGGCGTCGGCATCGGCCCCAGCATGCGCACGTCCACGCCGGAGGAAACCAGGCCGGCTTCCAGCGCGGCTTCGAACATGTAGCCGGAAACGCGGGTGTCCTTGCCGATCAACACGCCGCGGCGTGCCCCGCCCTGCTGCCGGAGCACCGCGCCGAGGGCGCGGCCGAGGCGCAGCATGAACTCGGCATTGATCGGCCATGCGCCTACCGCGCCGCGAATACCGTCCGTGCCGAAATACTTGCGCTGACTCATAGATAATGCCTTTCCGAAGGGTTCCCTGTCCCGGCGACGGCGCTTCGTGCGCCGCCGTCCCATCGTTTCTTTTTAGTCGTCGTCCGGCCAGCGCGGAGCCGTCGGCTTCGGATCGCGGCGCGGCGCCTCGTCGCCTGCATGAACGCCCTGCCATACCGCCAGGGCGTCCACCGTCGCAGCCACGTCGTGCACGCGCACCATGCGCGCGCCGCGCTGAACCGCGATCAACGCGGCGGCGGCGGAGCCGGCAGCACGCTCGGCCGGCGCTTTGCGACCGGTCAGCGCACCGATCATCGACTTGCGCGACAAACCCGCGTACACGCCACTGCCCAGGTCCGCGAAACGCTCCAGCGCGCGCAGCAAGGCCAGGTTGTGTTCGAGGTTCTTGCCGAAGCCGAAGCCCGGATCGACCATCACCTTGCGCTTGTCGATGCCGGCAAGCTCGCAGGCGAACAGGCGGTCGGCGAGGAAGCGATGCACTTCGCCCACCACGTCGTCGTAATGCGGATCGTCCTGCATGCTGCGCGGCTCGCCCTGCATGTGCATCAGGCACACCGGTACACCGAGTGCCGCCACGGCATCCAGCGCGCCTTCGCGGCGCAGCGCATACACGTCATTGACCATGCCCGCGCCCGCCGCGACCGCGGCGCGCATCACCTCGGGCTTGGAAGTATCGACGGCAATCGGCAGCACGGTGCGCGCGGCCAGTTGCTCGATCACCGGAATCACCCGGCGCAATTCCTCCTCCACTGGCACGTCGGCCGCGCCGGGGCGGGTCGACTCGCCGCCCACGTCAAGCATGTCGGCACCCTGCTCCGCCAGCGCCAGCCCATGCGCCACGGCTGCTTCGGTGGTGGCGTGTTCGCCGCCGTCGGAAAACGAGTCGGGCGTGACGTTGACGATGCCGGCCACGCGCGGGCGATCCAGCACCAGTCGACGACCGGCGCAGTCGAGCACTGTCGCGAACATGGCATCGAGCGCAGTCATGCCGGTTCCTGGCCGCCCAACGGACCCATGTAGCGGCGGTAGTAGCGCAATTCCTCGATGGAATCACGGATATCCGACAAGGCGGTATGCGCGGATTCCTTGCCGAAGCCCTTGCCGATCGCCGGCGCCCAGCGCCGCGCCAGCTCCTTCAGCGTGGACACGTCGAGGTTGCGGTAATGGAAGAAACGCTCCAGCCGCGGCATCTGCCGGTGCAGGAAGCGGCGGTCCTGGCAGATCGAGTTGCCGCACATCGGCGACTTGCCCGCCGGCACCCAGTCGCGCAGGAAGTCCAGCGTGGCTTGCTCGGCCGCCGCATGGCCAGCCTCGGAGTCGAGCACCTGTTGCCACAGGCCGGACCTGCCATGCTGGTTGCGGTTCCAGGCGTCCATCGCCTCCAGCCGGTCCAGCTCGTGGCGGATCGCGAACACCGGGCCCTCGGCCAGTACGTTCAGTTCCTTGTCGGTGACGATGGTGGCGATTTCCAGGATCGAGTCGGCGTCGGTATCGAGGCCGGTCATCTCCAGATCGATCCAGATCAGGTTGTCTTCGTTGGCTTGGCTCATGCGCCCTCCTGGGCGCGCAGTCTATCAAGGGATGCCCTGATTGGCCCCGGTGCCAGGAAGGCCTGCCTCCCTTCCTCGCCCCTCGGAACCGTAGCCATCCACGGACGCCCCCTTGCTCGCCGACATGCCTGTGGTCTGCGGGCAAGCAGACCGGCGCCGCCTGCGCTGGGCCAATCCGCGTACCCGCATGCGATCATCGGGTCCCATGCAGACCTTCTTCTGGCACGACTACGAGACCTTCGGCGCCGACACCCGGCGCGACCGCCCGGTACAGTTCGCCGGCGTCCGCACCACCACAGAACTGGAAATCGTCGGCGAACCGGTGATGTTCTTCGGCAAGCCGCCTCGCGACAGCCTGCCCCATCCCGAAGCCTGCCTGATCACCGGCATCACGCCACAGCAGGCCGAGCGCGAAGGTATCAACGAGGCCGAGTTCGCCGCCCGCGTGCACGAGCAACTCGCCGCGTCCGGTACCTGCGGTGTGGGCTACAACTCGCTGCGCTTCGACGACGAAGTGACGCGGCAGCTGCTCTACCGCAATTTCTACGAGCCTTACGGCCGCGAGTGGGAGAACGGCAACTCGCGCTGGGACCTGATCGACCTCGCGCGCATGTGCGAGGCGCTGCGGCCCGAAGGTATCGCGTGGCCGACCCGCGACGACGGTACGCCCAGCTTCAAGCTCGAACTCCTGGCCGCCGCCAACCACCTGCAGCAGGAGCGCGCGCACGACGCGCTCTCCGATGTGCACGCGCTGATCGACCTGGCCCGATTGATCCGCGTGCGGCAACCGCGGCTGTGGGACTGGTTCTACGCGCTGCGGCGCAAGCAGCGCGTGTTCGAGCTGCTCGACGTGGCCGGCATGACGCCGCTGGTGCATGTGTCCTCGCGCTACCCCGCCAGCCGGCACTGCCTCGCGCTGATCGCACCGCTGGCGTTGCACCCCAGCCGACCCGGCGAGGTGATCGTCTGCGATCTTGCCGACAATCCGGCCGGATGGCTTCAGCTGGACGAGGACGAGATCGCCGACCGCGTGTTCACCGCACGTGCCGACCTGCCGGAGGGCGTCGAACGCATCCCGCTGCGCACCGTGCGGGCGAACCGCGCCCCTGCGCTGGCGCCGCTCTCCGCGCTGAAAGGCTTGGACCTGGCTCGCCTGCAGCTCGATCCCGAGCGCTGCCTGGTCCACCGCGACAAACTGGCTGCCGCCGACGGGCTGGCAGCCAAGGTCGCCCGCGTGTTCGCCCGCGCTGCCGAGCTGCCGCCGCCGGAAGACCCCGAGCTGGCGCTGTACGGCGGTTTCCTGCCCGACGCCGACAAGCGCCTCTTGCGCGAAGTGCGCGCCACGCCGCCGGAACAGCTGGCCACGCGCACCTTCCCGTTCCGCGATCCACGCTATGCGGAATTGCTTTTCCGCTACCGGGCCCGCAACTGGCCGGAAGCCCTGGACGCCGACGAGCGGGAGCGCTGGGAAAGCTTCCGCCGCCAACGCCTCACCTGCGAAACGCTACTTACCACGCTCACCCTCGACGGCTACTTCGCCACGCTCGCCGCCTTGCGCGCCGATCCCGCACGGCAGGACAAGCTGCCCCTGCTGGATCAGTTGCAGGCCTGGGGCGAACAGCTGGCCGCCGAACTGACCTGACAGAGTCCCTCATGCCCCACGCCTATTTCAGCCCCGCCACGTTCAAGTTTCTGCGTGCGCTCGACCGCAACAACAGCCGCGACTGGTTCCAGGCGCACAAGAATGACTACGAGCGCCGCGTGCGCGAGCCGTTCCTGCAGCTCATCACCGACCTGCAGGCGCCGCTGGCGAAGATCAGCCCGCACTACCGCGCCGACCCACGCAAGAACGGCGGCTCGCTGTTCCGCATCTTCCGCGACACCCGCTTCTCCAACAACAAGCTGCCGTACAAGCCTTGGCAGGGCGCGCGCTTCTTCCACGAACGCCGCCACGAGATTCCCGCGCCCTCGTTCTACATGCACATCCAGCCCGGCGACTGCTTCGCCGGCGGCGGCATGTGGCATCCCGAACCCGAGGCGCTGAAGAAGATCCGCGCCTTCCTCGCCGACAATCCCGCCACCTGGAAGAAGGCCACGCAGAGCCCGGCCTTCCGCGAACACATGACCTTCTGGGGCGAATCGCTGAAACGCCCGCCACACGGCTACGACCCCGGCCACGAGCTGATCGAGGACCTGAAGCGCAAGGATTTCGCCTGCGGCGAAGGCTTCGACGAGGCGCTGGCCTGCTCCACGGAACTGCTGCCGTGGACGGTTGCCTGCTTCAAGCGCGTGGCGCCGATGGTGGACTACCTCTGTGCCACCCAGGAACTGGAGTTCTAGCCCGTCCTTCGGCGCAGCAGCAACCAAGCGCTTACACCGGCGCTCACCACCGCCGTGATGACGACGTAATATGCCGGCGCCATGCGTCCGGCATGTACGGCGAGCCAGCCGATCATCGCGGCAGTGCCGGCGCCGAACACGGCGTAGGCCACGTTGTACGAGAACGACAGGCCGGAGAAGCGCACCGGCGGCGGGAACGCCTGCACCATCACCACGGGCACCACGCCGGTCACGCCCACCAGCAGGCCGATCAGCGCGTAAAGCGACAGGAAATGCGCGCCGCCTGTGGCGAGGTCGGCGAACAAGGCCCAGGTGCCAGCCATCAGCAGCAACGAGCCGATCAGCAGGGTCCACAAGGCGCCGCAGCGATCGGCCAGCCAGCCGTAGACCATGCAGCCCGCAGTGAGCGCGCAGGCTGCCAGTGCATTGCCCAGGAAGGCCAGCTTCGGCGGAATGCCGAAACCGTTCGGCGCGAGCGTCGGCAACATCAGGATCAGCACCACGATCGCCGCCGTGAGCATCCAGGTCACCAGCATCGACACCACCACGCCGCGCCGGTGTCCGGCCAGCACCACGCGCAATGGCAGTTCCCGGCTGAGCTGTTTGCGTTCGCGCATTTCCGCAAACACCGGCGTCTCGCTGAGCCAGCGGCGCAACCACACCGCGGCAAAACCGAACACGCCGCCCAGCAGGAACGGCACCCGCCATCCCCAGTCCAGCAACTGGGCCGGAGCCAGCCGGGCGTTGAGCCAGGCCGCCAACAGCGAACCGATCAGGATGCCCGCGGTCAGCCCCGCGGTCAGGCTGCCGCAGGCGAAACCTGTGCGTGTAGGCGGCGCATGCTCGGCTACGAACACCCAGGCACCCGGCACTTCGCCGCCCACGGCGACGCCCTGCACAATGCGTAGCAGCAGCAACAGCAACGGCGCGAACATGCCGATTTGCGCGTAGGTGGGCAGCAGGCCGATCGCCAGCGTGGGCAGCGCCATCAGGAACACGCTGAGGGTAAACATGCGCTTGCGCCCCGAACGATCGCCGAAGTGCGCCATCACGATGCCGCCCAGTGGCCGCGCCAGGTAGCCCGCGGCGAAGATGCCGTAGACCTTGACCTGGGCCAGCCACGACGCGGTGCCCTGCGGAAAGAACAGCGCACCCAGCTGCTTCGTGAGGAACACGAACACCACGAAATCGTAGAACTCCAACGCGCCGCCCAGCGCGGACAACAGCAGGGTGCGGGCGTCGCGGCGATCAAGCCGGCGCGCTGCCCCGCCTGTCATCTCCGGTGTCGACCATGTCGTGGCTTCGCTCATGAGGGAATCGTGGCCCGGTGCGGAATGAGTCCGGCAACATAGCTCAGAGCACGGCACTACGCGATGCCGCCCGCATCCCCTATGCTCGCCCCTGTCCGGCGGGATGCCGGGCCACACGGGCGGGCCGGCCAATCTGCATGCGACCCGCCCGGCGCCGTTTTCAGGGGGAGAGGAAACGTCGTTCGACCCTGGCCTCCGGCCAGTCATCCGGCATGCGTCGCCTTGCCGCGACGCTCGTGTCCATACATGCAATCGAAAAGGAGTTATCGATGAACCTGGGCAAACGCATGGCAGCCGAATTCTTCGGCACGTTCTGGCTGGTACTGGGAGGCTGCGGCAGCGCCGTGCTGGCTGCGGGATTCCCTCAGCTGGGTATCGGCTTCGTCGGCGTGGCGCTGGCCTTCGGCCTCACCGTGCTGACCATGGCTTACGCGGTCGGCCACATCTCCGGCGGCCACTTCAACCCGGCCGTGACCTGCGGCCTCGCCGCCGGCGGCCGCTTCCAGGCGAAGGAAGTACTGCCCTACATCGTCGCCCAGGTGATCGGCGGCCTCGTCGCCGGCGCGGTGCTGTACGCCATCGCCACCGGCAAGGCGGGTTTCGACGCCAGCGCCAGCGGCTTTGCCTCGAACGGCTATGGCGACCACTCGCCCGGCGGCTATTCGATGGGTGCGGCGGCGGTGTGCGAGATCGTGATGACCGCCTTCTTCCTGTTCATCATCATGGGCACGACCCACAAGAACGCGGCGGCCGGCTTCGCCGGCATCCCGATCGGCCTGGCGCTGACCCTGATCCACCTCATCAGCATTCCGGTCACCAACACTTCGGTGAACCCGGCGCGCTCGACCGCAGTGGCCTTCTTCCAGGGCACCTGGGCAGTCCACCAGCTGTGGTTCTTCTGGGTGATGCCCATCATCGGTGGCGTCGTCGGCGGCCTGATCTTCCGCTACCTGCGCAGCGACGACGAATAAGCGGCACGGCTGCACCGGGCCACACGACACGCGGCCCCCGGCCGCGTGTCTGTTTCAGGCTTCGTAAAGCTCGATCGGCAAGCCGTCCGGATCGGCAAAGAAGACGAAGCGTTTGCCGGTGTACTCGTCCACCCGCACCGCTTCGCAGGCCACCCCGCGGGCAGACAACGCCGCCGCCGCGGCATCCACGTCCGGCACCACGAACGCGAGGTGACGCAGTCCCTGCGCCTCCGGCCAGGAAGGACGCGGCGGCGCACCCGGAAAGGAGAACAGCTCCAGCTGCACGCCGGGGCTGACTTCCAGGTCGCACTTCCAGGAATCGCGCGCCTCGCGGTAGACCTCGCGCACGATACGCAACCCCAGCGTCCCGCTGTAGAACGCCTTCGAGCGCGGATAGTCCGAGCAGATCAGGGCGACGTGGTGAATGCCGCGCAGCAAGGGCTCCGGCATGGTCAGGCTTCCGAAAAGGGAAACGCCAGCACGTCGGCGATCGCGTCGGTGCCGGCCAGGCACATCAGCAGGCGCTCCACGCCCAGCGCCACGCCGGCGCAGTCGGGCATGGCATCGAGGACGGCGAGCAGGTGCGCGTCCAGCGGTGGTTCGCTTTGTCTACGTTCGCGGCGGCGCGCGTTGTCGCGCTCGAAGCGCGCGCGCTGTTCCGCCGCGTCGTTGAGCTCGTGGTAGCCGTTAGCCAGTTCGTACGGGCCGAGGTACAGCTCGAAACGTTCGGCCAGCGGCGGATCGCCGGGGCGCACCCTGGCCAGCGCGCACTGGCTGGCCGGATAGTCGTGGATCACGGTGATGCGCTCGCGCGGAAACGCCGGCTGCAGCTTGTGGGTGAGCAGCAAGTCCAGCCAATCGTCGCGGGTGAGCCCCTCGGGATCGATGCCCAGGCCGGCCAGCGGCTCGCGCAGTTCGTCGATGGGTGCGTGCGCCGGGTCCAGGCCCAGTTCGTCGATGAACAGCTGGCGGTACCCCTCGATCAGCACTTCGGCACGGCGGCCCAGCATCGCCAGCGCCGCGGCCACCAGCTCGATGGTCTCGTGCATCAGCCGACGATGATCCCAGCCCACCCGGTACCACTCCAGCATGCTGAACTCGGGGTTGTGCCGCCCACCCGCCTCGCCGTTGCGGAACACCCGCCCCAGCTCGTAGCAGTCGCCCACACCCGCCGCGAGCAGACGCTTCAGCGGGTGCTCCGGCGAGGTACGCAGCCAGCGCTCGCGCGCCCCGGCATCGACATGGCCGCTGAACTGCGTGCTGAAACTCTCGATGTTCGGCTCGGTGTTGCCGGCCGCCGAGAGGATCGGTGTCTCCACCTCCAGCACTTTGCGCTCGGCGAAGAACGTGCGTATCAGCGCGTAGAGGCGCGCGCGCAGTTGCAGTGCTTCGTGCAGCCCCGGGTTCTTCACGGCGCGACTCCATGCTCGGCCAGCAAGGCCAGCAACTGCGCCTCGTCCCATACCGGCACGCCCAGCTCGTTTGCCTTGTCGAGCTTGGAGCCGGCTTCCGCGCCGGCCACCACGAAGCTGGTCTTCTTCGACACGCTGCCGGCGACCTTCGCACCCAGGGCTTCGAGTTTCTCCTTGGCCTGGTCGCGGCTCATGGTAGGCAGCGTGCCAGTGAGCACCGCAGTCTGGCCTTCCAGCGGCAGGTTGGCCGCCTGTGCCGCCTGGGGAATGACATCCAGCAGGCGTTGCATCGCAGCCTCGGCGACGCGCAATTCGCTCAGCTGCGAAGCGTCCGCCAGATACGCGTCGAGGTTGATCGCCGCCGCCTGCGGCAGCCCGGCGGTGATCCACTGCGCCTGCCCCGCGGCTAGCAGCCGCTGCAGCGTCGGATACTGCGCGGCCAGGAGCAAGGTGCTCTTGGGACCGAGCTTGTTGACGCCCGCCATATCCAGCAGCACGGCAAGTCCCAGCCGCTCGCGCAGTTTCGGCGAAGGTTCGCCTTCGTCGCCGAAATGCATGCCGGCGGCCAGCAAGGCATCGACCACCTGCTGGTTGCCGGGCTGCGCGAAGAAGCCCGCAATCGATGCCGCCACCTCGCCGCCGACATCCGGCAGCACACGCAACACCGGCGCCGGCATGCTGCGCACGAACTCCAGCCGGCCCAGCCACGCCGCCAAGGTCTTCGCCGTGCTTTCGCCGATATGCATGATGCCCAGCCCGAACAGGAAGCGCGCCAGCGTGGTGTTCTTGCTGGCGGCAATGCCCTCGAGCAGGTTCTCGGCCCATTTGGTGGCGATCTTGCCGGCCTTCACCGTCTCCGGCGTGGTGCCGTCGCGCTCGTCGGCGCGGCGCTTCATCTCCAGGAAATCGTCCAGCGTGAGCTTGTAGAGATCGGCCGGTGTGTGCACGTAGCCGAAATCCACCAGCGCATCGACGTAGCGTTCGCCGAGGCCGTCGATATCCATCGCGCGGCGCGAGGCGAAGTGGATCAGCGCCTCCTTGCGCTGCGCCGCACAGATCAGTCCGCCGGAACAGCGGTACGCCGCCTCGCCCTCCTCGCGCAGCAGCGCCGAGCCGCACACCGGGCAATGCGCCGGCATCGTCCATGGCTGCGTGTGCGGCGGACGCTGTTCGGGCATCACACGCACTACTTCGGGAATCACGTCGCCGGCGCGGCGCACGATCACCGTGTCGCCCACGCGCACGTCCAGCCGCGCCACCTGGTCGGCGTTGTGCAGCGTGGCGTTGGTGACGGTGACGCCGGCCACCTGCACCGGTGCCAGCCGTGCTACCGGCGTGGCGGCGCCGGTGCGGCCGATCTGGATCTCGATCGCCTCGACCGTGGTGGTCTGTTCCTGCGCCGGGAATTTGTGCGCGATGGCCCAGCGCGGCGCGCGCGCCACGAAACCCATCGCACGCTGGCCTTCGTAGTCGTCCAACTTGTAGACCACTCCGTCGATGTCATACGGCAAGCTGTCGCGCTTGCTGCCGATGCGCTTGAAATAGGCGATCAGGCCCGCGAAACCGCGTGCCGTGCCCACCTCGGGCGACACCGGGAATCCCCATGCGCGCAGTTGCTGCAAGGTGGCCGAATGCGTTGGCGGCAATGCGCCGCCCTCCACCACGCCCACCGCATAGGCGAAGAAACTCAGCCTGCGCTTCGCGGTGATCGCCGGATCGAGCTGGCGCAGCGAGCCCGCCGCACCGTTGCGCGGGTTGGCCAGCGTCTTCTCGTCGTGCGCGCGCGCGTACGTATTGAATGCCTCGAAATCCTTGCGCAGCATGATTACTTCGCCGCGCACCTCCAGCACGTCGGGCCAGCCCGCGCCGCGCAGCTTCAGCGGGATCGCGCGCACCGTGCGCAGGTTGGCGGTGACATCCTCGCCGGTCTCGCCGTCGCCGCGCGTGGCGCCTTGCACGAACTGGCCGTGCTCGTAGCGCAGACTGATCGCCAGGCCATCCAGCTTGGGCTCCACCGAAAACACCGGTGTAGCGCGGTCCAGCGTCTGCTCGATGCGCCGCTCGAATTCGGCTACCTCGTGGAAACGCACACGGTCGTCTTCCCCCTGCCCCTCATCGACTTGCTGTTCGAAGGCGTTGGACAGCGACAGCATCGGCATCGCATGGCGCACCTCGGCAAAGCCGCCGCTGGCGCGCGCGCCTACCTTGCGGGTGGGCGAATCGCTCGCGGCCAGTTCGGGATGCGCCGCTTCCAGCGCCTCCAGCTCGCGCATCAGGCGGTCGTACTCGGCGTCGGTGATCTCCGGATCGTCGAGTACGTGGTAGCGATAATTGGCCTGCTCGATGCGTTCGCGCAGATCGGCGGCATGGGTTTTGCTGGCGGCGGAAACGGGGGATGCGCTCATGGGGGAAGTTTAGCTACCCGCAGCTTGCGGCGGAGCGTCCAAGTAAGCGAATCGAAAGCCAGCAGGACTAGGCTGAACCACCGGCGGCCACGTCTCAGGGCCGCAAGGGAGGCACCCCATGCGCACGACACGTTTCACGTTGTTGCTGCTCGCCTTCACGCTGTCTGCACCCGCCTTCGCCGGCGGCGGCCCGCTCGGCATCGACCACCGCCTGCATTACGACAACAGCGGCATCTGGAAGCGCACCAACCAGAACATCGTCATGTACGGCTCCATCGTGACGGTGGCCGGCGGCGCACTGGCTTTCGGCGACCAGGACGAGCTGGGCGACACCTTCTGGCGCTCGGTCGACGCGATGGTCATCTCCGGCATCGGCTCGCAGGCGCTGAAGTACACGTTCCAGCGCGAGCGCCCCTCGCAGACCTCCGATCCGAACCGCTTCTTCGAAGGCAGCCACGCGCAGAGCTTCCCCAGCGGCGAGGTCACCGCGATCACTGCCGCGGTAACGCCATTCATCGTGAACTACGGCCACGACCACCCCGCGGTCTACGCGCTGGCGCTGTTACCGGCCTACGACGCGGTGGCGCGCATGAAGACGCGCGGCCACTGGCAGACCGATGTGCTGGCCGGCGCCGCGCTGGGCGCAGGCGTGGGCATCTGGGCAGCGCACCGGAAGTCGTCGCTGATCATCGGCTGGCTGCCCGGCGGGTTCCAGGTCGGCTTCATACACCACTTCAAGCCCCACCCGTGAGCCGCGCCGCTCAGCGGTGCAGATCTCCGGCCGCCTCGGGCTGGTAGTCGATCGACAGCACGGTGAGGCGGCGCGTGCGGCCGTCCGGCGTGGGCCAGTCGATGTGCTTGCCCTTGGCCAGGCCCAGCAGCGCGCTGCCCACCGGCGCCAGGATCGACACGGTGCCGGGCTTGCCGGCCGCATTCGGGTACACCAGGGTCAACTGCTGCGGCGCGCCGCCTTCCTCGCCGGTGAAGCTCACGGTGGAGTTCATCGTCACCACGTTGCGCGGCATCTCCGACGGCTCCAGCACCGTGGCGCGATCCAGTTCCTCGCGCAGCCCGGCAATGGCCGCGGCCTGCGTCGGCGGCAGCCGGTCGAGCAAGGCCTCGATACGCTCCAGGTCGAGGCGGGAAATGGTGATGGCGGGTTTGCGGCTCATGGTCCTTGTCCTGTCGCAGGCAATGCGGGTCGCGCAAAAACACACGCCGGGGCGATGGGCACCCCGGCGCGCAATGGTCTTGGTTGTATCGCCAATCCAATCTGGGGATGGCGATCGATGAAACAAGGCTGACTCTGCGCAGGATCGCGGCGGAAAGCAAGCTGTCATAGCAGCTATCATTGCGGCAATGCCTCAGCAAGCCACCGAGTCCGTCCCCCACGCCGATGCCGTCGCAGCGGCGATCGCGGTCGAAGCCGAACCGGAGATCTCCTCGCGCCAGCGCTACCGCGGCCTGCTCTGGCTGGTGGCCGCAGCGTTCTTCATGCAGGCGCTGGACTCCACCGTGGTCAACACCGCGGTGCCGGCCATGGCCGACGCGCTCAGGGAAACACCGCTGGGCATGCGCAGCGCGCTGACCAGCTACGTGCTGACCCTGGCGATCCTGATTCCCGCCAGCCCGTGGCTGTGCGACCGCTTTGGCACACGCCGGGTGTTCGGCGCGGCGATCGTGCTGTTCGGCCTGGGTTCGCTGCTGTGCGGCCTGTCGCAGACACTGACCCAGCTGGTGGCTGCGCGCGTGCTGCAGGGCGTGGGCGGCGCCGCGTTGATGCCGGTGGGGCGTTACGTGCTGGTGCGCAGTATCGACAAGCGCGAATTCGTGAGCGCGATGAGCACTGTCGCCACCTTTGGCCTGCTCGGCTCGGTGCTCGGGCCGCTGCTGGGCGGCGCATTGGTGGAATACACCTCGTGGCGGCTGATCTTCCTGGTCAACGTGCCGGTGGCAATCGCCGGTTTGTGGATGAACCGGCGCGACATGCCTGAGTACCGGCTGGACCGCGCCAACCCCTTTGACCTCATAGGCTTCCTGCTGTTCGCCGCTGCCTCCGCACTGCTGCTCGCCGCCTCGGAGCTGGCCGGTACCAACCCGGTGCCATGGATGAAAATGGCCGGCTGCAGCGGCATCGCGCTGCTGCTGGGCGTGGCCTACGTCTGGCACAGCCGGCGCACCGCGCACCCGGTGGCCGACCTCACCTTGCTGCGCGTGCGCAGCGTGTGGGTATCGCTGGCCGGCGGCCTGTTCACTCGATTGGGCATTGCCGGCATGTTCCTGCTGCTGGTGTTGTTCCTGCAGGTGGGCTGCGGCTGGTCGCCACTGGCGGCAGGCCTGATGATGGTGCCCCAGGCGGTAGGCGCGATCGCCGCGAAGTGGGTGATCAACCGCGTGCTGGTGCGCTACGGCTACCGCCGCCTGCTGCTGGGCAATACGCTGATCGTGGCACTGCTGCTGGCCGCGTTCGCGCTGTTCGGACCGGGTACGCCGGCGTGGCTGATCGCCCTGCTCACGTTCTGCTACGGCAGTTTTGCCGGCTTGCAGTACACCACCATGAACACGCTGATCTACAACGACCTGGACATCAGCCATGCCTCGATGGCCTCGTCGATGGCATCCACCGTGCAATACCTGGCGATGAGCTTCGGCATCGCGCTGTCCACCTTGCTGATGCAGGGGCTGCTGCGCGGACACGCCGCCGAGGACTTCGTGGTTGCCTTCCGCTGGACGGTGCTGTTGCTGGCCGTGATCACTGCCGCCGCCAGCCGCGTGTTCGGCCGGCTGCGCCCCGATCGATCGGACGAAGCGCTGCCAGCCGCGCACTAAGAGCCTGTTCAATGTCTCCGCGTGGCCCGCGCCGGGAGCTGTTTGCGCGCAAGCCAAGGAAGAACGAGGAAGTGGACGTCGGTCCACGACTGAGTGATGACGCAGGCATGCGGGCAAACAGACCCGGCCCCGGAATTTATAGGTGCAGGGGTTGCCCTCGCATGGCCGCCATGCGGCAGCGCGCGGCTTGACCTGCCAGCCAGGCAGGCGCTGCGCCACGCACCACCACCTGACGGCCATGCGAGGGCAATGCGAGCAACGCGGAGACATTGAACAGGCTCTAAGCATCACGACGCCGGCGCGCGCGGCATGTAGCATGCAGCCTACGCCCTCGCCCGGACGCACCGCATGCACCACGCCAGCGACATCCTGCTGACCCTGTTCATCGTGTTCGTCGCGGCACAGATCGGCGGCGAGATCGCACAACGCCTGAAGCTGCCCGGCGTGGTCGGCGAGATCGCTGCAGGTTGCGTGGTCGGTCCCTCGCTGCTGGGCTGGATCACGCCCGAGCAGGTCGCCACCGGCACGCCGCTGGACGTGCTGGCCGAGGTCGGTGTGGTGCTGCTGCTGTTCTCGGTGGGCCTGGAAACGCGGCTGGAAGACTTGAAGAAAGTCGGCAAGACGGCCTTCCTGGTGGGTGTGATCGGCGTGATCGTGCCGTTCGGCATGGGCGCGCTATGGGCTCACAGCAACAGCTTCAACTGGGACAAATCGATGTTCGTGGCCGCCGCCTTCGTGGCCACCTCGGCCGGCATCACCGCGCGCGTGCTGCAGGAGCTGGGCGCGCTGCAGCGGGTGGAGAGCAAGGTGATCCTCGGTGCGGCGGTGATCGACGACATCCTCGCGATGCTGCTTTTGGGTGTGGTGGTGTCGCTGCAAGGTGGCGAAGAGTTCAAGCCCGGCAACCTGCTGGTGGTGCTGGGCGAGGCAGTGGGTTTCATCGCGGTGATCGGCTGGGGCGGCGCGCGGGTGATGCGCTGGAACTCCAGCTGGCTGGACAAGCCGCGCCACGCGCAATCGCCGCTGCTGATCGCGCTGGCGCTATGCCTGGGCCTGGCCTACGTCTCCACCTTGTTCGGCCTCGCCGCGATCATCGGCGCCTTCCTCGCCGGCATGATCGCCTCGGAAACCCGCCAGCAACACACCCTGGAAAAGCAGACCCAGCCGCTGCTGACCCTGTTGACGCCGTTCTTCTTCGTGATCACCGGCAGCAAGATCGACCTGCACGAACTGGCCAGTGCCGACGCGCTGTGGATGCTGCTGGCGGTCACCGTGATCGCCATCATCTCCAAGCTGGTCGGCGGCGGGCTCGGCGCGCTGTCACTGGGCAGGCGCGGTGCGACCATCGTGGGCTTCGGCATGGTGCCGCGCGGCGAGGTGGGCGTGGTGATCGCCAGCCTTGGCCTGGCCGCCGGCGTGTTCAACAACCGCGTCTACGCGATCATCGTGGCGATGTCCCTGCTCACCGCGATGGTCACCCCGCCGGTACTTGCCTGGCTGCTGCGTCACTCCCCGGAGGACGCGCCGCCCGCGGCGTGATGCCATAACGAAATCTTGCGCTCGCGCGCTTCTACACTGATGCACCTGCGCCACCACCCAAGGAGATCGCCATGAAAATCCATCCCCTGCTCTCGCTCGCCCTGGCCGCCGCGCTCGGCCTCGCCGGCACCGGCGCCGCCGCCGCGCAAGGCAACGGCGTGCTCGTGCGCAACGACGGCATCTATCTGCGCTGCGACCAGTGCGGCACCGTGCAGCGCGTGGAACAGAACATCACCCAGGGCGGCGGCCACGGCACCGCCGGCGCGATCATCGGCGCCATCGCCGGCGGCGTGCTCGGCAACCAGGTCGGCAAGGGCAACGGCAGGAAACTAGCCACCGTGGGCGGCGCCGTGGGCGGCGGCTTCGCCGGCCACGCGATCGGCAACAACACCGGCAGCAATACCAGCTGGCTGGTGCGCATCAAGATGGGCAACGGCAGCTACCAGAACATCCAGGTCAAGGACGCCAGCGGCATCCGCCAGGGCGACATGGTGCAGGTGGACGCGAATGGAAACATCGCGCGGATCCAGTGAAGGTCTCCGGATCGTGTGAAACACAACGCCCCGTCAGGGGCGTTGTGCGTTTCCGGCAATTCGCGGAATTCCGTCTGGCAGCACGTCGCCTCTGCATCTAAACTGTTTCGGCTCATGTCTTGCCCACGGCAAGCGGGCTTTCTGTATCGCCATCGACCTAAGGAGCGAGGCGCGAGCCGATGGTTGGGGGATTCGCAGCTGGTTCCTGGCGCAGCCAGATCGCCGTTGCCGTCTCGTACGGCATCGGTGTCACGCTGTTCCGCCAGCTTTCCATCTCGCACTGGCTGATCCTGACCGGCTTCCATCTTGCCGTCCTGCTGCTGGTCGACCGCCGCTACTGGTTCGCCCTGGTCGTCGGCGAGGCCGTCTCGCTCGCGCACATGAGCCTGACCAACGCGGACCAGATGGGCACCACCTGGGCCGTGCTGAACGTGGTGCCCTCCATCGTGTTCATGATGCCCATCGTGCATCTGTTCCGCAGCCGCTGGCCCATCGTGACGAAAGATGCCGCGAACATGAGCGCGCTGCTCGCCTGCGCGCTGCTGCTCGCGTTTCTCATGTCTGGCTACGACATCATGATGCTGGCCCTCACCAAGCTGCCGCCCGGCTACGTGGTGCACTACGGCGAACTGGCGGCGCGATGGTGGCTGGGCAATTTCCTGGGCGTCCTGACTCTGACGCCTATGCTGCTGTGCGTCTATTTGTTCTGCAGCGGACACTCGTGGATGTCCCTGGGAAGCCGGCTGGCCTGGAACGGACTGCTGATCGAAAGCGGGATGCTGCTGGCCCCTATCCTGTTGCTGCTCGTCTGGGTCGCGCTGATGGCGCCGGCGAATGCTTCCGTGCGCCAGCTCGCGCAGATCGGCCTGTTCGTGCCGGTGGTCTGGCTCACCCTGCGGCACGGCTGGCAGGGAGCGGCCATCGGCGGAACGCTGGCGAGCACGGCGATCACCGCGCTGATGCCGGAACGCTACGACCACCACACGCTGCAAGCACAGGTGTTCATCGCCTTTGCCATCAGCACGATGCTGTTGCTGGGGGAGCGTATCGCCGTACTTCGCCGGCGCAGCGAAACCGAACGTCTGGACCTGCGCATGGCGCTGGCCCTGGCCCAGCGCAACATGCAATCCGGCGAGACACAGTTGCGCATGGCTTCACACGCCGTGGAACAGGCGCGCGAAACGGTGAACGCCGGCTTCGTCGCCATGTCCACACGGCTTCGTCATACGCAGCCGGACATCGACGACAGCAAGTATCAGCGCCGTGCCCTGGTTGCGCAGGACCAGCTCTATCGCGTGGCCGACGGGCTCTACCCGGTTGCGTGGGGACATCAAGACCTGACCGCGATGATCCGGGAAGGAGCGATCGCCAGAATGCTGGGCGAAGCCGGGATCGGCTACTGGAGCGAGCTCCGCGGGCCGCTGGATCGCTTGTCGCCTGCACTGCGACTGGCCATCTATCGCGTCGCCTGCGAATCCGTCGCCGCGCTTTGCAATCCCAGGGACGTGAGCCGGATCGGCCTGTATCTCCGCTGCCGAAAGCATGGGCGTCAAAGCGTTATGCTGCGTGTCGAGGCTCAAATCGACCAGGCACGTGCCGACAAGGTGCAATGGGAGGAGCTTCTGCCGCATCTGCACCAGATCACCAGCGGCCTCGGACTGCAGGCGATCCACGACCGCGCGGTGACCTACGAGGGAGCTTGCCGCGAAAAGCGGCGGCCGGATGGCCGCCGGATCAGCGTGCTGCTGCGTGAACCCGAAGCACCCGGCAACACCTGAGCGTGCCGGGCACCCTGTGCGTCGGTCCGCCATCACTGGATGTGGTTGTTGCACTCGATCGGATCACAGGTATCGGAATCTGCTGGCGTCGCGTTGAGCTGCAGCGTGCCGTCGCTCAGCAACGTGGCGGTGACCGTGGTCGAGCCGTCCCGATACACGGTGGCGGGAGCCGCACTCGGGACCGCGGCGGTGGTGACCGCGGCCGGGGTCTGCGGCGTGGTCACCAGCTGCGCGAAACGTCCCACCGGCAAGGTGACGAACTGACCACCTGCCGTGCCGAACGCACCCAGCACGTTGCCGTTCAAGTCGTTCACCTGCACGTACTTCACGCCCCCCAGCACAAACACGTAGACGTGGAAGCTCGGGTTGGCACTGACATCGGCCGCATTGGGCCATGCCTGGCCAAGCCCCGTGGCGGGCGGGTTTCCGGCAAACGCGGTGGCTGACACTCCCAGGGAAAACAAACCGGCGAGCAAGACGCGGCGAGACGTGACGTTCATGGTCAATCCCCTCTCGAAATGATGGAATGGACATGCCCCGGTAATCCCCCCGCTTTTAGCGCTCGCCAAAAGTGGAGCTAAGCGGGCAAGGCCAATTTCTGCATGGGTGTGATGCCGCCGAGAGCCATGTTCGGACGCTCGTGGTTGTATGTCCATAGCCAGTGGGTCGCCGATGCTT